>NZ_JBDJKY010000001.1:0-609105 GCF_039673075.1 Stenotrophomonas sp. TWI819 | reverse complement strand
GGCCGCATCGTCCTTGGCGCTGTTGATGCGCGAACCCGACGACAGACGCTGGATGGTGGTGGCCAGGGAGCTGCCGCTGGTGCTCAGATTACGCTGAGCATTCAACGACATCGTGTTGGTGTTGATGACTTGTGCCATGAGGAAGGGTCCTTGAGCAGTTGCACGTAAGTTGGGTTAGCCGACCCTGACGTGCTTCAGGAGCGGCTCATGTCAGCGCTGCAACAGGCTGAGCACGTTCTGGGGCACCTGGTTGGCCTGGGCCAGCATTGCCGTGCCGGCCTGCTGCAGGATCTGGGTACGGGTCAACTCGGCCGTCTCCTTGGCAAAATCGGTGTCGCGGATGCGGCTGCGGGAGGCCGACAGGTTTTCGGAAGAGGTCTGCAGGTTGGCGACCACAGAGGTGAAGCGGTTCTGGATGGCGCCGAGGTCGGCACGCACACCGTTGACAGATTCCAAGGCGTTATCGACGACAGACAGGGCCTGCTGGGCGTTTTCGGCCGTGGTGACGTCCAAGTCCTTGACGAAGGAAGCTGCGGCGCCCGCGAGACTGCCGCCCGTTCCTGCGGCCACCTGCGCAAGGCCGACGTTTGCGAAATCTGCGGCAACTGCCGTAATGCCTGCCGGCGGCACGGTGGCACTTGCCGCGAGTGCAAACGCTTGGCCGTCCTTGACCGAATGCAGGCTGATCTTGCCGTCTTCCAACTTCGCCATGACGCCGGTTTCGCCCAGCTTCGAGTTGATCGCGGCAGCAGTAGCGGCGACGGTGGATTCACCGGACTTGACGGTGAAATCGGCGATGCTGTAGCTCGTGGCAGCGGCGGCGCCCTTCGGCGTCACGGAGATCTGGAGACCAGAGAACACCGTGTCAGCCGTCGGCTTGTCAGTGGCGATGGCCTGAGTGTTGTAGACGTTCGCAAAGGTTGCAGCGCCCAAGGCATCGGCCTTCGCGTTGACGACGCTGTTGATGGCGATGGCCTGGCCCGCATTCGCACCCACCTGGAACAGCTGGCTGGTGAAGCTGCCGTCCAGCAGCTTGGTGCCGTTGAAGTCGGACTGCTTGGCGACGCGATCGATTTCGCTGACCAGCTGAGTGACTTCGGCCTGCAGGGCCTTGCGGTCGCTGGCGGAGTTGGTCGCGTTGGAGGCCTGCACGGCCAGTTCGCGGATACGCTGCAGGTTGTTGCCTACTTCGCTCAGGGCGCCTTCGGCCACCTGGGCCAGCGAAATGCCGTCATTGGCATTGCGGATGGCGACATCGGTGCCGCGGATCTGGGTGCCGAAGCGCTCGGAGATCGCCAGGCCGGCGGCGTCGTCTTTTGCGCTGTTGATGCGCAGACCAGACGACAGGCGCTGGATGGTGGTCGCGAGCGAGCTGCCGCTGGTGCTCAGGTTGCGCTGAGCGTTGAGCGACATCGTATTGGTGTTGATTACCTGTGCCATGGGTCGTCTCCCTTATTGGAATCCCGGTGGTGAAAGGAACGAAGCGCCGCCGTTTTTTTGTTTTTGGCTGTGTGCTTCGCTGTTGCCAAATCAATAACGGCGCTTTGTCAACAACCTTTAGGCGGAGATTTGGCTGGAATGGCCGGGGAAGCCCAATAGGGCGCAATTCACCGGCCCATCTGGCGTTGGCCGGGGCAGAGGCGACGGGAGAGGGCACTGCGGGCAGGCAGGAGAGTCGCCGTGGAGACCTTCGAGGGGAGGCCGTGCCGCCCCCGGTGTCGATGCCTGTACCACACCCCAAAACGAAAAAGCCGCGATGCTCAGAGCATCGCGGCCTTCAGGCCAACCCAGGTTGTAGGGGCGGTCAGCGGATCGTGTTGAACAGCGACATCGACTGCATCTGCGAGAACAACGTCTGTGCCGCCTGCAGGGCGGTCTTTTCAAGCTGGTACTGGCTCAACGCATCGGCGTAATCCAGGTCGCGCATCTGCGAGAGCGTGGTCTTGAGGGTCACGGCATTCGATTCGCGCATGTCCGCAGCATTGTCCAGCATCTTCAACTGAGCACCGCCGGAGGCGCGTGAGTCGATCATCCGCTCCGAGGCACGGGCCACGTCGCGCAGGCCGCTTTGCAGCAGGTTCTGCTGGGCTGCCTGCTGGGCAGGCGTGCCGGTGTCCATCTTCAGTGCGCCGATCAGCGAATCCAGGGTGCCGAAGATGTCGCGGCTGGAGGACGGGCTCACCTCGAAGGTGTCACCTGCCGCTGGAACGCCGTCGATATGCAGGCGCACGCCGTTGACCACAATGTCGTCCCCGGTCTTCAGGCTCCCTGTGGACACCACGGTGCCGCCGGCATCGACCAGTTCGTAGGCATCGGCGGCGGTGAAGCGCACGCTGAAGCCCTCGCCATTCCAGCTGCCATCGCCGTTGCGGGTGACGTTGGTGAGCACGCCGGTGCCGGTGTTGCCGGCGGCCGCCGCGGCATCCACATGCCCATCGCCGGTGACGATGCGCATGAAGATTTCGCTGCCGGGCAGGGCGTCGAGCACGTAGGTGTCCGGGCCGACCTCGACCTGGCGCTGGTTCTGGTCGCCGTTGTAGACGATCCGGCCATCGATCTGGCTGAAGGGCGGGCTGCCGTCGTCGGTGCCACCGAATACATAGCGGCCGGTGCCGTCGGTACTGTTGGCCACCGCCAGCAGATTGCCGCGGATCGCCTCGATTTCCGTGACCATGGATTGCTTGTCAGCCGCGGCCAGCGCCGGGTTGTTGGCGTAGATGGTCAGTTCGGTGATGCGGCCCATCATGTCGCCGACCTGGGCCAGGGCGTTTTCCTGGATGCCCAGCCGGTTCTGCACGTTGCCGGCGTTGAGCTGCATGCGGTCCAGCGAGGCCAGGGTACGGTCCAGGCCGACCGCGCTGCCGGCCGAGACCGGGTCGTCCTTGGCGGACACGATCTTGCTGCCGGTGGCGATCTGCCGCTCCAGGTGGTTCATTTTGGCCTGTGAAGCGAGCATCAGCGACACCGACTGATTGAACATCATGCCGGTGGAAATACGATTGTTCATGAGCGTACGGCTCCGAGGATCGTCTGGAACATGGTGTCGGCGGTGGAGATCAGCTGCGAGGCGGCCTGGTAGGCCTGCTGCAGACGGAGCATGTCCGAGGCTTCTTCATCCAGGTTGACGCCGGAGATCGAGTCGCGGGCGGCCTGGGCCTGGTCCGTGATCACCTGCTGGGCCATCAGGGAGTACTCGGCCGAACGCGCGGCGGCACCGACCTGGGTGGTCAGGCCGCCCAAGGCGCCACTGAGGGTGACGGTGCCTTCGTTGAACGCCTTGGCCTGCTCGACCTTGGCCAGCAGCAGCGCGTTGCTGTTGTCCGAGGAGCCGGCCGGAGTCGGTCCGATGTTGAACGTGTCGCCGGTCTTGGGCGCGCCGTCGAGGACGAAGCTCCAGCCGTTGGCGGTGATGGTCTGGCCAGCGGTATAGGTGTTGGGTGCTCCGCCATCGATGGTGTATTCGGTGGCGCTGATGAACACGATCGCCGCCGGCGTGCGCAGCGCGGCGTTGTCCGCGTCGGTCACTTTGACCCCGGTCAGCTTGCCGGTGCCGGTATTGGCCATCGCGGCGGTGCCCTTGATCGGGGCGGCAGCGGCCAGGCGGGAGGTGTCGGTGATCGCCACTGCCATGCTGCCGGCCACGCCCGCAGTCGGCTGCAGCAGGAAGCGGTCGTCGGTGGACGGGGTGCCGGTCATGACCAGCTCGACGCCGTTGAGCACCAACGGGTCGGCAGCGGTGCCGGTGCCGGTCATCGGGATGCTCGCGCCGGTGTCAGCGCGCGAGGCCAGCCACTGGGTGCCGTCGAACTTCATCACGATGTTCTGGCCGTCCAGCTTGGCCAGATCGCCGAAGCGCGCGGTCATCTGGGCGGTGCCCGCATTGTTGCTGTTGGCGGTGATGCGCGGGTTGCCGATGTTGAAGAAGTCGCCGCCCATCTGGCCGTAAAGATCGGCACCCTGGCGGTGGACGTCGTTGAAGCTGCTGGCCATGCCGATCGCCAGCTTGCCGAGCTCGGCCTGGGCCGGCGTCAGCACCGTGTCGCGGAACTCCAGCAGGCCGCCGATCTGGCCGCCGAGCGTCTTGGGCTCGATGGTGATCTTCTGGCCCTGGCTTTCCAGCGCCAGCTGCAGGCGCTCGGGCTGGTAGGGGTCGGTGACGGTGGTGACCTTGGAGGCCGTGGTACCTACCACCAGCGCCTGTCCGCCGGCGGTGTAGACGTTCATCAGCCCGCCGTCCTGCATCACCGCGTTGCCGCCGGTGTAGCCGACCAGGTTGGCGATCAGTTCGTCACGGCGGTCCAGCAGATCCGGCGCCGCAGTGGCGGCATTGCCACCGATCGCACCGTTGAGCTGGGCGATTTCCTTGGCCAGCCGGTTGATCTCGGTGGCGCCGGCGATCAGGCCGTTGTTGACCTCGCCGTTGAGGTTGTTGAGCTGGGTGTTGAGCTGCTGGAAGCGGCCGGACAGGGTCTTGCCGGCATCCAGCACGTTCTGGCGGTCGGCGCTGCCGGAGGCATTGGAGGACAGGCCGCTGACGGAGTCGAAGAAGTTCGACCACACACCGGCGACGTTGGTGGCGGTGTCGGAGAACATGGCGTCCACGCGGTCGGCCATGGTGGACAGCTGCTTCAGGCGCGCCAGTTCACCGCTGCCGTCGAGCAGGCGCGAGATCGCCAGCTGGTCGGCCACGCGACGCACGTCGGTGATGCGGGTGCCGTTGCCGACGTCGCCATACCCGTAGTTCTGCGGGTTGGCGGTGGCGAAATCCACCTTCTGCCGGCTGTAGCCCGGCGTCTTGATGTTGGCGACGTTATGGCTGGTGGTCGCCAGGGCGCGCTGGAAAGCGAGCAGGGCGCTGGTGCCGGTGGAGAGAACGCTGGACATGGATTACCTCAACGACGGATGACACCCAGCCCGGTCGGGCTGGCGGTGCTGGCAAAAGTGCGACCCAGGCGCTGGCCGGCATCGGTCACGGCCGCAACGGCGCGCTCGATGGTCGGGCCGCCGGCGATCGCGGCGATCTTGGCGGCATAGGTGGGGTCGGTGGCGTAGCCGGCGCGCTGCAGGCCCTGCGCGAAGCTGCGGACGTCGCTGCCGGCCTGGAGGGCGTTCTGGTAACGCGGGCTGGTTTTCAGCAGGCGAACGTAATCGGCGAAGCTCTCGCCCACCGAGTTGTAGGCGCGGAAGCTGGCGGTTTCGCTACGGCGTACGCCATTGACGTACTCGTGGGTGCCACTGGTGGCGCGCTCGCCCTGCCAACCGTTGGCCTTGATCCCGAACAGGTTGTGCGAGCTGTCACCGCCACTGCGGCGCACCAGCTTGCGGCCCCAGCCGGTCTCCAGCGCGGCTTGGGCGACCAGCGCCTTGGCGTCCACGCCCAGTTCGCGGGCGGCCTGCTGGGCATGGCCCCAGATGCTGGCGACGAAGCCGGCCGGCGTGTGCGGGCCCAGTTCCGCAGCCGCGGTGGAGGCGGCCAGGTTGTCGACCGCGCTGGGGCCGGTGGCGGCCGTACGGTTGACGTCCTGCCAGCGGTCATCGGCCATCGCCCAGTTGGCGCTGGCCGGATCCACCTCGGCAGCGGCGGCGTAGGGATCACGACTGCCGATCGCCTCGTGCATCTGGCTGCTCTCGCGCCCGGCGATCAGGTCCAGCGCACGCTCCATCGGCTGCAGGACGGCCGACGGCTCGCTGCCGCCCAGCTGCTGCAGCAGATCCACTTCACTGGGCACCACCGGCGCCGTCGCTGCCGGCAGCGGCAGGCCAGTGGCGGCCGGGGCATTGAGGCGGTAGGCGCGCAGTGCGGCGGCCGGGTTGAGCGAGGTATCCACCGGCTTGGCGGTCTCGCCTTCGCCGCCACCGAGCTGGCGCGCGATCATGCTGGACAGGCCCAGCCCACGGCCGCGGGTCATCGCGTCGGCGATCTTCTGGTCGTACATCTCGCGGAACATGGTGTTTTCGCCGGGGAACAGCGAATCGCCGAAGCTGGCCTCACGCATGCTCTTGATCAGCATCTGGGCGAACTGGCCCTCCAGCTGGCGGGCGACCTTGTCGACCTTGGCCGGGCTGTTGGGCTGGGCGGGGTTGAGTTCCAGCGCCGGTTGAATGCGCATGTCAGATCACCTCCAGCTCGGCACTCAGTGCGCCGGCCTGCTTGAGGGCTTCCAGGATGGCGATCAGATCGCCCGGGGCCGCGCCGACGGCGTTCACCGCGTGCACGATTTCATCCAGGGTGGTGCCGCCATTGAACTTGAACATGCGGCTGCCATCGGCGGTCGCGGTGATCGTCGACTGGGGCGTGACCGCCGTCTGGCCGCCGCTGAAGGCGCCCGGCTGGCTCACGTTGAGGTTCTCGTTGATGGTGACGGTCAGCGAGCCATGCGAGATCGCCGCCGCGCCCACACGGACCTGGGAGCCGATCACCACGGTGCCGGTACGCGAGTTGACCACCACCTTGGCCGGCGCGCTGCCGGGGGTGAGTTCCAGGTTCTCGATACGCGCCAACAGACCGATGCGTGCGCCCGGATCGGACGGCGACTGCACCGAGACGGTGACGCCGTCGATGGCGCGGGCAGCGCCTTCGCCGAAGGCGTTGTTCAACGCCGCCACCATCCGCGAGACCGTGGTGAAGTCGTTCTTGTGCAGGTTCAAGGTGATGTCGCCACCACCGCTGAACACGTCCGGCAGCGCACGTTCGACAGTGGCACCGTTGGGGATGCGGCCGACGCTGGGCACGTTGACCGAGACGCGCGAGCCATCCTTGCCCTGCACGCCGAAGCCGCCGACGATCAGGTTGCCCTGGGCGATCGCGTAGACCTGCCCATCGGCGCCGCGCAGCGGCGCCATCAGCAGCGAGCCACCGCGCAGCGAGACCGCGTTGCCCACCGAGGAGACGGTGATGTCGATCGGCTGGCCCGGCTTGGCAAACGGCGGCAGCTCGGCGTGGATCGCCACGGCCGCCACGTTCTTCAGCTGCGGATTGACGTTGGCCGGCACGTTGACGCCCAGTTCGCCGAGCAGGTTCTTCAGGCTCTGCACGGTGAAGGGGGCCTGGCTGGTGCGGTCGCCGCTGCCATCCAGGCCGACCACCAGGCCGTACCCGACCAGCGCGTTGCCGCGCACGCCGCCAACCTGCGCCAGATCCTTGATGCGCTCGGCGGAGGCGGGTGCAACCAGCGCGAACACGGCCAGCAGCGCGAGCAGCGCCCGCGTCGCGCCGTGCGACACCACGCCTCGTTGCTTCGACGTGTAGAGCGACGCCGCGCCCCATGACCAGAGGGCGCCGGTCGGCTCGAGGCGTCGCCACGCGCCCGGATCTGACCGCGCCGCCTCTGGGCACGCTTCGGCGCTTCGCTGACGGCAAATGAGGGAAAGGAAGAAGGTCATGTCAGGCTCAGTACGGCGACAGCGCCGAGTTGAAGAAGCGGCTCAACCAGCCCATCGCGTTGGACTGGGCGATCGGGCCACGGCCGCCATACACGATGCGGGCATCGGCAACGCGGCTGGAGGGAATGGTGTTGTCCGGGAAGATGTCCGCCGCGCGCACGATGCCCTGCACCTGTACCAGCTCATCGCCGCGGTTCAGGCGCAGGTTCTTGGCGCCCTGTACCACCAGGTTGCCGTTGGGCAGGCGCTGGATCACGGTGACGGTCACGTTGCCCTGCAGGCGGTTGCTCTGCGCGCTGGTGCCCTTGCCGGTGAAGTCGCGCGACCCGGCCGCACTGGCGCTGAGGATGTCCTTGCCGCCCAGCGTGACAGGCGCGCCGAAGATCGTCGGGGTGCCGATGCTCAGCTCCGACTCTTTCGAGGTGGAGGTGTTGGCGGTGGTCTGCGCGGTGGTGTTCTCGGTCAGCGTGATCGTGAGCAGGTCGCCCACATCGCGTGCCCGGCGGTCCGAGTACAGCTGCAGCCCGGGGCCGGCGGCGTAGATCGCCCCGGCGGTGGCTTCGGCGGACGGCGGCATGACCGGCATGACCGGCGCCATGGCCGGGTACGGCCGGACATCGCCGGCGATCACGCAGCCACTCAAGGTGGTGACGAGGACGGCGGCGGCGAGCAGGCGGAGGGTAGGGGCAAGACGCGACATGGCAGGTTCCCGGTTCGACCGATCAGACGTTCTGGTTGAGGTAGCCGAGCATGGCGTCGGTGGTGGAGATCGCCTTGGCATTCATTTCGTAGGCGCGCTGGGTTTCGATCATCGAGACCAGCTCTTCCACCACGTTGACGTTGCTGCCTTCCAGCGCGCCCTGGACCACGGTGCCCAGGCCGTTGAGGCCGGGATTGCCGTTCTGCGCGGGGCCGGAAGCCGTGGTTTCCAGGAACAGGTTTTCACCGCGGGCCTGCAGGCCGGCCGGGTTGACGAAGTCGGTCAGGGTCAGTGCGCCGATTTCCACGGTGGCGGCGTCGTCGGCCATCTTCACGCTGATGGTGCCGTCGGTACCGATGGTCAGCGATTGCGCGCCTTCCGGAATCTGGATGCCCGGCTGCACCGGGTAACCGCTGTTGGTGACCAGCTCGCCATCCTGGTTGCGCTGGAACGAGCCATCGCGGGTGTAGGCCGAGGAGCCGTCCGGCATCTGCACTTCAAAGAAGCCGCGGCCGTTGACCATCACGTCCAGCGCGCGGCCGGTCTGCTGCTGGCTGCCCTGCTCGAAATTCTTGGCGGTGGCGACCACGCGCACACCGGTACCCAGCTGCAGGCCCGAGGGCAGCTGCGTCTGGGCGGAGGACGCGCCACCCGGCTGGCGGACCTGCTGGTACAGCAGGTCTTCGAAGCTGGCACGGTCCTGCTTGAAACCGGTGGTATTGGTGTTGGCGAGGTTGTTGGAAACCACCGACATGCGCGTCTGCTGCGCATCCAGTCCGGTTTTGGCGATCCACAATGCCTGGTTCATGGCGTCATTCCTGTGTTGTAGCGGATGGCCGCGTGGTGCGGCCCTTGTGAAGGGCAATGCATGGCGCGTGCCACAACTGCGCCGGGATTACGTCACGGGCGGCGATCAGCCGCCCAGACGCAGCAGGCTGTTGGCACTGCGGGCGTTGTCGTCGCCGTGCTTGATCACCTTCACCTGCATTTCGTACTGGCGCTGCAGCTGGATCATCTGCACCAGTGCGCCGGCGGCATCGACGTTGCTGCCTTCCAGCTGCCCGCTTTCCAGCGATTTGCCCTGGGCCTGCACGAACGGCTGCTGCGGATCGGTGTTGCGCATCAGCCCGTCCAGGCCGCGCTCCAGCCGGGCATCCTCGGCCTGCACCACGCGGATGCGGCCGATGTTGGCCATGGTCTGCGGGCCTTCGCCCAGCGGGATGATCGAGATCGTGCCGTCGTTGCCGATATCCATGGCCTGGTGCGGCGGGACCGCCAGCGGATTGCCGTTCTCATCAAGCACCGGATGGCCGCCGGCGGTGACCAGCTGGCCATTGGGCGTGATCGACAGTGCCGCACCACGGGTGTACGCCTCGCCACCGTCGGCACCGGGCGCCTGCACGGCCAGCCAGTTGCCGGCCTGCAGGGACAGATCCAACGGGTTGCCGGTGAGCTGCTGTGCGCCCATCCGGCGGTTGAAGCCGGCGTCGACGTGCATCGCATCCACGCGCGAGGCGTAGCCGGTCCCCTTCACCGGGTAGGCCTCGGTATTGGCGAGCGCCTCCTTGAAGCCGGGGGTATCGGTGTTGGCCAGGTTGTGCGACAGCGTGCCCTGCGCCTGCAGGGAGGCGCGTGCACCGGTCATCGCGACGTAGAGTGCCTTGTCCATCGGTGGTGTATTCCCGTGTTGCGGTCAGTGGCTCATCAACGCAGGTTGATGATGGTCTGGGTGATCTGGTCCTGCGTGGAGACCATCTGCGAGTTCGCCTGGAAGTTGCGCTGGGCGGTGATCATGTTGACCAGCTGCTCGGTCAGGTCGACCGTGGAGGCTTCCAGCGAACCGGCCTGGACCTTGCCCAGGTTGGAGCTGTCCGGCGCGCCGGTACGCGGGGTGCCGGAGTTGAAGGTTTCCACCCAGAGGTTGTTGCCCTTGGCTTCCAGGCCCTGCGCGTTGTTGAAGGTGGTCAGCGCGACCTGGCCCAGCGGGCGGTCATCGCCGTTGGAGTAGCGCGCGTAGACGACGCCTTCTTCAGACACAGTGATTTCGTTGAGCTTGCCGGCCGCGTAGCCGTCCTGCTGGGTGTTGCGCAGGGCGAACTTCTCGCCGTACTGGGTCGAGCCGCTGATATCCAGGGTCAGCGACAGATCGCCGGCGCCGGTGGTCGGACTGAACGCGGTGAACGCGATCTTGCCGTTGGCCGGGTTGATCAGTGCACCGGATTCGTTGAAGGCCATCGGCGTTGCGGCGCCGACCTGCTGGCCGTCGACGAAGTTGTAGACCTGCCACTGGTTGGTGGTTGCGGTCTTGACGAAGTACGAGGTCTGGGTGTGGCTGACGCCCAGCGAGTCGTACACGGTGATGCCACCGGTCGAATGGTTGTAGCTGTTCGAATCGGTCGGATCGAACGTGGTCACGGTCGGCGGCTTGGCGTTGGCCGGCAGGGTGAAGCTGATGTTGACGCCGGTGGTCTGCTTGGGCGGGCTGTCGGTGGTCAGCAGCTGCAGATCGGTCAGGCGGCCGGCATCGAAGTTGGTGCCGTCGGCGTTGGGTGCGAACACCTGCAGGCGTGCACCCTGCGGGTTGATCACGTAGCCGGCTTGGTCGGTCTGGAAGTTGCCGGCGCGCGAATACACACGCGCACCGTTCATGGTCATGGTGAAGAAGCCCTCACCGGAAATGGCCATGTCCAGGCTGCGCCCGGTCTGTTCGTTGTTGCCCTGCGAGAACTGCTGGGCGACGTTGGTCAGGCGTACGCCCGAGCCGACCGCGTTCTTGGACAGGCCGTAGCTGGTGGCCGAGAACAGATCGGCGAATTCGGCGCGCGACTGCTTGAAGCCGGTGGTGTTGACGTTGGCGATGTTGTTCGCCGTGACGTTCAGATCGGCATTGGCTGCGTTGATGCCGGACAACGAGACGTTGAAGCCCATGGGTTGCTCCTGTGGATTCGGGTGGTGCGGCTCAGCTGATGCGGAGCACGTAGTCGATCGGGGCCGTGCCCAGACCCTTGAGGTTGAGGTACAGGCCGTCCGTGCCGACCGTGACGCTCTCTACCGGGGCCTGCACATAGGTGTTGAGCTTGGTCTTGGCGCCAGCGGTGTCGGTATGCGAAGCGACGATGGTGTAGGTGCCTTCGGCCATGCGGTTGCCGTTGGCATCCTTGCCGTCCCAGTCGAAGGTGACTTCGCCGGAGGCCTTGGCTTCCACGCTGATCTGGTTGACCTTCACGCCGTTGGCATCGGTGATGTCCACCGTCACGAAGCCGGCGCTGGGCGCGGCGACCATGCCGGTGACGTCGCCGTCCTTCTCCAGCGCGAGCTTCTCGGAGGGCACCAGCACTTCGTGACCCACCAGGGCCGCGCCGCGCAGGATCTGGTCGCTGGACATCGAATCCTGGAAGCCCTTGACCGTGTTGTTGAGGTCGGTGATGCCCTGGACCTGCGACAGCTGCGCCATCTGCGCGACCATCTGGGTATTGTCCATCGGCTTGAGCGGATCCTGGTGACGCAGCTGCTCGGTCATCAGGCGCATGAAGTCGGCCTGGTCCAGGGTGCTTTTCTTCTTGCTGGTGTCGCTGTTGGGTGCGTTCAGGCCCAGCGCGGTGTAGATGTCGCTGCTGTTCTGGCCAACGCCGTTGGTGGTGCTCATGGGGGTCGATTCCTGGGGAGTGAGGGTCAGCGACCCATGGTCAGCGTGGCCAGCGCCAGTTCCTTGGCGGTGGTCAGCATCTCCACGCCGGCCTGGTAATTGCGCGAGGTCGAGATCAGGTTGACCATCTGCGCGACCGGGTCCACGTCGGGCTGGTAGATGTAGCCATCGGCATCGGCCAGCGGGTGGCCCGGCTCGTAGCGCTGGATCGGCGCGGCGTTGCTCTGGCTGATCTCCTTGACCTGCACCGTGGTGATGTTCGGGTCGGTGCGGCTGGTGACCGACTGGAAGATCGGCTCCAGCGGCTTGTAGACCGCATCGGCCGAACCGGCGACGGTGTCGGCGTTGGAGAGGTTGGAGGCAATGGTGCTCATGCGCACGGACTGCGCCTGCAGCGCGGAACCGGCGATATCGAAAATGGGCAGGTTGCTCATGGCTTATTGCCCCGTGATCGCGGTGAGCATCGAGCGCACCTTGGATTCGACGAAGCTCAGCGAAGCGCGGTACTCCAGCGCAGCGCGGCCGTAAGCGGCGCGTTCGGCATCCGGGTCGACGGTATTGCCGTCGATGCTCGGCTGCACGCCTTCTTTGGCGATCTGGAACGGGTTCAGCCCGCCGCCGATCTCATAATGCTGTTCGTTGGTGGTTTTCATCAGGCCGTTTGCATCCAGGCCCTGGGCATTACGCAACGCGGCATCGAAATCCAGGTCCTGGGCCTTGTAGCCGGGGGTATCGGCGTTGCTCAGGTTGCTGGCGATCAGCTTCATCCGCTGCTCGCGCAACGGCATGGCCTGGGCATGGACACCCAGATAGTTGGAAATCAGATTGGGCATGGCGCACTCCCACGGGACGATGCCAGGGGCAGTGCAAGCGGCGTGCCAGAGGGCAGGGCGCGAAGGTAGCTGGCGGCATGTTCACGCCGGGGAATTCACCACCCCAGGGCAAGGGGGCCATGCCCCGGGGTAGATCCACGCCATCCGTGGATAAAAGGGCCAAGCCCCAAGGTAGATCCACGCCATGCGTGGATGCGCAAGCCATACCCCGGGTGTGCATCCACGCGACGCATGGATGCCGTACACCCACCGGGGGAAGGACGCCGGCGCCAGCGCCGGCCGCCCCTTACGCCGCCATCGCGACCTTCTTCAGGCGGTCCAGCAGGAAGTCCGCCAGCTCATGCGGCGAGTACTTGGCCACGAACGCATTCGCGCCGACCCGCTCGACCATCGCGTTGTTGAACACGCCCGACAGGGAGGTGTGCAGCAGCACGTACAGGCCGGCCAGGCCCGGGTGACGCCGGATTTCCGTCGTCAGGGTGTAGCCGTCCATCGCCGGCATTTCGATATCGGAGATCACCATCGCGTAGCGCTCGGCGGGGTTCTCCCCGGAGGCGTGGATCTGCAGCAGGTGGTCCAGCGCCTGCTTGCCGTCCGAGAGCAGGGTCGCCCCGACCCCCAGCTGGTCCAGCACGCTGCGGATCTGCTGGCGGGCCACGCGGGAGTCGTCCACCACCAGGACCTGCATCGGCGGGGCGTCGGCGGGCAGGGCCATCGAGGGATCCAGCACGGCCTCACCGCGGACTTCGGCGATGTCGGCCAGCACGCTTTCCACGTCGATCACCTGGATGAGTTCGCCCTGAAAACGGGTGACTGCGGTCAGATAGCTGGACTCGGCGCCCAGTTCCGGCGGCGGGTGGATGTCTTCGACGGCAATGTTGACGATGCGTTCCACACCGCTGACCAGGAAGCCCTGGATGGAACGGTTGAACTCGGTCACCACCAGGTAGCCCGGCGCCTTGTCGGCATCGGGCTCACGCTCGGGGTGGCCGATCGCCAGGCCCAGGTCCAGCACCGGCACCGAGCGGCCACGGACATCGGCCACACCGGCGAACTGGCTGGGCAGCCCCGGCACCTGGAACAGATCCGGGCGCCGCAGCACTTCCTGCACCTTGAAGACATTCACGCCAAAAAGCTGACGTCCACCCAGCCGGAACAGCAGCAGGGCCAGACGATTGTGGCCGGCCAGTCGCGTACGCTGGTCGATGCGGTTGAGCAGGTCATGGGACATGGACTTGGTATCGGCGGCACCGGCGGCGACTTGAGCGCCCTGCGCGCAGGAGTTCGGCATGACCCTTGCATCGAGCTGCGCATGATCCTTGCCCGTGGAGTGCCCATGCGTTCTGTTCTCTTTGCCGCACTGTTGCTGGCCGCGCCCGCCTGGGCCGCTGGGGGCTGGCAACCAGTGGACAGCATCCGCCAGGCGGCGCTGGGGACGTTGCCGGCCGGCAGCGAAGGTGACACCACCCTGGATTCGGCACTGCGCCTGCCGGCGTGTGGTCAACCGCTGGCCGCCCAGCCCACCGGGACCAGTACAGTGGAGGTGAGCTGCCCCGACGCGGGCGGCTGGCGTTTGTTCGTACCGGTAAAGGTGCGGCGCAACCAGACCGTGCTCATTCTCAATAGAGGCGTGGCTGCTGGAGAAACCCTGGCGGCGGCCGATATCACCACTGGCCAGCGTGATGCGGCACGGATCGCCGGTGCTGCGCTGGCCGATCCGGCGGCGGCGGTTGGCCGGGTGGCACGCAGGACCCTGAGCGCCGGCAGCTTGCTGTCGGCCAACGATCTGGTTGCCCAGCGGCTGGTGCGGCGCGGCGACAGTGTCGCCCTGGTGTCCCGGCGCGGCGGGGTGGAGGTCCGGGTTGCCGGGCGCGCCATGGCCGACGCGGGCGAGAATGAGCGGGTCTCGGTCGAGAACCTCTCTTCGCGCAAGATCGTGCAGGGCACCGTCGCGGCCAGCGGTGACGTTTTAGTGGCGCGCTGACCAGAATTGTGAATACGGGCCACTTTTACCGCAAAACCTGCAATATTCCCCTAAAGATGGCGGCTGACTGGCCGTTATCCCTTGTGAACCGTACTTCCAGGACAAACCCATGAGCCAGAAAATCGACGGCAACCTGCAGGCCACCGCCCATCTGCGCAGTGTTGCGCTCGGCAACAAGCCCAGCGTCAGCACCGATGCCCCGGCGCGCCCGGTGGAGGCTGCCGACAGCCTGCGCCTGACTGGCGAAGCCACCAGCCTGCAGGCCATGCAGCGTGAACTGTCCACGGCTCCGGCAATCGATGCCAACCGTGTCCAGGCCGTGCGTGATTCGCTGCAGAACGGCACCTACAAGATCAATCCCGACGCGATCGCCTCGCGCATGCTTGAGCTGGACCAGCAGCTGCAGGGATGAAGCTGGCGATGAGCGAGCCGCTGCAGCGCCTCAGCGATGCCTTGGACGTCGAACGCCAGGCATTGGTCGAGCATGACGTGCAGGCCCTGATCCGCGCGACGGGTGCCAAGCTGGAGGCGTTGCGGGCCCTCGAGGCCGCATTGCCGCTCGGCCAGGCCGAGCGCGTGCAGGAGCTGGCCGAGCGCAATCGCGCCAACGGCGTGCTGCTGTCGCGGCGGCGCCGCGAGGTCAACTGGGCGCTGCGCCAACTCGGCCGCAGCGAGGATTCCTCGGCGTACGACGCCAAGGGCCAGTCGCACACGCTGCACACCCGGCGGCCGCTCGCGGTCGCCTGAGCAGCCCGATCCGGCGGCCCCAGGCTGCCGACGATGACGTCACCGCGTATATTGGGCGCCTGTTTTCCAGCCGCCCGATGTGACCGTGACCGTAACGTCCTCCCTTGTCACCGCCCCGTTGCCCCCGCATCCGGTTCTGCTTGCCCTGTTCGAGCGGATCAAGGAAGGGGTTCTGCTGTTTCGTGAGGACGGCAGCGTCGCGCTGGCCAACACCGCGGTCAGTGAGATTCTCGGCCAGGCCGAACGCGATGCCGAGCTGACCCCCGCGCAATGGCTGCGCCAGCTGCTACCGCCCGATGCACTGGAGCAGGCACGCCTCCACGGCCATTGGAATGGCAGCCTGCCGGTCGGTGAGCGCATGGTCATCGCCCACGTCTACCACCACGACGATGGCGGCCAGCGGCACTATCTGGCGCTGTTCCGCCGTATCGAAGGCCAGGAAGACTACGAGCGCGAGCTGCAGCAGCGTCATGCCGAGCTGCGCCAGGCCTACCTGCGCCTCAACGGCACCCAGGAAAAACTGCTGCAGTCCGAGAAGATGGCCTCCATCGGCCAGCTGGCGGCCGGTGTGGCGCACGAGATCAACAACCCGATCGGCTACGTGCACTCCAACCTGGGCAGCCTGCAGGAATACCTGCGCAGTCTGTTCACCGTGATCGAAGCGTACGAGCGTGCGCTGCGTGCGCCCGATCCGAAGGCACTGATCCCGGAGATCGACGACATCCGTCAGCGCTTCGACATCGATTTCATCAGCCGCGATCTGCCGCAGCTGATGGCCGAATCGCGCGAGGGCATCGAGCGGGTGACGCGCATCGTGCGCGATCTGAAGGACTTCTCTTACTCCGGCCGCGATGAGTCGTGGAAGCTGGTCGACCTGCATGCCGGTCTGGAATCCACGATCAACATCATCTGGAACGAGCTCAAGTACAAGGTGACCCTGCACCGCGAGTTCGGCCAGCTGCCGCTGGTGGAGTGCCTGCCGTCGGAGTTGAACCAGGTCTACATGAACCTGCTGCTCAACGCCGGCCATGCCATCGCCGACCGCGGCACGATCAACGTGCGCACCGGCGTGGATGGCGAGACAGTCTGGGTGGAGTTCGAGGATACCGGCGGGGGTATCTCGCCGGATCTGCGCCAGCGCATCTTCGATCCGTTCTTCACCACCAAGCCGGTCGGCAGCGGCACCGGGCTGGGCCTGTCGATCTCCTACAGCATCATCAACAAGCACCACGGTCGCATCGACCTGGACAGCACGCCGGGCGTGGGGTCGAAATTCCGCGTGGTGCTGCCGATCAAGCAGCCGCGCTGATCAGTCGTCTGCCGGGGCAGCCACCGCAGGCGCGGTGTTGGCCCGGCGCTGTTCCTCGTGCGTGCGGAACGCCTGGTGGATGTGCTTGCGCAGCTCATCGTCGTTCCACGGCTTGGTCAGGAACCGGTAGATCGCGCCGCGGTTGATCGCATCGGTCACCGTGTTGAGGTCCGTGTAGCCGGACAGCACCAGCCGGATAGTGTCCGGGTAGAGCATCTTCACCCGGCCCAGGAACTCGGTGCCGCTCATGTCGCTCATGCGCTGATCGGACAGGATCACCTGCACGTCGTTGATGGCCAGCAGATCGAACGCATCGCGCACGTTGCCGGCAGCGAGAATGCGGTAACCGTCGCGGCGGAACAGGCGCACCAGTGAGCGCAGCACGTTCTCCTCGTCGTCCAGCAGCAACAACGTGCGATCCGGGCGGGTCTCGGCGAAGGCCTCAGGGCGCAGGTAGCGCCGGCGCAGGGTCATGCCGGCGGCATCGGCCGACATCGGCTCACCGAACAGATAGCCCTGGAACACATCGCAGTCGTTGCGGCGCAGGAAGCCCAGCTGTGCCTGCGACTCCACGCCGTTGGCGATCACCGTCATGCCCAGTTGGTGGCCCATGGCGATGATCGCGCGCGCGATCGCGGCCTCGCGGTTGCCGGCCGGTGCGCTCTTGATGAAGCTGCGGTCGATCTTCAGCTTGTCCACCGGGTAGCGGACCAGCGCGCTGAGGCTGGAATCACCGGTGCCGAAGTTGTCCAGGCTCAGGCTGATGCCTTCGTTGCGCAGGTTGACCAGCGTCTCGTGGACGAAGTTGACGTTGTTGGTCAGCGCGCTTTCGTTGATCTCCAGCGTGAGCATGTGCGCCGGCACGCCGGCGGCCTGCAGCAGCGACATCACCTCGGCGAAGAAGTTCGGGCGCAGCAACTGCAGCGTTGAAACGTTGACCGCGATGGTGAAATCGTCGAAGCCCTGGTCGCGCCACAGCTTGGCCTGCTTCAAGGCGCCTTCCAGCACCCACGTGCCGATCTGCACGATGATGCCCAGCCGCTCGGCGGTGCGCATGAAGCGCTCCGGCACCAGCATGCCCAGCGTGGGCGACTGCCAGCGCAGCAGCGCCTCCATGCCGACCACGTGGCCATCGCGGGCGCTCACCAGCGGCTGGTAACGCAGCTTGAGCTCGCCATTGGGGATCGCGTCGACAATCTGGCGCGCGATGATGCTCTCGCTGTGCGCGCTGGAGGGCGTATCCACCGCATGGATGCGCACCGCATTGCCGCCTTCGCGGGCGGCCTGGTACAGCGCGTCTTCGGCGTGATCGAGCAGGCGCGAGACGCCGGTGGCGTGTTCCGGGCACAGGCTCACGCCCAGCTTGCCGGTCATGAACAGCGTGTACGGCAGCACCGACAGCGGCAGCTCCAGCTGCTGGCGGATCTCCTCGGCCAGGTCTTCGGGCAGCGGCATTTCGGCCGTGCGCGGGACGGCCAGCAGGAACTCATCGCTGCCGTGGCGCCACAGCTTGCCGCGCCCGCGCAGGTGGTGCTGCAGGCGCTGGGCGACCAGTACCAGCGCCTGATCGCCCACTTCGGCGCTCATGTTCTCGTTGACCGAGGCGAAGTGGTCGATGTCCACGTGCATCAGCATCAGCGGCGTGCCGCCGGAGGCAGCTTCGGTCACCATGGCCTGCAGCTCAGGGTTGCCGGCGCCCAGGCGGGGCGGCGCGTCCTCGATGCTGACCAGGGGCAGGGAAGGATTCCACATGGGCTCAGTGTTCCAGAGAGTCGTGAGCCGTCGCGCCCGAGGCGCGATACGGCAGGTAAAGGTCGATCAGGGTACCGGCGCCGTGCGCCGATTCAATGCGCAGGGTGCCACCCACGCTCTGCGCGCGCTCGCGCATCACGATCAGGCCGAGGCCGCGTGGGCCTTCCGGATCGAAGCCTTCGCCGTCATCGCGGACCTGCAGGTGCAGGCCGTGGTCGTCGACATCGCGCAGGTGCAGATTGACCTGGCTGGCGCGGGCATGGCGCAGCACATTGGTGAGGCTTTCCTGCGCGATGCGGAAACAGGCCTGCTCGATATCACCGGCCGGCCGCCGTGGCAGTGACTGGATGTCCGGCAGGAGGTCGATCGCCGCCGAGCGGAACAGCACGCCGGCCTGCCAGCGCAGCGCCGCTTCCAGGCCCAGTGCATCGAGCTGTGGCGGGCGCAGCAGGGTGGAGATGTCGCGCAGCTTGCCCACGGTGGCGTCGGCCAGCTGGATGATCTGGGCCAGGTCCTCGTCACGGCGCGCGGCGTCCTGCTCATCCTGCGCCGCATAGGCCGACAACTTCATCGCGGTGATGGCCTGACCGATATCGTCGTGCAGGTCGCGCGAGATCGCCCGCCGTTCGTCTTCCTGCAGCGAGAACAGGCGCCCGGCCATGGCCTGCAGCTCGCGGTTGCTGGTTTCCAGAGCCTCGCGGATGCGCTCGGGCTCGCTGAGGTCGCGCACGATCAGCAACTTGCAGTTGCGCCCGCCATACCGCACGTCACCGACGGCCAGCCCGGCCTGGAAACGCTCGCCATTGAGCCGCCGCATGCCGATCACCTCACCGGCGCTGACGCTCTGCTGCGGCACCTGGGCGAACAGCTGGCCGCGGACCCGCGGCAGGTCGTCGGTGGCGACCAGGGCCGCCAGCGGTTCGCCCAGCAGCGTGTGCTGGCCGTAGCCGAACTGCGCCGCGGCGCAGGCATTGGCGTACAGCACATGTTCTTCGGAGAGGATCACCACGCCATCGGGCAGCACCCGCACCAGTTCGCGGAACTGTTCCTCACGTTCACGCAGCAGGCGCCGCGACTGCTCGCGTTCGGTGACGTCCTGCAGGGTGCCGAGCACGCGTGGCCGGCCGGCGTCGTCCTGGCCGCTCTCGGCGCGCAGGTGCACCATCAATGCACGACCATCCATCGCCAGCAGCGGGAGCAGGACATCGATCTGTACCGGCTCGCCGGAGGTCATGTCCTGCAGCAGCTGCTCGCTGAGTGCGGCGGTGGCCGGGTCGGCCGGTACCAGCAGCTCATCGAAGCGATGCCAGCGACGCGCTTCGGGCGGGCGCCGGCCAAGCAGCCGATAGACCTGGTTGGCGTAACGGCCCAGCCCGGTGGCGGGATCGATTTCCCAGGCGCCGATCCGCGCCATCTCGTGCGCTTCCTCGACGCGGGCCAGCGCCTGATCGCGACGTTGCAGGGCCTGGTCTTCGCGCGTGCGGTCGATCGCGATCAGCAGTCGCGAACGGCGGCCGCCATAACTGATGAGGTTGCTGCGCATCTCCATGCGCCGGGTACTGCCATCGCTCAGGCACAGATCGGCGGTGATCACGCACAGCTGGTCGGGATTCTCGCGGATCTGCGCCAGCTTGACCTCCAACGCGGGGACATCGCCAGGCGGCCACAGCGCGTTGATCGGCATCGCAGTGAAGGCGTCACGGCTGTAGCCGAAGAAACTGGCAGCGGCGGGATTGACGTCCAGGATCGCCAGCGAGTCCAGGTCATAGACCAGGATCGGCCCGGGGTTGCCTTCGAACATCTGGCGGTGGCGGGTCTCCGAGGATTCCAGGCGCGCATGGGTGCTCAGGACGTGCTGGGCCAGCGGCCGCAGCAGCAGATAGATCAGGGCGGCACTGGAGAGCACGAAGAAGGTGCCCTTGATGGTCTGCCATTGGGCGGCGGTCTGCATATCACCGGCGACCACTTTGACCGCGGCATCGCTGCACAGGATCCAGACCAGCGCCAGCACCAGGTAAGCCACCACCACACGCCAGCGGTCACGGCGCAGATCGCGGGCCAGCGAGGTCGCGGCGGCGGGTTCGGGGTGGCCTGGCAGGTCGGTGGGCATGGGGCAGGGCGGGCCGATCGGGAAAGGCGAGCGTCATCTTACCTGTCCGCGGTGGGGATGCAGGTGGCCGGAACGCTCAATAATCCGCAAAACCCGCCGCTAACGATTGCGTTCCCGGCTGTCGGGTGCGTTATCGGAGTTACAGGCGTGGATCAAGGGATTATCGCGAGTCTGCTGCAGCACCCGCTGGCGTCGGCGCTGGTCATCCTCGACCGTGCTGGTCGCCCGCTCGCGGCCAATCCGGCCGCGCGTGAACACGGCCTGCCGGCGACGATCGCCGCGTACGGCGAGATGTTGGAGGACCTGCGCCTGCTCGCCGCGGATGGCGGCCTGATTCCCTGCCAGCTGCCGGGCGGCCCGGCCGGGCGACTCGATGGCTGGATGCGCGCCGTGCACGATCCGGATGGCCACCTGCTGGCCTTTACCGTGAGCGTGCCCGAGCCGGTCGCCAGCGTCGCCGGCAGCCGCTGGGAAGTGGCACTGGATCACGCGGGCCACGGGCTGTGGGACTGGGACCTGCCCAGTGACAGTGTGCGCCGCTCGCGGCGCTGGGATGGCCAGCCGATCGAGGAGTCGCACGCCCGCGCCGACGGCGTGAGCGCGCTGCTGGAATACGTTCACACTGATGACCAGGCGGCCGTTCGTGCCGCTCTGGACGCGCACCTGCGCGGCGAGAGTGCGGCCTACACCGCCCAGTTCCGCGCCCGCCACCCCGATGGCGAGTGGCGCTGGGTGCTGGACCGCGGCCGTGTGGTCACCCGCACCGCCGATGGCCAGCCGCTGCGCATGGTGGGTACCCATACCGACATCCAGGCCCAGAAGCAGATGGAGTCGCTGCTGCTTGAGCAGCAGGTCCACCTGCGCGAGGCGCAGCGGATCGCCAGCATGGGCAGCTGGTCGTGGGACCCGGACGCGCGCCAGTTCTGGTGGTCGCCCGAGTTCCGGGCCCTGCTGGAGACCGGCGATGACCCCATGCACGGTCGCCGCCACTGGCTGCGCCAGATGGAGCCGCAATCGCGTGGGCGCCTGCGTCGCGCGTGGCGCCGCATGTGGCGCGATGGCGCTGCAGCGACCCTGGAACTGGAGCTGATCCGCAGCAAAGGCGCTGCACTGTACCTGCGGGTGTGGATGCAGCCGCTGGTCGGCCCCGACGGGCGCATCCAGCGCCTGCTCGGTCAGGTGCAGAACATCACCGAGCAGCACCAGACCGATGCGCTGATCCGCTGGCGCACCGAGCTGCTCAACCGCGTCTCCGCGCTCGGCCGCATTGGCGGCTGTGAGATCGAGGTGGCGACCCGGCTCATGCAGTGGACCGAGGAGTGCTACCGCATCCACGGCCTGCGCAAGGAGCCGATCACGCTGGACCAGGCGCTGAGCCTGTACACCCAGGACTCGCGCGACGCGTTCGAGGCGGCGCTGGTCCGGATCGCCGAGGGGGGGCTGCCCGAGCAGCTGGACCTGTGCTTCTACCGGCAGTCCGGTCTGCGCATCTGGGTGCAGGTGCTGATCGAGCTGGACCGTCGCGACGGTCTGCCGACACGCTTCGTAGTGCTGTTCCGTGACATCACCCGCGAGCGCGAAGCCAACGAGCGCATCGAGCTGCTGGCCCATTACGATCTGCTTACCGGCCTGCCCAACCGGATGTTGTTGCGCGAGCAGACCGCCGATGCGATCGAGGAAGCGCGCGATCGCGGCAGCCCGCTGGCGATGCTGTTCATCGATCTGGACGGCTTCAAGACCATCAACGACACCTTCGGCCACGCCACCGGCGACGCGCTGCTCAAGGCGGCTGCCTCGCGCCTGCACCAGAGCCTGCGCAACAACGATCTGTTCGGCCGCTTCAGTGGCGACGAATTCATCGTCGTGCTGCGCGACCTGGCCGCACCGGAAGACGCCGGGCATGTGGCACGCAAGCTGATCGCCTCGCTGGCCGAACCCCTGCACCGCGGTGAAACCACGCTCAAGGTCGGCGCCAGTGTCGGCATTGCGATGCTGGATGAGAGCCGCCAGGATTTCGAATCGCTGCTGCGCGCCGCCGATGCGGCGATGTACGCGGCCAAGGAAGCCGGACGCAATACCTACCAGTACTACAGCCAGGACGCGCTGGCCAAGATCCAGCGCAAGCTGGAGATCGAACACGCACTGCTCGGTGCGATCGAACGCGAAGAGTTCACCCTGGCCTACCAGCCCCTGATGCATGCCGAGAACGACCAGCCGCCGGCCATCGAGGCGCTGCTGCGCTGGCATCGGCCCGGGATCGGCTACTGCAGCCCGGCCGAGTTCATCCCGATCGCCGAGAAGTGCGGCGAGATTGTGCGGATCGGCGACTGGGTGCTGGCCGAGGCCTGCCGCCAGGCCGCCGCCTGGGACGCAGCGGGGCTGGAGTTCGACCGTGTGGCCGTGAATGTCTCGGCCGTGCAGCTGCGTGACCGCGGCTTTGCCGAACGCGTGATCGACATCTGCCATGCGCACGGCTGGCCGCCGCAGCGGCTGGAGCTGGAGCTGACCGAGTCCGCGCTGATCCGTGACACCGACGTGCTGCGCCATTGCTTCGATGTGTTGGAGCGTCACGGCGTCCCGCTCGCGGTGGACGACTTCGGTACCGGCTTCTCGAACCTGCATTACCTCAACCGGTTCCCGGTCGGGCGCCTGAAGATCGACCGCAGTTTCGTCCAGGGCATGCTGCACGACGCCGGTACCGCCGAAGTGACCCAGGCAATCGTGCATCTGGGCCATGCGCTGGGCATGAAGGTCGTGGCCGAGGGTGTGGAGACCGAACAGGAAGAGGCCATGCTGCGCCGCCAGGGCTGCGACGAGATCCAGGGTTACCTGTACTCGCGGCCGCTGGCCCCGCGGGATCTGGCGCTGTGGTTGAAGCAGGGCCTGCAGACGCCGCCGCGGGAGAGCTATGTAGCGGTGACGCAAAGCGTCTGAGGACGGCCTACGTAGCCTTCTGAGCGACCGTGCACCTGGCATGGCACTGCCTGCCAGGCGGAGACGGTGTCAAGGGTGCCGTCAGCCCTGTTGAGGCACCCTCGACCGACCTGCGCGCTGCCTCAGCGCAGCGTCATCGAGCGTCGCACATCCATGAAACCCGGCAAAGCGCTGGAGCTCACTGCCGAGAAGCGGCAGGACTTCATTTCGATCCGCTGCTGGCTCCCAATGCGCGCTGACTACCTCAAACCGCGCCTCTGCGCGATGGGCCTTGCAGTCGATCCGTGCCACCAGCGTGTCTCCGAACAGGACGGGCAGGCAGAAGTACCCGAACACGCGTTTATGGGCGGCCGTATAGCATTCGATCCGGTAGTCGAAGCCGAACAGCGCGCTGAGGCGATCACGGTGGATGACCAGATTGTCGAAGGGCGAGAGAATCGTGACGGCCGCGCGGGAGGCTGCCGCCGATTCCAGCGCAGCACTGTCCACGTACACGTCCATACCATTGCCTTTCAGCAGTTGGATGCTGCCAGCAGTGATCCGATCGTGGACAACCTCGCGCATGGCGGTGCGGAGCGCCTTCCCGCTCCGGAGATGCAGCAGCTGGGTCGCGGTGAAGACGCCGTGTGCCCTGAGCGTGGTCTCGAAAAGATGGACGGCGTACTCGTGATCATCCGGGATGCTCAGGTCCAGACCATCCGGCAGGCAGCGCTCTGCGAGATCGTAGCGCTTCTCGGCGCCGCCCGCTCGCATACCATCAGATCGCCGCGCATGAAGAGCGTTTCGACGGCACGACGGCCCGGGCCGGTGCTCCACCAGCTGCCGCTGCCGGTGTCACCCCTCTCAAGGTCCCGCAGCCTGAGCGCACCCTCTGAGCGGATCCGGGCCAGGATCTCCTTCATCAGGTAGGGATCGCCGTTGCAGAAGTGGCGGCTTTCCCCTGTGCGTATCGACGACATTCGGGGCAGCGCGAAGCGATAGTCGCGCATCGGCAGGTAGGCAGCGGCGTGGAACCAGTACTCGAAGAGCTTTTTTTCGCTGACGAGATGGTTCAAGCACGCCGGGTCGTACTCCGGGACACGATTCCACAGCACGTGGTGATGTGCGCGCTCGATGACCGACAGCGTGTCGATCTGGACGTAGCCGAGGTGAGAGATGGCGTGGAGGGCTCCATCAGCCCCTGGGTTGAACAGCGGGGCCGAGCCCAGTCCCTGGGCATGCAATGCCACCTGTTTCAGGCGTTCCTTCATGCGTACTCACCTTGTGTGACGCTGAAGAATATCCGGGTTGGCCGGACCACCGGACCACCGGACCACCGGCCCACGCTCAGCGCGCAGCAGCGCCCAGATCATCACCACTGAGGCCCAGGTCCCACGCCAGGCCGGCGAGGGCCGGATCGATGGGCGTGGTGCCCGGATCAATGGGTTGGCTGGCCAGTTTCGCCAGCTCCTGCCGAGCAAGCTGCTCCAGATGCGCGATCAGGGCGCGGCCCTGCAGGGGAGTGTGGTCTTTGATGGCTGCCTGGAGGGCGCCGTCGGCAATCTGCGCCACGGGCTCCAGGTCGGTGGGTGCTACGGATGCAACGGACAACATGGACGCATTCAACATGGGTCGATCATCTGCAGGCGAGGCGGGTAGTGCAAGCGCAACGGCCCCGGGGTGAGCCGGGGCCGCAGGGTGTGCCGGGAGCGGCACGGTACCGCTGGATCAGAACAGTTCGACCGCGCCGGCGGCCATGCTCTGCTGGGCGACAGCCTTGTGCGGCGGACGCTCCCATTCGCTGCGCATGTCGCGCAGGCGGTTGCCGGTGCGCTGCAGGGCAGTGACGATCTCTTCGTCGATCACGCCGCCATTGCGCTGCAGCAGTTCCTGCAGGGCCACCGCTTCGCGGTTGATCGCGGTCAGGCGATCCAGGTGGGTATGCACGCCGCCCAGGGCCTGGGTGGCGATGTCCTCGAACTGCAGGGCGCGGACCGCTTCGGCCACGCTGCTGTCGATCGCCCGGCCGCACTCGGAAATCTCGCGCATGCCATCGCCGAGCGAGGCATTGATCTGGGCCACGTTGTCGAGCATCGCCGCCGCTTCCTGGCGCGCTTCGCGGGACCGGTCCATATCGCGGGAAGCCATGTGCGAGACCGTCTCGCGGACCTTGGCGATGGCATCCTTGGAGCTGTGGGCCAGCTTGCGGATCTGCTCGTTGAAGGTGGTCGAGCGCTCGGACAGGTTGCGGACTTCGTCGGCGACCACCGCGAACCCACGACCGGCTTCACCGGCACGGGCAGCTTCGATGGCGGCGTTCAAGGCCAGCAGGTTGGTCTGGTCGGCAATCGACTTGACGTCTTCCAGCAGCGCGAAGATGCCATCCAGGTGCTGCGCCATCTGATCGATGTGCTGCACGGTGTTGCTGCTCTGGCCGCTGACCTGTTCCAGCGCTTCCACCAGCTGTTCCATGCGGTGGCTGGCGTGCTGGGCGAAGCGGGCCACGTCGACGCCGGCGCCACCGTCTTCACCGGCGCGGTCGACGATGCGGGCCAAGGCCTGGCTCTGCTGGCGGGACTTGCGGTTCATGGCATCGAAGCTGCCACCCAGGCCGCTGACGGCGTGGCGGATCAGGTCACGGGCGCGTTCGACTTCGCCGCGGGAGCCTTCGATTTCGTTGCCGACGAACGAGCGCAGCTCGCTCAGCAACTGGTCCTGCTCACGCAGGATGCGGGCCTGCTCGGGCGACCGCTGGTTCTGGGCGCGAGCCGTCCACCAGGCGAAGCCCAGCCAGCTGAGCGTCATCGTGGTCAGGATCGCCCAGCGAAGGGCGGCTGGCCACTCGAAGCCGATGGCAACGGGGAGCAGAAGGGTCAGGACCAGTGGGGCGGCCAAGCGGATGAAGAGGCGTGAGTACATGGACGTTCTCGGGGAGGTGCACGGATGCTGTATCGGCCGTACCCCGGTTTGCTTTAGCCGTCCGCTGAATTTTGATGCATCACGGTGGTCCGCCCGTAACCCTCCGCACGCCCCGGCGCCGGCCCGCGTACGGGCCTGGCGACCGGAATTCCAGGCCGTTGGCCTCAGCGCAGCTGGCGGGCGACCGCTTCCAGCATCGCCTTGCGCGAGAACAGGAAGTCCCAGTACTGGCCGCCGGTCTGGCGCCACAACACGGCCGAGCGGACCGCCGAAAGCAGCAGCGCGCGGATCTCGGCCACCACACCGGCCTGGCCGAGGTAATGCGGGTTGCCCTGGACCATCACGCGCGGCTTGAGATTGCTGATGGTGTCGGCGTACAGGCCGCCCAAGCTGGCGAGCACGTCCGGATGGGCGCTGTCGCCCAGCTCGGTGGCCTGGGCCTGGGCGCGCTCGATACCGGTGCTGACCTTGGCCACGATCTCGTGCTCGCGCACGAAGCGCCGCTCCAGCTGCAGGACCGACAGCGCCAGCCGCGGCAGGTGCTCGTCCTGGCCCTGGCTGCTCAGGTAGTTGTGCAGCAGGCGCAGCCCGGGGGCGACATGGCTGGCGCTGCCGTAGATCTCCTGCGGGGTGGCAGCGTCAATGCGGAACACGCTGTCCACCGCGGTACGGACCACGGCGGCTTCGGAGTGGCCGGTTTCGGCGATGCGGCGCACCTGCTGCAGGGCCTGGGCGATGCCGGCCAGAGCAAGAACACGGTCGTCGACGGAAAAACTCATGCAGCAGATACCTCGAAAGGAGAAGGGGTGGCGCGCAGGCGCTGTTCCAGCGGAGCGTCGGTGGCGGCGATGACGGCGCCACCAAGGCAGACCTCATCGTCATACAACACCAGCGATTGACCGGGGGTGACGGCGCGCTGCGGTCGGGCGAAGCGCACCGCCAGGGTGCCGTCGTCGTGCACGGTGACGGTGCACGGCTCGTCGGGCTGGCGGTAACGGGTCTGGGCGGTGCAGTCGAACTGGCGCGCGGGCGGTGCGCCGGCAATCCAGTGGGCGGTCTCGGAATGCAGCCGGGTCGACTGCAGCCACGGACTCTCGCGATCCTGGTCGACATACAGCACATTGCTGGCGACATCCTTGCCGACCACGTACCACGGCGCCGCCGGCCGGCCACGCACGCCACCGATGTTCAGGCCCTCGCGCTGGCCCAATGTGAAGTAGAACACGCCGGGATGTTCGGCGATCAGGGCGCCATCCGGATCGCGGATCTCGCCGCTTTTCGCTGGCAGGTAACGGCCGAGGAACTCGCGGAAGTCGCGTTCGCCAATGAAGCAGATGCCGGTGGAATCCTTCTTGGCATGGGTCGGCAGGCGCGCATCCCGTGCGATCCGGCGCAGATCGCTCTTCTGCAGGTCGCCGATCGGGAACAGGGTCGCGGCCAGCTGTTGCTGGCCCAGCTGGTGCAGGAAATAGCTCTGGTCCTTGCTGCGGTCGGCGCCGCGCAGCAGGGCCCAGCGTCCGTCGATCTGCGCGATGCGGGCGTAGTGCCCGGTCGCGATGCGCTCGGCGCCAAGCTCGCGCGCGGCGTCGAGAAAATGCTTGAACTTCACTTCGCGGTTGCACAACACGTCCGGGTTGGGCGTGCGCCCGGCGGCGTACTCGGCCAGGAAGTGTTCAAACACGCCCTGCCAGTACTCGCCGGAGAAATCGCGGAAGTGGAACGGAATGCCCAGCAGGCCGCAGACCGCCACGGCATCGCGGCGGTCGTCCTCGGCGCGGCAGTCGCCGCTGCCGTCATCGGCCCAGTTCTGCATGAACAGGCCGGCGACCGG
This sequence comes from Stenotrophomonas sp. TWI819, assembly GCF_039673075.1. Classification (NCBI taxonomy): domain Bacteria; kingdom Pseudomonadati; phylum Pseudomonadota; class Gammaproteobacteria; order Lysobacterales; family Lysobacteraceae; genus Stenotrophomonas; species Stenotrophomonas sp. TWI819. The sequence continues at coordinate 580,978 of NZ_JBDJKY010000001.1, read as the reverse complement.
CTCGCCCTGCTGGACCAGCCGCCAGGCGGCCACCGAGGAATCCACACCCCCGGAGACGCCTACCATCACGCGTGGGGTGCTCATCGGGCCTCCCGCACGATCGACAGCGGGTGGCGCTGGCCGGCCAGATAGTCGGCCACCACCTCCCACACCAGCGGGCTGCGCAGGCGGGCAGGGTCGGCCCTCAGTTCGGCGGGTGTCAGCCACAGGGCGCGCAGGATCCCGTCGTCCAGCGGACGGTCGGGATCGTGCGACAGCGGTTCGGCCGCATAGGCAAAGCGCAGGAACGGCGTCCCATCCGGGGCGGTCCACTGGTAGGTGCCGATGAAGGCGCTCAGGCGCACCGTCCAGCCGGTTTCCTCCAGCGTTTCACGGACCGCGGCGGCGGCCAGGGTCTCGTTCGGCTCCAGGTGCCCAGCCGGCTGGTTCAGCACCTGGCGGCCGTCGATGGCTTCCTCGACCAGCAACAGGCGCCCGTCGCGGACCACAACCGTGGCCACGGTGACATGGGGCGCCCAGCGCGGTTCCTGCACGTCATTCACCTCAGTATTCGTCCTGCTCGGTCAGCTCCAGCTCCATCGCATCGGCGGTGCGGATGGCCGCATCGATGGCGTCGCTGAGTGCCTCGGGGGTGGCGTTGGCGTCAACCTTGACCACGAACATCGCCAGCTGATCCTGCTTCACCCAGGCGCCCATCTTGGCATCCTGGGAGTCTTCGAGCAGGCGGTTGGCCACGGCGGCCGGGAACTGCTTGCCCGGCGAGTTGTAGGCCGGCGACCAGATCTCGCGGATCTTGTGCTTGCCGAATTCCTCGACGGTGGAGCGCACGAAAGCCAGCTGGCTGCGGCCATCATCCATGTCGAAGACCATTTTGTAGTCGCCGTCTTCGTCCACCTCGTAGGTGTACTCCAGCGTGTCCAGAGCACGCCCGACAGCCTTGTCCGCTTCGGCCGCATGGGCGCTGGTGGCAGTGATGGCCAGCAGCAGTGCGGCAGCAATCCTTTTCATGAAATCCCTGTGAAAGTCTGGTTGGAGAGTGCAGATTGTGAAGGGCGGTGGGGGGCAACGTCCAATCCGGCGGAGCAGGGCCCTATAATGTGGGGATGCCCCGCGAGACTTCCCACGAAACTCATCACGACCACGGCGTGCTGCTTGAGCCTGCACGCCCCGAGGTCGCGCCACCGCCGATGTACCAGGTGATGCTGTTGAACGACGACTACACCCCGATGGATTTCGTGGTGACGGTTCTGCAGCACTTCTTCTCGATGGATCTGGACAAGGCCACCCAGGTGATGCTCCACGTGCATACCCGCGGCCGCGGCGTGTGCGGGGTGTTCACCCGCGAGGTCGCCGAATCCAAGGTCGCCCAGGTCAATGAATTCTCGCGCATGAACCAGCACCCGCTGCTGTGCACGATGGAAAAGACCAGCGGCTGATCGTTGGCGCGGGCCAGCACTGCGTGCGCCCGCGATCCGCACTGTTCCACCCACAATGACATCCGGCCCTCAGCGGCCGGCGTGTCCCTGCGCCGTACCTGCTGCGAAGCCCGTCCTGGCGGTCCGGCCATGGCAGCCGCGCCACGCCCTTCTCCGCGCCAGCACCCGTCCGCCGCCACATCCTCGGCTGACCGTGACAGTGCCATCACGGCCAAGCTGCCATTTCGTGGCCGGAAGATCGTGCATGATGGAGCCTGGTCGAATGGACGGAGCGATCAGGCAAGTGCTAACGCCGTCTGAACGCACCGATCCGCTAGGGTGATGGAAATCGTGAAGGTTGGCCGCATATTGTTCCTAACTGCCGCCGGAGTTAATCATGTTCAGTAAAGACCTCGAACACACCATCGGACAGTGCTACAAGCGCGCCCGTGAGGCCCGGCATGAATTCATGACGGTGGAACACCTGCTGCTGGCACTGCTCGACAACCCGTCCGCCCAGGCCGTCCTGAAGGCCTGCGGCGCGGATGCCGACCGCCTGCGCCAGGAACTGGAGCAGGCCATCGAGGCGTCCGTCTCGCGCTTGGCCGAAGATGATGGGCGCGATACCCAGCCGACGCTGGGCTTCCAGCGCGTGCTGCAGCGCGCGGTCTACCACGTGCAGTCCTCGGGCAAGAAGGAAGTCACCGGCGCCAACGTGCTGGTCGCGATTTTCGGCGAGAAAGACTCGCACGCCGTGTACTACCTCAACCAGCAGGACGTCACCCGGCTGGATATCGTCAATTACCTCTCCCATGGCATCGCCAAGCTGGGCGAGGAGGGCGAAGTGCCGCCTGCCGCCGATGGCGAAGGGCGTGCGGAGGGGGCCGAGGGCGAAGGCAAGGGCGATGCCCTGGCCGAGTTCGCCAGCAACCTCAACGAGCAGGCCCGCAACGGCAAGATCGACCCGCTGGTCGGCCGTGCCGATGAGATCGAGCGCACCATCCAGGTCCTGTGCCGCCGCCGTAAGAACAATCCGCTGTACGTGGGTGAGGCCGGCGTGGGCAAGACCGCGATCGCCGAAGGCCTGGCCAAGCGCATCGTGGAAGGCTCGGTGCCGGACGTGCTCGCCGATGCGGTGATCTACTCGCTGGACCTGGGCGCCCTGGTGGCCGGGACCAAGTACCGCGGCGATTTCGAGAAGCGCCTGAAGGGCGTGCTGACCGCGATGAAGAAGCTGCCCAACGCAGTGCTGTTCATCGATGAGATCCACACCATCATCGGTGCCGGTTCCGCCTCGGGCGGCACCATGGATGCCTCCAACCTGATCAAGCCGGCCCTGGCCTCGGGCGAGCTGCGCTGCATCGGCTCGACCACCTTCCAGGAATACCGCGGCATCTTCGAGAAGGACCGGGCCCTGGCCCGCCGCTTCCAGAAGATCGACATCGTCGAGCCGACCGTGGGCGAAACCTACGAAATCCTGCAGGGCCTCAAGCCCAAGTACGAAGCCCACCACGGCGTGACCTACGCCGATGACGCGCTTCAGGCCGCGGTGGATCTGTCGGTCAAGCACATCAATGACCGGCTGCTGCCGGACAAGGCGATCGATGTGATCGACGAGGCCGGTGCCCGCCAGCGGCTGCTGCCGGACGGTGAGCGCAAGGAATTGATCGACATCGAGGAGATCGAGACCATCGTCGCCAAGATGGCTCGGATCCCGGCCAAGCAGGTCAGCGCGACCGACAAGGACGTGCTCCAGCATCTGGAGCGCAACCTGAAGATGGTGATCTTCGGCCAGGACCCGGCCATCGAGACACTGTCCTCGGCGATCAAGCTGGCCCGCTCGGGCCTGGCCAATCCGGAAAAGCCGATCGGCAACTTCCTGTTCTCCGGCCCGACCGGCGTGGGCAAGACCGAGGTGACCAAGCAGCTCGCGCTGCAACTGGGCATCGAGCTGGTCCGCTTCGACATGAGTGAGTACATGGAGTCGCATTCGATCAGCCGCCTGATCGGTGCCCCCCCGGGCTATGTCGGTTTCGACCAGGGCGGCCTGCTGACCGAGAAGATCGTCAAGACCCCGCACTGCGTGCTGCTGCTGGACGAGGTGGAGAAAGCCCACCCGGACATCTTCAACATCCTGCTGCAGGTCATGGACCGCGGTGTGCTGACCGACACCAACGGCCGTGAGGCGAACTTCAAGAACGTGGTGCTGGTGATGACCACCAATGCCGGCGCGGCCCAGGCCTCGCGGCGTTCGATCGGCTTCACCCGCCAGGACCATGCCACCGACGCGATGGAAGTCATCCGCAAGAGCTTCACGCCGGAGTTCCGCAACCGTCTGGATGCGATCGTGCAGTTCCAGGCGCTGGGCTTCGAGCACATCCTGCGCGTGGTGGACAAGTTCCTGATCGAGCTGGAAATGCTGTTGCAGGAAAAGCACGTCAGCCTGTCGGCCACCCCGACCGCGCGCGACTGGCTGGCCCACCATGGCTTCGACCCGCTGATGGGTGCGCGACCGATGGCCCGGGTCATCCAGGACAAGATCAAGCGTCCGCTGGCCGACGAGCTGCTGTTCGGCAAGCTGGTCAACGGTGGCAAGGTCAGCATCGACGTCCGCGACGATCAGCTGTTCGTGGAGACCGAGGCCGAGCCGGAGCGTTTGCTGCCGGCCACGGTGTAGCGCCGGCCTCGACCGCGGTGATGAAATCGAAAAAGCCCCCGCAAGGGGGCTTTTTTTGTGCGCGGGCCAGCCGCTTGCTCAACGGCGCATGCGTGCCTTGCGGGCGAATTCTTCGGCGCTCAGGGGCTCCACCGCAGCCACGGCGCAGCTCTGTGAACTGGTCTGGAGCTTGGTCACCCCGGCGCCGCACAACTGACCGTCCTGGCCGGGGGTGGCGAACGTCAGTTTGGGGGACATCGCGGCGCTGGTGCAGGAGCGTTCAAAGCGCACGAGGTAATGCTGATCGCCGTTGCGCAGCAGTACATCGCGATCGGCGCGGTTGCGCACCACCTGCTGGTCGGAGGACAGGGTGATGCAGCCGGCGGGTGCGGCGGGCTCGGCGGCCTGGGCCGACGCAGCGGTGGCGACGCAGGAGGCGAGCAGGAGCAGGGAGAACAGGCGCTTCATGGCGGGGGCCATCGGGCAGGATCCGGATTGGATCGAGGTCCAGCGTGGACCGTTGCGCGCAAGGGCGAATCTGCATCAAGGCATCCTGACCGACGTCAGGGTGCACTGGGTCAGGGTGCCGCATGGCAGGGTGCGGTCGCCGTCTGAATGGCACCCACGCGAAAAGGCCAGCACCTGGCTGGCCTTCTGGCGGGAACAACCCCCGGACCGCTTATTTCATGCGGTAGGTGATGCGACCCTTGGTCAGGTCGTACGGGGTCATTTCGACCTTGACGCGGTCGCCCGTCAGGATGCGGATGTAGTTCTTGCGCATGCGGCCGGAGATATGGGCGATGATTTCATGCCCATTTTCCAGTCGTACGCGGAAAGTGGTGTTCGGCAGCGTCTCGCTGACGGTGCCTTCGAACTCGATGGAGTCGTCTTTCGACATGTAGTCCTGTGCAGTTCTGTAACCGGCCGAGCTGGCCTGAAGAGCGGGCATTTTACGCGCGTCGGACGTTTGATGCAAAGTTTTGGTTAAGGCGGTCCCGGATCAGCGAGTTCGGCGGCGGTCAAGGCGCCGAACAATTCCGCCCAATCGCCTGCGGGGGCTGGCTGTTGGACCTGTTCACGGACCAGGGCGAGAAAGCGCTGCCGGGGCCAGTGTTCGGCCCCCATGCGCAGCAGGTGGTCGTTTTCGACCTGCGCATCGATCAGTGGCCATCCCCAGCTGGCCAGCCGATGGGCCAACCCGGCCAGGGCGACCTTGGAGCCGCCCGATGCGGCACTGAACATACTTTCCCCGAAAAACACCCGCCCGATCGCCACCCCGTAGATGCCACCGACCAAGGCATCGCCATCGAATACCTCCACCGAGTGCGCGAAGCCGAGCCGGTGCAGGTCGACATACGCATCGCGCATGTCACGCGTGATCCAGGTGCCGTCCTGGCCGGGGCGCGGGCTGGCTGCGCAGGCATCGATCACCTGCTCGAAACACGTATCGGCGCGCAGCGTCCAGGTGCTCTGGCGCAGGGAGCGACGAAAGCGGCTGGACAGGTGCACGCCGTCGGTGCGGAACACCATGCGCGGGTCCGGCGACCACCACAGCAGCGGTTGGCCCTCGGAGAACCACGGAAAGATGCCGCCGGCATAGGCGTTGAGCAGCCGCACCGGGGAGAGATCGCCGCCGAGGGCCAGCAGGCCGTCGGGATCGCGCAGGGCGGTCTCGGCGGGCGGGAACGGGGCATCGGGCGCGTCGTCCAGGCGCCAGGGCAGGTGGCGGGTCACGCCGGGTCGGCCTTGAACGGACTGTGCGACGCCAGTACACGTGCGTAGTGGGCGACCTCGGCACGTTCCTGTGCGCACCACGCGATCAGTGCCTCGGCGAAGGCCGGCTCGGCGATCCAGTGCCGGCTGCGCACCCGGTGCGGCAGGAAGCCGCGCGCCAGCTTGTGCTCACCTTGGGCGCCGGGCTCGAAGCGGGCCAGTCCTTCGCGCAGGCAGTAGGCGATGCCCTGGTAGTAGCAGGTCTCGAAATGCAGGCCGGGCAGGGTGGCGCCGCCCCAGTACCGCCCATAGAGCGTGTCCGCACCGCGCAGGCACAGCGCACCGGCGACCGGCTCGCCATCGAGCACGGCCAGGAAAATCACCAGCGCGCGCGGCATCGTGCGGGCGAGATGCTGCAGGAACGGGAGCGTGAGCGCGGGCGAGTTGCCGTACTCGGCGAAGGTCTGCAGGTAGAAGCCGTGCATGGCGCGCAGGTCAGCCTCGGTCGCCTCATCGCCATGCACGATGCGATACGTGACGCCGCTGCGCGCGAGCTTGGCCCGTTCCTGGCGGATGTTCTTGCGGTGCTTGTGGTCCATCGCGCCGAGGAAGTCGTCGAAGGTCTCCCAGCTTCCGGGGTTGTGCCACTGGAATTGGATGTCCTCGCGCAGCAGCCAGTCCGGGCTGAAGGCGGGGTCTTCGTCGGCGGGGTGGAAGTTGATGTGGGCAGAGGGCCAGCCCAGGCGCGCCACTTCGCCCGCCAGCGTTGCCAGCAGCGCGCCACGATCTTCTGTCGTGCGGGCGAGCAATCGCGGGCCTGTCACCGGCGAATACGGCACCGCGCCCAGCCACTTGGGGAAGTAGTCCAGCCCGTGCTGGGCGTACGCGTGGGCCCAGGCGTGATCGAACACGAACTCGCCGTGGGAGTTGTCCTTGAGGTAGCCGGGGATCGCCGCGACCAGGGTGTCCCCGTCCCACAGGGTGAAGTGGCGCGGGCGCCAGCCCCACTCCGGGCGCAGGCAACCGTGTTCTTCCAGACCAGCCAGGAAGGCATGCGACAGGAAGGGGTTGCGGCCGTCGTGCAGGGCGTCCCAGGCAGCGGCGGGGACATCGGACAGGCGATGCAGGAAACGTGGATCGGGCATGGGCAGAGGATAGAGCAGGCGGGACGGACGCAGGGCGTGCGGAACGTACCGGTCAGTAAAAAGGCCGGTGAATGATTCACCGGCCTTCGTGTGCTGCGCGATACGGGCGGCAGATCAGCTCGCCTGACCCTTCGCATCCAGATAGCGCTCGGCATCCAGCGCGGCCATGCAGCCGAAGCCGGCCGAGGTGATCGCCTGGCGGTAGTGCTGGTCGGCCACGTCGCCGGCGGCGAACACGCCCTCCACCGACGTCTGGGTGGCGTTGCCGCCCAGGCCCGAGCGGATGTCCAGGTAGCCGTTGTTCATGGTCAGCTGGCCATCGAACAGGCTGGTGTTGGGGTGGTGGCCGATCGCCACGAAGAAGCCATGGGCCTCGATGTCACGGGTGCTGCCGTCCAGCGTGGACTTGACGCGCACACCGGTCACGCCGGCGTCGTTGCCCAGCACTTCGTCCACCTGGTGGTGCCACACGGTCTCGATCTTGCCGGCGGCGACCTTGGCGAACAGCTTGTCCTGCATGATCTTTTCCGCCTTGAGGGTGTCGCGACGGTGGACCAGGTAGACCTTGCGGGCAATGTTGGACAGGTACAGGGCCTCTTCCACGGCGGTGTTGCCGCCGCCGACCACGACCACGTCCTGGTCACGGTAGAAGAAGCCATCGCAGGTGGCGCAGGCGGACACGCCGCGGCCCTTGAAGGCCTCTTCGCTGGGAATCCCCAGGTACTTGGCGGTGGCGCCGGTGGCGATGATCAGGGCGTCGCAGGTGTACTCGGCGCTGTCACCGATCAGCTTGAACGGGCGCTGGGAGACATCGGCGGTGTGGATGTGGTCGAAGATGACCTCGGTCTCGAAGCGCTCGGCGTGCGCCTGCATGCGGGTCATCAGGTCCGGGCCCATCAGGCCGTGCGCATCTCCAGGCCAGTTGTCCACCTCGGTGGTGGTCATCAGCTGGCCGCCCTGCTGCAGGCCGGTGATCACGACGGGCTTGAGGTTGGCGCGCGCGGCGTAGACGGCGGCGGTCCAGCCGGCCGGGCCGGAACCAAGGATCAACAGGCGGGAGTGCTTGGAGTTGCTCATGTAAGCTCGCAATAGAAGGTAGGGCGGGACGCTGGCAGGGTGATTGCGCGGCGTCCGAGCGAAGTCATAGAGTGGCGGCAGGGGCGGGGCGATTCAAGGCGCGCAGTGGAACGCGGCGACCCATCGGGCATCGGGACATCGGCGCCGCCGGGTTTTTGACGGCGATGGCGGGGCCCGGTGTGCGAGGGGACTGAAAAGCGCAGCCCAGTCGTTTATTATCAAGCACTAACAGTGCATTCCCAAGGTGTGGTCTAAGGTGGCGAAACAGGTCCCGGAACGAGCCAAGGCGTCCGACAGCAAGGCAGCGCCGCGCAAACCGGCTGGCGAGGACAATCCGCGCCGGCAGCGCTTGTGGCGCGACCTGGGGTTGATCGCGGTCGCCCCGGCATTGCTGTATCTGGTCGCCAGTCTTTTCACCTACTCGGCCACCGACCCCGGTTGGTCGCATACCGGCAGCGTGGTCGCCCCGGTCCACAACATGGGCGGTCGCGCCGGTGCCTGGATCGCCGACGTCCTGCTGCAGCTGTTCGGCTACATGGCCTTCGTGCTGCCGATCGTGCTGGGCGCACTGGCCTGGATCGCGATGTTCGGGCTCAAGCGCGAGGCCAAGGGCGAGCATGATCTGGATCCGGCGCTGCGCCTGGTCGGCCTGGTCGGCTTCCTGATCGCAGGTACCGGCTTCCTGCACCTGCGCCTGTTCGTGGCCGACGTGGCCCATGCCGGTGGCATCCTCGGCAAGCTGGTGGGCAGCTCGCTCAGCGTCGGTTTCGGCGCGTTGGGCGCCAACCTCTTCGTGCTGGTCCTGTTGCTGGCCTCGATCACGCTGGCCACGGGCATCTCCTGGTTCGTGGTGATGGAGAAGATCGGCAATTGGGTGCTGGCACTGCCGCCGCTGTTCAACAAGAAGAAAGAGCAGGCCACCGAGTGGCAGCAGACCCGGGCGATGCGCGAGGAGCGCCAGGAAGTGCGCAAGGTCGATGCCGAGGTCCGCGCCAAGCGCGAGCCGGTCAAGATCGAGCCGCGCCCGGAGCCGGTGCTGGAGAAGAGTGATCGCGCCAAGCGCGAGACCCAGATTCCCATGTTCCGCGGGGTCAATGGCGATGGCTCGGATGTGCCGCCGCTGGCGCTGCTGGATGATCCCAAGCCGCAGCCCAAGGGCTACGACGAAGGCACGCTGGAGACGCTCTCGCGCCAGATCGAGTTCAAGCTCAAGGACTTCCGCATCGATGCACAGGTGGTGGGTGCCTATCCCGGCCCGGTCATCACCCGCTTCGAAATCGAGCCGGCCCCGGGCATCAAGGTCAGCCAGATCAGCTCGCTGGACAAGGACATCGCGCGCGGGCTGTCGGTGAAGTCGGTGCGCGTGGTCGATGTGATCCCGGGCAAGTCGGTGGTGGGTCTGGAAATCCCCAACGTCACCCGCGAGATGATCTATCTGTCCGAGCTGCTGCGCTCAAAGGAATACGACAAGTCCGCCAGCGTGCTGACGCTCGCGCTGGGCAAGGACATCGCCGGCCGCCCGACCGTGGCCGACCTGGCACGCATGCCGCATCTGCTGGTGGCCGGTACCACCGGCTCGGGCAAGTCCGTGGCGGTCAATGCGATGGTGCTGAGCCTGTTGTACAAGGCCTCGCCGAAAGACCTGCGGATGCTGATGATCGACCCGAAGATGCTCGAGCTGAGCGTCTACCAGGGCATCCCGCATCTGCTGGCGCCGGTGGTCACCGACATGAAGGAGGCCGCCAACGGCCTGCGCTGGTGCGTGGCCGAAATGGAGCGGCGCTACAAGCTGATGAGCGCCGTGGGCGTGCGCAACCTGGCGGGCTTCAACAAGAAGGTCAAGGATGCCCAGGACGCCGGGCAGCCGATGATGGACCCGCTGTTCAAGCCCAACCCGGAACTCGGCGAGGCCCCGCGCCCGCTGGAGACGCTGCCCTTCATCGTCATCTTCATCGACGAATTCGCCGACATGATGATGATCGTCGGCAAGAAGGTGGAAGAGCTGATCGCGCGCCTGGCGCAGAAGGCGCGTGCGGCCGGCATCCATCTGATCCTGGCCACCCAGCGCCCCTCGGTGGACGTGATCACCGGCTTGATCAAGGCCAACATCCCGACCCGTATCGGCTTCCAGGTCAGCTCGAAGATCGATTCGCGGACCATCCTGGATCAGTCCGGCGCGGAAACGCTGCTGGGCCACGGCGACATGCTGTACCTGCCGCCGGGCACCGCGTTGCCGGACCGCGTGCACGGTGCATTCGTCTCCGATGAGGAGGTGCACCGCGTGGTCGAACACCTCAAGGCCAGCGGCCCGACCGACTACATCACCGGCGTGCTGGACGAGGTGCAGATGATGGGCGATGGCGTCGTGGTCGGCCCCGGTGGCCTGCCCGAAGCGGGCGGCGGTGGCGGTGATGAGTCTGATCCGCTGTACGACGAGGCCCTGCGCATCGTCACCGAAACCCGTCGTGCCTCCATCTCCGGCGTGCAGCGTCGCCTGAAGATCGGCTACAACCGTGCCGCGCGCCTGATCGAAGCGATGGAGGCGGCTGGCGTGGTCAGCCCGCCCGAGCACAATGGCGACCGCAGCGTGCTGGCGCCGCCACCGCCCAAGTAACGCCGGGCCCGGCCTGGCTGCTTAGAACCCGGGCGCGGCCCGGGTGTTGCCGAGCACAAGGAACCTGCAATGAAGCCGATGATCTGGACGATGCTGGGCGCCATGACGCTCTCGCCGGTAGTGGCGTGGGCCGATGCCCAGCCCGTGCCGGTACCCGCGCCACCCGTGGCGCCGCCCACCCCGGGCGGGCAGGGCGGCCCGGCCGCGGGCGGTGAAGCGCAGGCCAACAACAACTTCAGCTTCGTGCGCTATCGCGCCGACTACGTGGTGCGCCCGGATGCGGGCAACACGCAGACCGAAGCGTACGAGATCCTGCTCAAGACCACATCGGCGGTCGAGCAGTTCAGCCAGGTGCGGCTGAGCTACAGCGAGAAGATGGAAACGCTGGAGGTGCTGCAGGCCTACACCCTCACCGCCGATGGTCAGCGTCGAGACGTGCCGGCCGACCGCATTTACACGCAGGAAAGCTATTCCAGCGCGGCTGCGGCGATGTACGCCGACCGCAAGGTGCGCGTGGTGGTGTTCCCGAATCTGGCGCCCGGTACGCGCGTGGTCTACCAGACCCGGCGCACCCAGAACACGCCGTACTTCCCAGGCTACTTCGGCCTGTGGGAAACCTTCAGCGTGTTCACCCAGTACGACGATGCCCGCGTGACCCTGAGCGCGCCTGCCGATCTGCCCATGCAGGTGGAGCAGCGGGGCGTGCAGGGCAGCCAGGTGCCGCGTGTGCGCAATGGCATGGCGCGCTGGGAATGGACGTACCGGCGCACGGATCCGCTGAAGGCGCAGAACTGGTCCGCCGCCGCGTGGGAGTACAGCCCCACCATCATGGCCAGTACGTACCGTGACTGGTCGCAGGTGGCGCAGGCCTACCAGCTCAAGGGTGGCGAGGCCGCCGCTGTCACGCCGCAGATCCAGGCGCTGGCCGACGAGCTCACCCGTGGCATCACCGACCGTCGCGAGCAGGCCGCCGTGCTGTACCGCTGGGTGGCGCAGAACATCCGCTACGTGGCGGTGTACCTCGGCAACGGCGGACTGGAGCCCAACCCGGCGCAGAGCATCCTCGACAACCACTACGGCGACTGCAAAGACCATGTCGTGATCCTGGAGGCGTTGTTGGCAGCGCGTGGCATCCAGAGCACGCCGGCGCTGATCGGTGCCGGTGGTGGGCCGACGCTGCCGGCGATTCCGCTGCTGGGCCGTTTCGACCACGCCATCACCTACATCCCCGAGTTCGACCTGTACCTGGACTCGACCGCGCCCTATGCGCGTGTTGGCCAGCTGCCCGAGGGCGATCTGGGCGTGCCGGTGCTGCATACCCGCCAGGCGGTGGTGGCGCGCACCCCGGCCAACGATGCCTCGCGCAACGGCACCGGGATCGAGGCGGCGTTCCGGTTCGATCCGGCGGGCAATCTGTCTGGCCAGACCGTGCTGCACCCGAGCGGCGTGACTGAAATTGGCATGCGCGGCGCGTTCGCACGGCTCAATGCGCAGAACCGGGCGCGTGCCGAAGAATCGATGATGGCCGCGTCCGGCTTCGACGGCAGCGGTGTACTGACACTGCTGGGCGACCCGCAGGATCTGACCCGGCCGTTCAACTTCCGCTATGACTTCCTGGCCAGCGACTACGTCGATTTTGGCGTGGTCGGCGGCATGGTGCTGCCTGACGCCCCGGGCAGCCAATCGTTCCGTGACCTGTATGCCAGCACGTCGGCGCCGGAAAACGCCACGCCGTTCTATTGCAACGACAGTCTGCGCGATGAGCGCTACCAGCTGACGTTCCCGGCGAACGTGCCGATCGTAGCGATCCCGCGCAGCCAGCACTTCGCCAATGCGGCGGGTGAGTACCAGGTGGACTGGACGCGCGAGGGGCAGGTGATCACCGCGCACCATCGACTGCACCAGCGGGCCGTGCGTGGGGCGGATGCGCTGTGCCAGCCGCAGGATTACGCCGCCTTCCGTGAGCTGTACCAGCAGGTCCGTCGCGGCTTCCGCGGGCAGGTGGTGTATGGGGATCTCAAGACGGTGCAGGCCGGGCCGTAAACCGCGTTAGGCAAGCGGCTTGCAGCGCATAATGTGCCCCTGATCGCCCATTCAGGATTGAATGGGCACACTGCCTCCCATCCTTCCCATTCGCCTGGATACCTCGCATGCACATCACCTTCCGCCGCTCCCTGCTTGCCGCCACCCTGGTCGTGGCCAGTGTCGGCTCGGCTTCGGCCTGGGCAGGCGCCCGTGATGAACTCAACCGCTTCACCCAGGGCCTGAAGGGCCTGGACGGGCAGTTCAGCCAGCAGGTGTTCGACAGCAAGGGCAAGGTCAAGGAAAACACCAGCGGCCGCGTTGCACTGTCCGCGCCGCGCCTGTTCCGCTGGGAGTACATCAAGCCGCACGAGCAGCTGATCGTGGCCGACGGCAAGAAGGTCTGGGTCTACGAGCCGGACCTGGAGCAGGCCAGCGTGCGCCCCCAGGGGCAGGAGGAGCAGAACAGCCCGCTGACCGCGCTGATCAATCCGGCCCTGCTGGACAAGCAGTACGACGTCAGCGAAGAGGCTGCCGTACGCGATGGCCTGCAGTGGCTGTCGCTGAGCCCGAAGCGTGAGACCGACACTGCCTTCCAGTACGCCGCATTGGGCTTCAATGGCCAGGGCCTGGCTCGCATGGAAGTGGTAGATGCGGTGGGCCAGCGCACGGTGATCAACTTCACCGGGTGGAAGCGCAACCCGAGCTTCGCCTCGGGCACCTTCAGCTTCACCCCGGCCAAGGGTGTGGACGTCATCGGCGAGTAACGGCCGCGGGCGTTCGGCCGCGATAGAATAGACACGTGGCCAGAAACCGAACGACTTTCAATGGGCCCGATCTGCTGACCGCGGATCGGGACAACATGCGTCCGCTCGCCGAGCGGATGCGCCCGCAGACGCTGGATGAGATGGTGGGCCAGAAGCGCCTGCTCGCACCGGGCAGTGCGCTGCGCCGGGCGGTCGAATCCGGCCATGTGCACTCGATGATCCTGTGGGGTCCGCCGGGCTGCGGCAAGACCACACTCTCGCTGCTGCTGGCGCATTACGCCGATGCCGAGTTCCGTGCGATCTCGGCCGTGCTGTCCGGCCTGCCGGAGGTGCGCCAGGTGCTGGCCGAGGCCGCGCAGCGCTTCGTCGAGGGGCGCCGCACGGTGCTGTTCGTGGACGAGGTGCACCGCTTCAACAAGGCCCAGCAGGATGCGTTCCTGCCGCATATCGAACGCGGCACCATCGTGTTCGTGGGCGCCACCACCGAAAACCCCTCCTTCGAACTGAACTCGGCGCTGCTGTCGCGCTGCCGCGTGCACGTGCTGGAGTCGGTTTCTCCAGCGGACATCGTGGAGGCGCTGGAGCGTGCGCTGCAGGACACCGAGCGTGGCCTGGGCGCGGAGCAGCTGCAGGTCGCGCCGGAGGCGTTGCTGGAGATCGCGACCGCCGCCGATGGCGATGTGCGCCGGGCCTTGACCCTGCTGGAGATCGCGGCCGAGCTGGCCACTGGCGACGGCGGGCGGATCAGTCCGGAGATGCTGGTGCAGGTGCTGGCCGATCGCACCCGTCGCTTCGACAAGGGCGGCGAGCAGTTCTACGACCAGATCTCGGCGCTGCACAAATCCGTGCGCAGCTCCAACCCGGATGCCGCGCTGTACTGGCTGACGCGCATGCTCGATGGTGGCTGTGATCCGTCGTATCTGGCACGTCGCCTGACCCGGATGGCGATCGAGGATATCGGGTTGGCCGATCCGCGCGCGCAGTCGATGGCGCTGGAGGCCTGGGACATCTACGAGCGGCTGGGCAGCCCGGAGGGCGAGCTCGCGTTCGCGCAGCTGGTGCTGTATCTGGCCAGTACCGCCAAATCGAACGCCGGCTATGCCGCCTTCAACAAGGCCAAGCAGGAAGTGCGCGAGACCGGTACCCAGGAGGTGCCGCTGCACCTGCGCAACGCGCAGACCAAGCTGATGAAGGAGCTGGGCTACGGCAAGACCTATCAATACGATCACGACGCGGACGGTGGGATTGCGCTGGATCAGACCGGCTTCCCCGATGCGATGGGCGAGCGCGTGTATTACGAACCGGTGCCGCGCGGGCTGGAAATCAAACTGAAAGAGAAGCTGGACCGCCTGCGTGCCGCCCGGGAACAGGCGCGCGCCGAGAAGGGCGTGGACTGATGGACAGCGCCGGCGTCTGGTGGCAGCAGCTCGGCCTGGTGATGGCCGGGGGTGCACTGGGCGCGGCACTGCGTTTCATGATCGGCGATGCGATGCTGCGCCAGTTCGGCACTGGCTTCCCGTGGGGCACGCTGACGGTGAACCTGGTGGGTGCCTTTGTGGCGGGTTACGTGATGATCTGGCTGCAGAGTCGGGGCACGGCTGCGGTGTACTGGCGCGCGTTTCTGATCGTGGGGATCGTGGGCGGGTTGACCACGTTTTCGTCGATGATGCTGGAGTCGCTGGTGTTCACCCGCGCGGATCGAAGCCTGATGGTGCCGCTGTATCTCGGCATCAGTCTGCTCGGCGGCATGCTGCTGGTGTGGGCTGGCGCGCGCGTGGCCGAGGCGTGGCGCTGAGGTTCACACGCCGCCATCGCAGAAATCCACGGAAAACGCTGGATTAAAGTGATGTCTCACGATATCGTGCGCGCCCCCGTTTGCATCCTCGTCCGTCATGCGCGATGAACAAGACCCCGGAACACTGGAACTGACGCTGCCGCGCAAGCGCGGCCGTCCGCCCACGTTCGGCTACGCGATGACCGATGCACAGCGTGCGGCCCGTTACCGTGCGCGTCGCGCCGGCCAGGCCGGGCATGCCGATGTGCGCAACTGCAGCGACATGGTGCTGTTGGACAAGATCCGCGCCTCGATCACCAGCAAGGACCCGGAACTGACCGGCTTCCTGGTGCACGTGCTCTGGCAGCGCTACCCGCTGCAGCTCAAGTAAGGGCGCCCGCCCGCTCCTGATCGAGCAGGCCCGTCAGACGCACGGCCAGGGCTTTGACCAGCGGGTCGGCCGTGGTGCGGTGGAGCAGGGCGATTTCGAACGTATCGATCGGCGGCAGACCCTGTTCGGCGCCCAGGACGGTGTGCTCTCGACTCAAGGCGCGCGCCGGCAGCAGGCTGATGCCCATGCCATCGGCGACCGCGCCCTGGATGCCGCTCAGGCTGGAACTGGTGAAGCTGATCCGCCAGCGGCGGCCGAGTGCTTCGATGGCATCGATGATGTCGTCACGGTACAGCCCGCGCGGCGGGAAGGTGACCAGCGGGACCGGATCCAGACCGATGCAGCCATTGCGGGCACTGTCGATCCAGACCATGGTCTCCGGCCAGCAGGCCACGGCGGCGCGGCTGTTGCGGCGCTGCTTGACCAGGATCAGATCGAGCTCGCCGTGATCGTAGCCATTGGCCAGGTCGCGGCTGAGGCCGCTGGTGACTTCGAGCTTGACCTGCGGGTGTTCCCGATTGAAGGCGCCGAGCAGCTGCGTGGTCGCGGCGCTGACGAAGTCTTCCGGAACCCCCAGCCGGACGGTGACGGCCACCGTGGTGCCGGCCAGCGCTTCGAGTAGTTGGTCGTTGAGTGCCAGCAGTTGGCGAGCATGGCCGAGCACGAGCTGGCCTGCATCGGTGGGATGCACATCACGGTTGCCCCGCACCAGAAGTGGATGGCCGGCCATGTCCTCCAGCCGACGGATCTTCTGGCTGATGGTGGATTGCGTAGAGTGCAGGCGCGCGGCGGCCGTGGTGAAGCTGGCGCAGTCGGCGACCATCACCATGGCGCGCAGCAGGTCCAGATCGAACAGGGTGCGATTCGGTTTTTCACTTGCGGTCATGCCGTCATTGTGAATCGCAATGGCTGTCGGCGCCAACACCGACGCGCATGCGGTCAGGTGCTGTTGGTGCCTGCCGAGGCCTCCGACGGTTCGCTACGGGCCAGGCTGCGGCTGATCCGCTCACCTGCCTCGCGCATGGCCTGGTGCAGTGCAGGGGGTCCCAGTACCTCGAAATCCAGACCCAGCGCCAGCAACCAATACACCACCGTGCCCAAGGGGTTGGCGGCGCAGCGCAGCAGGCAGCGCCGGTCATCGACCGCCTCAAGTTCTCCGGCTGATGCCGGGATCTGCTGGCGCATGACCGACAGCGGTGCGTGCAGGATGATCCGCGCCAGGTCGTGGTGCTGGCCCAGCGAGAGCGCGCGGGCGACCCACTGGCGCAGATCGCCCTCTCCGGGCCCTGCGCGCGGCGCGAAGTGCGCACCCACCACCGGTGCGCTGGCGATCCGGTCGATGCGGAAGGTGCGCCAGTCGTTGCGCCCGGTATCCCAGGCGACCAGATACCAGCGGCGATCGGCATGCACCACGCCCTGTGGCTCGACCTGGCGTGCACTGGAGATGCCCTCACGGTCGGTGTAGTCGAAGCGGAGTTGGACCTGGTCGCGGCAGGCGCAGGCCAGGGTGGTCAGCCGCCCGGCATCCACCTGCGGGCCGATTGGATTGGCGGGCAGGAGCGTCGAACGTAGCGCGGCCAGCCTGGGGCGCAGTCGCGGTGGCATGGCCTGTTCGATCTTCACCAGCGCCGTGATCGCGGTCTGCTCGATGCCGCTGATGGTGCCGGTCACGGCGGTGCGCAGCGCAACCGCCGCCGCCAGCGCTTCCTCGTCATCCAACAACAGCGGCGGCAATGCACGCCCCGGGCGGAACGCATAGCCGCCGGCGATGCCGGTGCTGGCGTGGATGGGGTAGCCAAGCTGCCGCAGGCGATCAATGTCCCGCCGCAGCGTGCGCGGGTGGATGGCCATGCGTTCGGCCAGCTCGCCGCCGGCCCAGTGCGGGCGGGATTGCAGCAACGAAAGCAGGCTCAGCAGGCGGGCGGAGGCGGTCAGCATGCGCGGCAGCGTAGCAGTCATTGCGGGCCGATTCTGTCCGCAATGCTGCCTAGTCTTGAGCGCACGGTGCAGCACCGGTTCCGCCGCACCTTTCCACCCCTCTCAAGGAGTTCTTCGATGTCCCTCGTTTTCTATTGACACCCCATGTCCAGCGCCACCCCGGTCGCGTGCGCCCTGGCCGAGCTGTCCGTCCCGCACGACCGGGTCAAGATCGACATCCGCAACGGCGAACAGCGCACGCCGGCGTATCTGGCGATCAATCCGAACGGCAAGGTCCCGTGCCTGGTGGTGGACGGCACGCCCCTGTTTGAAGGTCTGGCGATCCACCTGTGGTTGGGCGAGCAGTACGGGGTGGGCCAGGGCCTGTGGCCGGCGGTGGGGACCCCGGCTCGACTGGAGGCGATGTCCTGGTGCACGTGGGCGTATGTCACCTACGCAGCAGTGCTCGGGCGGGTATGGCTGGCGACCGTGGACGATGCGCTGCGCAGCGTGGAGCATGCTGCGGCGGGCGTCCGTGCCGCCAACGAACTGCTGGATCTGCTGGAGGCGCGCCTGTCGCAGCAGTCGTGGATGCTTGGCGAGGCGTACTCGTTGGTGGATCTGGTGGTAGGCCAGGTGGTGGGCTACGGCACCCATCTGGGAGCGGTGGTGGATGCGCATCCGGCGGTGGCCGGCTGGCTGCAGCGGGTGCAGGCCCGCCCGGCGATGCAGGGCGAGAATTGAGGCAGCCGGATCCGCCAGCTCGCAGCATCGCAATCATGCATGTGCCTCATGCTGAAATTTAACTGGTGAATGTGCCGGGCCTGACCGTAAGGTGGCCCGGTTCTCTCTCCGGTGTGCACTCCATGTCTTTGCGTCTTGCGATCCCGGTGCTGCTTGCACTGACCCCTTCCGCGTTCGCGGCCGAGCAGGCGGATCTGATGATCCGGCATGCCACCGTTGTCGACGTCGAGCACGCCACGACGGTGGCCGACCAGACGGTCGTGGTCCGTGGTCAGGACATCGTCGCCGTCGGCAATGACCGGGCGATGCGCAAGGCATGGCGGGCCAGGCAGGACGTCGATGGCAAGGGGCGCTACCTCATCCCCGGGCTGTGGGACATGCATGTGCACTTCGGCGGCGGGCCGGCGCTCATCGAAGAGAACAAGGCGCTGCTGCCGCTGTACATCGCCCATGGCATCACCACCATCCGTGATGCGTCCGGCGATCTGCCCGAGCAGGTGCTGCAGTGGCGCGGTGAGATCGCCAGCGGCCAGTTGGCCGGCCCGCAGCTGTTCACCTCGGGCGCCAAGATCGAAGGCATCAAGCCGGTCTGGAAGGGCACCATTGAAGTGGGTTCGCAGGCGGATCTGGATGCGGCGTTCGTGCGCCTCAAGCGCGACCGCGTCGATTTCGTCAAGATCACCGACAGCACGCTGACGCCTGAGTTGTTCCTGGCTGCCGTGCGCGGGGCGCGCGCCAATGGGCTGCGTGCCTCCGGCCACATCCCGATGGCGTTGACCGTGCAGCAGGCCGTCGATGCCGGTATCAGCTCGATCGAACACCTGGACTACGCCTACAAAGCCGGGGTCAAGGATGAGGCGGCCATCGCGGCGGACTTCGCGGCCAAGCGGATTGATCGCGCGCAGGCCAACGCGCGGCTGGATGCTGGATTTGATCGCGACACCGCCATGCTGGCCTACCGTGGCTTCGCAGCGAAGGGGGTGTTCGTGACGCCCACGCTCAATGGCGGCCGCATCCTGGACTTCCTGGATCAGGATGATCACCACGACGATCCTTACCTGGCCTACATCGGCCCGAAACTCCAGGCCACCTACGCCTGGCGTGTGGAGCGCGCGGCCAAGGCAACCCCGGCGCAGATCCAGGCCCGCCATCAGGAATACCACCAGGTCGCCGCAGTACTTCCGATGCTGCAGCAGGCCGGGGTCACGATCATGGCCGGTACCGATGCGGGCTTCCTCAACTCGTTCAACTATCCGGGCATCGGCCTGCATGACGAACTGTCACTGTTCGTCAAGGAAGGGCTGAGCCCGGCGCAGGCACTCTCGGCGGCCACCCGCGCAGGCCCGGCCTGGTTCGGTACGCTGGACCGCTACGGTGCGGTGGCGCCAGGCAAGGCCGCCGATCTGGTGTTGCTGGAGCGCAACCCATTGGAGGACATCGAGGCCACGCGTGGCATCCAGTACGTGGTGCTGCGCGGCCAAGGGTATGACCGCAAAGCGCTGGATGCGCTGCTGGAGCAGACCAAGGCGAAGGTCACGGCGTGGAAGGCTGAAGAAGCGAAGGAGTAGTGGCTTCGGGCGCGCTCACCGGTGTGGTGGGGGCGCATGGGGCTGGACAGTGAGCCGGCCTACGGCGATGTCGGCGAGGTGAAGGTGAACGTTCGGCCGTCGGCAAGACGCGCGGTCGCGCTGCGCGGGGGCAATGCGTGCGCATCGACCTGCTGCGGTTGATCGGAGAAATTGGCCACGATCACGCTGCCATCGGCGAAGGTGGTCTGCTGCACCTGGCCATTGGCATCGCGCCAGCGGAAGTCCACCAGTGCCTGGTCGAACAGGGCCTCGTGCAGTGGCCGGAAGAAGGCGTCCAGATGGCGCAGGTAGGCGATCCGCCGCGTAGCGGTATCCACGCTGAGGTTGAGCAGGGGCGGCACGTTGTAGAGCTGCTGCAGCAGCTCGGTCGTGCTTCGGCTTTCGCGGAACTTCAGGCTGTCCAGGGTCCAGTGATGGGTGCTGACCACGCTGTCGTGGAAGGCAGCCTGCAGCAGCGGCAGGCGTCGCGACGGGTTGAAGTAGAGCTGCTGATAGCGCGGTTTAAGCTGGCTCTGCTTGAAGAAGAAGGCCGGCCGGTGCTCGGGCGCCCAGGCGCCGAGGTAGTAAGGCGAAGCGCGTTCACGGCGCATCTGCGGGTCGCCCCAGCCGAAGCCGGCGGTCTGCGCACCGTGGGCAAAGGCGACGTGGCGATTGACCGCCGCTGCGCCGACTTCCGAGCCGACCACCAGCTTTTCGCTATCGGCCAGCCAGGCCAGCGCGGCACTGCGGTTCGCCGCGTCCTGCGCCTGCGAGGTGGGCTTGGCCGGGTCGCTGTCGTCAAACAGCATGCCGGTGGCAGCGACATCGAGGAACCAGCTGTTGTAGGGGGTATCAGCGCGCAGGGCGCGCACGCGCCGTTCCATCAGCGGGCGGACGCAGGCAGCATTGGTGTACACCCCGTTGCCCTGGAAGCCTTTGATGCGCTGGCCGTCGGGTTTCATGATCCCGCAGCGTTCGAATGCGTCCTGCCCCAGCTGTGCTGAGAGCCAGGAAGGATTGTCGTTACCGTCGGGCAGGGCGGTGTCATAGGAATCGTAGGGCGCGACCAGATAGCCTGCCTGTATGGCCGTGGCCACCGCGCCCGGGCTCGCCCAGGCGGCGGTCCAGTCCGGCAGCCCGAGCCAGAGCCGTGGCAGACCCGCGGCCTGCAGCGCGTGGATCATCCGCGGCGATGCCGTGTCGCCGCGTGCTGCTTCCGGCTGCAGGGCCTTGCCCAGCGTCGCGTCCAGCGCGTGTCGACGCCGCTGGAGAGCGTCGGCGGTCTCACCGGGGAACTGCTCGGCCAGTGCGGCGTTGATGGCGCTGACCAGCACCTGCTGCACGTAGGGGCCACTGTGCGGGGCGGTCACTGCCTCGCGTGCCTCCTTGTCCTTGCCGACCCACGCGTGCGGCAAGAGGGCTTTCAGCTGGCGCCAGTCGCGCACGTCCTGTTCGGCCAGTACCCGGTCGCCCCAGAGGTACAGGTGGCTGGCGCCGATCAGTTTGTCGCCGTCCGGCACACGCGCCAGTTTGTCCTTGAGCGTGATGAAGCCGCCTTGCGCCTGCAGCCATTGCCGGTAACGTTTGGCTGGCGCCAGCCAATCCGGGGCATCCAGGTTGACGATCACAACATAGGGGTCGGTCTGGTTGAGGGGATGGAAGTCGTGCTCTGCCGTGAGCGCGAGGGTCGCCTCATCGGCGCTGAAGCGCACGGTGTTGTTGAAGGGCGTGGCGAACAGGATCGACAGCACCCGGTCCGGCCAGGCGAGGCCGATCACGGGCAGGGTCAGGTCTTCGGTGGTATTGACCTCCCCATAGGCGCTGAGCAGTTCATCGCGCCAGGCGGTGTCGCCGGCGGGAATGTAATAGCCCTCGTGCAGCGGAAGCAGCAGCGCGCCGGCACCGGTCGGCAGCGTGGGCCATGTCACCACACCGGCGGAGCTGCGCTCAAAGCGCAGCTGCAGGGCGTCCTTCTCCAGTGTGGCGTGGATGGTGGTGGCGACGCCGCGCTGCCACTGCGCACTCACCGGTGTCTGCACCAGGTCCAGGATGGTGTCGCGCGCTGTGGCGGAGGAGATCACGGTTTCCACGCCGTCGCGGGTGGTGGCGGTGACTGCAAGCGTCGCCGGGTCGATGTCCACCTGCCAGCGTGCATTGGCCAGCGTGAGTGCGTGGGCGGCGGGTGAGGCAGCCAGCAGGAAAAGGGCAAGCAGCCTGGCAAAGGGCATGGGTCGTCTCACTTCAGGGTGTGGCGGCCTGCCATCGCGTCACAGCGACCGGAGGGTGGGCCGAATCGGTGTCGAGCCTAGCGATGATTCGGCGGCTGTCGAGCGCGGCCCATCACAGTTGCACGCACCGAAGGCCGCAGATGTGCTGGAATTGTGATCCGGTCAGGTAAAGCAGGAGGTAGAACGATGGGCAAGCTTGCTGCTGCGGCTCCCCGGTTGAGGCATATTCCTGTTGTTTCCGTGCTGGCAGGGATCGCGACGGCGATCACAATGCCTGCGTTCGCTGCAACGGGTGATCCTGCGCGCGCGGTGGTGGATGCGCTGTATGGGTTTCGTGCGACACACGGCCCGGCGTATCCAGATGCATTTCCGGCGTTGCGGCCCATGCTGAGCCCCGGATTGCTGGCGCGATGCGCTCGTTACCAGCGGGCGCTGGACGCCCCGGGCGCACCGACGGATCTGGTCCCGACCATCAACTACGACCCGTTGACCGGTTCACAGGAGGCGCTGTCGCCATCGTATCCCGCGACCGAAGTGGCGCGGCGGAAGGACTGGGTCCGCTACCGTGTCCGTGCGACCTACCCCGATGGCGCGGCCTGGAATGACATCGATGTGCAGGTGGTGAAGTTGAGTTCAGGGCAGTGGCGCATCAGCAATATCAATCGGCTGCGGCAGGATTGTGCGCTGGGGCCGTATCCGGATGTCCCTGGGCGATAGGTCGCAGGCCCCGCGTTGCGGGGGCCTGGTTGTCGCGCGCGGAATGCCTGGGCTTGGCAGCGGCATCGGATGGGCTCAGTGGGCTGCCGCGCCGGGCAGGGTGGCAATGCGCTGTCCCAATGCATGCGCCGTCTGCAGATGGGCTTGTGCATCGCCGTTGTCCGTTTCCAGCAGCAGCGTTGACGACAGCACCGGTGCGCCGCAGTAATCGAATATGCCGGTCTCGATCTGGGTCTTCATTGCGTCGGTATAGCCGCGCTTCTGCCACGTGCGTTGGTCGGCGCCGCCGAGGCCGACCAGGTGGATGGACAGGTGGCCCAGTTTCTTGACCACCCCCTGCCCACTGCTGTCGTCATAGGCCCAGCCATTGGAGAACACGCGGTCGATCCAGCCCTTCATGAGGGCCGGCATGCTCCACCAATACACAGGGAAGACCAGCACCAGTGCAGTGGTGCGGTCCAGGCGGGCCTGTTCGGCCAGCACATCAGCGGGAAAGGGCGCCAGGCGTTGATGGCCCTGCATGTCGTCCTGATTGAAGCGGGGGTCGAAGCCCTCGGCACTCAGATCGGCCAGTTCGGCCGTTGCACCGGCAGCTGTCGAGGTGATGCCCTCGGCAATGCAGCGGGCAACGGCATGGGTCAGTGCGTCTGGATTGGGGTGGGAGGTAACGATCAGGGTGTGCATCGGCGTCCAAAATTGGGGAGGCTGTATACTTTCGGTAAGTTAATGACTGTAAGTTACGATTGGTATATAGACATGTCAAGCCCGCCCAAGCCTGCCGCCCCCACCACGCCACGCCGCCGCATGTCTCGAGAGGAGCGCCTGCGCCAGTTGCTGGAGGAGGCCTGGCGACTGGTCCGCGAAGAGGGCACCGACGCACTGACGCTGGGGCGGCTGGCTGAGCAGGCCGGGGTCACCAAGCCGGTGGTGTATGACCATTTTGGGACGCGGGCGGGTCTGCTGGCCGCGCTGTATCGCGATTTCGATGCGCGGCAGGGGGTGGTGATGGAGGCGCTGTTTGCCAGCAGTGGTCCGACACTCGCGGCGAAAGCGCAGCTCATCGCCGAGGCCTACGTGGCCTGCGTGATGAAGCAGGGACGCGAGATTCCCGGTGTGATTGCTGCGCTGGCCGGCTCGCCTGAACTGGCGCGCATCAAACGCGACTATGACGTCGTGTTTCTCGATCAGTGCCGCGCGTTGCTGTCACCCTTCGCGCCTGCGGGAGCGCTGGCGCAGGCAGGGTTGTGGGGCATGCTGGGTGCTGCTGAAGGGCTCTCCGTTGCGGCGACCACCGGCGACATCACGCCCGTACAGGCCGAGCAGGAGCTGGCCGCGACGATCGAGGCGATGGTGATGCGCGGTTGAGCATCGCAGTGCGACAGCGCGCTTGAGCGATGTCGCGGTGCCCTGGGCGGACGCGATCGGGCGCGTATGATGTCCCGCCCTTCTGGACTGGATGCCATGCGCGCTTTTGTCACTGTTGCTGCACTCACCGCTGCGATCACTGCGGCCGTGCCCACCAGCGCTGCGACACTGTCGTTGAACGAGCGCCTGAAGAACGCATCGAGTGTCGAGGTGAATCAGGTCCCGGCGAGCGGCGCGCCCTTGATCGGCCGGGTGCAGCAGTTCCGCAATGGCGACAGCCTGGTCCGCCTCGGCGAGGGTGGGGGTGAGCCACTGGTGCTGACGCTGTGCAATGGCAAGGCACATATGAATCTCGACGCGAGCTGGCCCGGCGCGCCCGCGGCGAAGACGCAGGAAGAGAAGCAGATGCGTGCGTACGGCCTGTACATGGCGGTGATGGGCGGCATGGCGATGGCGCAGGGCATCGCGGGCGACACGCTGGAGCTGCCGGCCGAAGGGCAGGCCTC
This sequence comes from Stenotrophomonas sp. TWI819, assembly GCF_039673075.1. Taxonomy (NCBI): domain Bacteria; kingdom Pseudomonadati; phylum Pseudomonadota; class Gammaproteobacteria; order Lysobacterales; family Lysobacteraceae; genus Stenotrophomonas; species Stenotrophomonas sp. TWI819. The sequence goes on along the minus strand of NZ_JBDJKY010000001.1, from coordinate 556,359 downwards.
CACGGTGCAGCGCGAGACTTCCTGGGCCTATGGCAAGGAGCAGTACGCGGTGACGGTGAACAATGGCGTCGACGGCGAGCTGCGGATCAGGGTGGCCAAGAAGGGAAACACCACGAGAACCCCATCGTCGGGGCCGGATGACATCGTCAGCACCGACGGTGACAAGGCCGCGCGCCTGGCCGAGCTTGAGCCGGTCGGCACCGCGCGCGAGCTGGTGATCGCCTCATCGCCGATGGGGGCGTCCGTGCCGGACGACATGTCCTTGAAAGGCTGGATGTCCGCCAGTGGCAAGGGTGGCGCGACGGTAGGTGCGGCGCGCAAGGCGTCGGGCGATTGCGCGCGCTGAACCCGGTGGCGCAACGTCAGTGATACCCATTCGCATTTGAGTTACACTGGCGCGATAGCACCGTCCCTCGCTCCGGGTAGTCATGATTGTTTCGTCGTCGCTGATCTCTTCCGTATCGCCGTGGTTGCGCACGCTGGGCGTGGCGACCGCCATCGGCATGGCGGCGTTGTCGCCTGCCTCGGCGCAGCAGCGCAATCCCGAACAGAAGGTCGGCGAGACGGTGCTGGATCAGCCGGCGCAGAGCTATCGTTTCGAACACTTCGTGCTCGACAGCCCCGACAAGGTGCGCCGCTGGCGGGTGAACATCGGCGTGCCGGCCAAGGCCTCGGCCACGCCGGCACCGGTGCTGTACATGCTGGATGGCAACGCCGCGGCGATGGTGCTCGACCAGTCCATGCTCGCCGATCTGGCTGCGCATGCCGCGCCGGTGCTGGTGTTCATCGGCTACGACAACGACCTGCGCATCGATTCCGCGGCGCGTACCCGCGATTACACCGCGTGGATCGATACCGCCGACGACGAGAACGGCACGTCGAAGTCCAGTGGTGGCGGTGCGTATGCGTTCCTGGATCTGATCGAGCGCCGGATCAAGCCGGAAGTGCAGCGCCGCGCCAGCATCGATCTTCAGCAGCAGTCGCTGTGGGGCCATTCGCTCGGCGGCCTGTTCGTGGTCAGCACGCTGTATACCCGGCCGGCCGCGTTCCAGCATTACGTGTCGGCGAGCCCGTCACTGTGGTGGAGTCAGGGCGCCCCGCTGGGTGACATGGAGCGCCAGTTCATCGCCAACGCCCAGGGCCAGCCGGCACAGGTCACGGTGATGCTCGGTGGCGACGAGCGCACCGGCAACCGGGGCGTGCGTGACATGACCAATCCGCGTGTGGTCGCGCATCTGCGCCGCATTGGTGGCGCCACTCCCGATGCCGCGCAGCAGCTGGCCACGCGCCTGGCGAAGGTGCCGGGCCTGACCGTGCAGTACCGCGAATTCCCCGGCCTTGGCCATGGGCCGATGCTGCCGGCATCGCTCAAGGCGACGCTGAGCCAGTTGTATGGCATCGCCGATCGCAGCGGCACGCCCGCGCCGGCCCCCTGATTTTTCGTTACCCAGGCAGTTCCGTGGCCCTGTGCCACCGCCGCAACGGACCGCGGCCACGCCAAGGCAAGCACTGTGACAACGCGCCAACCGGCGCGCCCCCAACAGAAGGAGTCTGCTGATGTACACCCTGAAAACCCTCCCGCGCGTCGCCACCCTGGCCCTTGCGCTGTCGCTGGCCAGCCCGACCGTGTTCGCCCAGCCGGTGTTCGATGCGCCTGCCAACGGCTTCCGTGGTGAAGTGGTCAGCCGCGGCCAGAACGTGGTCCCGGGCAGCGACGCCGAGGTGATCGGCCGCCAGTTCGTGCCGGGCCAGCAGGTGACCCTGCTGCGCGGTGAAACGGTGCTCAACGCCACCCCGTACGTGGTCGATGCCGAGGGCAACTTCAAGGGCAAGGTCGCGATTCCGGCCGATGCCGTGCCCGGCCAGCAGCCGGTGATCGTGCGCGCCAGCCAGCCGTCCGCCGCCGCGGTGCTGTCGCTGCGCGTCTCGCCGAACCTGCCGCTGAGCGGCCAGCAGAACTTCAACCAGACCTCGGCCAAGCTGGTCCAGGGCCTGTACCAGTCCGCGTACAGCGCGGCCAGCAATGCGGTGTTCGTCACCGCTGCCGTCGGTCGCCCGCCGGTCACCCAGTCGCAGCTGCTCAAGCTGGACCCGAAGACGCTGAAGGTCACCGCCAAGATCACCCCGGCGGAAGTGCCGGGTGGCAAGGGCGGTGCGGTGTTCGCGGTGTATGGCGTGGGCGTGGATGATGCCAACGGCAACGTGTGGGTCACCAACACCCGCCAGGACACTGTTGCCGTGTATCGCCAGAAGGATCTGTCGCTGGTGCGCCAGTTCGATGTCGGCACTGTGCCGCATGCTCGCGACGTCGTGGTCGATGGCCGTCATGGCAAGGTATTCGCCTCGGCCGCCGGTGAGGATCATCTCTCGGTGTTCGATGCCCGCACCCTGCAGCCGCTGGAGCCGATCACCCTGGCCTCGGGCGTGGACGACAAGAAGTTCGTCCCGATGAGCCTGGTGCTGGATGAAGCGGCCGGCAAGCTGTTCACCGTCAGCATCGGCACGCCCGAAGCGGCCGTGATCGACACCACCACCGGCAAGGTGGAGAAGGTCATCGATCTGGGCAACTCGATCAGTGCCTCCGGCGTGGCCTATGACGCTTCGGCAGGTCGCCTGTACGTGGCCTCGCAGGGCACCGACAACCTGCTGATCGTCGATGTCGCCAGTGGCAAGGTGCTGCACGACGTGCCGGTCGGCGCGGGTGCGCTGAACGTCGCCTTCGAGCCGGTGTCCAAGCTGGCCTATGTGACCAATCGCGGTGCCGGCACGGTGACCGTGGTCGATGGCAACGGCAAGGTGGTGGGCAACCTGGATGGCGGCACCTTCCCGAACCATGTGCGTGAAGATGGCAAGGGCAACGTGTTTGCCGTCAACAAGTCGCGTGATGCCCAGGATCCCAAGGGCGACCGCATCACCCGCATCAGCACCCGCGCGAACTGAGGTTCGCGCAGTGCGTTGCACTGGCGGCGGGGCGAACAGCCCCGCCGTTCTGATGGAAGAGGAACTGCCATGAAGTCGATTGTTGTCCGCCGCAGCCTGCTGGCGCTGTCCCTGGTCGCTGTGATCGCCGGCTGCTCGAAAGAGCCTGCCGCGCCGGCCGCCGATACCGCTGCGTCCCCCGCCGTGCAGGGCGCCGAAGCACTGCCGGAGGGCTGGCAGCGCGTGGTGGGCGTGGACGTGCCGGATATCGACGGCGCCACCCAGCAGTTGCCGGCACAGGTCACCTCCGATGATGGTGTGGCCACGACGGTGACCGATACCTCCAAGATCATTGCCGGTGGCGATGACATCATCGCCGTGCTCGAAGCGCTTGGTCTGGACGACCAGGTCTACGCCGCGCCGCTGCGCTCGGCCACCGCGTCCGGCCGCAAGGCCCCCAAACAATTTCTGTTCAACCGCACCACCGGTGTGGAAGGCGTGTTGAGCCTGCAGGGCACCCTGTTCCTGGGCAACAGCCTGCGCCGCCATTCCGATCTGGCCGCCAAGCTGCGCGGCGCAGGCGAAGCAGCGGTGATCGTCGACGATCTGCAGCCGGCCGGGGACAAAGTGCGCAAGGTCGCCGCCGCCGTCGGCATGGCCGAGCAGGGTGAAGCACTGGCCACGAAAGTGCAGTCGCAGTTGGATGCGGCCAAGGCCAGTGGTGCCGCATTGGCATGGCACCCGCGCGTGATCCACGTGTCCGCGACCGGTGCCGGCGGCGCGCCGACCGTGGCAGGCTCGGACAGCGCCTCGGGCAAGCTGATCACGCTCGCCGGCGGCATCAACATCGGCGACGAAGCCGGTGTGGCCAACTACTCCGCGCTGAGCAACGAGGGCGTGGTGGCCGCTGCGCCCGATGTGATCCTGGTGACCGAAAATGATCTGGCCCTGTTTGGTGGCCAGGCCGGGCTGTGGCGCGCCTATCCGACGCTCCGGCAGACGCCGGCCGGTGCGGCCAACCGCGTGTGGGTGATGCCGGATGTGGAGTTGAAGTCCGCCAGCGTCGCCTCGGGCAGTGGTGCGGTGGCGCTGGCCGCGGCATTTGCAACCGTTCCGCGCCCGTGAGTGCTTGAGGTATGGCGGTGTTGAGTCCTGCGCGTCGCCGCGGCGCGACCGTGTTGATCTGGGCCGCGGTGGGGCTGCTCATCGCAGTGATTGCGTCGTTCGCGGTGGGCCCGTTGCGGTTGCCCCCGATGGAGGTGCTGCAGGCGATCGGCGTGAAGCTGGGGCTGGCCGATCCGGCCAGCGTCAGTACCCGCGATCTGGCCGTGGTCTGGCAGCTGCGCATTCCGCGTGCCTTGCTGGGTGCGATGGTGGGCGCCGCACTGGCGATGGCCGGTGCGAGCCTGCAGGGGTTGTTCGGTAATCCGCTGGCCGACCCCGGCATTGTCGGCGTGACCCAGGGCGCTGCCTTGGGCGCGGTCTCGGCGATCGTGTTGGGTGCCGGCGCCTTCGGTGCGTGGACGCTGCCCTTGGCGGCGTTCGCCGGTGCCGGTGGCGCGATCACCTTGACGTATCTGCTGGCGCGGCCGGGGCACGGCACCGGCACGGCGACATTGCTGCTGGTCGGCATTGCGATCGCGGCATTCTGCTCGGCGATGATCGGGTTCCTGACCTACATCGCCAGCGAGAGCGAGCTGCAATCGCTGGTGTTCTGGCAGATGGGCTCGTTGGCCCAGGCCGACTGGATGGATGTGGTCGCGGTGGCACCGGTGTTCGTGCTCGGCACGATCGCGCTGCTGCGGCTGGCCACCCCCTTGGACATGCTCGCGCTCGGTGAGCGTCAGGCCCAGCACCTGGGGCTGGATGTGAAGCGCACGCGGCTCAAGTTGATTGCCTTCAGCGCGCTGCTGGTTGGTGCCGCCGTCGCCTTCGCCGGCTCGATCGGTTTCGTGGGTCTGGTGGTGCCGCACGTTGTGCGTCTGCTGGTCGGCCCCGGCCATCGCTGGTTGCTGCCGGTCTCGGCCGTCGCCGGTGCGCTGCTGATCGTGGTCGCCGACACCGCCGCACGCACGCTGGATCCGCCGTCGGAGATTCCGCTGGGCCTGTTCTCGGCCGCGCTGGGTGCGCCGTTCTTCCTGTGGCTGGTGATGCGTCAGCGCCACCGGAGCGGCGCATGAGCGCGCTGCTGCAGTTGCAGTCGGTGCAGTTGAGCCGCGGCGCGCGGCGCATTCTGGATGACATCACGCTGGATTTCGTCCCGGGCACGGTCACGGCGCTGGTCGGGCCGAACGGCGCGGGCAAGTCGACGTTGCTGGCGGTAGCCGCAGGCGATCTGGAAGCGGAGCAGGGCAAGGTGCTGCTGCGTGGGCAGGCGCTGGCGGACTGGAAAGCCAAGCCGCTGGCACGCGAGCGCGCGGTCATGCCGCAGGAGCACGCGGTGCGGTTCGCCTTCCGTGTGCATGAAGTGGTGGCGATGGGGCGGCTGCCGCATCCGCCGGATCCGGTCAAAGATGCGGCCTGCATCGCCGATGCGCTGGCGCGGGCGGACCTGCATGCGTTGATCGAGCGGGAAGTGGAGCATCTGTCCGGTGGCGAGGCGGCGCGCACGACCTTCGCCCGCGTCCTGACCCAGGACACCCCGTTGCTGCTGCTGGATGAGCCGACGGCTGCCCTGGATCTGCGTCATCAGGAGCGCACGCTGCGCGCGGTCCGCGAACTGGCCGATGCCGGCGCCTGTGTGATCGTGGTGCTGCATGATCTGAATCTGGCCGCCGCGTATGCGGACCGGATCGTGTTGCTGGAACAGGGTCGCGTGGCGGCCGATGGCACGCCGACCGAGGTCCTGACGCGCGAGCACATCGAGCGTGTCTACCAGCAGCCGGTGCTCGTGCTGCGGCATCCGCAGCGCGATGTTCCGTTGGTGGTGGTGACCGACGCGTAGCGCCGGGAGTTATCCCGGCGCCATCGCGATGTCACCGGAGCCCGTCAGCGGCCGGCACGACAAACGACGCTGATGCTAAGCGCGTCATTGACGGTAGTCATCGCGGCTGCTGATGTCGCCGGCCTCATCTCCCACGTGGGCGCGTTGGGACACGTGGGCCCGTTCGGACACATGGGCGCGTTCGGAGACATGGGCGCGTTCGGAAATGTGGTGCCCGCCATCATCAAAATGCGAGCAGCCGGCAAGGATCAACAGCGCCGCTGACATGGCAAGCGTGACAAGAATCGATTTCATCGCAGGTTCCTTCGGTGGGTGGGGTGCAGCCCCTGTTGCTCGAAGGTCTGTGTTTGGCAATGAACTCCCCATTAACTCCCGCTGCTGCGTGGCATGCCGATCTGTAGCGTCATGGCATTGAGAAATTCCGATGCGGGCGCAGAATCGAAACGGGCATTACGGGCGCCCAGAAAAATGGAAGTGCCGATACCGATTTTGCTGCTATATGAGCCAGAGATGTCGTAAGCAGCCCGAAACCGCGAGGCGAACTGGCACTCGCGTAGCGCCGGGTTGCCCGGCGCGCTGACGGTGTGACGGGAGCCGGCCAGTGGCCGGTCCCGTCGATGACGGATTACCAGCCCAAGCGCGCGGTTGCCATCACAGTGCGGCCGCTGCCGTAGTAGCACGACGACACGCCGGTGCAGGTCGACACGAAACGCTTGTCAGCCAGGTTGCTGGCATTGATAGCGAGCTGCACCTGGGTGCTGCCGATCTGGCCCACGTCATAGCGGATCGCCGCATCGAACAGCGTGTAGGACGGGATCCGGTACAGGTTGGCGCTGTCGCCGTAGCTCACGCCGTTGTAGCGCGCGCCAGCGGCCAGGCTCAGGCCCTGCAGCGCGCCGGCCTGGAAGGTGTAGTCCGCCCAGAACGAGGCGCTGTAGTCGGGAACCATCGCCAATTCCTTGCCCTGGTAAGGCGCCGAACGGGTCATCTCCGAGTCCATTCGGGACGCGGCGCCGATCAGGCTGAAGCCCTCGATCGGCGTGATCCGGCCTTCCAGTTCAATGCCGCGCACGCGGCCCTCGTCACCCTGGATCGAGCAGGTGGCGGTGCCGGTCGCCCCGCAGTTGCGATGCGACGCCACTGGATCATCCACGATCATGTTCTGCTGGCGCAGGTCGTACACCGACAGTGTCACCAGGCCGTCCACCGAGGCGGGCTGATACTTCAGGCCGGCTTCCCACTGCGAGCCGGTCACCGGCTCGAACGCGGTCTGGGTGAAGCTGTCCAACGGCGATTTGGTCGACGGCTGGAACGATTCGGCGTAGCTCACATACGGGGTCAGACCGTTCTCGAATACATACAGCACGCCCGCGCGACCGGTGAAGGCCTCGCTCTTGATCACATTGCGCCCGCCCGGCGTGGAGATGCCGGTAGCGATATTGCGGTTGGCACTGCTGCTGTCGTCCTTGGTCCAGTCGTAGCGGCCGCCGAACGTCATCCGCCAGTTGCCGAGCGCCACTTGGTCCTGCAGGTAGACGCCGCTCTGCCGGTTGATGCCGGCGGTCGGGGTTTCCGTGCTCACCATCGGGCGGTAGGTCGAATACACCGGGTTGAAGATGTCGATCGGGCGGGGGCTGCTCATGGCACTGCGCACGCCCTCCCAGTCCGCACGCTGCCAGTCCCAGCCAAGCAGCACGGTGTGATCCACCGCGCCGGTGCTGAAACGGGCCTGCAGGCGGGTATCGAAGGTGTCGCCATCGGAGTCGCCGGTGCCCATTACGCCGCGACGGTTCTGGGTGCGGCCATCGGCATTGAGTGCGCCGAAGGTGACCACGCTGCGGAACAGCGAATCAACATGCGTGCGGCGCGCGCTCTGGGTCAGCGTGAGGTGGTCGTTGAACTGGTGCTCGAACATCCAGCCGGCCGTCCACAGCGTGCGGTCGAAGGTGTTCCAGTCCGGCTCGCCGATGAAGGTGCTGTTCTTCATGTAGCCCGACGCCGTCGGATGGAGCGTGCCGCCGGCCGGCAGGAACTGGTAGGTCGAGCCGCCATCGTCCTTCTGGTACATGCCCAGCAGGGTCAGGCGGGTGCGCTCGGCGAGCTGCCAGGTGTAGCTGGGCGCGAGGAACCAGTGTTCCTGCTCAGTGCGCTTGATCTGAGTCTGGCCGTCGCGATAGAGGCCGACCAGGCGGAACAGGTGATCATCACCGGCCGTGCCGGCGCCCACGTCAAAGGCAGCGCTGTACTGGCCATTCGCATCCACGCCCAGGCGCAGTTGCTGCACCTGATCCGGCGTCGGCGTCTTGCTGACCTGGTTGACCATGCCACCCGGGGCCACCTGGCCGTACATCACGGCAGATGGGCCCTTGAGCACTTCCACGCGCTCCAGGTTCCAGCTGTCGAACATGCTGCGGTTCCACTGACTGCCCTGCGGCGCGCGCATGCCATCCAGGGTCACATTGTTGGACCAGCTGCCGGCATCGAACCCGCGGATGCGGAAGTCGTCCACGCGGTTGTCGATGCCCGAGCTTTCCAGGCTGACGCCGGCGACATAGCGCATCGCATCGTTGAGCGACTGCACGCCACGGGCATCCAGTTCGGCACGTTCAATCACCGACACCGATTGGGGGGTTTCAGCCAGCGCGGTGCTGGTCTTGGTCGCGCCGCTGGTGCTGTTGGCCGCCCGGTAGGCATTGACGCGTACGGCGTCCAGATCGGTGGCGGTCTGGGCGTGGGCGGTGGGAACGATCGCAGCGGCCAGACAGGCCAGGGCCAGCAGGTTGGGGCGCAATCGGCGCGGATACAGGGTCAGGGAGCAGGGCATGGGCAACAACTCGACAACGCGGAGGAAGGGGGCGCGGGCGCTGGCTCGGCTTCCGGGGTCGGGGGGCGCCAGCCTCGCGGGCGTCGTCAAGGCGACGCATATGGCCCCATTTTAAGGATTGTCGCCGCATTCGCAATTGCGACACATTCGCACATGCGGGGTGGGCCGACCCAGCATCGCCGCCATGAATGGTGTAAATGTGTGTAAATGACGATCAGTGTTGCAATGGTGCTGCTAATTGGGGCTTGTGGCCGGCCATCAGAGGTCTACAATGCCGGCTACACCCCAGGTGACCCTCATGACTTCGATGCCGCTGCTGACGTTTTTTACCCTGACCCGCGATGTCGCGGCACGGGCGCGTCTGCCAATCGGAGTGCGAGGCTGCTGACCGGAACACCGGTCACCCTGGACCCCACGCAGAGCGCCCACCGGGCGCTCTTTTCGTTTCCACGCAGCAGAACTGTTTGAAGGAGAACGTGCCATGCACCAGATCGCCGAGCCCCAAACCTGGCCGCACGCCCGTTAGCCAACGGCGGCGTGCGGCTCCCCGATGTTGGCAGCGAGACCTATCCCATGAACACCCATACCCAGACCCTTACCCTCCGGCGCAACCTCGGCATCATTGCCCACATCGACGCCGGCAAGACCACCCTCACCGAGCGACTGCTGTGGAAAACCGGCGAGATCCATCGCGTCGGCGAGGTGCACGACGGCGCGGCGACCACCGATTTCTCGGCGATCGAGCGCGAGCGTGGCATCACCATCGGCGCGGCCGCCGTGCAGGCCCATTGGGCCCCGCGCGACCAGCCCATCCATCACCTGACCCTGATCGACACCCCCGGCCACATCGATTTCGCGATCGAAGTGGAGCGCTCCCTGCGCGTGCTGGATGGTGCGGTCGCCGTGTTCTCCGCGGTGGACGGGGTGCAGCCCCAGTCCGAATCGGTCTGGCGCCAAGCGCGTCGCCACGGGGTGCCGCTGATTGCCTTCGCCAACAAGATGGACCGCACCGGGGCGTCCTTCGAACGCGTGCTGACCCAACTGCGCGAGAAACTGCGTGCGACGCCGTGGGCGCTGGGCGTGCCGATCGGGACCGAAAGCCAGTTCAATGGCTGGGTGGACCTGGTCGACCGCAGCACCGTGCATTGGGATGACAAGGGCACCGCCCTGCGGCATGCCTGGACGACCGATGAGGCGGCGCAGTGGCTGCCGCAGCGCGAGGCGCTGATCGAGGCCGTGGCCGATGCCGACGACGTGCTGGCACAGGCGTGGCTGGAAGGCACGGTGATCGACAACGCACAGCTGCGCGCGGCGATCCGTCGCGGCACCCTGGCCGGTGCAGGCGTCCCGGTGCTGGCGGGTTCGGCGTTCAAGAGCAAGGGCGTGGAGACGCTGCTGGATGCGGTGGTCGACTATCTGCCTTCGCCACTGGATCGGCCGGCGGTGGTCGCCGCCGAGAACGGCAACGACGTGCTGCTGCCACCGGACCCGGAGGGCCCGCTTGCGGCGTTGCTGTTCAAGATCACGCACCAGAACCACGGTGCGCTGAGCTTCGTGCGGGTGTATTCGGGCACGCTGAAGGTGGGCGACGCGCTGGCCAGTTCGCAGCATCCGCAGGGGCGACGGGTCAGTCGCCTGGTGCGGGTGCAGGCCGACCAGACCCACGACATCAAGCAGGCCGTGGCCGGTGACATCGTCGCGGTGCTGGGCTGGAAGGATGCGGTCAGCGGTGAAACGCTGAGTGCACCATCGCGCCCGCTGCTGCTCGATACGATCCAGGCGCAGCATGCGGTGCTGGCATGGCGGTTGACGGCGGAGAAGGCCTCGGACCTGATCCGCATCAGCCAAGGATTGGCCAGCCTGGCGCAGGAGGATCCGTCGTTCCGTGTCGAGACCGATGCGGACAGCGGTGAAACCCTGATCTGGGGCATGGGCGAGCTGCATCTGGAGGTGATGGTCGAGCGCCTGCGCACGGAGTGGGGCGTCACCATCCGCACCGGCGAGCCGCGCGTGGCCTATCAGGAAACGCCGAAGCGTGCGGTGCAGCGGGTGGAGGGCAAGGTCGCCAAGCAGACCGGCGGCCAGGGCCAGTTCGCCCAGGTGCTGATCGATGTGACGCCGCGCGAGGATGGCGAGGTGACCTTCGTCGACCGCACCGTCGGCGGTGCGATCCCGCGCGGGTTCGTCAACGCGGTGGAGAAGGGCGTTCGCGCTGCACTCGGCGAAGGCCCGCTGGGCCATCCGGTGGTCGGTATCGAGGTGACGCTGGTCGACGGTCAGACCCACGTCAAGGACTCCTCGGACATGGCCTTCCATCGCGCCGGCAGCGAGGCGGTGAAAGCGGCGCTGGCCCAGGCGGGCACGCAGCTGCTGGAGCCGGTGATGGAGATCGCCATCCACGCGCCGTCGGGCAATGTCGGCGATGTGGTGGGTGACCTCAACCGTCGCAGCGGACGGGTGGCCTCGATCGAGGACCAGGATGGCCAGGCGGAAGTGCTCGGCTATGCACCGCTGGCGCGACTGGGTGGCTATACCACCTCGCTGCGTTCGCTGACCCAGGGGCGCGCGTCCAGTGACATGCGCTTGAATGGGTATGAGGCGGCGCAGACGGCCTGATCGTCGATGTGGAAAGAGAAGAGGGCCGGGCAACCGGTCCTCTTTTTTCGTGTCAGCGTTGGCAGCGCGCACACCGCCGGATGCCCGCACGCAGCTAGAATGTCCCCCGTAATGTCGCACGCAGCCAACGGCCGCAGCGACCGGATTTCTCTTTGGAGCACGGCCATGAGCAACACGCATTTCTACCCGATCGGCACCCCCGGCCACCCCTGGGGCGACGCCGAGCGGGCGCAGTGGCGTGCCGCCCAGCAGCGACAGCGCAGCTACCACGATGATGTGGTGGCCGCGCTCGAGGGCCTGGAGGAGCGCTTCGAGGTGGTCCAGTACGGCCAGCTGGACTATGCACCGGATCATTACCCGCTGTTCGCGGTGGTCAGCCACGAATGGAATCCTGCACTGCCGACCGCGCTGATCACCGGCGGTGTGCATGGGTACGAAACCAGCGGCGTGCATGGCGCGCTGCAGTTCCTGGATCAGCACGCCGAAGCCTATGCCGGCCGCATCAACCTGATCGTGGCGCCCTGCGTCAGCCCGTGGGGCTATGAGCGCATCCAGCGCTGGAATCCGGATGCGATCGATCCCAATCGCAGCTTCCGCGGCGAGGGCCTGATCGAGGAGGCGGCCGCGCTGATGCGCTGGATGGCCGCGCGGGGCGACACGCTGCTGGTCCACATGGACCTGCACGAAACCACCGACAGCGATCTGCAGGAATTCGACCCGGCGCGCTGCGCCCGCGATGGCATCGCGCTGGTACCGGACATCATTCCGGACGGCTTCTATGTGATCGGCAACAGCGAAGACCCGCAGCCGGCCTTCCAGCAGGCGCTGATCGCCGCGGTTGAGAAGGTTACCCACATTGCCCCGGCCGATGCGAACGGCGAGTTGATCGGCATGCCGCTGCAATCCCCGGGCGTGGTCTGGGGCGAATCGCGTTCTATCGGCGCCTGCGCCGGGTTTACCGACGCGTTGTACGCCACCACCACCGAGGTATACCCGGACAGCCCGCGCACTTCGCCCCAGGAGTGCAATGCGGCGCAGGTCACCTCGGTGTGTGCGGGGCTGGACTTCGCGCTGGCCCATCCGCGGGGCTGATCAGAGAGGCACAGCCATGATTCCGACGGCGGCACCTGGCGTGCTCACGGTCCAGCAGCCTTGCGCTATGATCGAGCGTCAGGGACGAGGTCCGCCTGGCCGGGGAGGCCGGGTGAGATGGAGCGGGAATCATGAGTGGAGAGGTCACGCAGTGGCTGCACCGGTGGCGCCGCGGGGATGTCCAGGCGCAGGCATACCTGTTTGAACTGATCTATCCCGCGTTGCGCGAGATGGCGCAGGCGCGTATCGGCCAACACCGTGACGATGTGACCCTGCGGCCGACCTCGCTGATGCATGAGGCGTTGTTGCGGGTGATGGGGTCTGAGGTGGAGTTCTCCGATCGCGCGCATTTCTTCGCCTTGGCAGCACTGAAGATGCGTTCCGTACTGGTGGATTTCGCACGCAACGGTGCGGCCGCCAAGCGCGGGGCAGGCGCCTTGAACCTGACGCTGTCGCACGCTGATCGCGATCTGCCATATGCGCCGACCTGCGATTACGAAGTGCTGGCATTGCATCAGGCGTTGAACCAGTTGGCCGGGCACGATGCGCGGGCTGCCCGTGCGGTGGAGTACATGTACTTCGGTGGGATGGACCGCGCAGAAATCGCGGTCGTGCTGGAGGTGTCGGTGCCGACAGTGGATCGCGATCTTCGCTTCGCGAGGGCGTGGCTCAATCAACGCCTGGCGTAAACCGGGCCGTTATCGTGACAGGGGATGGGCAATGACGGATGAGCGCTGGCAACAGCTGCGCACGATGTTCGATGCGGCATGCGAGCTGCCGCCTACCGAGTGGCGCAGTGAACTGGGACGCATGACGAACGATCCAGCGTTGCTGGATGAAGTCATCGAGCTGCTTCAAGCCCAGACCGTGGCGTTGGATAGTGCGCATCGCCCGTTGCGCGAACTGATCACGCACCTCGCCGAGCCTGATGCGCAGGTGGGTGAGCGGATCGGCCCGTGGCGGCTCACCCGACGCGTGGCCAGCGGTGGGATGGGCGCGGTGTTCCTTGCCGAACGAGCCGATGACACCTACCAGCAGCGCGTGGCGATCAAGCTGCTGCGCGGATTGGCGAGCGCCGAGTTCAGTCAACGGCTCGCGGCAGAGCGGCAGATCCTGGCCGGACTGGAGCACCCCAACATTGCGCGGCTGTACGACGGTGGCAGCACCGCCACCGGCCAGCCCTATCTGGTGATGGAGTTCGTGGACGGCGAGCCGCTGGACCGCGCATGCCGCGAGCACCAGCTTGGATTGACCGAGCGCCTGCGTCTGTTCGTGCGGATCTGCCGCACCGTCCAGGCCGCGCACGCGCGCCTGGTCGTGCATTGCGATCTCAAGCCCAGCAACGTGCTGGTGCGCGCGGACAACGAGCCGGTGCTGCTCGATTTCGGCATCGCCCGCTGGCTGGGCGGCGCCGCCGAGTCCAGCATCGACCGCTTCTACACGCCGGTGTATGCCAGCCCTGAACTGATCGCCGGGGAGCACGTAGGGGTCACCACCGACGTGTACAGCCTGGGCGTGATCCTGGTGGAGATGCTGAGCGACCGCCGCCTTGGCAACGACGCTGGACAGCCTGGCGCGATCGTGCCGCTGCCCAGTGCCTGGGCGCTGCCAACGTGCCCCTGGCACAGCCGGCTGCACGGGGATCTGGATGCGATCGCCGGCAAGGCCTGCGCACGTGATCCATCCCAGCGCTATGGCTCGGTGGAAGCACTGGCCGACGACATTGAGCGGTGGCGGATGCATCACCCGGTGCGTGCCCGCGCCCCACGCGCAGGCTACCGTGTGCAGCGCTGGCTGCGCCGCCACTGGCAGGCGGCGGGCGTAGCCGTGGCGGTGTCTGCCATGGCGGGTGGCTTCGTTTGGCGTTTAAGCGAATCCAATGCGCGCGCCCAGGAAGAAGCGGCGATCGCCGAGCAGGTGAGCGAGTTCCTGGTGGCGGCCTTCGACGCAGCCGATCCACGGGAGCGCGGTGCGCGCGGCACCGAGGAGGTGAGTGCGCGTGCGGTGCTGGATGCCAGCGCTGCGCAGGTTGACGCCGAATTGGCGGACTCGCCGGCGTTGCGGGCACGGCTGCAGAGCGTATTGGGACGCGCCTATCAGAACATCGGCCTGCCCAAACAGGCCGAGGCGTTGCTGCGCAGCGCCGCCGAAGGCCTTTCGTCGCCATCGGTCGGTCGCGCCCGGCTCGCAGCCCAGACTTACAGCGACCTGTCGGTGGAGATGAGCAACGGCAAGCGCGGCGAAGAGGGGTTGAAGTTCGCGGAGCGGGCACTTCAGCTGCTCGACCGCGACGACGATCCGCGGACGCGTGCGCACGCACTGAACTCCCTGGGCCTGGCGTACAACCAGCTGGAGCGGTATCCCGAAAGCGAAGCGGCATTCCAGCAGTCGTTGGGGATGCGCGGGAGCCTGAGCGAGCCGGGAACGGAAGGTGGTACCGCGACCGTGATGCAGAACATGGGACTGATGTACCGCAACCGTGGCGACCTGGCGAAGTCGGAGCAGCTGCTGCGCGAGTCGCTGGCGCTCAAGCGCCGCCGCAGCGATACCAGCGCTGATTATCAGCACGGTCTGCATGCGCTGGCGATGACCCTGCAGGAGCAGGGCAAACCGAATGATGCCGCGCCGCTGCTGCTGCAGTCGCGCGAACTCAGCCTGCTGTTGTACGGTCGGGACAGCTCCCGCACAGCGATGGCGTACTGCGAACTGGCGCTGCTGCACATGGATCTGGGCCGTTATACGGAGAGCGCGGCAGGCTTTGATACCTGCCTGCGCATCAGTGCACTCACCAATGGCGAAGACAGCATCGACCACGCGATCAACCTCAACAACTATGCCAACCTGGAGGAGGCGCGCGGCGACATGGCCAACGCAGAGCAGCTCTACCGCCGCTCGCTGGCAATCCGCCGCCAGGTGTTGGGGCGGGACAAGCCCTCCAGCCTGCGCGCCGAAATGAATCTCGCACGGTTGCTGATGCGCAGCGGACGTGCCGAACAGGCAGGCCCCCTGATCCAGCGCGTCCTCCCGATCTGGCAGCGGATCAGCCCAGCCGATGCGCCGGATCTGCGCATCTCACGTTTGGGTGAGATCGAATGGATGATCCAGCGCGGCGACCCTGCCCAGGCCGAGGCAGCGCTGCTGGAGATGGCGCCGCTGGTGCCGTCGATGTCGCCGCCGCTGCAGCTGCGCTATCAGCAGATGCAGGCCGAAGCAGCGCTGCGTGCCGGTGAATCAGCCCTCGCAGCCAGCCGATGGCGCACGGTGGTCGAGGGCAATGCAGCGCTGTTTGGTGACGGCGCTGCGTCGGTTGCGCGTTGGCGGGTTCCATTGGCCGAGGCTCTGCTGGCCAATGGCGAGCGCGATGCGGCCCGCCGCCAGGTGGCACGGGCAAAACCGCTGCTGGAAACCGAACTGGTGCCGACCGCACCGTATCTGCAGCGACTGCATGCGCTGGAAACGCAACTGAAAGGGTAGCGGCTGCGGTATCACAGGCATTTGGCTGGGTCAGCTTTTCAGCCAGCGCTCGCAGCCTGCTGTGCCCTCGGCAGAGGAGGCGGCCTTGGTGCAGCTCGCGGTCATCTGTGCCTGCAGGCGGGTCAAGCTCGCCGCACCGTGATGCGTGCGGCTCCACGCCTGCAGCGCGCCGCCCAGCCGTTCAAAGCGCTGACGCGTGCGCTGGTGGTAGCCCGCCGGCTGCGCTGCGAGATCGCCAATCACCTCGCCGGTGGCCTGCTCGATGGCCGGCGCATCGTCCGGTGCCAGGCGGAGCAGGCCTTCGACGTACAGCACACCCCACTGCACGCGCGTAGCTGGGCCCTGCGCGCCCTGGTAGGCCTTGTGCAGCCACGAGAGGGCAGTGGCCTTGTCGCCACGTTCCTCGGCAAGGTCGGCCAGTTCAGGCATGTAGTAGTACGGCGTCTGACTGCGGTCGAGCTCGGCCAGCAGCAGTTTTTCGGCCGCTGCGTCGTCCTTGATCTGGCGCAGCACATACACCGCGGTGCTGACCGTGGCCTGGCGTTCGTGCGGGGTGGTCGCGGCAGCATCGGCAGCGGCGACGCGCTGCTGCGCCCTGGTCTTCAGTGCCGCCGGAATGGCCTGGTCGGGATGCTGCTGGCGCTGCAGCGCCAGCTCGGTGATCACGGTGCCCAGCCGCGCGTCCGCTTTGTCGCCCAAGGCGTGGTCGGCCGCATCCAGCGCGGACAGAAGCTGCGTGCCCAGTTGCTGGGCCTGCGCCGGGGTGGCGCTGGCCTGCTTCACCAGTGCCGGCCCTTGATACCCGAGCAGCTCGCGGTTGGCACGGACTTCCGCGGGCGCGGCAAGCACTGCCTCCAGCACGCTGCGGGTGGCGTCGCGCTGCGCCGGCGTTGCGGTCGCATCTGGCGTGCCTGCACCCAGCGCCAGCAACGTGAAGCGACGCCGCAGGGCCGGCTCGGGCGCCGCCTTGGCCAACTGCTGCAGCAGTGAGGCCGCATCGCGCTCGCCGGCCAGGCGATTGGCATCCACCTCCCAGCCGTAGTCACCCAGCACGCGCCAGTCCTCCGCGCTGACGTCCTGTGGTGCCGTCAACGCGTGCTGCAGGACCTCGCTGACTGCGGTGCGCCGGCTGACGGCCAGGGTCAGGGCGCGGGTCAGTGCTTCACTGTCATTACCGCCGGCCAGGCGGGTGAGCTCATTGCGCTGGGGATCGAGCACGATCAGGGTCGGGTAGCCGCGTACACCGAAGCGTTCGCCCCAGGCCTGGGCGCCTTCCTCATCGCCATCCAGGTAGACGGGCACGTACTGGCGCGTCAGCGCGATGAAGGCCGGGTCCTTGAACAAGGTCGCCTTGAGCTGGTTGCACGGCGGGCACCATACCGCGCCCCAGTACAGCAGCACCGGCTTGCCGCTGTCGCGCGCCTCGGCAAAGGCGTCGTCTACGTCGCCGTGGCGCCAGGCGATTTCCGCAGGCGCCTGCTCGGTCGCAGCAGGCGTGGCGGTGGCGGCGGGGGAGGGGGTAGGCGTGCAGGACGGCAGCAGGGCGACCACACCCAGCAGACCAAGGGACAGAGCAAAGCGCATTGAGGAATCCAGATAGGGACGCAGAGCGGGAGGCGTGATTGATTGTAGGAAGCGCGGGACCCTGCGATTGCATCAGCCTGATGCGGATTGCTCATGACGGCAGGCGCTGGCGTGATAAGGCGCTTGCGCGCTTCGCCCGCGTAGCGTCCTGATGCAGCCCGCGCGGTGACGAATGTCATGTTTTGGTCGCGCGCGATATCGCCATCGGCAAACACGACATAACCCCTGCGCATTTCTCGATCGGGCCATGAGCAGGGTTAATGAAATCGTTTCCCCCACCATCGATTGCCCCACGATGACGACAGCTCGTTCTTCCCTGCGCCCGCACCTGCTGGCGTTGGCGGTGTTGCTTGCCACCGCATCTCCCCTGGTACATGCACAGTCCACCACCGGCGCGATCACCGGTCAGGCGCCTGCATCGGCACAGCGCATTTTCGTTCGCAGCGACACGGGTTTCACTCGTGAAGTGTCGGTCGATGCGCGCGGCCGCTACGCCATCCCCCAGCTGCCGCTTGGCCGTTACTCAGTGGAGGCACGTGATGCCAACGGCAACGTAGTGCAGACCCGACAGGATGTCGCGCTGACGGTTGGCACCAGCACCGACGTCTCCTTCGCCGAGGTCACCCGGTTGGATGGCGTCCAGGTCAGCGCAGACCGCGCGGCGGCGGCCATCGATGTCAGCAGCGTGGACTCGCGCACCGTGATCACGGCCGAGCAGCTGCAACGGCTGCCGCTGGGCCGCTCGGCCGAGGCCATTGCACAGCTCGCGCCCGGCGTGATCGGCAACAGCGGCAACGGCACGTATGCCGGCCCGACCGGTGCGCAGCTGGTGAGCTTTGGCGGTTCGTCTGCCGCAGAGAACGCGTACTACATCAACGGCTTCAACAGCACCGATCCACTGCGGGGCCTGGGCGGCCTGACGCTGCCTTACGGCAGCATCGACCAGCAGGAAATCTATACCGGCGGCTACAGCGCCAAATACGGCCGATCCGACGGCGGGGTGATCAATGCGGTCGGCAAGCGCGGCACGAACGAATGGCATTTCGGCGGCCAGGCGACCTGGGAGCCGGCCTCCACGCGCTCGGACAAGGACGACGTGCGTTATCCCGGCGACGGTGCGTTGTATGCGCCGGAGAGCAAGGACCGCGAGTGGGTCAGCACGCAGAGCATCTACGCCGGCGGCCCGCTGATCGAAGACCGGCTGTTCTTCTTTGGCTCCTACGAGCTGGAGCGCCGTGAGGGCACCGACGTCAAGAATGTCGAGGCCACCAATGCGTACTCCAATTACGCGTACGAGCGCCCCCGCTGGTACGCCAAAGTGGATTGGAACATCACCGACAACCACCTGCTCGAAGTGACCGGCGCCTCCAGTCGCAACGTCTTCCGGGGCGACATCTTCGCCTACGACTACGACACGCTCACCCGTGGCGCCCAGCGCGGCAAGGAAGACGCCACCAAAACCGGTGGCGACCTGTGGACGGCCAAATACACCGGCTACCTCACCGACCGGCTCACCGTCAGCGCCCAGTACGGCGAAATGCGCACGGATGACTACATCGGCAACCCGGCCTACGACGGCAGCCTGACCTACATCAACAGCCCCACGTTGCAGAACCCGGCACTGACCGGTGGCGCGCCGATCACCAACGCGCAGACCACCTCGCTGCTGGTCAACCCCGACCGGGGCAACCGCAGCAACAACCTGCGGCTGGATGCCAACTACGTGTGGGGCAACCACAGCATCACCGTCGGCATCGACAACCAGAACGCGCGTGCGCTGAATCGAGGCTCGGTCGCGTCGGCCGATGGCTACTACTGGATCTACGGGCAGTCCAACCCGAACGTGCCGATCAATACCGGCCTGGGCGTGCCGGCCACCGGCGGGATCCGTAATGGCGAAGACGGCTACTACGTGCGCCAGTACATCTACAGTGCGCTGGCCTCGGTGCGGGCGTCGCAGCGGGCGCAGTACATCGAAGACAACTGGCAGGTGACCGATCGCCTGCTGCTCAATCTCGGCCTGCGCCTGGATCAGTTCACCAACTTCAACCGCGATGGCGATGCCTACATCAAGCAGACCAGCGGGCAGTGGGCGCCACGCCTGGGCTTCAGCTGGGACGTCGAGGGCGATGGGCGGTTCAAGGTGTTCGGCAACGTGGGGCGCTACTACCTCGCACTGCCGCTGAACCCGGCCTTCAATGCAGCGGGTGCGACGCTTGCCACCTCGACGTACTACACCTACGGCGGCATCGACAGCAACGGCTACCCGACCGATCTCACCCAGTTCTCCGGCGCGGTGTCGGCCAACAACAACTACGGCCTGCTCCCGGATGCGAAGACGGTGGCCACCTCCGGCATCGAACCGTCCTACCAGGACGAATTCATCCTCGGCTTCAGCAAGGCATTGGGGCAGAACTGGGTGTACGGGGCCAAGGCAACCTACCGCGTGCTGCGCAGCGGTGTGGACGATTACTGCGATATCGATACCGTGCTCAGCAAGGCCAGCAGCCTGGGCTACAACGTGACCAAGGACAGCAACCCGGTCAGCTGCTGGCTGATCAACCCCGGGCGCGCCAACACCTTCAATCTGGTCGACACCGGCGGCAATTACGTGACCGTCCCGCTGAGCAACGCGGAAATGGGCTTCCCGCAGTTCAAGCGTAACTACTACGCGGTGAACCTCTCGCTGGAACATCCGTTTGATGGCCGCTGGTATGCCCGCGGCGACTACACCTGGTCGCGCAGCTACGGCACCACCGAAGGGCAGCTGCTCTCCGGCATCGGCCAGACCGCCGTGTCCACGACCCAGGCGTGGGATTACGCCCAGCTGATGGAGCACACCAACGGTCCGCAGAGCAACGATCACACCCATCAGTTCAAGCTCCACGGCTATTACCAGCTGACGCCGGAGTGGCTGGTCTCGGCCAATCTCAAGGTGCTCTCCGGCTCGCCGTTCAGTGCGCTGGGCTCGTATGGGCCGGACTTCGAAGACCCTTCCGGCTATGGCGTCGCGTATCACTTCTACAACGGGCAGCCGGCGCCTCCGGGCAGCCAGGGGCGCCTGCCGTGGCTGAAGCAGCTGGACCTGGGAGTGTCCTACCGCCCCGCGCTGGCCGAGGGGCGGCTGGGCTTCAATCTGGACGTCTTCAACGTGTTCAACAGCCAGGTGGCGCTGTGGAAGTCGCCGTATTCCGAGCTGGATCCGGGCCAGCCCGATCCGCTGTATGGCGCAGCGACCATCCGGCAGGCGCCGCGATCGCTGCGGGTCAGCGTGAGCTATGACTACTGAGGGAGCAGGGCGGGGCGGGCGGGGGAGGGACTCCCTGCCCGCCGGCGCTGGCGCGGGCGCCTTTCACGGAGAACGTGGCGCGCCGTTAACGGTGGGCGATGCAGTCTGGGACCATTGCCAGTGGAGCCCCTCATGCAGAACCAGATCCGCATCAAGGCAGGGTTGGCCGCGGTCGGTTTGACGATGCTGCTCTGCGCCTGTTCGCCGCAGGGTCAGGGGGATGCCGCCCCGATCGTGTCGCCCAGCGGCGCGGACCCGGGGGCGGCGAAGGCGGCAGACCCAGCGGCCGCTGCGACCACAGCCGGGCGGCGGCCGGCCCCTGTGTATCAGGAGGGGTCGTCCGGCATCGCGGTTGGCCCGGTTGCAGGGGGGCGGGTGGAGCACGACTTCCAGCGTGACTACCTGGCGTCGCCCACGTGGAAGCTGTTTGCTTCGCCGGACAGCGTGGGCACACCGCTGGTGGCGCTGGTGCTGGAGGGCTCGGATCGTGTTACTGCCGGGGAGTTGCGGATTGGGCGCAGCGAGGATGCCGCGGCGGTCAGCGCCTGTCTCGAGCTGCCCGCCGAAGCGACCGGCCCAGCGGCGGCGACCACGGTCGATATCGGCGGCGTGCCCTTTACGCACTTCACCGTGGGTGATGCGGCGATGAGCCATTACGTCAACGCGGAGAGCTATCGCGCGGTACGAGATGGCAGTTGTTATGCCATCGACCTCGTCGTGGCTGGCACGCGCCCGGAGGTCTACGATCCGCCGCGCACGCCACCGTTCACGCCGCAGGAGGCGGGATCGCGACTCGCGGAGGCGCTCAAGGCGGTCTACTGGGTGGAGTGACGGGCGCTCTTCTCAGGCGGCTTCCGATCTGAATCTGGTCGTTGGGTTGCTCAACTGGATGGAACTTTCCTGTTCAGCCGGAGAAACGCTATTCGGCTCTTGCCATGAGCTGAATCGGTGCAGGTATTCGGCTCATGCGATGCCAGCTGGCTGTCTACGACAAGGACTGGCCATCGTGCCCCGGCGGCGGCTCCAGCCCATGGCGTCCGAGCATTTCCTGGAGGCGTGCGCGCACCTGCTCCCTCTCCGTGGGCGCACATTGATCCAGAATCTCGGCCGCAAGGGTTTCGAACTGCGGCCAGAACTGCGCCGGATGGCGCACGCGCGCCACCCAGTGGGCCAGCATGTCGGCCAGCGCATCGAGCTGCTCCTGTATGTCGGGACGAACGTTCATCTCGGGGGTGCGTCCAGGTCAAGGGCGACCTTGTAGTAATGGCCGTCGTCGCGGAGCAGGACGCTGAGGTCCGGCTGCAGGACGTCATCCACATGCAGTGTCGGCCGACCCTGCGCCGTGCGGGTCACCACGAACTCGTACAGGCTGCGCCCGAAGCGGTAGCTCAGTTCGAATGACGGCCAGTGATCGGGCAGGCACGGTTCAAGTGACAGACGATCGCCGTCGCGACGGATGCCGAGCAGGGATTCGACCAGCAGGCGATACATCCAGCCGGCTGAGCCGGTGTACCACGTCCAGCCGCCTCGGCCGACGTGCGGCGACACGGCATAGACATCGGCTGCCAGCACATAGGGTTCGACGCGGTAAGTCTGGACTGCTTCCGGATCCAGCGCGTGGTTGAGGGGGTTGATCATGCCGGCCAGCTCCCAGGCACGCACCGCATCTCCCTGTTGTGCGAATGCCATGGCCGCCCACACCGCCGCGTGGGTGTACTGGCCACCGTTCTCGCGCACGCCCGGTACGTAGCCACGAATGTAACCGGGGTCCTCCGTGGTCTGGTCGAAGGGCGGGTCCAGAAGCTGGATCAGCTTGGCGTCCTTCCGCACCAGATGCGTGTACAGCGAGTCCAGGGCCTGCGTGGCGCGCTCAGGCGCGGCAACGCCGGACAGCACCGACCAGCTCTGGGAGATCGAATCGATGCGGCACTCCTGGTTTTGTGACGAGCCCAACATGGCGCCGTTGTCGAACCAGGCGCGGCGATACCACGCCCCGTCCCAGGCATGCTGTTCCAGGTTCTGACGCAGGCGTTCGGCTTGCTCTTCGCACCATTGTGCACGGGAGGCATCGCCACGGGCGTTGGCCAGCCCGATGAAGCGGCGAAGCGTGTCGTGGAGGAAGAACCCGAGCCACACACTCTCACCGCGCTGCTGGTCGCCGACGCGGTTCATGCCGTCGTTCCAATCGCCGCTGCCCATCAACGGAAGCCCGCGTTCGCCGAGCAACCGGCACCCGCGTTCCAGCGCGACGACGCAGTGCGCATACAGGGTGCCGCGCTGCGCCGACAGGGTGGGCATGTCGTAGTAGCCTTCCTCCTCCGGGGTCACCGCGCGACCCTCGATGTATCCGACCACTTCGTCCAGCACGCTGGCGTCGCCGGTGACCTCCAGGTAGCGGGATGCGCCCTGGGGCAACCACAGATAATCGTCCGAGCAGCGGGTGCGCACGCCCCGACCTTGCGGCGGGTGCCACCAGTGCATCACATCGCCTTCGGTGAACTGGTGCGCCGCGCAGAGCAGCAGGTGTTCGCGGGTCAGGTCCGGGCGCGCGTGTACAAGAGCAAGTGCGTCCTGCAGCTGGTCGCGGAAGCCGAACGCGCCGCCTGACTGGTAGTAGCCACTGCGCGCCAGGTAGCGGCAGCCCAGCGTCTGGTAGACCAGCCACCCATTGGCCAGTGCGTCGAACGCCGGGTCCGGCGTGCGTACCTGCACCGTGGCCAGCACATTGCGCCAGTGGATGCGCACGGCGTCCAGCGCATCGATGGCTTCCTGATTCCCTTGGCGGCTTCGTGCCAACGCCAGCGTTTCCTCTCGGTCGCGCCCCGCGCCCAGACGGAACGTGGTTTCACTGCGGTCGCCCGGCGCCAGCTCCAGCGGCACCTGGATCGCCGCGCAGGGATCCAGGCCTGCGCCCGCCCGCGAATCCAGACGTTCGCGACGCAACGCGGCCGGTGCGTGCAGGCCGCCGTTGCGGCCGATGAACTCCAGGCGATCGCAGGTCCAGCCGCAGCCCTCGGCATCGGTGTCGAAGAAGGCCATCCGGCCGCCGAACTCGGTGCTGTAACTGTTGCGCGCCATCAGCGCCCCGGTCTGCGGGTCGCGTTCGGTCACTACATGCATGCGCGACTTCGGGCGCAGGTCACCCATGACCCATTCCACGTAGCCGATGGCCGACAGCCGCCGCGGCCGGCCCGAGAGGTTGTGCAACCGCAGGACCGAGAACTTCAGCGGGGCGGTGACGTCGACGAAGACCCACAACTCGCTGACGATGCCGTCCTCGATATGCTCGTAGACGGTGTAGCCGAATCCATGGCGCGTGCGGTACGCCCCGGTGCCCCGGCACGGCAGCGGCATCGGCGACCAGACACGGCCGGTGTCCTCGTCGCGCACGTAGAAGGCTTCGCCGCCGGTATCAGACACCGGATCGTTGAGCCAGGGCGTCAAGCGGAATTCGTGTGCATTCTCGAACCAGGTGTAGCCCGGTGCGCTCTCGCTGACGACCGTGCCCAGACGGGCGTTCGCGATCACGTTGGCCCAAGGCGCCGGCGTCGGGGCACCTTCGCGCACCACCACCACGTATTCGCGGCCGTCCTCGCTGAAACTCCCGGTGCCGTTGTCGAAACGGCCGGCGCCGCGGTACGGAAGGAACGGCCACGGGTCGTCCACCTCTTCGTCGTGCTCGGCACCCGGCGGCAGCCCGGGTTCGGGCCCCGGGTCGGCGACGACGGGAAGCCCTGTCGTCTCTTCCATCGCCAGGG
The DNA here is from genome assembly GCF_039673075.1 of Stenotrophomonas sp. TWI819. Classification (NCBI taxonomy): domain Bacteria; kingdom Pseudomonadati; phylum Pseudomonadota; class Gammaproteobacteria; order Lysobacterales; family Lysobacteraceae; genus Stenotrophomonas; species Stenotrophomonas sp. TWI819. The sequence goes on along the minus strand of NZ_JBDJKY010000001.1, from coordinate 531,859 downwards.
CCAGCTCCTGTTGCTCCGCCTGCGGCACCAGGGCCGGAATGCGTCGCACAGGTAGCGGCTGACGCCCCACCTGGGCGGCCAACGTGCCGTCCTCGTCGCTGAGTACCACCCTCGCAACCGCCTGCAACAGAATGCGGTCCTCGTGGCTCATGTTCTGCACCGGCCGCACGAAAATGCCGCCAGGACGATCGAGCAGGCCCGTCTCGGAACTGGCGGCGACCATTCCCAGAATCTGGTCCTGCAGTTCCTGCCGATAGCCGGCCTTGCTGTCGTTCCAGATGACCAGGTCGGTGTTGAGTCCCTTCTGGCGCCAATACGCATGCGCCTGCACCAGCTGCCTGACCAGTTCTATGTTCTCCGCGTCGGTGACTTTGAGCAGGACGATGGGCAGGTCGCCCGAGATGGCATGGCCCCACAGCCCGGATTGTCCGCGCTGGTTCTGCTGCAGGACGGCGTCGCCCGCGCGAAGCAGCGGATTGGCATACAGCACGTGGCTGGCCAGGCGCTCGTACAGCGACGCTTCGGCCTGGCTGGCGTTGATCTGCCGGCGCACCACCTGGCTGTGTGTCCACGACAGGTCGAAGACACGGTCGGCCAAGCGGCGATCACGGTATTTGTCGACCATCGCCTCGCAACCGGTGCGGTCCGCGCCAATGCCATACACCATGTCCAGCTGCACGGTCTGCTCGGGCTCCAGCACCACGCGGACGCGGATGGCCACGATCGGGTCGAGCACCGAGCCGTCCGTGCCGGAGAGGTCGGTATCGGTGGTCAACGCCTGCGGCGTCCGCGGCGTGTTGCCACGCCCCAGGAAGCGCGAACGGTCGGTTTCGTAGGAGATCGACACCACCTCCGCGTCATGCACCGCGACCAGATGGAACATCCACGGCGGTATCTCGTCGTGCGAACGCGGCCGGCGCGTGCAGAGCACGGCCTGCTTGGCGTCCAGGATCTCGCTCTGCACGAAGAGGTTGCTGAAGGCCGGATGCGCGTCGTCCGACGCGGCGGGCGCCAGCACCACTTCGGCATAGGTGGTGATCTCCACCGTGCGCTGGCGACGGCCGCGGTTGGTCAGGCGCAGGCGCCTGAGCTCGATGTCGTCCTCGGCCGAAATGGCGACCTGCAGATGACTCTCGCAGCCGCGGCGGGCACCACGGAACTCTGCCTTGGCGTCGGAGAAGATCGCCTCGTAATGGTCCAGCGCCACGCAGGTGGGCTGGTAGGCGGCAGACCAGAACTCGCCGCTGTCCACGTCGCGCAGGTAGCAGAACGACCCCCAGGCATCGGTGGTGCCGTCTTCGCGCCAGCGGGTGAGTGACAGGTCGCCGTGGCGGCTGTAGCCGCCGCCGGCATGGGTCAGCATGCCGTGGTAGCGCCCATTGGAGAGCAACTGCACTTCCGGGCGCGGGCCCGCCGGGTCGCGCAGGACGCGCAGGGAGGTCTCGTGCTCGGCCATGGCGGAGTGCTCGCCCAGGGCTTCGACCTCATGCGGATGGAACACGCCGATGCGCGGAATGCGTTCCTGCAGCAGCAGCAAGGTCGCCTGGAACTCGGTATCGGCAACGAAACGGCGCTGCATCGGCTGGTCGCGCAACAGGTAGTCCAGCGACAGCAGGCCCATGCCCTGGTGGTGGGCCATGAACGAACGCAGCAGCACGTGATCCTGCCCCGGCGGCACCCGGGCGGGGGTGTAGTCGATCGCTTCGTACATGCCAAAGCGCCCGGAGAACCCGAGACCTTCAAGTGCCTGGAGGTTCTGGCACGCCGCCTCCGGTGCCACCATCAGCGCCATCATGCTGGCATAGGGCGCGATGACCCGATCCTGGCCCAGGCCGCGTTTGAGCCCCAACCCGGGCACGCCGAACGCGCGGTACTGGTAGTTCAGGCGGGCATCGACCGCGTTATAGCCGGACTCGGACACACCCCACGGCAGGTTCAAGGTGCGGCCGTAGACGATCTGTGCCTCCACCGCATGCCGCGCGGTCTGGTCGAGCAGCGTGTCGGGATAGCTGGGCATCACCAGCTGCGGCATGAGGTACTCGAACATCGAGCCACTCCACGACAACAGCGTCGGTGTGCCGTTGACCTCGGTGAGCATCCGCCCGAGCGCGAACCAGCTTTCCTGCGACAGCTGGCCCTGGGCGATGGCGACGAAGGCGCACAGCCGCGCTTCGGAAGCCAGCAGGTCGTAGAAGCTGTTGTCGAGGCGATGGTCGTCGACGTTGTAGCCGATCGAGAGCAGGTTCCGAGTGCGGTAGAACAGGAACCCGTACTCCATCAGTGAGAACTGTCCGGCGCGGTGCGCCAGCGCCTGCAGCTGCTCGATGCGCGCGCGCGCGTCCGCACCGACGGAGCCGGGCAGGGCGGCCAACTCGCGCAGGCTCGGTACTGGTGCCTCGTCGTCGGCGCCGGCATCGGCAGGGAGGTCGGCGAGTGTTGCGTGGGCGGCATGGCATTCGGCAGCGAACAGCGCAGGCCAGTGCAGCACACCTTCCTCGGGTGACTCCGGTGCCGGCCATTGCGCCAGTACGGCGTCGGCCAGGCCGGCCAGCTCCTGCAACCGGGCGAGCAGCTGTGCCGTCCCACGGGGTGGGTCGGTGCGCGTAGAGGCCAAGCGCTGGCGAAGGTGGTTGAGTGCCTCGCCCAGTGGCGCGTCAGCAGGGCGATGGCGCTGCCGTTCTTCTTCCAGCACGCCGAGCGTATCGGCCAGGCCGTCGAAGGTGTGCGGTGCCAGCACCGGCGCATCCACCAGCGCGAGCAGGCCCTGGCGCAGCGTCAGCAGGTGGCCGGCCAGGTTGCCGCTGTCCACGGTGGAGACGTAGCGCGGCTGCAGCGGCGCCAGGGTTTCGGTGTCGTACCAGTTCAGGAAGTGGCCGCGATGGCGCGGCAGCTGGTCCAGCGTATCGAACGTGAGGGCGGTGCGTTCCGCGACCGCGCCCAGCTGGAGCCAGCCGAAATCCCACGCAGAGAGATTGGCCAGCAGCGACAGGCCGATGTTGGTCGGCGAGGTGCGCCGCGCCACCACCAGGGTTGGATGCTCCTGGATGTTATCCGGCGGCAGCCAATGATCCTGCTCGCGCACCCACGCCTGGAAGAACGACCAGGTGCGCCGCGCCAGCCGGCCCAGGAATGCCCGCTGGGTCACGGACAGTTCGGCCACGCTTGCGGCCGGCGGCCGGCCGAGCCACGCCATCAACGCGGGCGCGAAGGTCCACGCCAACAGCAGGGGCAGGGCGACAGGCAGCGCCTGCGGAGCCACGCTGGCCACAACGGCCGCCAGCGCAATTGCCAGCAACGATGCTGGCGCCATCACCCGCCATTCCGCGCCGCGGTCGCTGCCGAGGCGGCGTTCGACTTCGCTGGAGGGGTTCCATTGCAGCAGGTGGCGGCGGGTGACGGTCATGCGCCAGAGCGTGCGCAGCACCGCGCCACCGGCGAGCAACGCTTCGTAGGGCAGACACGCGACCTGGGTGGCCGCGCGCAGCAACGACTGCAGCGTGCCGCGCCCAACCATGATGTAGTGCGCTTCCAGCGGGGTGTCGTCCGGAACGCTCAGCGCATCGCGCAGCATGCCGATCAGCGGCGGCGCGAACCACAGCGCCAGCACCCACGCCGTCCACGCAACCGGGCTTTCGGCATACAGCCAACCCGCCACCAGCAAGGCCAAGGCAGCAATCGGCACCAGGCTCCGGCGCAGGTTGTCCAGCAACTTGCCGCGCGACAGCAGGCTGAGCCGGTTGCGTTCCCAGCCCGATCCCGGGCGCGGTGTCCATGGCATCAACCAGGGCAGCAGCTGCCAGTCGCCGCGGATCCAGCGCGCACGGCGCTTGGCATCGGCGGCGTAGCGTTCGGGATAGTCCTCGTACAGGCGCACATCGCTGACCAGGCCGGCGCGTGCATAGCAGCCTTCCAGCAGATCGTGGCTGAGGATGCGGTTCTCGGGCAGGCGGCCTTCGAGCGCATGCTCGAACGCTTCGACGTCATAGATGCCCTTGCCCACGAACGAACCTTCGTCGAACAGGTCCTGGTAGACATCCGAGACCATGCGCGAGTACGGATCGATGCCGGGTTCGCTACCGAACATCCTGGCAAACCGCGAGGTGCGGCGCGTGCCCAGACTGGTGCCGACGCTGGGCTGCAGAATGCCGTAGCCCTCCACCACGCGTTGCAGCGCCGGATCGAAGCGCGGGCGGTTGAGCGGGTGCGCCAGGGTGGCGACGAAGGCGCGTGCGGCATCCCGCGGAAGCTGCGTGTCCGAATCCAACGTAATGACGTAGCGGACGCCGATCAGGGCCGCCGTGTCACCGACGGTGCGCATGAACGCGGCCGCATCGCCTTGGCGGAGCAGGGCGTTGAGCGCTGCCAGCTTGCCGCGCTTGCGCTCGTGCCCCATCCACACCCCTTCGCCCGGGTTCCATTGCCTGGGACGGTGCAGCAGGTAGAAGCGATCGCCGCGCTCAGTAGCATAGCGACTGTTCAATTCCTCGATGCGCTCCACGGCGTGCGCGAGCAGGGTGTCGTCCATCGGCGTCTCGGCTGCCGCGGCATCGAGAAAGTCCGTCAGCAGCACGAAGCGCAGCTGAGGATCGCGGTTGGCCAGGAAGCGGACCTCCAGCGCTTCGGTCAGGACATCGATGCCGTCGATGCTGGACAGCATCGAGGGGACCGCGACCACGGTGGAGCAGGCGGCCGGGATACCTTCGCTGAAATCGAGTTTGGGCAGCGGCCTGGGCGTGACCAGTACCGTCGCCGTCCAGTTCACCAGGACGATGCCCAGCTCGCTGAATACCAGCAGCCCGAACAGCGCGGCCAGCCATACGGGCACCGAGCCGCTGCCCGAGGCAAGCAGGCCAGCGGTGGCCACCACCGCCAGCAGGGCGATCGGCAGCAGGTACAGGGCAAGGGGCACGCGATGCGCCAGTCGCCTGGCCTTGCGGTGGCGGGGGGCCGCCTCGGCCACGGCATCAACGGTGGCGTTCACACCTTCGCCGACCAGCCAATAGCCCACGTGCGTACGTGGCCCATCGATCGGCGCAGCCGCCCGCGCCAGATCCAGCGCGATGGTCGCAACGCGCTCTTCGGCGACGCGGCTACCCCGCGCGATCTTCTCTACGACGTGGCGATAGGCGTCGCGGGTGCCGAAATCCATCTGCGGATAAACGGCCATCGGGTCTTCGCGCAGCCGCTGCTCGACCACACTCATGTCTTCGACAAAGGTGCGCCAATCCATGGTGGAGAGGAAGCGCAGGCTGCCGATGCTGTTGCCGATGGAGACCTGGTCAGCCGCCTGTTGCTGCCCCTCGGCGGCGACCAGTTCGTCGATGCGCTGCCCAGCCGCGGCGGCCCACTGTTCCAGCCAGGCGATGGGCATGGCCCACGCGCCGCCGCGCCCCTGCAGCGAGCGGGTCAGCTCGGCGATGAACGCGCCGGTCAAGGGTGGCTCGGAGCGTGCCATGTCGGCCACCACGAGGACGACATCGGTCGGGGTGTCCGACGCCGCGCGATTGAGGCTGTCCGCCCATTGGGCAGCCAGGCCACGGTCCGTGCCGTCACGCATCACCCGCGCCGCCATGCGCCGCAGATTCTCCAGCAGGGCCAGGCGCAGCATGATCGGAACGGCCCACAGTTCGCCCAGGCTCAGCGGCGCGAGCGACTGGTACGAGGCGATGAAGCGGCCCAGCGTATCGCCGTCAATGCGGCCATCGCCGTGCGCGATCGCCTGCATCGACAGTTCATACACGCGCGGCAACCCGGCCGAGGGGCCGGCGACCAGCGACGGCAACTGCCGGCTGTAGCCGCGCGGCAGGTGGCGTCGCGCGGTCTGGATCTGTTCTTCGATCAGGTAGTAGTTGTCGAGCAGCCATTCCCCGGCCGGGGTCACCGGCCGCTGTTCGCGCACTACGTTGCTGAGCAGCGTGTTGGCGTCTTCGAGGACACGCTCGTTGGCCTGCAGGCGATCGAGCAGGCGCTCTGCGCCAGGTCGCATCCGCACCCGGTGCTGGCGCGCCAATGCGCGGCCGTACACCTCCATCTGTTCAACGCTGTACAGCGCGGCACGCAGTGGGACCTCGGTGGCTTCGATGGCCGGGACCGAGGCCTGGCGCTCACGCCAACGCCAACGGACAAGACGACGCAGGCGGAGCCAACGACCAAAAAGACGGCGAAAGTGTGGCATGGTTTACCGAGGGGGGCAGGTCGCGGCCTTCATAGTTGCATTCGGGGTGGCGTGGTAGTTGTGAAGGCGGGCTTGATTGCCGGACCGCCATAGACGCGCGACAGGCGTTTGGCGCTCTCCACTTAGCGGCGCGTTGTGACTGGTTCTCGTCAGGGAGCCAGCGGGGGCGGCCATGGTGCTAGCCGCCCGGACGGTGGACCAGCAGGAGGAGGGCTGCCACGCTGTGTTTCAGGTCGCGCGCCTGACGGAATCCAGCCTCGTTACGAGGCTGCCTTAGGCAACCATCTGCCTGGGTGAGATCTAGATGTTGACCTGCCACACCTGGTCGGTGATCGTTCGAGTAACGCATCGATCGTGGCCGGGGGAATATGGAGCATTTGATAGGTCTGGCTGGGGGTCAGCTCAAGATGGTCATGGGTTTGGCTATCTTGGTACTTGGGGGCGTTCGGTGGCTGATTGGACGAAGAGATCTTCAGTTCGTCCGCCGACGCGAATTCCTTCAGTACTGGAAGAATCCGTGGGAACTCGACGCATTAAGTGTGGAGGTTCTTTCTCGCCAGTTGTTCGGCGCCTATTTACCGGCAGCTGTGGTCAGAAGGGTCTGTGATCGATCAGGTGCTGAGGTTTGTCGGATGCTAGGTGATCTCGCCGACGTATGGAGCTTGGTTGAGTGGGAACAGAAAACCCAGCGGGTTGGTTGGAAGGCCAAGGCGGCATCGGCTGCGAAGCGAGCGAAGTGGAATCTGGCCTTCTGGGGTATCTACTTCGTGTCGGCTTTCTCAGGAGCAATGATTCTTTTTGTGCTTATAGCCGGTTCCACCAACGTAAGCATTTCGGCTTCTGTTGCCTCTTCCTTGTGGGGCATCATCCTGATAGCCGTATCGGGCGTTGCTTTATTGCGAACCGACGCTTGGTCAGCGGCAGTGAGGCTTGGTGATGGTTTCTTGGAAGATGTGAACAGGCTAGCGGTAGGTGACAGGGAGGAGTCTCACCTTGGTCCTAGTGAGCGACTGCTGGCTGAAGCGAAGCATGGTGTGAGCGCATCCTAATTGATGCTCCGGGAAAAATGCCTATGGAAAACCAATGATGTTCAATGGAATTCATTGACTTGGCAGTGCCTTTCGAAGGTGATCTGAGCTGCAGGGACACTATCTCAGTGCAAATCAGAGGCCGCACACTCGAACTCAGGACATGCAAAATGGAACTTGAACATTTGTTGCGATCCGGCTCAAGACGGCTCCGGATCAAGCGCTGATTGCTGCTCTTCTCGAAAAAGCGGCTTAGACTCCAGAGCGGCTTAGACTCCAGAGCTGCTCGGGAGTGGTGACAGACCGCCATCGTCAGTGTGTCGCTGCCTTCCCGAGCGCAGGAATAGATCCTCGGCACATCCCCCTGTCAGCTAAGAGTGACGGGATTACGGGGATTAGGGGGCGTTATCAGGGGTAGGGCGGAGGTCCGCTTCTGGCCGGAAGCAGACATGCGGTCGCCGCAGGTGACTAGGGTTCTTTATCAGCGGTAGGGCGGTCGCGTTTAGTCTCTGAATGGCGTGTAGCAGCCGGTTGGCACCGTGGAAATCAGTAAACATACTGGCGAGTAACCGGCAGTTGTGCGGATGCGCGTGGCAGAAGGCAAAAATAGACTCGATGCTCCCAAGTGGAGCTCGACATGTCGTCTACGCCGATGTGTATGGCAAAGGGGACGGGGGATGTCCGGGGGGGCTCTCGAGAGGTGTTGCGGCTGACCGCGTTGGCATCCGCCTGCTTCATGAGCTACGCAACCTTTGCGGCCCCGCCTCCAGACCATGGGTTGGAACCCTTGCCCACGCTGCCCGACACCTTCACCAACGGCGATGGCACGGTTCTTTCGCTGGAGGGCGGGTGGCCCTTCGCCCTGGGTTCGGGTGACACCGCGGAAGATCTGACCGGTTGGAGAATCGAACCCCAGGCGCAGGTGATCTGGCAGCGCGTGGACGTCGACGACCTGGTCGATGACATCGCGCGCGTACGCTACAGCGACGGCGTTTCCACGGTCGGCCGGTTGGGCATCCGGCTCAATCGCATCGGCAGTGGCCAGGGCCGCAACGGCGGGCCCCGGGCCAGCGACGCGTGGCTTCGCCTGAACGCGTGGCACGAGTTCAACGGATCACCCAGGACAGAGTTCTCCAGCGCAACGGGGTATGTGCCTTTTACGGCCGAGCAAGGTGGGCATGCGTTGGAACTGGTGACGATGATGGGCAAGGCAGGACAGGAAAGGCGGGGCCAAGCCCCAAGGCGCAGCACCTGGTCATCTGCGCGAATGGCGCAAGGGGTGATCGACGCCCAGCCAAGCCAGGATACCGATGGACCGTTGCAGATCAACGCGCACAGTGCTTAGCAGCGTCGTCCGAATCGGCGTAAGTGCGTCAATGGCTGCAATGCTGACTATGCTGCATCCAAGGACTTCAACTGCGCGGTCAACAGGCGAGTCAGGCTGCGGCGTGCAAAGTACCCCTGCAACTGTCGGGCCTTGATGGTTCTTGCTCTCAGGCGAGCCTGGCCACCCTCGCGATGCTCAATGCGATAGCAACGTGACGCCCCGCACAGCTCTGCCTGGCTCGCGGTGACCGTCACCACGGTCACTTCCAGGCTGGTGAAGGCAACCTCCGCGGCGATGTCGGGGTTCTCAGTGCTGGCGCGTTCGATCAAGGTCCGGAATCGCCCCAAGTCTCGTTCGCCGCCGCTGCTGAGCGCTCCGACATTGGTTGCACGGCGGACATCATCTTCGTCCCCGGGAACAGCTTGACTCCACCGCTCGGTGCGTTCGGGAATGACTGCTCGTACGACCTTGCCACTTGGCTCAGTCAGGTCGATGACCACATCGAGCAAGTACACCGGTTCCAATCCCAAATTGGTCACGAAGCAGTGCGCATCCAGGTCCTTGCCCGCGCCCGAGGTGATCAGGATGGACGGTCGCTGCTGGCGTCGGTAACTGCGAAGGAAAAAACCCAGATAAACGACCCATATCAACGCTGTCACGCACGTCATGGCTGCGGTTATAAGGGGCGCGAAATGAAGCAGGTTCTGTAGCACGTTGAGGTTGATCCCATCGCTTCGATGCGTGTAAGCAGGCGGATGCCAATACTCGCGTTTGAGCCGCTTTCATCTTGTGAAGCGTTCAGCACCTGCGGTTAGGGCCTGCGGGCACGCGCAGCTGAATTAGCTCCGTTTCCTGCTCAGGGGCATCCTGCAGCGCATGACACTTCAGCTTCACCCGCGCTGTGCAGAAGGACGCGCACCTTCAGGTAGGTGTCATCCATCTGGCCTCGAATTTTGACGTAGCCTTGGCACGGGCTGCGCATACTTTCCGTCCATTGCTCTGGAGGAGAACGGCAGTGGGCAACTCATCACAAATTTTGTCGACTCCGAAGGTCCTGAGGCTCGAGGTGATGCCGCTGGACTTCGGCGAAGCTGCGGTGGTGGTGGAGCTGAAGTCTGAGCCGCCTAAGCGTTGGCTTAAGGCGCTCAAGCGCGAAATGTCCGACACGGAAGGGCTTGAGTCTGCCTCTGCCAAGTTCGACGGTTGCTTTGTCTACGTTCTGGGACTGGAACCGAGCATCGGAGACGCTGCCCGCCGAGTCAGCCGACTGCTTGCCGCAGTTCAGGAAAGGCTGGTGCCGGGCAATGGCAATTCTCCGGAGACGGAGATGGCTACAGCACGCCTTCCGACCCCATCAAATGCTGGCCTGGCTGCCCGCGTGATCAGCGGTGCCTGAAGGAATAGATGCAACGCTGGGCCCGCGGCCTACTCGCGCGGACGGACTGCTGAGCAAATGAACTGTTTAACTACGTGGCGATTTCGTTCGAGGACTTGGATAGGTTTCAACGGACGCATAACCCAAGCTCCGATAGCCTCATCGTCAGCATCAATGCCGATGCTGTCAATGGAGAACTGACATGGGCAACCAGAATCAGCAGGGTCAGCAGAACCAGCAGGACCAGAAGGGTCAGCAGGAGCGGGACAACCAGGGTCAGCAGCAACAGGATCAGGATCAGAAGCGGGAGCGCTCCGGCCAGCAGGGCAGCCAGGACGAAGAGGAATAAGCAGCTGCCAATCGCCCGGACCTGAATACCAGGATGGCCCGGCTCGATGTCGGGCCATCGTCGTTGTTGGGGCCGTAACGCAAAAGAGCAGCCGCGCCTGCCTTCAGTGGAGGGCGCGCACGCCCGCGATCGCTCTTCAGTCTTTCGATGCCTTCGTTCAAACCGCATGCATTCGGCGGGAATGAGTCATCCTAAGTCCCAAGGCGGCGCAGGTAGCTCGCAAGCTTGAGAACGGTCGCTGCCTTGGACTCTTCAAGCAATCGGAGTGCCGTGATCTTTCGAGAGCCGATGCCGGCAACCGCTTCCTGCACCACGATCGTGTCGTATTCCCTGGCGTTGCCATCGAAACATGTGGCCGTGATACACGACTCCGCCGTCATTCCTGCAACGAGGAGCTCCCTTACGCCAAGCTTGGCAAGCAGCACGGCCAGTGGGGTGGCGAGAAATGCGGAGTGCTTGGGTTTGAGCACGAAATAGTCACCGTGTTCCGGTTCCAGAATCTTCGCGATCGCCGATGACTCCCCCTCGGTGGCCAAGCACAGCCTCACCAACTCCTTGAAATCCATCTGCCAGTTGGCGAAGTTGTCGTTGGCGTAGATGACCGGATGGCCGAGCGCCCGGAAGCGCTGGGCGAGCGTCGCGATGTGCCGAGCGGCTTCCAGCGCCTTCGGCTTCACCTGGCCGGCTTCTGGGAAGTCGAACAACGTAAACATGTCGATGATCAGGAGCGCTGGGCTGGGTGTATTCATAGCTGCTCTTGCCCCTCAATCGCCCGTTTGGCTGTGAGGCGCCGCCAGCGGTTTGGACTGCGGTGAGTCCTTCTGACGAAGGAATATGGTCAGGATAACCAAGGCAAGCACGGCCAAGAACTCACTCTGCCAGTTCTGGAAGGATTCGAACCAGAAGCTGCTGCTCCACAGGTGTTCCCAGCAGGTGGGAGCGGGCAATCCCTTCGCGAGCTGCTCATCGACCTCCTCACGCCAGCTGCCCGCAAGATGCAGCGAGAAGCTCAGCAGGAACAAGGCCGTGAATGCGATCGCCAAGGAGTGACCGTAAAGCATTTTCCAGATCCCGCCTCTCCGAACGGCCCAAGGCATGGGACCCGGCTCAACTCGCTCTTGCTCCTGCGCATCATCCAGTGGGCGCGATTCGGCCGAACCCTTCTGGCGGAGGCTGACGGTCAGCAGGACATACATGCCCATCTGAAGGAACTCGCTTTCCCAGTTCTCGAAGGTTGCGCTGAAGAAATGGCCGCTATGCAGGTAGTCAAATAGGCTCAGTGCAGCGCGGTGCGTTTCAGCGAGTTCCTCGTTGTGGGTCAAAAAGCCAGTCCATATCTGGCCTCCCAAGAAGACTAGGAGAAAAGCCAGAAGCACGATCGACAAACCGTTTCTCTTCCACATGCCCACACTGCCTACAGTTGAACGAACGTCTCGACAGTAGTCCTGCGACTAGCGAATTGCAGAGAAGGAGCGGCGATCCACGCCGCTCCCCGGTTCAGCCACTAAGTCCTGGCTTTTTGCCTAACGTGTTGCCTTGCCCAAAGTCGGGCTGAGTTTTTCCATCGCGCTCGCCCGCGCCTTCGGGCTCTCCCTCTCCCGCCTTACCGCCCTTTCCATGCCCACGCTGGTTGTAGCCAGCGTTCTCGGTGGCACGGTTGGCGGCGCCTTCATCCGCAGCAGGCGGCTTGGCAGGAACGAACGGCGAAATCGGGTCACTCGCGGGGAACGTCTCCTCCAAGGCCTCTTCGTGGTTCCTGTCCGTCCGGGTCTTCCGGTGATGTTCCTCAGCCGGTGTTTCGCTACGGGCCTTCTCCCCGGGCACAGGGAGATCTTTCTCGTCTCGGCTCATAACCATGCGCCTCAAGCGGCCTTCGCGGCCTTGGCGTTGCCACCCGACTTGGCCAGGATCGTCAGCTTCTCGTCGGTTACCTTTTCTTCTTCCAATGTTTCCAGCAGGAGCGGGAGCGCGTCCTTGTAACCCAACTGCTTGGCGAGGGCCGAGATGGTGCCGTAGGAAGCGATTTCGTAGTGCTCGACCTTCTGGGCACCGCCAATAAGGGCGGCATCCCGCACCGGGCCTTCCTCGATACTGTCGATGGCTTCCTTACCCTCCTCAACCAACCCCTCCATGGCGGCGCACTTGATGCGCTTGAGACGGATGCCCAGCAGCTCGACAACCTGGTCGATGCGTTCGATCTGACCCTGTGTCTCTTCCAGGTGAGTTTCGAAGGCGGCGGCCAGGTCCGGATTGGAGGCGGCTCGCGCGAGGCGCGGCAGTGCCTTGGTCAGCTGCTTCTCCGCGCTGTAAATGTCCGACAGTTCGTGGATGAACAGGTCTTCAGCGGTCTTGATCGCCATGATGGTTCTCCGGGCTCGTGGTGGGTGGAGCCCTGAAGCTAAGCGCCCTCTCGTTAGGTTGGTGCGCAAATCTGTGAAGGCCTGCTACACGCCTGCAACGTCTTCTTGCGCGCACGGCATGCACAGGTCTTTTTTCGCTTTGAGATGGGCCGCAGTCTTGGCCAACTGCTCGTATCGAAGGCGGATTTCCTCCAGACGCTCCTGGTCCATCTCCTCCAGATTCAGCAACTCGTTGTTGGCGTTGCTGGTCACTCGGATCAGCTCATCCAGCTTGATGTGGATGGCGGCGGTGTCGGCATTCTGGGTGTGCTGAATCAGAAACACCATCAAGAAGGTCACGATCGTCGTTCCGGTATTGATGACCAACTGCCACGTGTCGTTGAACCTGAAGAACGGTCCGCTGCTCGCCCAGACAATAACCACACCCAAGGCCGCTACGAAGGCGCCCAACGATCCCGAGGCGCGCGAAGCAGAACAGGCAATTTTGCTAAAAAACGGTTTCGACATGGTCCACTCATGCGTGTTGAGTGGAAGAGAACCTACGACCGCGAATGTCGAGGATTGGTGACTTTCAGCATCGTAGGAAACCCGAAGTGAACGCTTTCGAGGGGACGCTTACGGCAAAAGGGATGTGTGCGGGCCGTTGACAATGTCCTTTCGCCGTTTTCACGCATTTAGAACGAGGATTGCCGGCTCATGCCAGCGGAGGATCCGAGGATGATGGCCGACGCATTGAGGCGTTTGAGTGACTGGACTGCCCAGCCTGCGTTCCGAGAGTTGACCGTGCGGGAGGCTGCCCTGCACCTGCAAGAACTTGCACCCAGCTACCCAGATCCTTTCGATCAACCGGTGGAGATTTGTAAATGGGTGCCGGTGGTTTGCCGAGGAGGTCGAGGCAGTCGCGGACGCTATCCACAGGGCAGGACGGCGACCCCATCGCGCGAGGGAACTGCTCGGCGGTCCCGAATGGGGCATCTTGCGCAATGCGGCCGGCCTGTGGGCGGTGACCGGTCCAATGGCGGGGCGGAAGTCCCAGTACCGCGAGGGATCCGCGTTGGTCCAGGCTCGCGAGCCCGAGGCAGCAGTTGAGGCTTAGATCACTGCTGCGGTGGATCTGAGGACGCAGGGCCGCCGGCTGATCTTTGCGAAAACTCCAGCAAACGAGCAGCAGAAATCGCCTGGCGGCTCCCGCACGCAGGGCACTCAAGCACCGCCCCGCCGCCAGGTATGTTCATGAGGCTCGGCGGGGCAGTAGCATTGGTGACGCGGTGGCAGGAAAGGCACTTAGCTTGGACGTTGAGGACTTTTGGATCCTCTTCCGAGCCGGGGTGGCTTGGCTGCACGTTGACTTCAAACAGATAGAACAGCCCGGTATTTGGCATGCCAGAGATTTCGCGTTTGGGGTCCAAGGTGGAAGCCCGGGCCTAAGTATGGCTTTCATCATAAGTGCCCAAGACTGCCGTAGCCAGAGAGCCCGGCGGAGCCCAATGTGGTGGCCTACGATGAGGGCCAGAAACGCTTCGAGGTCCCGAGGTCGCTAAGTCAGGAGCGCAGGTGATGTGTCGGAGCTGAGCCTCATCTGTGAAGGGGCGCGCAATTCCTGTTCACGGCGGGCCTACGGCGGTGGGACTAGAAACAGTCTACTTGCCTGGGAGTAGATGCCATGACTGACGACAAGAAGAAGACCGGTTTCCCGGATCGTGACCGAATCAACGTCAATGAAGATTACGAGGTCCAGTACTGGACCAAGACCTTGGGCGTAACGGCGGCCCAGCTAAAGGAAGCGGTCAAGGCCGTCGGCCCCACCTCGGCGGCGGTTCGTAAGCACCTGGGCAAGTGACGGGCGCGGGGCATGTCCCTCACCGAATATCGCCGCAAGCGCAGCTTTAGCAAGACCAAAGAGCCCGAACCCGGCAAGGCAGTACCCGCCGGGCAGCGGGCCATTTTTGTCGTTCAGTTGCATCATGCCAGCCGTCGTCACTACGACTTCCGCCTCCAGGTTGGTGACGCGCTGAAGAGTTGGGCCGTGCCCAAAGGGCCAAGCTACGACCCGAAGGTCAAGCGGATGGCTGTTGAGGTGGAAGACCATCCCGTCGACTACGCCAGCTTCGAAGGCGAGATTCCCAAGGGCGAGTATGGCGGGGGTCACGTCGCCCAGTTTGATCACGGGGTCTGGGCCACCGAAGGGGATCCCGAGGCCCAACTCGCCAAAGGGCATCTGCGCTTCGAACTGTTCGGATCCAAGCTCAAAGGCGGATGGCACCTGGTTCGATCCGGCAAGCCGGCGCGTCAGCCGCAGTGGCTTCTCTTCAAGGAGGATGATGCCTACGCCAGCCAGGTCGAAGCCGATGACCTGTTGGGCGATGTCGCCGCGCCCCCTGCCGCAGACCTCAAACGGGCCGGCAGCGGGAAGCCTGATAAGAAGCGGCTCAAGGCGGTCCCCGTCGCAAAATCCGCTCGACGCGTGGATTGGGCCAAGAGGGCGTTGGCGCTGACCAGTGCTAAAAAGGCAGAGGCCCCCCAGGGTCCGTTCGAACCCCAGTTGGCCAAGCTGGGCGACTCGCCACCCAAGGGCGACCAGTGGGTTCACGAGATCAAATGGGACGGCTACCGGATCCTGGCCACGGTAGCGCAAGGCGAGGTTCGCTTGTGGTCGCGCAACGCGTTGGAATGGACCAACAAGATTCCCGAGATACGTGATGCCGTCGCTGCACTTGGTTTGAAATCCGCCGCCTTGGACGGGGAGTTGATCGCGGGGCGCGGGACGAAGGAAGACTTTAATCTGCTTCAAGCCACCCTATCTGGCGAGCGCCAGGGTGCGCTGTCGTATGCGCTCTTTGACCTTCTGCATATCAATGGCGTGGACATTGCGGATGCGCCGCTGCTGGAACGAAAGGAGCTGTTGGAGGACGTCTTGAAGGGAGCCTCATCCCATTTGGCCATGAGCTCGCACATCGCCGGCGATGGGGAGGCGGCCTATCGTTTGGCGGGTGAGCAGCATTTCGAGGGCATCATCTCCAAGCGCGCCGATCGCGGCTACCACGGCGGCCGAGGTGAGGATTGGAAGAAGACCAAGCAGTTGGCCAGCGACGAATTTGCTGTGGTCGGCTACACGGCACCCAAAGGAAGCCGCACTGGTTTCGGATCGTTGCTACTGGCCAAGCCCGACCCCGAGCATGGGTGGCTCTACGTGGGGCGCGTCGGCTCGGGGTTTTCGGACACCCTGATCGGGGAGCTGACGGCGCTGATCGGCATCGCCGGCGGGAAGAAGCCCACCGCACATGTCCCAACGACAGAGACGGACTTGCGGGCCGCCACCTGGTTTGCGCCCCGGTTTGTCGTCGAGGTCTTTTACCGAGGCATTGGCGGGCAACAATTGCTGCGCCAAGCGTCGCTGAAAGCGGTGCGGCCCGACAAAGACGTGGCCGATCTAAAGGACTCGGATTGGAGCAGCGGTACCGGCGGCGGTGCTACATCTGCCAAGCCGAACAAACGTGGGAAGCAAGCCGTCACCAAACCCGAGCGCGGTGTCGCCGTCAAACCCACGAACAGCAAGGGCAGGGCGGGTGCAGGAGAGCGGGTTCCCCCAAAGCTCTCCAGCCCGTCCAAGGTGATCTTTCCCGACATCAAGGCCACCAAGCAGGAGGTGTGGGACTACTACAGCGCGGTTATGGACCATCTGCTGCCTGAGATCGTTGGGCGTCCACTGTCGATCATCCGCTGCCCAGCTGGCACCGGCCGGCCGTGCTTCTTCCAGAAACACCACACTGCGGGTCTGGAGTTGGTCACTTCGGTGAAGCTCAAGGAAGACAGTGGGATCAATGCCTACTACCTGGTGGTCGACGACGCCGCCAGTCTCTTGGAGCTTGTGCAGTTCAACGCCTTGGAGTTCCACCCTTGGGGCAGCCACGCCGATTCGCCCGACCGCGCCGATCGTGTGGTGTTCGATCTTGACCCGGGCCCAGACGTGCCGTTCTCCGAGGTCAAGAAAGCTGCAACCGACATAAGGAAGCTCCTTCAGCAGTTGGAGCTGGAGTCCTTCCTGCGCGTTTCCGGAGGCAAAGGCTTGCACGTGGTGGTGCCGTTGAATCCGGGATGCGATTGGGATTTGACCAAGCGGTTTGCTCATGGATTCGCAGACGCTTTGGCACAGTCCGAGCCGCAGCGATTCTTGGCGACGTCGACCAAAAGCCTGCGCAACAAACGCATCTTCGTCGACTACCTGCGCAACGGCCGAGGGGCTACCGCCGTGGCGTCCTATTCCTTGCGAGGCAGGCCCGGCGCGCCCGTGGCAATGCCCATCGCGTGGAGCGAGCTGTCGAAGCTCACCCGGGCCGATAGCTTCACCATGAAGGACGTGCCCGCCAAGCTCAAACGCAGGCGCAAGGATCCTTGGGAAGGTATCGAATCAATCCAACAGAACTTGGCACGGTGGGCACAGGACGACTGATCCCACTTACCAGCTGCCGTTGCTTTTCAGGAGGAATCACTATGCGTCGATCCATCGTTTGCGCCGCCGTCGCGCTTGTCCTGTCTGCGTGCGGCGGTGGGAACACAGAGTCCAGCGTCCAAGCGCCCGGGGCCGAAGAAAGCGCGAAGACCAAAGCGCTAGAGACCGGGGCGGCCGTGCTGCAGGACCGGCCTCCGGTCGACGCCATCAACGCCTATCTGGACGGGTTCCATTTCTACAACGGCCAGATGAAGGTCCAGATGGAAGCCCATCACTACTGCTCCATCCTCAACGAGGATGTCATCCAGTGCACGATCTACGACGGCAATGTGAAAGACGCCAAGCTGATGGGGGTGGAATACATCATCAGTGAGAAGCTGTTTGCAGGCCTTCCTGAGCAGGAAAAAGCGCTGTGGCACAGCCATGTTCAAGAGGTGAGATCGGGTCAGCTCATTGCGCCGGGGATTCCCGAGGTGGCCGAGCATGCGCTGATGGAGAAGCTCATCCACACGTATGGCAAGACCTGGCACACATGGCACACAGACCTGGACAAGGACCTGCCCCGAGGCATGCCGCAGCTGATGATGGGGTTCACCGCAGACGGCCAAGCGGACCCGGCCATGGTCGCTGCCCGTGACGCCCGGCTCGGGGTCAGTAGTGAGGACAAGCGGAAGCGTCGTGCCGATATCGCCGCGCCCCCCATCGATGCAGGGGCGGATGCGTGGCAGAAGGGGAAGGTCATCCAGATCGAGGACCCGACCGGCGGGCATGTTCACGCAGGGAAAGATGAACCTGACGCGCCGTCCGACGGGGACAAGAACGCGACGTCCAAGGGCAGCTCAGAAGTGTGATGGCGGGCGTCGAGGTCAAGACCAAGACGTCCGTAGGCTGTTACCGGGTTTCGATGACCAGAGCCCGTTGGAACACCGGCAGCATTGGGCTGAGCGGTATTCTCGGTGCCAAAGGGTGCTGCGCCGAACGCTTGGAAGGCTCCCCAAAAGCCGAGAGCCGCGCGTTGCTGACGGCGTGATGCGAGCCACACTGGCCGCAGCGGAAAAGCGCGCCGCCCGGAAGCTCTATTAGGGAGCCACGGGAGGACGCGGTGGTCGTGCTGCAATGGCTGCATTCGACGGTAAGCGCCAGGATTCGCTCTACGTCGCCAGTAGAGGCATAGCTCGCTTCAAAGGAGCGAATGACAAAAGATGCTGAGGTGGGCATCGTTGCTCCTGAACAGGGGGGGCTGACCAGAGCATCTCCGGAAACCCGTGACGGGGTTGTCGTGAAGGGACGCAGCGTTGTTCCGTCAACGCTGCACCGCCCCTTGGGATAGGGATGCCGATGACGGGCTCGGACCCCTCAGACCGCATTTCGAGATGTCCGACGTCCGCCTTAGTCGCCATCTATCGCATAAGCGGCGTGCACCAAGGCTAAGTGACTCAGGCCCTGCGGCGTATTGCCCAGCCCTTCATCGGCTTGGGGATCCCACATCTCTGGCATAAGGCCCACGTCGTTCTGGACGCGGGCCAGCAACGATCCGAACAAGCGATCCGCTTCTTCTGCCTCCCCCAGCAGGCCGTAGGCTTCCACCATCCAAAACGCGCAACTGATGAAAGTGCCTTCGCAGTCCTGCATGCCGCTGTAGCGCCACAGCAGATCCCCGCTTTCATCCGACAGTTCGCACCGAATGGCCTCCCGAGTAGCGATGAAACGCTCCCGGCGCAGTTCGCCCAAGCCGAAGCGCGAAGCGAGCATCAGGCTCGCGTCCAGCCGGTCGCTGCCGGCATGCATCACGTAGCTCTGCTTTGCCTTATCCCAGCAGTGCTCGTCGATCCAGTCCAGGATGCGCTCTTTCTCGCGCTGCCAGCGCGGCAGACGGGCAGTGGTGATGTGGCCAGCCTCGGCGAGTTCGCAGGCTCGGCGGAGCGCCATCCAGCATTCCACCTTGGACATCGTGTAGTGCTGCGCGTCGCCCAGTTCCCAGAAGCCGCTGTCCTTGCGCATCCAGTTGTCGGCGCATTCGTCAGCCAGTTCGAACAAGAGCCGGGCAGTTGTGGGGTCGAGGATGTGGCCGGCTTCGATCATCCGGCTGGCCATTTCCAATACGTCGCCGTAGGCGCAGGTCTGCAACTGCTCAGAGGCCGCATTACCCACGCGCACTGGTTGGCTGTTGCGGTAGCCCGGCACATCGATACAGCGTTCCTCTTCGACCCGCTCGCCGCGAAGGGTGTAGCACGGCGCAAGCCCGGGACGGTGGCGACCGATGGTGGTCATCAGCCAGCTGAAGCCGGCCTCGGCGTCGGGCAGGGCACCCACGCGCAGGAAGGTCTTGATGACGTATGCGGCATCGCGAACCCAGGCGTAGCGGTAGTCCCAGTTCTTGTCGCCGCCGATGCGCTCGGGCAACGAAGCGCTCACCGCTGCGGCGATGGCCCCGGTGGGCGCGAACCAAAGGAATTTGAGCGCCAGCGCCGATCGGATGACTTCAGCGCGGCGGCTTGCGTCGCAGTGCAGGTCGTCCACCCACTGGCGCCACTCCCGATCGGAGCGGTCGATGCGGGTATCGATATCCACTAAAGGCGGAACTGGGAGCACTTCGTCCTGAGAGGCGAGCAGAGCGATGATCTCCTTGTCGCCGGTCCGAAGGGTCACGGTGCCGCGGAGTTCCCGGTCATCGCAATTGCCGATCTGCACGCGTTCGGAATAGCGCAGCATCGTCATCACGGGGCCGGCGTGATGCACGCATCCGTTTGGGGTATCGCTCATCCAGGGCGTGCAGGCCCCAGCCCGGGTGCCCGGCTGGTAGAGCAGATCGAAGGTGACCTCTCCCTCCAAGCCTTCCAGCCGGCGGCCCAGCTCGGACCAAGGCAGCCGCCCGGCCGGGCCGCTGTTGAGCGACTCGGTCACCCGGGCCAGGCCGGTGTCGGTGCGGACGTGCGTTTCCAACACGTTGCTGTTGTCGCGGTAGCGCCGCTGCACCTGCTGAACGTCGCGGGCTTGGAGCACAAAACGACCGCCGGCCGGGGCATCGAGCAGGCGGTCGAGCAAGGGCGGTGCGTCCATGCACGGGGCGCACCACCAGTCGATGCTGCCATCCGGCGCGATGAGCGCACTGGAGCGCCCATCGCCAATGGCGGCGTAGGAGTGGATGGGCGCATACCCGTCCGCGTCGCGCTCGGCAGGCACGCTATCGGCATCGCTGGAGCCAGCGGTCACGGCAGCAGCATGCCGCCGGTGGCGCCGATCACCTCGCCGGTGATGTAGCTCGACTCCTGGGTGGCCAGCAGGACGTAGGCCGACGCCATTTCCACCGGCTGGCCCGCACGCTTCAGCGGCGTCTGCGAGCCGAACTCCGGGATAGCCTCGGGCGGCTGTCCGCCTGCAGGCTGCAAGGGCGTCCAGATCGGACCCGGAGCGACCGCGTTCACGCGGACGCCGCGCTGGGCCACCTGGTGGGCCAGGGCCTTGGTAAAGTTCACAATGGCCGCCTTGGTGGGAGCGTAGTCCAGCAGGTTGGGCGAGGGCTGATAAGCCTGGATGGACGCGGTGTTGATGATGGTGGCGCCGGCCGGCAGATGCGGCAGGGCAGCCTTGCACACCCAGAACAGCGCGTGCACGTTGGTGCGGAAGGTGGCGTCGAATTGCTCGGAGGTGAGGTCTTCGATCTTTTCCACGGCCAACTGTTTGCCGGCGATGTTGGCGACCACGTCCAGCCCGCCCAGGCCCTTGACCGCCTGCGCCACCAAGTCGCCGCAGAACTGCTCGTCCTGGAGGTCACCCGGGATGGCGATCGCCTTGCGGCCTTCGGCTTCAATCAGCGCCACCACTTCGGCAGCGTCGTCTTCTTCTTCGGGCAGGTAGTTCAGCGCCACGTCGGCGCCTTCGCGCGCGAAGGCAATGGCCACCGCGCGGCCGATGCCGGAATCGGCGCCGGTCACCAGCGCCTTGCGACCCTTCATGCGCCCCAGGCCTACGTAGCTTTTCTCGCCATGGTCGGCCGCCGGCTTGAGCTCATGAACAGTGCCGGGCGGGGTTTGAACCTGGGCCGGGTAGGTCGGCTGTGGGAACTGGGTCAGCGGGTTCTGCATGTCGTATTGGTTGCGGGACGTCATTGGAATCCTTGGGGGAGGAGGGAGATACAGGCCTTACAGGGTGACCGCGCCGCCGGAGACGGTAAGCAGTGCGCCGGAGGTGTAGCTCGCGCTGTCGGCAGCGAGCATCACGTAGGCCGAGGCGAGCTCTGCCGGCTGGCCGGGACGACCGAACGGGGTCTGGCTGCCGAACTGCTCAACTTCCTCTGCGGCCATGCCGGCGGGAATGAAAGGCGTCCAGATCGGGCCGGGCAATACTGCGTTGACACGGATGCCCTTCTCGGCGAGAAGACCGGCCAGGCCGATGGTGAGGTTGGCCACCGCGCCCTTGGTGGCCGAGTAAGGCAGGATGTTGGGCGTGGGCTTCTTGGAGTTCACGGAGGCGGTATTGATGACCGAGCCGCCGTCCTGCAGGTGCGGCACGCACAAACGGGTCAGGTTGAAGACGGCATGCACATTGGTATCGAACGTCTTTCGCCAGTCGTCCAACGTGATGTCATCAAAGGATTCGTAGTAGCGCTGATACGCGGCGTTGTTGACCAGAATGTCCAGGCCCCCAAGTTCGCGAGTGACCTGCTCGATGAGCGCTTCAGCCTGGGCGTCGTCGCTGATGTCGCAGGGGCACAGGACGGCCTTCTGGCCCGCCTCTTCTATGAGGACCCCAATGCTGGCGGCATCCTTCTCCTCGCCCTCAAGGAACGCGATCGCCACATCGGCGCCTTCCCGGGCGTAGGCAATGGCTACTGCCGCACCAATACCGCTGTCGCCGCCGGTAATCAGCGCTTTCTTGCCTTTCAGCATGCCGTGACCAACGTAGCTTTCCTCACCGTGGTCTGGCCGAGGATCGAGCTTGTCGGTCTTGCCGGGAAACGACTGCTGCTGCGCCTTGAACGGCGGCCGGGGATAGTTGGGCACGGGCATTTGCTGAGCCTCTATTGGGTTGAGGAAGGTCAGTGTGCGGACGCCTTGGTAAACGTCGCGGCCCAGTGGTGTCGATGCGATGTGCAGGGGTCGGATCGACCGGAGGGTCAGAGCGGGTAGGCGATGGTCGTCATGATGCTGTTCTCGGCTTGGCGTGAATCAAGCCGGGTGTGCTGGACGACGACCGGAACATCGGATTCGATGACGCACGAAAAACCCACGCCACGGGGCACCGGGGCAGGCACCTCGAGATCGTTGAAGCGCTTGTGACACGTGCGCCGGGCGGGGACGGTGAAGCGGTAAGGGCCCTGCGGGTCGCGATCCTCGAAATACAGCGTCAGGGTGATCGCCGCATCGGTGGAACCGGTGTTGAGGATGCAGCAGGTCTCGTGGCTTTGCAGCTCTGGTTCCGGCCCGTTGCTCCACGCAGGGATGTAGCCCTCGGCGATAGCCCAGCACCGCCGACCGAGGGACGTCCGCTCATTGAGGTTCATCCGCGACGTCCCCTTGGCTTGGCGCCCCCGGCAGCCCATTGTGTGATGAGGGCAGCACTGCCGACGGCAATGGCGTCTTCCACGGCGCCGGTGCTGCTTTGACCGTAGCGGGCGATCGCCCGCATGCGCAGGTTGAAGGTCACGTAGGCCATACCAACGGCGGCGCCTGCACCCAGAAGCGCGCCCAGCTTTCGCTGCCGATGGGGAGCGAGCGCTGCGCCTGCAATCATCCCGGTAGCGACGCGCGCAACCATGCCTGCCGGAACGATGCGGTCGGGGGCCGTTTTCATCTTGTCACCAACGAGCTCACCGCCTGCCAACGCGAGCATCCCTGCGGAAGCGAGCTTGTTGGCCAGAAGGCGAGGGGCACCGTTATCGGCCGGCAAGTTACCGCTCCGCGCGGCGTTGGTCACCGCGGCCAAGGGGGTCATCGCGCGCATTCCTGCGACGGCTCCCATCAAAATCGAATGGATCAAGGCCATCTGGCTCTCCTGAATAGGGTGGAATCGCCGGAGCCGGCCCTCAGGGCTTTGCCGGACGCTCGTAATCTTCCGGTTTGGCGGTGTGCTCCGCCTCAGGCATGTCCTTGTCTTTCCACGTGGCGTCATCGTTCCGGAGCTTGTCCGGGGTGTGCGCTTTATCCTGGTCATCCACGTCGGCGCCGGGATTAAGGGGCAGTTTGCTCATGGGTCGCTCCGTGTTGGTGTCAACCTCTATGCTGCTCCCGCCGCCATGAGAACGGCGTTTGGGCGGACTCCACATTTTCACGACGCCGCGGTCACCGTCTGGCTACGTTGACGCGGGTATCTGTTCGTCGCAACGGACGGAGGACCTTACGATGCATGGACCGACCAGGGAGGGCCTGCGGTGATCGCAGTGATAGTTCCGGCCCACAATGAGGCAGCAGACATTGGCCGCTGCCTGGAATCAATCACCGTGGCCGCCAGGCATCCTGGACTTCGAGGCGAGCCCGTAGTGGCAGTCGTGGCGCTCGATGCCTGCACCGATAAAACGCCAGACGTATGTTTGCACCACGGTGCCGTGGCCATCTCGATTGAGGCACGGTGCGTGGGCGTGGCACGTGCGGCGGCTGCCAGCCATGCCCTTGGCTTGGGTGCGCGCTGGATAGCCAGCACTGACGCCGATACGCACGTCCCGTTTGACTGGCTCTGGAAACAAGCAAGCTGTGGGGCCGATGCGTTTTGCGGCGTAGTGGAGGTGCGTGACTGGCTTGATTACCCGGCTGCCGTGCGCCAAGCATTCGCTAGGCGCGAGCATGCGCGCGAAGGCCATCGCCATATCCACGGTGCCAACATGGGTGTCAGTGCTGCGGCCTATCGGGAGGTGGGCGGCTTCTCACCGCTGTTCACGGGGGAGGATGTGGCGCTGGCTCAGGCGCTTCAGCGCTCGGGGGCCAGCATCGCTTGGCGAGCTCGACCAGTCGTCACCACGAGTGCCCGCCGGTCAGCCAGGGCACCTCACGGGTTCAGTGGCTTCCTGCGTGCCTTGGAACGCGAAGTGCTCGAAGCGGGTGGGGCGTTGTTACCATCGCGGGAACTGGTGCGATGACGCTGAGGCCAGAGGAAGTCCAGACCCCAGGTGGATGGCTCCGCTGCCCGGTCTCCGTATGCGGGGACAATGTCCGGTGCTCTCCAAGCTCCCGGCAGTCCGGGGGTGCATGGTCTCGCGTGACCATCTTGGGCGAGGGGCATTCGTCCACAAGGTGGAAAAGCGGGACGAGGGCAAAGTTGGAGCATCTACGAATAGCCCCAAGTTGCACGTGGGAGCAGGGATGCTCATGTGCGCCCTGAATCGCCATAGCTGCACTAGGGCCTGAGCCTACTCACCAGGTGCAGAAGCTCTTTGACACTGAACGGTTTGGTGACAAATGGCGCGCCCTGATGCCGCTTCGGAACCGCTTGAAAGTAGACAGCGGAAGCGAATAAGAACGGGATTCCACGAGCCGCCATTTGATCTGCAACAGGGAACACCGGCCCGTCTCGCAGCTCAACGTCCAAAATGGCCGCATCAACGGTGTGGCTGGCAAGGGAGCTTAGCGCATCGGCAACAGAATACGCAGGCACGACCCGAAATCCCGCATCGCCTAAAGCCTCGACAAAAAGCCTGGAGAGCTCGATCTCGTCCTCGACTACCAAAATGACACTGCCTGATTCAGATTCAGCCGGACGGGTCATGAACTAATGAAGTTGCGGAGAGAATCGAATCGTCCTCTTCGACGTGTCAACGTCGAGCCAAGGGCTTTTGGCTCTGCGTTGACATGCACGCGCCGATAGGCGATGGATTCGTGGCTCAATTCAATTGTTCGTGGATCGCAGTGATGAGCTGTTTGAAGCGGTAAGGCTTCGGCAGAAAACGCACGGACGCAGGAATGGGGGGGAGCTGGGAGCGCTGGAGCCCGGACACCACCAACACACGGGCGCCGGGCTGCGTTTCGGCGACCGCAGCCGCCACCTCAAGGCCTGAAACACCACCCGGCATGCTGACATCCGTAACCACCACGGCGTATTGCGTTTCACCCCTCAACTGGGCGATCGCTTCTATTCCATCGGATGCGGGAGTGACCGCGAAACCCTGATCGGACAACGCTTGGGTCACCACCGAGCGCAAATCGGCTTCGTCTTCAACGAACAGCAAATTAATGGGCATATCAAGGCTCGTGGATAGGAAAGCAAAGCACGATGCGGGTCCCTTTTCCCGGAACGCTGCTCAGTTGGGGAAAGCCGCCTGATTGTTTCGTGAAACCAAACACCTGGCTAAGCCCTAGACCGCTGCCCCGTCCCACGGGCTTTGTGGTGAAAAATGGTTCGAACACGCGTGCCTGCTGGGCGATTGGAATGCCCTCACCATCATCCGCAACGGTCACGCAGACGTGAGGCGCAGGGGCGTGACCCTCTGAGGCAGGATCGAGGGTCTCCTTGGCGCTGGCTGAGATGGTGATAGTGCCGCCGTCGGGCATCGCATCGCGGCTGTTGCACACGAGGTTTAGGACCGCTGCCTCAAGTTGTGCCTTGTCGACGAATACCAAGGGGAGATGCTGGTCGAGGTCGAAGGTCACCTCGACCCCGTCTCCCGCCGAACGCTGCAAGAGTTCATGGGATTCTCGCAGCGCGGCGGCGACATTCAAGGGTTCGGGAGACAGCTTCTGGCCTCGGCCAAACGTCAGTAGTTGTCGCGAGAGCAGCGCCCCACGCTCCGCCGCCCGTAGGGCCGTCTCTATCAGCTTCGACGCAGGGCCGTCCTTAACCCTCAAGCTGATGAGGTCAAGGCAGTTGACAATGATGGTCAGGAGGTTATTGAAGTCATGGGCCAATCCAAGGGTCAGCTTGCCGATGGCTTCCATTTTCTGTGCTTGCAGCAGGCTGTGCTGGACCTTTTCTAGCCGCTCTTGAGCGTCATGACGCTCAGTGATGTCTCTGGTCACTTTGGCGTATCCCACCAACGTGCCGTCGATCCAGATGGGATCGATCACTACGCTTGCCAAGAAGCGTGAACCGTCTTGCCGGACCCGCCACCCCTCCTCGATACACCGTCCCTCCGCGGCTGCTGTCCGCAGGTTGCGCTGAGGCACGCCCGCAGCGGCATCCTCGGGGAGGTAGAACCGGGAGAAATTTGTTCCAATGACATCTTGGGCGGTGTAGCCCTTGATCCGCTGCCCGCCCGGGTTCCAAGTCCGAATTACGCCATGCTCGTCAAGCATGTAAATTGCATAGTCAGTGACGGAGTTGACCAAGAGGGCGAACTGTCGGGACTCGTCATTCAACACGTCTTTGGGGTGTTCCAACTGTGTCACGTCCATCTCCCCGGCATCGCGTCACCCTAAGGGATGGTTTGTAAAGAAATCGTAAAAATGCGTGCTCCCGTGCTCGCTTTGATGTGGCCTTTACACACTGATGCTGCGTCATGGCCACACTGTATCTGCATGGACAGAACGCGACACGCGGGAGGGTGGCCGTATGGCAGACGGAATGGGAGCAGTGAGTGTATTCCTGGTAGAGGATGAGCCGAGCTTGATGTATGTGCTCGAGGAATCGATCAAGACCCTTGGTTACGCGGTCGTTGAGAAGGCGGAGTACCTGCCGGACGCTCTGGAGCGCGCGAAAAGTGTCGCGTTCGATGTGGCAATGCTGGACGTCAATCTGCATGGGCAAGAGTCCTTCCCTGTTGCAGACGTTCTGATGCAGCGGGGAATCCCGTTTGTCTTTACAACGGGGTTTGGTAAAACCACTTTGCCTGAGCGCTTCAAGCGCGCCCCGCTGATGGAGAAGCCGTTTCGTCTCAAAGACATCCATCGCGCGATCACTGAGCTTCAAGGGAAGCTGTCGGCTTGACCGGGTCTTTATAACTTCGCCTGGTCTTCACCCAACCATCGCCTCCCGGCGATGCCTCGCTGGATAGGGTGCGTTCTCCCTTGTCCAACCAGGAGATTTCCATGGCCGAACCCAAAGAGAACCTGCTTGACTGGCTGCGCGACGCCCATGCAATGGAGCAGCAGGCGGAGACGATGTTGAAGGGGCAGGCGTCCCGTATTGAGCACTATCCCGTGCTGAAGGCGCGGATCGAAGAGCACATCCAAGAGACGATCGGACAACGAGAGCTGCTCGAGGGCTGCATCAAGCGCCTCGGCGGCTCTCCATCCACCATCAAAGACGTGATGGGAAAAATGGCCGCATTCGGCCAGGCGCTGGGTGGGATGACCGCATCCGACGAAATCGTGAAAGGCGCGATGGCCGGCTACGTGTTCGAGCATTTTGAAATTGCCTCCTATACCGCGTTGATCGCGGCAGCCAAGACCGCCGGTGACCCGGAAACGGCACGCGTGTGTGAGGAAATTTTGGTCCAGGAAGAGGCGATGGCCGACTGGCTTGGAACGCATTTGCCGGAAGTTACCGAGGAATTCCTGGTGCGCGATGCTGCCCCCGGTGTTGAGGCGAAGAAGTAAAGTCCCGCTCATCATCGCCGACGCCCCGTCGGAGGGGTTTCACTCTCCGACGGGGCGACGAGGACGCCCGGTTTATCTTGTCCGCCGATAGCTCAAGCATCGACGGAGTTCACCCAGGGCCGGCAAGACCACTAGAAGCATCGCGGGCACAAGCGCAAAGGCCCATAAGGCGGCTGGCGCCGGGTCAAACGCCAAGACTGGTCCGACATGGGCGCTGGGCAGTGACCAGTAAACGGCACCTGTCGCGACCCACGGCGCTAAGTCCAGAACACTGTGGACGTGCTGCTCCAACGGGCGAATCGCGCGCTTGGGATAGGCCACCCGCGTGTCCCAGTAGCCTGTTATTGCGTGCAGGCACACCAGTGCCAAGAGGATGGCGAAAAGCCCATGCGAGGCTCGGAATCCCAGCCAAAGAACCGTCGCCAACCCGAGGATCGCAATCTGAGCCAAGTGCAGCCTTGACTCTGGAATGCCCGAGGTGGATTCGATACTGCTGGCGCTGTGCAGCCAGAAGTCCATGGCGCCCGCGGCCAACCAGAGCACGTACAGGACATGCCAGACCGTCACGTCCATGGTGAGGTCGAACTTTCGATTTTGAAGGGCCGGCTGCGTCTATAGCTCATAGCGATTCCTCCTGACAGGTCAAGCATCGGTTGGTCCGGAAATTCTAGAAAAGCCGCTCGCACGACGATGTGTTTTCGGCACGGGTGACTTACCCGTTCCGCTTGACGGCTAGGAACTCCATCGGTTTGACGGACCCTTGACGCCACGCTGACACCCCGTGCCGTCTGTGGAGCGGATATTCGTCTTCAACCTTGTCAGGAGAAACGTATGAGCGCTTATCCACAATTTACGGCAGCAACGCCGCGTGTAACTCGAATGGAGATGGCTGATCTGTACGTGGGCGATGGCACCACCGTGGTCCAGCTGGACGCGCTCCCCTGCGAGGATTGGGTCCAGAACCTCCGAGAATTAGTGAGTCAGTGCCCAGAGCTCGCCGGAGCAAAGGTGGAGGTGGAGGGCTCGTGGGTCCACTTCATCGGAGTACGGAAGGCTGTTGGCCCTGTTGCGCCCCGCCTGTTGGAGGTCATCGCAGCCGCAGGCGAGATGGCCTATGGCCCCCACACCGTTCGGCCGTCATTGTTTACCTCGGCCGCGGACTTAGCGATGCAGTGACACGGCGCCAGTGACGCCGACCGCCCAAATGCTTCCAAGGGCGCTCACGGGATGACCATGGCTGATGACAAGAGACTGGACACGGTATCGATTCCCTGCGCGGTGTTATCCAGCCGGAATAACTCAACTAGACTCTAGTACCCCCGGGGGAGATCGAAGGTGCAGAGGGTTCAGATGAGCGAGCGCATGACCCTCAGCCATGCCACCCATGCCACCCAATGCGATGGCGCTCCACACAGGCGGCCAGTTCCCGGCGGACTACCTGGGATCCGCTCGTGGCCAGAAGTGGACCTTGGCCCCACGGATAGCACAAGGGACCTGCTATCCAATTTTATCGCTTTGGTGACGAGGCAACAGGCGCCCCTATTTGGATGCACCCTTGGTCACTCGCCGCGCCTGTCTCAAGTGTCGGGGCGTCCGCTGGCCAAAATGGGGTGCAGGCTCGGTCTTAGCTTTCTCGCTCAACGGGATCGGTTAGGGATGTTTATCGGGGGTAGGCGGAGTTTCGCTACTGGCAGAAGCAAGCGTTCCCCGAGCAATGGATCAGGGCTCCAGATCACGACTAAGGTTGACGAGACCACACCGTCGCCCGCGCGTCCCCGTTTGCT
Source organism: Stenotrophomonas sp. TWI819 (assembly GCF_039673075.1). Taxonomy (NCBI): domain Bacteria; kingdom Pseudomonadati; phylum Pseudomonadota; class Gammaproteobacteria; order Lysobacterales; family Lysobacteraceae; genus Stenotrophomonas; species Stenotrophomonas sp. TWI819. The sequence goes on along the minus strand of NZ_JBDJKY010000001.1, from coordinate 502,548 downwards.
AGAGAAAGCCCTTAGTCCAACTATTCCTACTAGTTCCTTAAACATCCGGGAGCAGATACTGCTGATCACCAAGGCAGGAAGCTTCTGCACGGTCAGGACTGACGTTGGCAGACCACCTCCACGTTGACGCCATCTGGGTCCAGCACGTAGGCGGCGTAGTAGTGCGGGTGATACTGCAGCCGTATGCCAGGTGGCCCATTGTCGACACCACCAGCGGCCACCGCCTCACGGTGGAATGCGTCGACGGCTGCCCGGCTGTCGGTCGCGAACGCGATGTGCGTGCCCGTCCCCGGTGCCTCATGGTCGTGAATCCATAGGCATGGATAGCCCTCCTTGCCGAAACCATGGCGGGAGCCGCCGGTGCGAGTGCGCTCGGGGCCAATGGTGATGACGAGGAGGATTTCTAGAGGAGCCAGGGCGGCTTCGTAAAAGCGCCGGGATGTCTCAGCATCGCTGACCGCAAACTCAATGTGATCAAGGATCGTCATGACGTGGATTGCTCCGAGGTAGCTAAGAACGTTTCGAAGGCGAGGCCGGCAAGTTTGGCGACCGAAGTCACTCGGGGCCTGGACAATCCGGCGCGTGCCGAAGCAGACAAGCCCTGCAATGTCGTCACGACGTAATCGGCCAGTTCGCGCGCACGCTGCGGCTCTGACCGGCTGATGTAATGCTCGATGAAGGTGGCAGAGGCGTCCGCGTAGGCACCGGCCAATGCACGCGCCTGCGGATCATCAGCGCGCATCCCTTCGGCCGCCATGCAGCCACGCCGGGATTTCGATCTGGTATAGAGGGCTGCGGCATGCAGCAGGAGGTCGCTGATGGCCTCACCCAGCTGCCGATCAGGCGTCAGGATCCTGTCTGCTGGCAGGTTCGCCTCTTCCACATAAACCGCTAGACATCGCTCGAACAGGCCAGCCTTGTTTCCATAGGCGGCGTACAGACTCGGTGGATTGATGTCGAGCGCGCGGACGAGCTCGGAGATGCCCACCGCGTCATATCCCCGTTCGTGGAAAAGATCTTTTGCGATGAGAACGCCCGCCTCGCGGTCAAAGGGGCGCCGTGATGGCCGCGCCGACGAAGGCGAATCCTTGAAGCGGGTCGATCCTGGAAGTTTCTGGCTCATGGTTTCCTCCGACGTCGGCGTAGCTGCGTGGGTGGCGAAGTGTTGCGAGGACGCAGTGGCATGTTTGCGTCCGTTGCTTTAGTGGTCACTATATACTAGATTAGTGATCACTACAACGCGGAGCGTGCAATGTACAACTTGAACAATAAAACAGCTGTTGTGACTGGCGGTGGCAGTGGAATCGGCCTGGCGATCGCCAAACGGCTGACGCAGGAGGGGGCCCGGGTGGTCATCACAGGCAGGCGCCAGCAGGTACTGGATGAAGCGCTTGCCACGCTGGGCGAAAACGCGGTCGGGCTGGTCGCCGACGTCAGCAGCGCGTCCAGCCTGGAGGCGCTGTATACCGAGGTGAAACGGCTTTTCGGCGGGATCGACGTGCTGGTGGCCAACGCAGGTGGTGGTGTACATGCACCACTTGGAAAGATCACCGAGGAGCAGATCGACCAGCAGTTCTCGACCAACGTAAAGGGCGTAGTGCTGACGCTGCAGGGTGCGCTGCCCCTGCTTGGCTCCGGATCGAGCGTGGTGATCATCGGGTCGACGTCCTCCATGGATCCGGGCCCTACCATGAGCATCTACGGCGGTACCAAGGCGGCAGTTCGCAACATGGTCCGGAGCTGGACGGCCGAACTCAAAGGGACGGGGATCCGGATCAATATCCTGAGCCCTGGGCCGACCAATACGCCATCGCTGCGCGAAGCTTTCGGAGACGATGCCGAGGCGGGCATGGCGTTTCTGACGGCAAAAAGTCCGCTGGGCCGCATCGGCGAGCCGGAGGAAATCGCGTCGGCCGTCGCGTTCCTGGCAAGTGATGCAGCCAGCTACGTCAATGGCGTAGAGCTGTTTGCTGACGGTGGCGCTTCCCAGAGCTGACCGGGGGCAGGGCTGCACCCGCCGGCTAGGCGAGTGCAGGTCCGCGGACGCTCGCCATGATGCGTGCAGCGTCCCGGGAAGGCGGCAGACCGAACGCGCGTACGTACTCTCGACTGAACTGCGTCGGGCTTTCGTAGCCCACATCAAGCGCGGTCGCGGTCACGCTCTTGCCATGCGCCGTCAACAGCTGGCGTGCCTGCAGCAGGCGCAGCTGCTTCTGGTACTGAAGCGGACTCAGTGCGGTGGCGGACTTGAAGTGACGGTGGAAGGCCGACTCGCTCATTGCCACCTGTTCGGCCAAGGCGGCGATTCGAAGCGGTTTGGCGTAGTCGCTACGGATGCGCTGGATCGCGCTGCTGATACGCGCCAGCGCCGAATCCGGCGTGGCCAACTGTCGCAGCATGCATCCGTGTGGTCCCTGCAGCACGCGGTACAGGATCTCGCGCTCGTAGGCCGGGGCCAGTGCAGGTATCTCGCCGGGGCGTTCCATCAGGCGCAGCATGCGCACCCACGCATCCATCAGCTCCGGGGTGACGGCAGCGACGTTGAAGGCCTCGGTCTGGGTGGAGGGCTCGCCGCGCCCGGTGGCGGCATCGGTGGTGTCGCACAGCAGCGCTGCGAGGATGCTCGGGTCCAGCGTGAGGCTCACCGCCAGGTACGGTTCGCCGCTGCTGGCCGGGTGCACGGCACCCACCGCCGGTAGGTCCACGGACATGATGAAATAAGTGGCGGGGTCGTAGTGGAGCGTCTTCTCACCCACCGTCATGGATTTGGTGCCCTGCAGGATCAGGTTGATCATCGGCTCGTATACGGCCGCCAAGGCATGCTCCGGGATCTCCCCCTGCACCATGGCCACACGGGGAATACCCGTATCAGTGCGGCGATTTTCGGCATGCGCCGCGAGCCGGCGCAGTTCATCCAGTGCGTTTTCCATGGCCACATTGGACACCCACCGGAGCGGGCTGGCAAGGCGAGGAGCAGGAATAGGCAGGAAATAGCGAGGATCAGGGCGGCGCTCCACGGCCAGCGAGCCTAGCCTGTGGATCACCCTTCACTGCACAGGAGTACCTGCATGAAAAATGTACTGATCACCGGCGGCAGCCGTGGCATTGGTGCCAGCGCCGCGTTGCACTGCGCGCAGCGCGGCATGGGCGTCGTCCTCACCTACAACGCCCAGCCCCATGCTGCCCAGCAGGTGGTGGAGCGCATCCAGGCAGAGGGCGGTACGGCAGTGGCCCTGCAGCTGGATGTGGGCAAAACCGGCAGCTTTGCGGCGTTTGCCGCGCAGGTGAAGGACACCTTGCAGGGCACCTGGGGCGCCTCCGCGCTGGATGGCCTGGTGAACAACGCCGGGTTCGGGCTGTTCAATCCGATAGAGACGGTGACCGAGGAACAGTTCGACGGTCTGTTCAACGTGCACCTGAAGGGGCCGTTCTTCCTTACCCAGGCACTGCTGCCGCTGCTGGGTACTGGCGCGAGCATCGTCAACGTCACCAGTGCCACCACGCGTGTGGCCACCGCCGGGGTGGCGCCATACGCCGCCTTCAAGGGCGGGTTGGAGGTGCTTACCCGCTACATGGCCAAGGAGTTCGGCGAGCGCCGCATCCGCGTCAACGCCGTCGCACCCGGGGCGATCCGTACCGAACTGGGCGGCGGCCTCAATGATGAGTTCGAAGCCCTGCTGGCCGCGCAGACGGCGCTGGGCCGGGTAGGCGAGCCGGACGACGTGGGCCGCGTAATCGCTGGGCTGCTCGGTGATGAGCAGGCCTGGGTCAATGCGCAGACCATTGAAGTTGCAGGCGGCTACAACATCTAGTTCGCAACGGGAGTACGACATGCTCGACCACATTTTCCTCACTGTCACTGACACCACCCGCTCGGTCGCGTTCTACACGGCCGCGCTGGCCCCGCTGGGAATCGTCAACCGGCTCGACTACGACGGCCGGCAGGGCCCACCCGGCCACCCGGACCTGAAGGGCTTCGGCGCAGGCGGCCGGGTCTTCTTCTGGCTGCGCCAGGGCGTGGCGGCAGCGCAGGCGGCACATATTGGATTCGTGGCGGATTCCAGCGCGATGGTCGACGCGGCTTATGCCGCCGCGATGGCCGCCGGCGCCAGCGAGATCCATCCGCCCGGCCCGCAGCTGCACTACGACCCCCGCTACTACGCCGCGCAGGTGCGCGATCCGGATGGCTACAGCCTGGAGTTCGTCTACAAGAGCTGGCAGCACGGCCATGAATGACGGCGTCGAGTCGCACCCCCTGCAGGCCACAGTGGTGGCCTTCATCAACGCCACGAACGCCTTCGATATCGAACGGGCCCTGGCGTTGTTCAGCACGACGGCAGTGATCGATGACCCTTCCACCGGATCCACCTTCAACAAGCATGCCGGGGTGCGCGACTATCTGGAAAGGTACTTCCTGGGTTACCACACGGTCACCCGGCTGCTGTCGCTGGAAGGTCTTGGCGATGTACGTGCACGCGTCCGGGTCGATTTCACCGGCGATTTCGGTCACGAGATCGGATTGCTTCTGGTGGCCGTGGATTCCGCAGGCCGCATCTCCCGCATTGACGCCTCACTCGAATAGGGTGGCGAGGAACACACCATGAAAACATTGATGATCTACGGTGCATCCGGCTACACCGGGCGCATGGCTGCAGCACACGCGAAGGAAGCTGGGCTGAAGCTGGTATTGGCAGGGCGCGACGAAGCTCCGCTGCAGGCGCTGGCCACACGCCTTGGCGTGGCGTACCGCGTGTTCGCGCTGGATTCCGCTGCCGATGTGGACTACGGATTGCAGGATATCGCGGTGCTGCTTAACTGCGCAGGTCCGTTCGCGCATACCGCAGGAGCGCTGATCGAGGCGTGCCTGCGCGCCGGCGTCCACTACCTGGATATTGCCGCCGAGCTGGACAGCTACCAGTTGGCCGAGCGCCATGACCTGAACGCCGCAAAGGCCGGGGTAATGCTGATGCCGGGCAGCGGGGGCAGCGTGGCGATGCTTGGCAGCCTGGCCGCGCGTGCCGTGGAGCGTGTGCCGTCACCGGTGGCCATCCGTATCGCGTTGCATGTAGCAGGTTCGATGTCGCGCGGATCGGCTATCAGCGCCAGCCAACACGTAACGGCCACGTGCCTTATGCGCAAGGACGATGTGCTCACGGCACGTGCCCCGGACGCGCTGCGCGACATCGATTTCGGCAACGGGCCGGTGAGTTGCTTTCCAGTGACGCTGCCTGACCTGATCACCATCGCCCGGCAAACCGGGGTGGGCGATATCGAAACCTACGTACATGTTTCTGGCAGCGCTTTCCCCGAAGGCGGCATCGATGCACTGCCGGATGGTCCCACCGCGCAGGAGCGCACCGACAACCGGTACCAGGCAGCGGTAGAGGTAGTCGGCGCCAACGGTACCGTAACCCGCGCAGTGCTGGATACGGTGAACGGCTACAGCTTCACTCCCCTTGCCGCGGTCGTGGCTGCGCGCCGTGTGCTGGCAGGGGAGGCGCGTCCAGGCTTCCAGACGCCTGTAGGTGTATTCGGCAGCGGCTTCGCTGAGACCATCGCCGACACCCGTATCACTCTCATTGACCCAACCACCCCCACGGCTCGCTAAGGAATCCACTTCATGTCGCTGCACCTCAACGCTCCCGATACTCTTCACGACATACATGCCGTGGTCGACACGCTGTACCGCTTCGCCGCAGGTATCGATCTTCGCGACCGCAAGCTGCTCTCGTCGGCCTTTACAGAGGACGCCATCTCCGACTTCCGCCCCGCTGGCGCAAAGGCGGGCTTCGAGTACCCGGTGCTGCAGGGGCGGGAAACCATCGTCGAGGCGCTGTCCACTTCGCTCAACGGGCTCGATACCTCCCACTCGTTCAGCAACCCGAGGGTGGCGGTGGACGGTGATACGGCCCGGGTGGATGTGTTGGTCGAAGCGCAGCACGTATCGAGGGTCGACGGCACACGCCAGTATCTGATGAAGAACCGCTATGACGTTTTCTTGGCCCGCCGCGACGCGGGGTGGGAGATCAAGCATGTGATAGTGGACAACGTCTGGAGGACCGGTGATCCGGGCGTGCTCGCCGGAATCTGAGCGGAGTGGGTGGTCAGTGGTCCGCTTCTGGCCGAAAGCGGACCTTGGCCCACCGGATAGGACAGGGGAGCCGCTATCCAGTTTTAGGATTAGAGGGATTTATCGAGGGTACGAAGAGGATCTAAGCAGGAAAAAGGCGCGATCACAAGCGGTGTCATGATCGCCACCGGATCGTCAGAGCGCTGCAGGGCGACGCTCGCGCCTTTGTAGTCTCGCAAGCAAATAGGCTGAAACCGTCCCCATAACTTCAACCGCTGCCTTAGCCTGCTCGTCAGAGAGCGCAGGCACCCATGGTCGACCATGGCCAGTTCCCTCCTTGTTGCGGACGCGATTTGCTCCCATGGCAGCCTGAAAGAGCCCACGTTCCATCAGTCTAATTGCTGGCTCGCCAGGTTGCTCAGGCAGTTCGGGCACTGCAAGCTCAAGCGCGACAAAAGCCATGCCAAGCAACGCTTGGAAGTTCGCGCCACTTGGATATCCCCCTTGGAGCGTTGTAAGAACATGCGCCGCTGTAGCCTCAGTCAAGTCTTTGCCGGTGCCAGTGACAAGGGCTGCATCTTCCGCGCCTTTCTGGGCACGCCTAGCGTAGGCGGCTAACGCATCGGTTAGTTGCAAGCCGGTAAGAGAGGAAAGCAGTTTGGGTTCGAGTGAACCTTGATCGGTCAGCACAAATCCTTCCGCATCGAAGGCAGCCTTGGCATTCTCGACCGCCTCGCGGCCCACGTAGTTCGTGGATTCGGTTCGGAAGCCGCCACATGCGCGGACCTTTGCAAGCAAGCCGGAAGCAAAGCGACTTGCAGCTTGTGGGTTGGTGTCCATAGCGGCGTAAAGCACGGCACGAACTCTTTTGGCCTTGCCTATAAGCTGTCCCTGTTGTTTCGGGTCAAACTCTCCCAATCCGGCCTGATTTACGTGAAATTCGATGTCGGCGTGAGAAGGCTCTCTATATGCGCCACCATTGTTTGAATCATCCACAAGTTGCATCAGGGCGTGGGCGATCGTATCGGTGACTGGCAGGCTAGACATCCTGTTCTCCTGATGCAAGGGAAGTTGAAGCGAGCACTATGGGTCGCGAGATACTGGTGCTACCGCAACTATGCAGCCAAGAATGATTGATTGACCACTGCATTCTCAATGTCAGTTTTGAACCAGCGCAGCATCTCCAGCACCTCGTCGATCAAACTCTGGAACGACAGGGGTGTAATGGTTAGATACTGACCATGCGCGATACTATTTCTGCTTTTCAGAAGCACATTGTCGATCAAGGGAAATCGAGTTGAGTACTGAGCATGGTCAATACCAATCCAACCAGAAATGTTCACAAAAACTTTAGAGCTTAGGTTGCTTTCCGCACTAATGACATCTTCACGAGGAAGTCGCACAGGCCGGTCTAGCTCTCCCAGCAGATAGGAAACGGCCTCGACCGCGACGTCGGACTTGGCTGATTCGCCCGCGGACGCAAGCCGAGCCTTCATTGCCAGTGCAATGAAGCAGGGCTTTAGGGATCGATTGTGGTCTGAGCGGTATGACAGATAGTTGACGTAAGCATTGGCAGATCCCTTAATGAAGCCTTCCCAGTGCGCATATAGCATCGAAACGCCGGCGCGAATGTGCGCTTCGACATTGCGTCCTCTTGCTTGGTCCACCGCAGATTTGAACTGATGAATTTCCTTGATCCTCCAGGCCATATCTTGGTCAAGATGGTCAAGCAGCATGGCAGCGGTCCGAAGTCCCAAAGTCATGGCTGAAAATACTGAGCCGCATACGGAAGGAGGTTTGTCATGCGCGTGGTCCCTCGCACGCCAGAACCAGAATTAGCCTGGAAGGTCTGGTCGCCCCAGAGGCCGCGAACACGGTTAACGAACCAGTCGCGGCGATCTTGGGCAGGAATTGCTTCAATTGCGTCACGATTAACCGCCACGCCGTACGCGATGGCATCGAACGCAGATATCGAGAACCCCCCCAAGTGACGCTGACCATCCCAGCGCTTGAATACTTCAGTGCCGCACAACTCAAAGAGACTATTGAACGTCCAATCGAACATATTGAGCTCCTCGTTCAAAGCGCGGTCATCGAGCTTCACCAGCTGACGAGCGGCGACGTCCAAGTACTCGTTCACATCCAGCCCCCTCTTATAAGGGTGGCGGCGATATGCCAAAAAGCGCAGCACGATCTCAACTGCCTGCTGCTCCTCGTGCTGCTTCGGAGTGAGCTGGACAGTTTGCGAAAAGGCATGCAGCGTTGTACGTTGGACCAGCCAATCGTAGAACTGCGAATTGAGCATAACGAGTACGCTATTTCTTACTTCCTGCTCGCTCAAATGTGAGCCACCCGTATTTAGCCGCTGGAAGAGCTCATACTTGGCATCTTCATCACTCTCCTTCCTTAGAATTTCGACTCGCATACGAGCGCGTTTCAACTCGAGCTGCATAGGGATGTCGAACGCCAGGTCCGCCGCGGCGACGTTCTCCTGGCTCCACTTCATTCCCGCCAAGCCGGGGAGCAAGTTTGTCCCTTCGAGGGTCAGAGGCGGGTAGAGCCCTTCGTCGGGATGACGCAATTCTCCCATCAGCTGCAACACTGTAGAAAGGCGCTGCAGTCCGTCAATAAGCTCCCACACGCCTGACTCGCGTTGGAAGACGAAGATTGGTGGAACAGGGATTCCGAGAAGCAGGGATTCGATAAAACGAGTGCGTTGTGATGGATGCCATCGAAAGAGCCGCTGATAGTTTGGGTCAATTACTAATTCTCGCGCCCTGTACATTGAGGCAAGCTCACCCAAAGACATATCGTAGCCATCAGTGACTACCTGCCTGCGCGCATCCTTCAGCTCAGTGGCCAATTCTTGCACTGTCATAAATTTCTCTTAGGGACTAATGTTCATCATTCCGGCTGCAATTTGAACACACAAAGGCGGCGTCTAGATCGGGCGATGCGCCTACCTCAGCAGCCGCGCTGCGGGATTGTCTTCCGCTGCTCCGGCTTGGAAGTACCCGATCACGCTCGCCACCGACCGGTGTTCGGTCATCGCCATTACAGCCGGCAGAGGCACACCTTGCCTGCCTGCCTCGGTCACGAAGCCGGAACGCAGGCTGTGTGCCCCAAAGTCCCCCTCTAGACCTGCCAAACTAGCCCTCCGCTTAACTATCGTCGCTATGGAACCTGGGAGCAGGGGAGGGCCGACCCGTCCCTTCCAAATCCGCCGGAAGATCGCCCCTTCCCGGATTTCTGCCTCATCGAGCCAGGCCGCGAGCGCTTCAGCACTGCGCCCCAGAATCGGTTTGTCAGGGGTCGAATCCGTCCTGACCCCCGCCTGCTGGGTCTTGGAGTACTCCAGCCGGTAGATGTAGCCGTCCTCACCGACCCTGCGCAGGTCCCGCATATCCGCGGCCGCGATTTCACTGCGCCGGCGCCCGCCGCTGGCAAAGCCGAAGCAGAGCAGGGCGCGGTCGCGCAGGCCCTCCAAGGTGTCATCGCAGGTGGCCAGCATGGCCTCGAGCTCGGCACGGGTAATGGCGGTCTTCTTGGTCGGCCGCTCCCCCCGTTTCACCGCAGCACGTCGGGCGCGGCTGAGCAGGGTGCGGACACTAGGCAACTCGCAAGGATTTGCCAGCCGCTTGAGCTTGTGGGCAGTGGACAGCACGGCCACGCGCTGGACCACGGTCGACAGCTTCAACGGCCCGATCCTAGCCTTGAGCCCTGCGGCCACGAGCGCCTGGTCTAGCGCCGACGGCAGCTCGCTGACCAGTTCGGCCTTGCTCTTGCGCTGGATATGGTCAACCAGGAACTGGAGCACCACAGCCTCACTGACCGGCAGCGCCAGCTCGATCCCGTAGCGCCCCTGGTGCCAACCGGCCCAGTAGCGCAGGGCAGTGGCATAGCTACGGGTAGTGTTGGCCGCAGCTGCTTCGGCCAGCAGTTCGCGCACCGCCTCGTCGGCTTGCTGGGCTAGTTGCTCTGGCAAAACCAGATGCGCGACCGTCGACGGCAAGGTCGACATGGTGGAATTATGCTTCATATTATGTAATGTACGCTATGAGCTTACGTTCCTACTCGCGATAATCATCACTTATCGCCAGTACGGAATCAAAGGGGCAGGGTGCCCATACAGGAGGCAATTCTATGGCTCGCGGCATCACCGAATCCGACGTTCACACGGCTGCTGACGAACTGGTCGCCAGCGGCGAGCGACCAACGGTAGAGCGCATCCGCGGCCACCTTGGTACGGGGTCACCCAACACGGTGACGCGCTGGCTGGAGACTTGGTGGAAGAATCTAGGCACTCGCCTGCAGCCGGAGCGACCAGATCTGAAGGACGCTCCCGCCGTTCTTGCGGAGATCGCCGGGCAGTGGTGGGCACTGGCCCTACAGCATGCTCGAGAGGCGGCCCTGGTAGATCTGGCCGAGGCCAGGCGGGAGCTCTCAGCTGAGCGCGAAGAGCACCACCGTCAGCAGGAGGAGTTAGAAAAACAGGCGAGCGAGATACGCTCTCTTTCAGAGGCAGCCGATCTTTCGGAGAAGCTTGCCACTGCACGTGCGACAGAGCTTCAGAGACTAGTGGAGCAACTCCATGCCCAGATCGGCGAGCTGAAGCAACAACTGAAATCCAGTCATCAGCGTGTGGAACTGCTGGAGGCAGCGCGGGATTCACTCGACGCTAGGGTGCAGGAAGTCCAGGAGTTGGCGAGATCTGAGCGAGAATCGCTTGGCCAGTACGTCAGATCTGCCGAGGATCGAGCGCTACGAGACGTAGATCAGGCCCGGCAAGAAGTCAGACTGCTGCAAGCGCAGCTTGCTGCGACGGTAAAGAAACACGCCGGCGTTGAGGCGGACCTCCGGCATGCCGTGGAGCGAGCGCAAGCCGCAGCCAGTTCGGCAACCGCTGAGGCGGACAACCAGCGCGGAAGGAGCGCCGCGCTTGAGGAGCAACTTGCGAGGCTCCAAAGTCTGCCCGCCGAATTCGAGGCAGCGCTTCGGCGAAATCAGCAAGCTCAAAAATCTCCTAAGAAAGCTTCAAAACGAGCTAAGAAGGCCACGGCCAAGGCACCATAGGCTCACGTGAGTGTCTTCGGCTTCGCGGCAGCGGCGATTGCGGCGCGTACTTCAGTGATCACTTGGTCGTGCGGAATCGTCGGCCTACTGTCAGCCAGGGCGCGCTCGACCTTTGCCTGGAACCACTGAGTGTGGCTCTTTGCCTTTTCAGCAAAGTCCTCAGCAGAGCCAAATTCGGTGGGTCGGGCATCGGGCTTGTCCATTGTCAGAGCGTACCCCAATTTCTTCGGGGTGCCTTACAGGCACTCGGAACTATGGAGAAGGCGCCTGGGCGAACGCTCTTATGCGGCCACTCTGTTTCCCTAGATGCTGTCATCTGAGTAACAAAAACCTCAATGAAATCAATGGCTGGCAGGGTTAAGGGTAAAATTGACAACAATTAGGAAAGCCGACAAGCAGAAGGCGAATCAGGCCTGCGTAGTACCGGCCGACGTTTAACATAATATACATTATGCGAAATGCCGTAATCGGCACGGTTGGCCGCAGGCTGCGCGCTTGCATGACCTATTTCGTGGGCTCTTGCTGGCAATGGCTGGGCCTTTGGCTCGGCTCTTGCTTCCCTGCTCGTTCCCCCAGCAAGGACGAGATCGCAGCATGAGCGAGATGGACCCGCACGAACGAATCAACTTGACCGGCCCTTGTGCCGGTTTCGGTTTTCAGGCCGGCCACATGTTCACCCCGGAGGGTCACCAGCTTGAACCCTGCGATATGACGTGGTGGTCGCTGACCTGCAACATTGCCCGGGAATGGCGGCTAATGATGGAAGAAGCCCGGCCGCGTTCCAAAGTGCCAGGTCGTCGCGCCTCGGAACCATTGCGGCACAAGGATTCCAGCGTTATCAATCTTCGCGACGTGCTCGAGGCGCGCCGCCAACGGCAGTTGGGCATGGGATCGCTTCGCGTTTGCCCCGAGCAGCTGTCCCAGTGTCGAGAACGCAGCGTCATACAGGCCCGCAGACATGGCAACGCCCAGTACCACCCAGCCAAGGTAATAGGTAGTTGGGGAGTGTGACGTGGCCAGCACCGCTAGGCCCATGGCAAACACTACGGAGCTGACCGCCAGTACGGTCCGCCCTCCCCGCCTGTCGATGGTCCGACCGGCCAGAGGAGCGAGTAGTCCGGCTGTGACCAGCCCAGCGGAGAGGCCTCCGACCAACAGCCCCAGCGACCAGCCAGTGCTTCTGGACATGGGAAGCGCCAGAATGGCCAACAGGTAATAGCTGCTGGCCCACGCAATGATCTGGCCCACTCCCAGCGCAACGATCAGCCGGGGCAGCTTTTGCGGCTGTCTGGACGCGCTCTGCATACTCTCGAACTCTCCCTGCCACTTAGCAACTCAGCGGACGCGCTTGCCGTCCTGATCGATCACGACTTCGCCATCTTCCTTGATAAAGGGCTCGTGCACTGCTGGCAGGATGTCCAGAACCACCTCAGAAGGCCGGCACAGGCGCGTGCCCATGGTGGTCTGGACGAAGGGGCGGTTGATGAGAATAGGATTGGCCAGCATGGCATCCAGCAGTGCGTCCTCGCTCAACGCGGGATCGTCCAACCCCAGTTCCAGATAGGGGGTGCCCTTCTGGCGGATCGCGCTGCGAACATCCAAACCGGCGGCGGCAATCAGCTCGGCAAGGCGCGCTCGGCTGAGTGGGGTGACCAGGTACTCAATGACTTCAGGCTCAATGCCGGCGTGGCGAATCAACGCCAAGGTGTTTCGCGAGGTGCCGCACCTGGGGTTGTGATAGATGACAGCGTTCATGCGCTCTCCTTGTCATTCAATGCGGTCTCGACGACGCCGGCCGCGGCAGTCAGCGCGGCCGCTTCGACAGCCCCCTTTCGTTCGCTGTAGCGATCAACCAGGTAGTCACTGCGTCCACGCACCAGGAGGGTGAACTTGACCAGCTCTTCCATCACATCCACGACGCGATCGTAGTAGGCCGAAGGCTTCATGCGCCCCTCGTCATCGAACTCCTGCCAGGCCTTGGCCACCGAGGACTGGTTCGGAATCGTGACCATCCGCATCCAGCGGCCGAGAACGCGCAACGCGTTGACCACGTTGAAGGACTGGGAGCCACCGCAGACCTGCATCACTGCCAGGGTGCGACCTTGGGTCGGGCGTACGCTGCCCTCTTCCAGCGGTAGCCAGTCAATCTGGTTCTTGAACACGGCAGTCAGCGTCCCGTGCCGTTCCGGGCTGACCCACACGTGCCCTTCGGACCACAACGAGGCCTGACGCAGCTCCTGCACCTTGGGGTGGGAGGCGGGCACCGAATCGAGCATCGGCAGCGCATGCGGATCAAACACTCGGGTCTCTGCGCCCAGATGTTCCAGCAACCGCTGTGCCTCCAACGCCAGCTTTCGGCTGAACGACTGCGGGCGCAGGGAACCGTACAAGATCAGGATGCGGGGCCGGTGCGGCGCGGCATTCGGCTCGCTCAGCTTTTCGGCCACCGGAGGGTTCAAGGCGCCCGGGACGACATTGGGAAGGTGTTGCATGGGGGGTTGTCCTGCTTATTCGATTCGACTCTTCTAGAATCATGGAACATAAAAACGCAACTCACGCCCTGGCCGCCCTGGGTCACGCCACCCGGCTTTCCATCTTCCGCCTGCTGGTCCAGGCCGGAAGTGGCGGCAAGCTGGCCGGCGACATCGCCCAGTCCCTCTCCCTTCCCGGCGCCACCCTCTCCTTCCATCTGAAGGAGTTGCTGGCCGCTGGCCTGATCACCGCCGAGCAGCGCGGTCGCACCATCTGCTACCGGGCCGAGTTCGAGGCAATGAGCGCGCTGGTGGCCTACCTGACCGAAAACTGCTGCGCCGACGAACAAGCCTGCGAACGTCCTGCTGGCTGCTGACCTTCCCCCGTCATAGAGATCGCTCAAATGACCCGTCGTGTTCTGTTCTTGTGTACTGGCAACTCCGCCCGCAGCGTGCTTGCCGAATCGACCCTTAAAAAATGGGCCGCCCGCGTGCATTGGGGCCTGTTCGACCCGGCCGGCGTGGAAGGTTCGGATGCCCAGAAGGCAGAAGCCTTTGATCGTGCCCATCAGATCATCAAGCGACGCCTGCAGGCCTTCCTGGAGATTCCTGACAGCGCCTGGGACGACCGCGTGGCGCTGAAGGCCCGCCTCGACCCGATCGCGCAGATTGACTAAGCGCTTTTCCGAGACCTGCCATGACTACTGATTCCCCCCGCCTGTCCTTCCTGGACCGGTACCTTACGCTCTGGATTTTCCTGGCGATGGCCCTGGGCGTCGGCTTGGGCGCGATGTTCGAAGGCGTGCCCAGCGCGCTCCACGGCCTATCGATCGGATCGACCAACATCCCGATCGCCATTGGCCTGATCCTGATGATGTATCCGCCGCTGGCCAAGGTGAAGTACGAAGAGCTGCCCAAGGTGTTTGCCGACAAGCGCGTACTGATGCTCTCGCTGGTGCAGAACTGGATCATCGGTCCGTTCCTGATGTTCGGTTTGGCGGCGCTGTTCCTGCGCGACTACCCCGAATACATGACCGGCCTGATCCTGATTGGCCTGGCACGCTGCATTGCCATGGTGCTGGTCTGGAACCAGCTCGCCCGCGGTGATGGACAGTACGTGGCGGGCTTGGTGGCCTTCAACTCGATCTTCCAGATCGCGCTATTCACTGTCTATGCCTGGTTCTTTCTGTCGTGGCTGCCGCCGGTGTTCGGGCTGCAGGGCAGCGTGATCGACGTCAGCTTCTGGACCATTGCCGAGGCGGTGTTGATCTATCTGGGCATCCCCTTCCTCGCAGGGTTCCTCACCAGCCGCTGGCTCAAGGCGCGCAAGGGCGTGCGTTGGTATGAAGATAAGTTCCTGCCGGCGATCAGTCCGATCACGCTGGCGGCGCTGCTCTTCACGATCGTTGCCATGTTCAGCCTGAAGGGGGGCGATGTGCTGCGCATCCCGATGGACGCAGTGCGCATCGCGATCCCGCTGACACTCTATTTCATCATTCAGTTCGTGCTGAGCTTCTTCATGGGCAAGTTCATTGCCAAGGACTACCCACGCACGACTGCAATCGCTTTCACGGCGGCTGGCAACAACTTCGAGCTGGCCATTGCCGTCGCCATCGCCGCCTTTGGTCTGGCTTCGCCGGTCGCCTTCGCTGCAGTCATCGGTCCGTTGGTGGAGGTGCCGGTGCTTATCCTGTTGGTCCATGTCGCCCTGCGGCTGGGCAAGCGCTACTTTCCTGCCGACGCACGGAGTCATTGAGTCATGAGCACGATCCGACACATCCTGCTGTTGATCCTCGGTTCCGGCCCGGCCGGCTGGACCGCCGCCGTCTACGCCGCGCGCGCCAACCTCAAGCCCGTCGTGATCACCGGCCTGCAGCAGGGCGGCCAGCTGATGACCACCACCGAGGTGGACAACTGGCCTGGAGATGCACACGGCCTGATGGGCCCGGACCTGATGACCCGCATGCAGGCGCATGCCGAGCGCTACCTGGATGCAGTCAAAATCTCCGATCAACAGCAGCGTAAGAACGCCGCCTGAGCGCGGCGGCGCGAGGGAGCACAGATGGACAGCGTTGATGTGGTGGTAATTGGAGGTGGCCAGTCGGGTCTTTCAGCCGGCTATTTCCTGCGTCGCAGCGGGCTGTCCTATGTGATTCTCGATGCACAAGCGTCGCCCGGCGGCGCATGGCAGCATGCGTGGCAATCGCTGCATCTGTTTTCCCCGGCGGGCTGGAGCTCCATTCCCGGATGGCCCATGCCCGCCAGCCAAGGCCCCTACCCTCCGCGTGCGGAGGTGCTGGCCTACTTGGCGCAGTACGAACAGAAATATGCGCTGCCGATCATTCGCCCCATCGGCGTGCAACGAATCACCCGCGTCGGCGAACGGCTGCGGGTGGAGGCCAGCGACGGTCGGCAATGGTTGGCGCGGGCGGTGATCAGCGCCACCGGAACATGGGGAGAACCCTACACGCCCGAGTACGAGGGGCTGGACTCCTTTGCCGGGATCCAGCTGCACTCTGCCCACTACAGTACCGCCACGCCTTTTGCCGGAATGCGGGTGGCCATCATGGGCGGTGGCAATTCCGGTGCGCAGATTCTGGCTGAAGTATCGATGGTGGCTGAAACCACCTGGATCACCCAGCACGAACCGGCTTTCTTGGCCGATGACGTCGATGGCCGCGTGCTGTTCGAACGCGCCACTGAGCGATGGAAGGCGCAGCAAGAAGGCAGGGAGCCCGAGCTGCCGCCAGGTGGTTTCGGCGACATCGTGATGGTGCCGCCGGTGCTCGACGCGCGGGCGCGAGGGGTACTCGCCGCGGTCCCACCGCCTGCCCGCTTCTCCCCCGCCGGCATGCAATGGGCCGATGGCACCGAACGGCCGTTCGATGCGGTGATCTGGTGCACCGGCTTCCGCCCGGCGTTGTCCCACCTGAAGGGTTTGGACCTTGTAACCCCGAAGGGCCGGGTGGAGGTCGACGGCAGCGGCCTGCGCGCGGTGGCGATGCCCTCAGTTTGGTTGTTGGGATACGGGGATTGGAATGGTATGGCCTCTGCCACGCTGATTGGGGTCACGCGTTACGCACGCGAGGCCGTCAGGCAGGTCACTGACTATTGCGTACCCAATGACATCTAGCGAAGACCCGTGTCGACAGTAGCCCCGGCGCTGCTTGCCCGTTTCAGCGAACAGGGGGAGCAGTTGATCCCTGCCGTGTCCCACTGATGTCTGACCGCCATCGACGCCCTGGCCATCCTTGGCCATGCGCCTGTGCTGAAATCAAGCCGATGCTTTCGCGGCAATCTTGATCGACTTGACGTTCACAAACTCCTTCAGACCTTCCGGACCGTGCTCGCGACCATAGCCCGACGCCTTCACACCACCAAACGGAAGCGCTGGCGATGCCACGTCGAAGGTGTTGATGAAGATCATGCCGGTGTCGAAGTACTTGGTGGCCAGCTCCCGGGCACGCTGCACGTCGCGGCTGAAGATGCCGCCGCCCAGGCCGTAGCGGCTGTCGTTGGCGATGCGCATCGCATCCTCATCGTTCTCGGCGCGGATAATGGCCGCAGCAGGGCCGAACAGCTCATCTTCGTAGGCCACCTGCCCCGGCGCCACATCCGCCAGCACCGTGGCCGGGTAGAACCAGCCGGTGCGGTCTGGTACTTCGCCGCCAACCACCAGACGTGACCCCTGGGAGACACTCTTGGTCACCTGTTCGTGCAGCTTGTCGCGCTGCGCCTTGGAGACCATTGGGCCGAGCTGGGTGTCGTCGGCATTCGGATCGCCCATCCGGATCGCTTCGAACGCCTTTGCATAGCCGCTGACGAAGGCGTCGTAGTTCTTCTTTGTCACGATGAAGCGCTTGGCATTGACGCAGGTCTGCCCGTTGTTGAACAGGCGGCCTTTCACACAGGTCGCCACCGCCAGATCCAGGTCGGCATCGTCCAGCACCAGATAGGCGTCGTTGGAGCCCAGCTCAAGCACGGTCTTCTTGAGGGCCGCGCCCGCCTTGGCAGCCACGGTGCGTCCCGCCGCCTCGCTGCCGGTCAGGGTCACCGCGCGCACCAGATCGTTTTCCACGATGTCATTGGATTGGTCGTGGCTGATCAACAGCACCCCGAACAGCCCCTTGGGCAGCCCGGCGCTTTCGTAGATATCACGCAGCAGCAGCCCACTGCCGGTGCAGCTCTCGGCATGTTTGAGCAATACGCCATTGCCGGCCATCAGGCTGGCGATGGAATAGCGGATCGCCTGGTAGGCCGGAAAGTTCCATGGCTGAATACCGTACACAACGCCGATGGGCGCGTGGGTCACGATGCCTGTGGCACCGTCCACGTCGCGCTCCTCATCGGCCAGAGCGACCGGACCCTGCTTGGCGGTGTAGTCACAGATAGCGGCACACAGCTCGATTTCGGTGCGGCTGTCTTCAATGAGCTTGCCGACCTCGTCGGTCATCAGCTGTGCAAATTCTTCCTTGCGCTCACGAAGCGCCTTGGCGATGTTCGCAATCATCTTTGCGCGCTCATCCAGGCTGCGCAGACGCCATTGCAAAAAGGCTTCATGGCTTGCCTTCACGACGGCGGCGGCTTCGGCGTCAGACATGTAGGAATAGGTGGCGAGCACTGCTTCGGTCAGCGGATTGATCGTGGTGAGTTGCTTGTTGGGCATGGAGAGAGACTCTTCACTTCAAAAGGCGGTCAGTAAAGGGTCGCTTTCGTGCAGTTCCTCTGCCGTGAATTCTTCAGCAGAGGGCATCACTGGAGGTTCACTGGACCCCATTGCTACAGTGCGCCTTCGGCTTGTCCTGACGAACTCCCTGCATGCGCTCTTGGTTGCGAACAGTCTCCATCACTCTGACGGCGACACTGGCTACCGCCGCGGTTGCCAGCCTGCTGCAGACCCAGATCAATCTGCATGCGCTGACCCAGCTCGGCCTGGAGGTCGGCTGGCAGGCCCGGGCTGACGTTACCGTGGAGGATCTGGCCCGGTTCGGGCCGGTGATGTTCGGCTTTTCACTGGCAGGCGGCGTCCTCGCGCTGGGTCTGCAAGCAGGCCTGCGGCGCCTGGGGTTGAGCGCCCTGCCCTGCGCGCTGCTCGCCGGTGTGGCCGGGCTGGCCATCGTGCTGGCGCTGCTGCGCAGTGTGATCCCGATGCCGGCGATCGCTGCGATCCGGGAGATGCCGGGCTTCGCCGCGCTCAGCTTGTGTGGGCTGGTCGGAGGATATGTGAGCCACGCGCTGGCGGCGCGTGCCGTGCGCGGGCCGCGTCTGCACCGTGTCCGTGCTTACCTGCTGCCTGCTTGCCTGGTGTTGCTGCCGCTTACGTCGTTCCTGTTGATGCGCCCGACGCCGAAACAGCCGCCTGCGGCGGCGGGATACCAAGCCACCATCGTCGCTGACGGCCTGCAGTGGCCGTGGTCGTTGGCGGAACTGCCGGACGGAAGCCTGCTCGTCACCGAAATGGCTGGCCAGCTTAAGGTGATTGACCGGGCCGGCAAACGTGTGGGCGTCAACCTTTCCAGGATACCCGCGGGATATCAGCGGGAGCGTGTGATCGGCCTGATGGACATTGCCCTTTCACCGGATTTCGAGAGAGACCACCGCATCTATCTGACGCAGGGCTACCGTGATCCTCGCGGCGTTGGCGTCCGTTTGATTCGTGGCGCGCTGATGTTCGCCGACGGTGAGTGGTCCGTAGATCAGGTGGAGGTTCTATTCGAGTCCACGCCAAAACCCAGCGACGGCAATAACGGCGGGCGCTTGGCGTTTCTTGGCACGCACACCGTGCTGATGACGGTGGGCGACGGCAGTGCACGCCGGGAAGACGCCCAGAACGAAAACAACTCGCTGGGCAAAGTGATGCGCATTTCTCTCGCCCCGAATGCCAGCGGCGCGACCGTTTACACCTCAGGGCACCGCAATCCGCAAGGCATCGTGCGTGACCCCGTCACCGGCGCCATCTATGTCAGCGAACACGGGCCGCGCGGCGGCGATGAGCTCAACCGGCTTCGACCGGGTGGCAATTACGGCTGGCCTCTGGTCAGTCACGGTATCGACTACCCGTTTGCCCGGGTGAGCCCGTTTACGCAGCACCAGGGGTTCGAGGACCCGGAGGTGATCTGGTCGCCGTCCATCGCACCTTCTGGCTTGACCGTCTATCACGGCACCCTTTTCAAGGGATGGCAGGGAGATTTCCTGGTGCCTGCATTGCGTGAGCACAGTATCCGACGCCTCGTTCGCGACGGTGATCGGGTGGAACGCCAGGAGCTGTTGCTGGCTGAACTAGGTGCACGCATTCGTGACGTCAAGGTCGCCGCAGACGGTGCCATCTACGCGCTCACCGACGGCGCGGATGGGAAACTGCTGCGGCTGGTGCCGAAGGACATCCCTTGAGCGTGCCCACTAGCTGCCGTGATCGGCCAATGCATCGTGAAAGTCGAGCTCGTGGACGATGACGACCCGTGATCCTGCTTTACGTAGCTCAATGGCCTTCTCGACCTTGCGTCCGTAGCATGCAAATGCCCAGCAAGGATTGCCTTCCGCACCGATGACCAGGTAGTGGACTTTCTTCGACGGAGATGAATGGGCTGATCCGCCCAGCTTTTCAACGGCGCGTTGGAATTCGGCGCGGGTGAAGCGCGATGACGCGCCTGTAAAGCAGAACCCCCTGTCCAGGAAGCTGATCTCTGGGTCTACCGCGCATAGGCCAACGATCTGCCGCCCCTGCAATACGGGCGGACTGGTGATTGTGCGATCGTCAAGCAAGGGCGTGAACTCCGCGAAGAAAGCCTGCAGCAACGCGTGTTCCTTCGCGTCTATCTGCTTGTCGGCGAGCACGCCTGTGATCAGGCTGCCCACCTCGTCGAAGGGCCAGAATGTCTTCAGGTGCTCGTGATCTGCCATCCAATCGGACAGGGCGCGCAGCTCTTCCACGGAGATATGCGTGTCCGCAACGATGCCCCCCATGATGGCGTGCAACCGCTGCAGGTCCGCAGTCACGTCGTCGTAGAACTCAGTCGAGCGCAGACGTTCACACAGCCACACGATGTCTGCATGCTCTTCCTCGGTCAGGACGCCGTCGGCTACCGCGGCAGTGACAACCGGCACGAGCTCGCTGAAGGGGTGCTGGTCACGCACGGCGTCGTGCTCGGCCAGCCACAGGTTGAGGTAGTCGAGCTCAAGGGCGTTGATCTGGCCGTCGATCACGATACCTTCGACGATGCCGATGAGCGCGTTGACGGACTTGTCCAGGCGGGCCTTCGAAGTGAACTTGAAGTAATTGCGGTGATCCGTGTGCATTGAGCTACGTCCCTGTTCGACGCCGTCCGGCGGCGTGTTATGGAAACTTACCGCCTGAATACGGTATCCAACCTTCCCGTGATGTGGGGCTGAAGCTGATACGCGTCACAGCCAAGACTACATCAGCTTTGAATCGGTCACGGGCGATCTGGCGCATTTGCGGCACGTCCGCGTGCTATCTCTAGGCTCTTGAGGTCGCTCGCTGGCAGAAGTAATGTCGCTTTTCGCGCCATATCCCAAAAAGCATAGGTGTCGCCCAAGCGGCCAATCAGACTCAGCCCATCAAGCGTCTTGCGGCCGACCGTCACGCTTGCGACGTACTTTCTGTCCCCTTGTATGATCTTTTCCGCACGCTCAGCGCCCAACCAGCTCGAAGCTGTCGAAACATAAACAAGCATCGCTACAGCGGACGTCAGCAAGGGCGAGCTTTTTACTGAGCTGGGCACTGCCGGTGCATTCATTACTACAACTAGGCAGACAACCGTGAGCAGACCGCCCAGCAGGATGGTCCATGCGCTTGCCCACCAGATGATCGCTCCCGTCCCTATGAGTAGAGCAACTGGTGCGATCCGCGTGAGCACTCTGCGATCTGGGCTGGTGCTGACTATCTTGCCCTCCAGCCAGCCTCCCAACAAAATGGCAACAAGCATGAGGCCGAGCACCACTCCAATACCCGCTAGGCCGGCCAGTGCAATCTCGCTCACGGCGACAAACTGGAATGGATCTACGCCGAACTGGCTCCAGTACGACTGCAGATATAGCGCGCCCTGGACGAGCCCGAACGTTACGAGGCCAGACCCCCAGCCGGCGACGTCGGCGATCGATAGTTCCTTCTTTATCCGCTCCATCAGCTATCCCCCACCCTGAAGTTCAACTATAGCGATGTGGGCATAGTTCGGCGAATTGAATGGATCTGCGACGTTGGCAGATCGCGGGGCCACGCGGGGCGTGTTCTACGCCTTCGCGCACTCGATCATGAGGTTCAGCTCAAGCGTCTGTCCTGGCTCCAGCCGCTTCGGCGCCAACGTAAACCCATCAGGCGGCCCGGTCTGCGGCTCCACACACGTCGCGTGCGCAGCACCGTCATACACCACCCAGTGATCCGTATCCGCCCGCAGCTGCAGCCGCTGGTCTCCTGACACCAGCGTCACCTCAGCCTGGCTGATGAAGCAGTCATCCCAAGGCCCAGGCGTGGGAGCAATACAGGGCAATACAGCTATGCCCTCCCCGTCCCGTGGATACATCGCACTCGGCGAGAACAGCACCTGATCGGGCTTCCGAAACCACGGGTGCCATCCAAGCGTCGCCGGCATCGCCTGGTCGCCGGCTTGCACCGCAAGGCGCAGCTCCAGACGGTCAGCCAGCATACGGATTACCTGGGTCGCGCGCCCCCCGAAGGGCCAATACCCATCCTCAGGCAACTCGAGCGACAGGGTCGCGCTGTCCGCCCCGAGACTGTCGACCTGCCACGGCCGTGAAAATCCCACCCCGTGGATCGCGTGCCCGCCGAAGTTCGTCGGCAGCGCATATCGGTTTCCATCAAACACAAAGCGCCCGCGCCGCAGGCGCCCCGCCCACGGCACCATCGGATAGCACCCCCATCCGATCGCAGCTGCCCCACCCTCCTGCTCGCCCACCAGCCAGTCCACGCCGTCGTACCGCATCTGGGCAACGCGTCCACCGGCGTCCGGTGCAAGCGCGACCTCCAGCCTGCCTGCCCGCAACCAGTACAGGCGCCCAGCAGGCAACGGCGCCTGCGCATCGTCTTTCGGTGATGCGGTTTCAAGCGCCATACGGATCGATCGTCCGGATGCTGCCGTCCGCCTCCATCTGCAGCGGCGTGCACTTGACCGAGCGCAGGTGGGTCACGCCGCCGGACAACAAGGCGTCGTGATAGAAGAGGTACCACTGCCCCCCAAACGCGCAGATGGAGTGATGCGTGGTCCAGCCCACCACGGGTTTGAGGATCACGCCGGTATAGGTGAACGGTCCATATGGGCTGTCACTGATGGCGTAGCACAGCAGGTGCGTATCGCCGGTCGAATACGAAAGGTAGTACCGCCCCTGGTATTTGTGCAGCCACGGCCCTTCGAAGAACCGGCGCGCATGGTCGTCAGCCCGCAGCGGCTGTCCGTGCTCGTCCAGGATGACGATCTCGCGCGTGGGCTCCGCCAGCCGTGTCATGCCCGCGTCCAACCGGCCGACTCGCGGGCCAAGTGCCGGCGCGTCGCCGGTGGGCTCCTCATGCGCCACATCAAAGCGGTTGTCGCGGTACTTCTGCAGTTGGCCGCCCCATATGCCGCCGAAGTAGAGGTAATGGGTGCCGTCATCATCCTCGTACACGGCCGGGTCGATCGAGTACGTGCCCTCCATCGGCTCGGGCTCCGCAGTGAACGGGCCCTCGGGGTGATCTGCCACCGCGACGCCGATGCGGAACATGCCCTGCGCGTCCTTGGCCGGGAAGTACAGGTAGTAACGGCCGTCGCGGTGCGCCGCATCCGGTGCCCACATCTGCTGAGCGGCCCAGGGCACGTCGCGCACATGCAGCGCCACGCCGCAAGCGGTGGCCTCGCCCTCGGGGGAGTCCATCCGCAGCACGTGGTAATCCTCCATGCGGAAGTGGCCACCCTCGTCGTCGAAGGGCGCGCCGCCGTCGATATCGTGCGACGGATAGATGTACAGGCGCCCTTCGAATACATGGGCCGAGGGGTCGGCCGTGTAGATGTGGGTCACCAGCGGCGGGGAGATGGCATGCGCCTTGAGCTGATCAAGGGTGCTTCCCTGCCGACGCAGGTGCAGGTCCTGCTCGATGCGCGTCTCCATGCGCTTGTCGATCTTGTAGAAGAAGAGCAGCGCGACCGCGACCAGGAACGGCAGGGAGCAGTAGATGCTTACGGTCAGCCGGATGCCGTCCACCACGGCCTGGGGCTGTTGTTCCGCGCCGGCCTGATAGCCGTGGTGCGCAAGAATGCCGGCAACCAGCGCACCGCCGATGCTGAGCCCGATCTTCAGCCCGCACAGCATCGCGGAGAAGATGATTGCCGTGGCGCGGCGATGGTTCTTCCATTCGGAGTAATCGGCCACATCGGCGATCATCGCCCAGAGCAGCGGGATGGTGATGCCGTAGCAGAACCCGTGCAGCATGAAGGCGCCAAAGGCCACCCCCACCGCTGTAGGCGGAAACAGGTAGAACACCAGCAGGAACAAGGTCGAGACCAGCAGCGCGCCACCGAACACATCACGCTTGCCGAAGCGGTCGGCCAGGCGCCGGGAGACCCCAATGCCCAGGATCATGCAAAGGATGCCGCAGGCGTTGAACAGGCTGAAGGCCGAGGTCGCCGGATCCTCCGGCCAGGTGAAGCCGGACAGGCCCCATCCGTTGAGGGCCGCGTTCAATCCGCCGATGAAACGGTTGAAACCGGAAGCATCGAGAAAGCCCGCCAGTGCGGCCTCGCTCATGTAGTACTGGAAGTAGTAGATGTAGGTGCCGCCCTTCAGGGCCAGGTTGATGAAGACCAGCACCGTCAGGGCCAGCATCACCTTCCACGGCCGGTTGTGCAGCAGGTCGGTGAGGTCCTGCATCACCCCGCCGGTCTGTTCCTTCGCCGACACGATGCGCTCACGGGTGGTGGCGAAGGTGATCAGGAAGAACAGCGTGCCCACCACCGCGAACACGGTCATCACCCGTTCGAACCCCTGCACGCGATCCCCGTCGCCCAGGATCAGCACCAGCGGCAACAGCAGGACCTGGATGATGAACTGCGCGATCATCACCGCCACGAAGCGGTAGGCCGAGAGGCTGTTGCGCTGGGCCATGCTGCCGGTCAGCACGCCGCTGAGCGCGGAGTACGGCAGGTTGTTGGCCGCGTACACGAACATCAGCAGGCCATAGGTCACCACTGCATAGAGGACCTTGCCCTGTGCGCCCAGGTCCGGCGTGCTGAAGGCGAGCAGGGACAGCACGCCGAACGGGATCGCCGTCCACAGGATCCAGGGCCGGAACTTTCCCCAGCGGCTGGCGGTGCGGTCGGCGGCAATGCCGATCAGCGGGGTGAACACGAAGGCACCCAGCAGGCCGATCACGAAGATGATGGTGGCCGCCGTGGCGGGCGGCAACCGGTACACATCGGTATAGAAGAACGCCAGGTAGGTGATCAGCGTCTGGAAGATCAGGTTGGCCGCGAGGTCGCCCAGGCTGTAGCCCAGCTTCTCCCGGACGGACAGCGTGTGCTCGGGGGTCTCCCCGTGGCGGGTATCAGTCACGATTCGCCTCCACGGTGAAGCGGCTCCGCACGCGGGCATCGGCGCTTGAGCCGCCTATCCGTACCTCATACGCCCCGGGCGGCACGGCATAGGTGCCGCGCGCGTCGTCGTACTCGCGCAGCGCCTGCTGCGCCTCGAGATCGAACGCCACGGTGCGCCGCTCGCCCGGCGCCAGATGAACGCGCTGGAAGCCGCGCAGCGTCTGTTGCGCATCGCCTGCGCCGGCCGCCAACCGCCGGACGTACAGCTGCACCACTTCATCGCCCGCACGCTCGCCGGTGTTGGCCACCTCCACCTGCACCTTGAGCGCGCCGTTGTCGGAGATGCGCGGCGCATCGAGGCTCAGTTTGCCGTAGTCGAAACGGGTATAGGACAGCCCGTAGCCGAAGGGATACAGCGGCGTGCCGCGGAAGTAGCGGTAGGTGCGGCCCTCCATTGCGTAATCATCAAATGCGGGCATCACCTGGTCTGCGCTGTAGAACGTTACCGGTAGCCGGCCGCCCGGGTTGACGTCGCCGAACAGCGCTTCGCCCACGGCGGTGCCGCCGCGTTGCCCGGGATACCAGCTCATCAGGATCGCGGACAGGTTCGCCTGGGCCCACTCCACCGCCAGCGCCGATCCTCCCGTCAGCACCATCACCACCGGCGTGCCCGTGGCGTGCAGCGCGTCCAGCAGGGCGCGCTGGGTGGCGGGCAGGCGCAGGTCGGTGCGGTCGCCGCCGGCGAAGCCCGGATAGTTGACCGTCATCTCTTCGCCTTCCACGTCGCCGGTCAGGCCGCCGACGAACACCACCACATCCGCGCTGCGGGCAGCATCGACGGCTTCTTCGAACGGCGGCTTCGCCCCGGGCATGCGCCAACCCAGCCGCACGCCGGCGTCGCGCTCGGCATCGTAGTACTCCAGCGTCAGTTTATAGGCACGGCCCGCCTGCAGGTCCAGATCCACCCCGTCGCTGCGCAGGCGATCGCTGTTGGCCCAATGGTCCAGCACCCGCTTGCCATCCACGTAGAGACGGAAGCCGTCATCGGCGGCCGCCTCGATCCGGTAACGGCCCGAGACCGGCGGCAGCAGTTGGCCTCGCCAGCGGATGCTGAAGCCATCGTTGGGAATGCCCTGCCCCGGCGCCGCTTCACCGCGGGCCAGCAGGTTGTCGGTCGGCGAGCCGCGGTCCCAGCGGAAGCCGATCTGCGCATCGGTGCGGACCAGCGCCGGTGTCCCGGACAGATCGGGCGTACGGAAGTACTCGCCGCGCAGGCCGCGTTCCGGGGAGTCGGCTGAGGGTCGCAGATACGCCGCCTCGATCAGCGGCGTCGCGCTGGGATCATCGCGTCCTTCGACCAGATCCACGCCGCGTGCATAGCGCACCTCGATGCCCTTCGCCGCGTCGCGGATGCCCTGCAGGATCGTCACCGGTGCCGCCGGTGTGCCGAAGTAGTTGCCGAGCAATGCCATGGTGTCATCGGCAGTCGGGCCGACCACGGCAATGCGCTTGAGGGTGCGTGGCAGCGGCAGCACGCCATCGTTCTTCAGCAGCACCAGCGATGCCTGTGCGGCCTTCAGGGCCAGCGCATCGTGCGCCGGTGCCTGGTTCACCGACGCGGGTATCCGCGCCCAGCGCACGCGCTCGGGTGGATCGAACATGCCCAGCCGCATCCGCGCGGTGAACAGGCGCGTCACCGCATCGTCGATCTCCGCTTCGCTGATCAGGCCCTGGCGTACGGCTGCGGGCAGCGTGGCGTACTCCTGGCCGCACTCCAGCTCGGTGCCGTTCTTGACCGCCAGCGCCGCGGCGGCCTCGCGGGTCGGCACGATTTTGTGATGCTTCCAGATATCGACGATGGCCCAGCAGTCGGACACCACGTAGCCCTTGAAGCCCCAGTCCCGGCGCAGCACGTCGCGCAGCAGGAACTTACTGGCGCTGGCGGACTCGCCGTACACCCGGTTGTAGGCGCCCATCACCGCGTCGACCTGGCCTTCCTTGACCAGTGCCTCGAAGGCCGGGAGGTAGGTGTCGTATAGGTCGCGCTTGCTGGGCCGCGCGTCGAAGTGGTGGCGATCCGCCTCGGGACCACTGTGTACCGCCAGGTGCTTTGCCGTGGCGTCGAGCTTGCGGTACACCGGGTCGTCGCCCTGCAGGCCGTGCACGAAGGCGACGCCCATGCGCGCGGTGAGGTACGGGTCTTCGCCGTAGGTTTCCTGGCCCCGGCCCCACCGCGGATCGCGGAAGATGTTGATGTTCGGCGACCAGTAGGTCAGGCCCTGGTAGCGGCCATGCGAGCCCTCGCGCACGAACTGGTGATGCTTGGCGCGTGCCTCGTCGCTGATGGTGGTGGCCACCTGCCCCATCAACGGCACATCGAACGTGGCGGCCAGCCCGATGGCCTGCGGGAACACCGTGGCCTGTCCTGCCCGCGCCACACCGTGCAGGCCCTCGTTCCACCAGTCGTAGGCCGGAACGCCAAGGCGCTCGATGGCCGGCGCGGCGTTCTGCATCTGGGCGGCCTTTTCCTCCAGGGTCATCTGCCCCACCAGCGCGGCGGCGCGGGTTTCAAAGCTGGCCGAGGTGTCCAGCCACGGCTGGGTTTCCGCGGCATGACCGGCGGTCGCCGCTGCCATGGCAGCGCACAGCACCAGGGTGCGGAAGGTGGGGCCACGACGGCCACTGCAGAGGTAAGGCGCACGCGTCATCATTTGCTCCTCAAGGCGCGCTCGTCGCGCGCGAATGGTCCCAGCAGCGCGCCGACAAAGCCGCCTGCGCGATCCGTACTCAACACCGTTCCGTCCACGTCGTCGGCGAGCGTCTGCCAGCCCTGCCCATCATCCGTGTCGAATGCGAACGCATAGCGGCCCCCGTCACCGGCGATCTTCAGGCGCAGCGACGTGGACGCCGTCGCGGTGCGCGTGGCCAGGGTGCGGGTCACGCCGCTGCCATCGCGCCCTTCCAGGAAGATCGCCACGCGATCCCCGCCGAGGCTGCGCACGCCCAGGAAGTACCAGTAACGCTCGCTCTGGAACGCAGCAAGGCCCGCCGCCACACCCGTCGCCGGCCGCGTCATGTCGGTGCTGGCCTCGAAGCGCAGATGCTGCTGACGGCGGCCAAGGAAGGCGGGGTTGCGCAGCGTATCCAGGTTCTCCGGCAACGGATGCACGGCCAAGCTACCCGGACGCAGGCCCAGGTCTGCCCACGCCTGTT
Source organism: Stenotrophomonas sp. TWI819 (assembly GCF_039673075.1). Lineage (NCBI taxonomy): Bacteria > Pseudomonadati > Pseudomonadota > Gammaproteobacteria > Lysobacterales > Lysobacteraceae > Stenotrophomonas > Stenotrophomonas sp. TWI819. Next base: position 474,181 of record NZ_JBDJKY010000001.1, on the reverse strand, counting down.
TGGGGACGCGTACCCGCAACCATCCCATGCCGAGCGTCGGTGCATCGAAGCCGTCGCGATCGACGAAGTTGCCGGTTGATGGGGCCTGCGAGGCATCGCCCTGCATCCACGACGGCGCCTTGACCACGTACGGAATGGCCTGGTTGGCCGGCAGGATCACCGGCCAGCCATCCCGCCATTGCACGGGCAGCAGATACGTCTCCCGCCCCGTGTTGTAGTGGCGCGTCTGGTAATTGCGACTGGCCAGGAACACCGCCCACCAGGCGCCGTCCGGACCTTCCACCAGATCGGCATGGCCGGCGTTGGTGATCGGCAGCGGCCGGTCGTCCGGCAGGTCGCGCTGGGTAAGAATCGGATTGCCCGCATACGGGAGGTAGGGCCCCCAGACCTCGCGGCTGCGCAGGACCACCTGGGAATGCTGCGGTCCGGTGCCACCCTCGGCATCGGAAAGGTAGTACCAGCCATCGCGCTTGAAGACATGCGGACCCTCGATCCAGATCGGGTTCTTCGCCGGCTCCACCCCGCCGTCGATGAGCACCCTGCGCGGCCCCACCGGCTTGAACGCGGCCAGATCGATCTGCTGCATCCAGATGGCGCGGTGGCCTTCGTAGCGTGGCGGACCGGGCGGTACATCATTGTTCACCAGGTAGACCGTCCCGTCGTCGTCGAAGAACAGCGACGGGTCGATGCCCTCGATGCTGGGCAGCCAGTGTGGATCGGACCAGGGGCCGGCCGGATCGCGCGCGGTCGCGATGAAGTTGCCGCCGCTGTCGACCGCCGTGGTGACCACATAGAACACGCCGTCGTGGTACTCGATGGCTGGGGCGAAGATGCCGCGGGAGACGCTCAGGCCGTCAAAATCCAGCTGCGTGGGGCGGTCGATTACGTTGCCGATCTGTTTCCAGTGCACCAGATCAATGCTTTCGAACACTGGAATGCCCGGGAAGTAGGTGAAGCTGGAATTGACCAGATAGAACCGTCCGTTGGCGCGGACGATGCTCGGGTCCGCATGGAAGCCGGCCAGGATCGGGTTGCGGTAGTGACCGGCGGGCAGCGGCGTCTCGAAGGCCGCGTCGTTACCGGCATATTCGAACCAATCGAAGTACACCGGTGGCGCGGGCGTGGCGGCCAGCGCCGGCGCTGCGGATAGCAGCAGAAGTGCCGCAACCATCAGCAGGCGCACCGCGGGTGCGCGTCGATGGCGGCCGTGGGCAAGGCAGTCGCTCCAGCGTGTCTGACTCATCGTCCATCTCCCGGTGCGGAAGGAAACTGCAGGGCCTCATACCAGGCCAGCGGGTGCGGCGGTGCGGTTTCGCCGTCAGGCAACGGCCTGCCGCTCACCGACTGGAAGTACCCCACGCTGGCATCGCGCCACCACTGCGCTTCGCGGCGCTGAAGGCTGAGAAAGGCGGCGACCTGCGCATGTCGTTGCGCATCCACCCTGCCCTGCAGGCCGGCCCACGTCGCCTGCATGCCCTGCACCTGGCGTACGCCCTGCGTATAGCGCCCCACCAGTTCGTCCCACAACGGCCGTCCGGACGCCATGCGGTGATCCCACGGCACATGATGGAACCACAGCAGCAGCGGCTCCGGGACGCGCGCCAGATCCTCGTACTCCGCGGCTACCTCCGGTGAGTACTGGCCTACCGCATTGCTGCCGTGGGCGGTGCGATCGAAGCCGATGCCATGACGATCGGCGCGGTGGTAGTAGACCGATGTCCAGTCCGCGCGTGGGCCGCCGTCCACCCACGGGCCCGGCCCGTAGTGGTGCCCGCGCGCCATCAGGTGGTGCAGACCCAGCGGCGTCATGTAGTTCACCGCCGCCTCGCGCGAGTCCATCATCATCTCGACGATGGGCTGCACCACCTCGGGAGACGGCGTGAACGTCATTGCCGCCCAGTCCGCCGCGATGTCGCGGCTGGGGTGACGGGGATTCCAGGCGAGACGACCGAACGCATACCAGTTGGCCTGATCGAAGTGCGAGCCACTCCAGGTGCGGTCGTTGCCGATGTTGGCGACGCCGGCAATGCCGGTCAGAAGCTGCGCCACCGTAGCGCCCTCACCGCGGATGCGGGTGTCGGACTGCAGCGCCTCCTCATACAGTGGCCCCAGATATACCAGGTGTGTGGCGAAGCCGAGATATTCCTTGGTGATCTGGACCTCCATAATCAGTGGCGTGCGTGGCATGGCGCCGAACAGCGGATGGAACGGCTCCCGCGGCTGAAAATCGATGGGCCCGTTCTTCACCTGCACGATCACGTTCGGGAGGAATGCACCGTCCAGGCCAACAAACTCGGTGTACGCCTGCGTGGCGCGGTCTGCCGGCACGTCGTGCGCGTAAACGAAGGCCCGCCACATCACGACGCCGCCGTGCGGTGCCAGCGCGGCGGCCAGCAGGTTGGCACCGTCCGCATGCGAACGACCATAGTCCTGCGGGCCGGGCTGCCCTTCCGAGTTGGCCTTCACCAGAAAGCCGCCGAAATCCGGAATGCGCGTGTAGATCTCGTCGGCCTTGTCGCGCCACCAGCGCTGCACGGCCGGGTCGAGCGGATCGGCGGTGGTCAGCCCGCCCAGCTCGATCGGTGCGCTGAAGCGCGCGCTCAGGTACACGCGGATGCCGTAGGGTCGGAAAATGTCCGCCAGCGCCGCCGCTTTGGCGAGATAGTCCGGCGCCAGGCTCTGCGCGCTGGCATTCACATTGTTCAGCACCGTGCCGTTGATGCCCAGCGAGGCATTTGCACGCGCGTAGTCCGTGTAGCGAGGATCGCGCCATTCCGGAAGGGTCTGCCAGTCCCACAGCGAGCGGCCCGCATAGCCGCGTTCGACATACCCGTCCAGGTTGTCCCAGTGGTTGAGCAGGCGCAGCCGGAGCCGTGGCGATTCGCGCACCTCAAGCGCGTCCAGTGAGGCGCCGGTCTGCAGCAGGCGCAGCAGATGGAACACGCCGTACAGCACGCCTATGTCCTGCGGCGCGGCGACCAGCAGCACCGTGTGCCCGTCGATGTGCGCATGTCTGAGCAGGTAGCCCTCGTCACCCAGCGCCTCGATCTCCTTGCGCAGCGGCGCGATCAACACCGACGACTGCGGCGTGCCCAGCACCACGGCCGGGGCAGCGATCGCCGCTGTGTTCATCCGGGGCGCGCGACCCAGCAAGCCGCTGAGGCCTCGCACCAGCTCCTCGCGTGCGGCCCGCTGCGTCGGCGTCTGATCAGGGGCCACCACCTCCCCGAGGTGCGTGCGGTAGTCCGCCGCGAGTGCAGGTTGCAGCGGTGCATAGCGCATCCAGAGGGCGTAGCCGTCCTCCGCGCGAACGTTGCCCGTGAACGCCAGCAATACCGCGGCAGCAACCAGCATCCAGTGACACCGCTCGACATTCCGACGGGGCCGTGGCGTCGCCCCTAAACCTTGTAAGCTCAGGCCGTGCCCGCCTCGCGGCAGCGTCACGAAGAACAAAGGCAAGACGTATTGGACAAGCCGAAGAAATCGGTCCGCCGCAAAACCAGTGGCGTGACGATCGACGAGGTAGCGGCCCTGGCCGGGGTATCGCCGATGACGGTGTCGCGCGCGATCAACCACGGAAAAGTGCGGGAGGTCACGCGCGAGCGCGTCCTGCGCGCGGTGCGTGAACTGGGCTATACGCCCAACCTGGCCGCCAGTTCGCTGGCTGCCGCGCAGCACACGCGCATCGCGCTGATCTACACCAATCCCAGCGGTGCCTACCTGCGCGAGCTGCTGGTCGGCCTGTTGCGGGTTGCCGCCAACGCCGCCATCCAGCTGGTCATCCACTACTGGGACAACTTCGATCCCGAGGCCGAACGCAAGGCTGCACGTGCCTTGGCCGGTCGGGTGGACGGGGTCATTCTGCCGCCCCCGCTGTGCGAATCGCAGGTCGCCGTGAACGAGCTGGTCATGGCAGGCATCCCGGTGGTTGCCATCGCATCGGGGCACCTGAGGGACGATATCTCCTGCGTCCGCATCGACGACTTCCACGCGGGCAAGGAGATGGCTGAACACCTGATCCAGCACGGTCACCGCCGGATCGGCTTCATCCGCGGCCGCAACGACCTCAGCGCGAGCGCGCGACGCTACGATGGGTTTGTCAGCGCCCTGAATGACGCCGGGCTGGAGGTCGACCCCGACCTGGTCCAGCCGGGCGATTACACCTACCGCTCGGGTCTTGCCGCGGCCGAGACGCTGCTGTCCCATCGCCGGCCGCCGACCGCGATCTTCGCCAGCAACGACGACATGGGCGCTGCGGCGATCTCCGTCGCGCACCGGCGCGGCCTGGAGGTGCCCCGCGATCTGTCGGTGGTGGGCTTCGATGACACCTCGGCTGCCACGACGGTCTGGCCGGAGCTCACGACCCTCCATCAGCCGATCGCCTCGATGGCCGATGCCGCCATCGATATCCTGCTGCGCACCATCCGCCGCAGGTCCGACGACGCGCGCGTGCTGACGGACCATGTCGTGCCCCACCGGCTGGTGATGCGCGATTCGGTCGCGAGCCCGTCCAAGCGTTGATCGTGCAGCACGCATGGTCACGCGCCCGGGCATGCGAGGGTGGTCTCCGCTTCGTTCAAGGCACCCAGCGCGACACGGGATACCGACAACGTCATCGGCCCTGCCGTGGCCAGTGACCAGGGGCGATCCAGCTTGCCGATGTCCGCGCCAGCCGCCGCCAGGCACTTCAGCGGTATGCCCACGCGCGTCCATTGGCCCACCGGCAGCGTTGCCAGCGTCGGTCCGATCGCAATACGTGCCGAGCAGCCCGTACCGCACCCCACCCGCAACCAGGCCTCGCCCAGGGGTGCGGCATCAACGCGCAATGTGGTCAGCAGCATCAGGTCGCCGTTGCTCTCGCGCTGCAGATCCAGCGGTGTGTGCGACTGCAGCGCGACAATCGCTTCGCCCTTGCCCGACCAGGCCAGGCGACGGCCGTCTTCCTGCGCCAGGTGATCCACGCCGGTGACGTGCAGCAGATCGCCATCGAGGGATTCCGGCACCTGGGTGACGGTGACCCCCTGCCCCGTACTGCCTTCCAGTCGCAGCGCCATGCCGGCCCCGGCATCGCCACGCGTAAAGAACACGCCGGTGGCCCCTTCATTGCCGGTGAGGCCGGAGGCTTCCGGCAGCGCGGCCAGGTTGCCGTTGTCAGCGTAGGTCAGGCCGAAGCCGAAGGCGAAGAGCGGGTCGTAATCTTTCTGGCCCACGTTGTTGGCGTACTGGGTCGCAGTGCGCGGCCAACTGAAGCTCAGCGTGCCCTTGAAGTCGTGCTGCACGCTGCCATCGGGTTTTCGCAGCAGCACATCGGCAACGCCTGCCCCTTCCGAGCCAGGCAACCACGCCGCCACGAAGGCATCCGCGGCGTTGATCTCCCGGTTCACCCACAGCGGGCGCCCACTGAGAAACACGGCGATCACGGGAATGCCGTCGGCCTTGAGCCGCTTGATCAAAGCAAGATCCGTGTCATCGCCCGGCTTATAGGCCAGTGTCGGCAGATCGCCCTGGAACTCGGCATACGGGTTCTCGCCGAACACCACCACGGCAACATCCGGTTTTGTCGCGTATCGGCCATCCACCGCAAGTACCGCTTCGCCCCCGGCGGCCTTCGCCTGCTGCGCGATGCCTTCGTAGATCGTGTCCGCATTCGGGAAGTCCTTGCGGGTCGTGCCGGTGCCCTGCCAGTTCAGCGTCCAGCCGCCGGCCTGCTTGCCGACGTCATTGGCGCCATCACCGGCCACCAGGATGCGTTGCTTCGGCGACAGCGGCAGCACGCCGCCCTGGTTCTTCAACAGCACCAGCGACTCGCGCACCGCCTGGCGTGCCACCGCACGATGCGCGGGTGCGCCGATCAGCGCGAACTGGCCGCCGACCGCGCGCGAGGACGGTTTGCCGGCCTCGAACAACCCCAGCCGCATCTTGACCCGCAGGATCCGGCGCACGGCGTCATCCAGGCGTGCCTGGGTGATGGTGCCGGCCTTCACCGCCGCCAGGGTGGTGTCGTAGAAACCCTTCCAGCTGTCCGAGGCCATGGCCATGTCCAGGCCGGCGTTGATGGTGGCGGGGCAATCGGTGGTGGTGCAGCCCTTCACCTGTCCATGGCCGTTCCAATCGCCTACGACGAAGCCACCGAAGTTCATGCGTCCCTTCAGTGCATCGGTCAGATAGGCCTTGTGGCCGTGCATCTTTTCGCCGTTGACGCTGTTGAACGAGGCCATCGCGGTCTGCGCGCCCGCAGCGATGGCCGGCGGGTAGCCGGCCGCATGGAGACGGACCAGCTCGGCCTCGCTGATCCGGGTGTCGCCCTGGTCCTTGCCATCGGTGGTGCCGCCATCGCCGAGGAAGTGCTTCACCGAGGCAATCACATGGCGACCGTCAAGGAAGCTGGGCGATCCCACCTTGCCCTGCAGGCCTTCGACCATCGCACCGGCATAGCTGGCCACCACCTCGGGCGATTCGGAGTACCCCTCATACGTGCGGCCCCAGCGATCGTCCTGCGGCACCGCCACGGTCGGTGCGAACGTCCACTCCATCCCGGTCGCACGGGTCTCCAGCGCGGTGATCTCACCGATCCGGCGCAGCAGCGCCGGGTTGCGGGTCGCGCCCAGCCCGATGTTGTGCGGGAACAAGGTCGCACCGATGATGTTGCTCTGCCCGTGCACCGCATCGATCCCGAACAGCACCGGAATCGCCTTGCCGCCCTGCGTGGTATCCATCGAGGCGGCATAAAACGCATCGGCCAGCGCCAGCCATTCGGCAGGCGATGCATCGTACCGGCCACCGGGATCGGAGTTGCCGCCGGCCAGGATGGAGCCCAGCCGGTAGCGGCGCAGGTCGTCCGGCGTGATGCTGGCAATATCCCCCTGCACCAGTTGGCCGACTTTTTCCTCCACTGTCATGGTGCCCATCAGGTCGGTGATGCGTTTTTCCAGTGCCGGATCGGGAGGCAGCGGCCACGCCACCTGGGGCCAGGGATTGGCGTCGGTCCGGGCGGGAACCGCGGTCGTGTCGTCGCCCTTGCAGCCGACAAGCGTGAGCAGCAGCGCGGCCATCAGCAATCCGGTGCGGCCCGTGGCGTGGTGGTGGGTCATGGCGCTCCTCCTTGCCGCCGCGCTCAGCGCAGCAGGTACTGGTTGATCAGGTTCTCGTAGCGCTCCTGCCTGCCGCTGATCTGGCGAGGCTCGCCGCCCTTGGCACCCAGTGCGGCCAGATCCGTGAGGCTGAGCGCGCCGCGGGCAAACTCCTTGCCGGCACCGCTGTCGAAGCTGGCATAGCGCTCGGCGCGCCACTGCTCCCAGGGCGAGTCGTTAAGCAGCCCATGGGCGACTTCCAGCCCACGGGCGAAGGCATCCATGCCACCGATATGGGCAATGAACAGGTCGTCCAGATCAGTCGACTCACGCCGCACCTTGGCATCGAAGTTCAAGCCGCCTTCCAGGCCCCCCTGGCGCAAGACCACCAGCATCGCGCCCACCGCGTCGTACAGATCGGTCGGGAACTGGTCGGTATCCCAGCCGTTCTGTGCGTTGCCGCGGTTGGCGTCGATGCTGCCCAGCAGGCCATGGTCCGAGGCCACCTGCAGATCGTGTTCGAAGGTGTGGCCGGAAAGCGTTGCGTGGTTGGCCTCGATGTTGAGCTTGAAGTCCTTGTCCAGACCATGCTCCTTCAGGAAGCCGGTCACCGTCGCGCTGTCGAAATCGTACTGGTGCTTCATCGGCTCCATCGGCTTGGGCTCGATCAGGAAATTGCCCGTCAGGCCGATGCTGCGGCCGTAGTCGCGCGCCATCGTCAGGAACCGCGCGAAATGGTCGACTTCGCGCTTCATCTGGGTGTTCACCAGCGAGGCATAGCCTTCGCGGCCGCCCCAGAACACGTAATGCTCGCCGCCCAGTTCAACGGTCGCCTCCAGCGCCGCTTTCACCTGTACCGCGGCGCGCGCGACGACGGCGAAATCGGGATTGGTCGATGCACCGTTCATGTAGCGCGGATGCGAGAACAGATTGGCCGTGCCCCACAGCAGTTTGATGCCCGTGGCGTCCTGGCGCGCCTTGGCCAGGCCCACCATGTGTTTCAGGTTCTTCTCGTACTGGCCCACATCCTCGGCGTCCGGCGCCAGGTCGATATCGTGGAAACACCAGTACGGCACACCCAATTTGGTGAAGAACTCGAAGGCCGCGTCCACCTTCGCCTCGGCCGATGCCAGCGGCGCGCCGACCTCCCAGGGGAAATGGCGCGTGCCCGGACCGAACGGATCGTGCCCGGCGTTGCAGAAGGTGTGCCAGTAGCAGACCGCGAAGCGCAGATGCTCTTCCATGGTCTTGCCACCGATGATCTTGCCCGCGTCGTAGACCTTGAAGGCGAGCGGGTTATCCGAACCCCTGCCTTCGAAGGGGATCCGGCCGATGCCGGGGAAGTATTCCTTGGCGCCGATGAAGGGCTGCGTGCTCATGGTGCGGTGTCCTGTCGTTGTGCGAGGGGTCGCGTAGAGGAATCAGCCGCGATACAGCGGCGTGAGGGCGTCGAGATGGCGCAGAAAACGGGCGTACGCCGTGGCGTAGGCCTGGGTGCGTGCCGGATCCGGGCGCGCGGAAAGCTGGGGTGCGAGCGCGACATGCTGATCAGCGATGTCGGTGATCGAGGCGGTATCGCCGCGTGCACGACCCACGGCCCATAACGCCTGCAACGCGGCACCGAACGCCGCGCCTTCGGCTTGCGTCGGTACGTCCACCGGCAGGCCGAACACATCGGCCACCAGTTGCCGCCACTGCGCGCTGTTGCTGCCACCGCCGGTGAGCACGATGCGCTCGAACGTCATGCCGGCGCGAACGAACGCATCAAAGCCGTACTTCAGGCTGTAGGTCGCCCCTTCCATGGCGGCGCGGTAGATATGCGCCGGGGTCATGTTGGTCGTGTCCAGACCGGCCAGCACGCCCTTGCCCAGCGGCAGGTCCGGCGTGCGCTCACCATTGAGGAACGGCAGCATTACCAGTCCGTCGGCCCCGGGCGGCGTGGCCCGCAGGTGGGCATCGCCGTCGCGGGTGCTGAAGCCGAACGCCGCGGCGACCTGTTCGGTTGCCACGGTGCAGTTCATCGTGCAGATCAGCGGCAGCCAGCCACCGGTGGAGGAGCAGAACGCGGCCCATGCGCCGTCCGGATCGACCACCGGCGTATCGGCGTAGGCAAACAGGGTGCCCGAGGTGCCCAGGCTCATCGCCAGGCGACCGGGCGCGACGCAGCCGGTGCCGATGGCCGCCATCATGTTGTCGCCGCCCCCGACCGCGACCTTGACGGCGCTGGGCAGCCCCAGTTCGGCCGCGGCGGCAGGGTCGATGTCGTACACCTCATCGGGTGCGGCAATGCGCGGCAGGCAGGCGGTCAGGTCGCGCGCCGGATCGGTGGCGCGCAGCAGCTCGGTCGACCAGGTGCGGGTGCGTACATCCAGCCAGCCGGTGCCCGAAGCATCCCCGTACTCGCAGAAGCGCTGGCCGGTCAGTACGAAGTTGAGGTAATCGTGCGGCAGCAGGATGGTGGCCAGCCGCGCGTAGGCGTCGGGGCGGTGCGTTTTCGTCCAGGGCAGCTTGGAGGCCGTGTAACCGGTCAGGACAGGATTGCCGGCCAGTGCGATGGTGCGCGCCACGCCGCCCGCCGCCTCCATGATCTGCGTGCACTCGGCGGAGGTGCTGGTGTCGCACCATAGTTTGGCCGGCGCGAGGACCTCCCCTGCCGCATCCAGCGGGACGAAGCCGTGTTGCTGGCCCGAGACGGCCAGCGCAGCGATCCGCGATCGCACCGATGGATCAAGGGCGTGGAAGCAGGCGTGCAGTGCCGCGACCCAGTCCGACGGCTGCTGTTCGCGGCTGCCATCGGCGGCGGAGGTCAGGCTCAGCGGCATACTGGTACTGGCGACCAGGCGGCGCCCGGCAGGGTCGTACACCACGACCTTGAGGCTTTGCGTACCCGCATCGATTCCGGCCACCAGATCCATGTCCTGCACTCCGTTCGTTAAAAGGTAGCGCTACCATTTCTGTGCGACAGCGTGGTGTTCCGTTACGCCACGGCGGTGCCCCGCGACCACACCTGCGGCGCCGCCTTGGAGTACTGTTCGATGAAGGTGGCCTGCGACGGCATCGTCGCGACCGCCTGCTCGATCGGCTGCCGGAGCCGCGTCAGCAGCGTGCGCAGGTCCGCGTCATTGATGGCAGCGGCCAGCGGATGCGGCGCTCCCGGCTGGATGCCCTGCCCCATCAACACGCTGGTCCACGAGTCCACGCGGAACAGCTCACCCGGGTCCTGCCAGGCGTGTGCACGTTCGCGCCATGCGCGCAGCCGGACCGCGAGCGACTCGGGCAGCGCCATTTCGCGACACGCCTTCCACATCGGCTCGTCGCGTTGGTTGGCGTGGTAGTGCAGGATGATGAAATCGCGCACATGTTCCATCTCCTGGCGGCTGACCTCGTTGTACAGGTCCACCAGCGTCGGGCTGATGCCGTCGGACGGGAACAGCTGGATCAGGCGCACCACCGCGCTGATGGTCAGGTGGATGCTGGTCGATTCCAGCGGCTCGATGAAACCACTGGCAAGCCCGAGTGCCACCACGTTCTTGTTCCAGGCCTTCAACCGGCGTCCACTGCGGAACGGCACCAGCCAGGGGTCCCGCAGGGGCGGGCCGTCAACATCGCGCAGCAGCTTGGCCTGTGCCTCGTCATCGGACATGTGGCGGCTGGAGAACACCAGCCCGCAGCCGACCCGATGCTGGAGCGCGATATGCCAGCGCCAGCCGGCTTCGTGCGCGATCGCGCGGGTGTACGGAACCGGCGGCCCGACCGATTCGGTCTGCACCGCAACGGCGCGATCACTGGGCAGCCATTCATTCCAGTCTTCGTAGCCGGTATGCAGGGTCTGCTCGGTCAACAGACCGCGGAACCCGGTGCAGTCGATGAACAGATCGCCTTCGATGACCTGTCCGTCTTCCAGCACCAGTGCCGCCACGGCGCCGTCATGGGCATGTTGCCGGACCTCGCGGATCTTGCCTTCCACCCTGCGCAGCCCGTGGGCTTCGGCCTTGCGCCGCAGGAATTTCGCATAGAGCCCGGCGTCGAAGTGATACGCGTAATTGACCTGTGGCTGGGTCTGCAGCGAGAACCGGTCTGCACGCGAGGCGACGCTTTCAAGACAGAAGTCGCCCAAGTCCGAGGGCATGCCACGGCGCAGGCTGTCCAGCCAGAAATGATGGAAGGGCGTGGCCCAGGTCCCCTGCCCGATCGTACCGAACGGATGGATGAAGCGATCCCCGGGGCGACGCCAGTTCTCGAACGAGATCGACAGCTTGAACGTGCCGGCCACGGCCTGCAGGAATTCCTGCTCATCGATCTGCAGGAAGCGATGGAACGCTCGGATCGGCGGCACGGTGGATTCGCCGACACCCACGGTTCCGATCTGCTCGGACTCCACCAGGGTGATGTCCAGCTGGTCGCGGAACTGATGGGACAACGCACAGCCGGCCAGCCAGCCTGCGGTGCCGCCTCCGGCGATGACGACCTTGCGGATGCGTCCTTGCGATGCGTTCGCCACGTTCAATGCGATGCTCCCATCAGCGGTTGAGTCGAGCCAGCAGTTGGGCGCGCGTACGCCGCGCCTGCGTCTCGTCGAACGGTGCCAGTTCACCCCGGGCAGCGTCGGGAAGGTGTTGCCCGGCGCGCTCGCCGGGGCCGAACACGTAGTACTGGAAGATCGTGGCCCACGCCTGCTTCTCGCGAGCAGGCAGATCGCGCAGCGCCCACATCGCATGCTGGAGCGCCGGCAGCGGTGAGGGAAGGAAGTTCGGCGAACTGCGCCACCAGTAGTTCACCAGCACGTTGAACGGCTCAAGGCTGCGCACGTGGTGCCACCACATGCTGGGGATGAAGATGGCATCGCCGGGCTCAAGCACGGCGGTCCGGGCGCTGGCGAGCGCATCACGGAACCGGGGGTGGCGGGCGAAATCCGGACGATCGATATCCACCACGCTGACCACCTGTCCCCCCGGCGTGGGGTCCAGCGGGCCCGGGTACAGATTGTCGATCTGCTCCGGCGGAAACAGGGTGAACCGGCGCCGGCCGACGGCGCAGCACGCCAGGTTGTCGGGCGTGTCGAAATGGCAGGATGCGGTCACGCGGTTGCCGATCCAGATGCTCGCCGAGGCGTCGATGCCCTGCCCGGCCAGGCCGGCATCGTTGTACTGCGCGAACCCGGGCAGTGCCCGATCGATCAGCAGCGAGGCGACATAGTAGGTAGGCGGCCGTGGCGCATCGAGGGTCGCGGCAATCTCGTCCAGCACCTGCGTCAGCAGGCCGCGCCGGACCTCGACATTCAACTGCGTGAAATCCGCGGTGTAGAACGGACGTCCGTCGATCTCCGGCCCGCCGAAGGAGTACGGCACCGGCACGCCGGCCTCGAAGCCTCGCAGATAGGCCATTGCTTGCTGCGTGGAGTGCAGCCCGGCCTGTACCAGCGCCCAGTCGCGCGCGATCCCGCGCAGCACCACCGGTTCCCCGGCGGCCACCAGCGCCTCCAGCGGAAGCGCGCCGGGCTCCAGGTCTTCCAGTATCTGCATGGCAACGGCGTCGAGCACCGGTCAGTTCCTGCCCGCAGCGACAGCACTATCGGACATGCGCAGGCGACGTTGCTTTTCGGCGATCAGGCGTCGCATGTTGTGCAGCGATGACAGCATCAGGTAAGTGCCTTCCAGATAGCCGGCGCGGTTGAGTTCGGCCAGCGCGGGACCGTCCAGCAGGGCCAGGCGGTCACGGTCGATCGCGTGCAGGCCGTTGACACCGATCCGGTGCTGCGGATCGATCTGCACGTCGAGCGTGATCGGTTGAATCAGCCCGTGTGCATCGAGCGTGGCAAACATCTGCGCACCAAAGGCATGGCCATCGTGAATGCCACGCAGCACGCCGGCGATATGGTCCAGATAGGGCGTGTTGCCCCCCTGCGGCAGGAACACCGGCTCACCCTGCATCGCGTTGACGCGCGGATGGTCCAGGTCTACGTGCAGCACGGCCTCCTGGGTAAGCTCGCCGTCGATCCGGTTCTCCTGGAAGCCGATGAGGAACGGCCCCTTGGCCGCAGCCCCGGGCAGGTAGGACGCATTCCAGCGCCCGTCCTGCAGGAACAGATTTTCGTGTTGCTCGAACCCCAGCAGCGCCACCGACTGCCAGTCACCTGTCGTGGTGTCCTTGCGGAGGAAGAGCGGATATTCGCGCTGCAGCTCGGCGAACTCACTCGGGTAGGCCGGCACCATGCCCACCGCATCGCCGAATTCAGGTCCGAAGCCGGTGGTCACACGCAGGTCGCGATGGGCGATGTTGTTGAGCATTTCGTAACGCGGCATGGTGTTGTTCAATCCTCTCAGGAGCCGTGAACAGGTGCCGCTGCCTCAGCAGCGGCACCCACCGTTCAGAACCTGTAACGAACGCCGAGCATGTACCGCGGGCTCTGGTCCGCCAGTTTCACGATCATCTGCGAGGTGCGCGAGCGCCAACGGACGTCCTCACCGGTCAGGTTGATCGCCTCAAGACCGAACGACCAGTGATCATCCAGGGTGTAGTTCACACTGAGATCCCACTGTTCGTACGCTTCCACGTAGTACGGATTGCGACTGGTCCCCTGGTTGGCGAGGATCAGGTACTGGTCACGCCAGTTCCACGCCAAGCGCACCGACCAACCATATTTTTCGTACATTAGCACGGCGTTTGCGGTGTCACTGAGGCCGGTCAGCGCGAACTGGTCGATGCCCGGGTCGCCCCCGTTGTTGTAGCCGACATCGCCATCCACCAGGGTGTAATTGGCGAGGACGCCAAAGCCGGTATCGCCGAAGAAGTACTGGCCACCGAGCTCCCAACCGTGCAGTTTTGCCTGGTTCTGGTTGATGGGACGGTTGACGCTGAACTGGTAGAGCGGATCATCGCCCTCCCCGTACAGGTCATAGGCCGCCTCGGTCGCCAGAACCTGCGCGTCGGTACCGTTATAGGCGCCCAGTCCGGCCGGATTGTTGCGCAGCAACGCCAGCGCGGTGAACAGGGCCGTATCGTTGGCCGAGCAGGCCGCCGCATTGGCCGCACCGACCTGGGTGATACAGGCGCCGCTGTTGAGGAACGCCAGCGCGGCCTGCGCATCCGGACCGGCGGTGGGATCCCTCAGCCCATACAGATTCTCCTGCACGATGGTGTTGCCGATGAAGTTGTTGACGGACTTGTTCCAGTACGTCAACGACACGTAGCTCGCGTCGGCGAAGTACCACTCCAGCGCCAGGTCGAGATTGTCCGACTCCAGCGGCTTCAGCTGCGGGTTCTGTGCGGTGCCGCTGGCCCGCGAAGACGGATCGATCAGCACCGAGCCAAACGGTTGCTGTGCGGTCGGGCCTGCGTAGAGGTTGCCGATCGGCGCGCGCGCGATGCTCTTGCCGAACGAGACGCGTGCCTTGAGGTCGTCCATGAGGTCGATGCTGAAGTCGAGGTTGGGCAGGATGTAGCTGTAGCTGTTCTTTTCGGTGAACGGCTGTTGCTCATCGGACAACACCACACGGAAGTCGTTGTTGGACTGCCATTCGATGGACTCCGGGATGGCGATGACGGACGTCGACACCACATCGGTGGTCTCATAGCGCACGCCCAGGCGGGTATTGGTGCGCAGGCCGCCCAGCTCGCCGTCCAGCTCGACCTGGAAATAAGCCGACTTGGTCTTCTCCTCCACCAGGTTGTCGGCGGCGCGCTGCGGGCTCACGCCGAGACTGGCGCCATAGTTGTCCGCCGCCCATTGCGCCAGGCGGCCCGCATCGCCGCGCCAGGCGGTGAAGCTGTTGGCATTGAAGTCGTTGAACAACCCGACAATGTTGACTGGCTGCAGCAGGTCCATCAGCCCGTTGGCCACATCCCCGTCAACGTTGGCCACGCCCCAGTCGCCCAGAGTGCTGTAATTCTCCGCGGCCTGGATCCGGTGGGTGGTCTGCTTGCTGGAGTCGACGCCAAACTGGAAGCGCCCCCGGTCGAAGCTCCATTCACCGTCGACCCGCCCCTGCTTGATCTCGCTGACCTGGGTCTGCGAATTGATGCGCAGCACCTGCGAACCAATCTCGCCCGGTACGAAGCCGGGGTTGACCACGCCATTGGTCTTGGCGATGGCATCGGCCGTGCTCGGGTACCAGACCTGGGTGCCCACCGGCAGGCCGTTGTTGAAGTTCATTTCCTGCACCCACGACCCACCGCAGTGCGGCCCGGTGGTGCAGTTGTTGGTGCCGGCGATGCTGCTGAAGATGGAGCCGCCACCGGTGAGCGGATCGTTCGGCCGACTTTCGTTCTTTGAATTGTGCGCGTCAAAAGTCAGCTTGAACCGGTCGGTGACGTTCCACAGTGCATTGAAGCCGAGCGATCCCAGCTTGTACTTCTGCATGCTGCGCTGCTGTTCAAGCCCGAAATCCTTGGTCCCGGCGATTTCACGGATATAGACCGGGGTTGCGACCGCACCGCTGGTGTCGAACGTGACATCGGTGTAGTTGCTGTTCTGCAGCCACATGCCCTGTTCGCCACGATTCTCGGTGATCTCGTTCGTCGAATAGGTGTAGTCCAGGGTCAGGGTCACCGCATCGGTCGGTGCGAACTGCAGCACCGCCTGGCCATTGATGCGCTCACGTTCGAACTCGGAGAACGCATAGCGAAGGTCGTTCGGACGACCGTACAGCGCGCCCACCGCCGGTGCATTGACCACGGTCGGGTTGCCGGGCATCGTGCCGGTCCACGGCTGGATGTTCCAGTAGTTGTTGGTGGCCTGCACCGAGCCACCCTTGCGCTTCTGGTAGCTCGCACTCACGCCAACGCCGAAGGTCTTGTCCGGGTTGCTGTAGCTGAAGATGCCGGACAGTTCGGGCGTCAGATCGCTGTCGAATGGCTGGCTCTGGTCGGAGACGACCTTGGCGCCGGCACTGGCCACGGTGCCGTCATGATCGAACGGGCGTCCGGTCAGGATGTTGATGGTGGCGCCGATACCGCCGCTGGGGACATTGGCCTGGCTGGTCTTGTAGACCTCGATGCCATTGATGGATTCGGCGGCCAGCTGGGCGAAGTTGAAGGCACGGGTACCTCCGTCCACACCGCCGATGGCGACCTGCCCCGATGCGCCGAACGCATCCGCGCCCGGCATCTGCCGCCCATTGAGCGTGACCATGTTGAACTGTGGACCAAAGCCACGCGCGGTGACCTGTGCACCTTCACCATCACGGCGTTCGATGGAGATGCCGGTGATGCGCTGCAGCGACTCGGCCAGGTTGGTGTCCGGGAACTTGCCGATGTCCTCGGCACTGATGGCATCCACCACGCCGGCCGAGTCGCGCTTGATGTCCATCGCCTGGCTGAGGCTGTTGCGGATGCCGGTGACCTGCACGGTGTCCAGCTGTGTCGGGCTGGGCTGGGCCTGCGGCTGGGCCACGGGTGCGGGCGTTGGCGCGTCCTGCGCAAATGCGGGATTGATGACCAGGACGCCACCCACAAAGGTAAACATGGCCCTGGAGGTGAACTTCGCCAGCGTGCGGCTCATGAACGAGCCCCCCGGCCTTGGGTACGACGGAACGTAGAAGCGCTCATGACTCTCCCCTCTGACATAACGATCGAATGGATGTACCGCCCCTCCTGGGGGCACGTACGGGCGATGCCCGTCTTCCACACCGAACATCGCAGCGCGCTGTGCGTGCTGCGACTCACACTCGCTTTCAGGCTTGCCAGAACAGCCGCGTGGTAAAGGGGGGGTACCCGCTGGCCTTACCCCGGCACAGTGGTAGCGCTACCATCACGTCACGGGCGCAGACTAATCACCCGTGGTCGCGCTTGTCATCATGCAGCGCAGCAAAGGAGCCCAGGTCGTGAAGCACAGCCCCAAAGCGGCCCGTCGCAAGGCAAGCGCCATCACCATCGATGATGTGGCCGCGCATGCAGGCGTTTCGGCGATGACGGTGTCGCGCGTGATCAACGGCCACGCCGGTGTGCGCGAAGGCAACCGTGCGCGCGTCATGCGCAGCGTGCGCGACCTGGACTACCGGCCCAATCTGGCGGCCAGCACGCTGGCGGCGGCGCAACACACCTGCATCGCGTTGATCTACACCAACCCCAGCGCCAGCTACCTGCGCGAACTGCTGGTCGGCGCGCTGCGCGGCTCCACCCGGGCCGCGGCGCAGCTGGTGATCGCCACCTGGGATGAGCTGGGCACCCAGGCGCGTCGCGACGCCGCGCGGCAACTTGCCAGCAGCGTGGCGGGCGTGATTCTTCCTCCGCCCCTGTGCGAATCGAACGACATCGTCGACGAATTCGTGACCGCGGGCATTCCCGTCGTCTCTATCGCATCCAGCCATTTCAGCGACAGGCTGTCCTGCGTGCGCATCGATGATCGTCGCGCCAGCCACGAGATGGTGTCGCATCTGATCGCGCACGGGCATACCCGCATCGGCTACATCACCGGCGATCCGAACCAGACGGCCAGTGCGCACCGCTGGCAGGGCTACCGCGATGCGCTCGCCGATGCAGGGATCGGCTACGACGACACACTCATCCAGCCCGGTTACTTCACGTACCGCTCGGGGCTGGAGGCGGCCGAACGGCTGTTGGCCCTTCATCTGCCGCCCAGCGCGATTTTTGCCAGCAACGATGACATGGCATCGGCCGTGGTTTCCGTCGCGCACCGTCGCGGCCTCGATGTGCCGCGTGATCTGTCGGTGGTGGGCTTCGATGACACCTCCGCCTCCACGATGGTGTGGCCGGAACTGACCACCATCCATCAGCCCGTGGCGGAGATGGCCGACACCGCCATCGACATCCTCCTGCGGGAGATCCGACGCCCCGCCTCCTCGGTACGGGGCACCATCAATCAGGTCCTTTCGCACCAGCTGGTCACGCGCGCGTCCGTCGCCCGTCCTACACGGTCGGCATCACGGCAGCCGGCACTTGGCGCGAGGCACGCAGGTATCGCAGGTACTTCCCGATGAAGATGCCGGTGAACGCACCTGACAGGAGCAGGTAAGCGGCACGGAAACCGGCATCGACGTTGAGCGATGGGGACACGGACAGCGCGACCTCGAAGCCGTACTTCACCGCAAAGGTGACCAGCAGCAACGGCAGGAGGCTGTAATCCGCACTGCGCCACAGCGTCCCCGACGCCGCATTGAGGGTCAGCGTTGCCCGCCGCAGCAGCAACCACCCCAGACCCATGCCCGCCGCGATGCCCACCAGCCACTCGCCCCAAGCCTCCCAGGACGCGCCGAAGCGATGGCCCAGCGACCAGATGCCCCACGCCGTGAACAGCGCCGGCACGATCGCCAGTTTCGTAAGGGAGGTTTCACCGGGCTTCATGGCCGCGACGCCACGCGTGACCAGGAGGATCAGGATCGCCCAGACCCACACGGGGGTATTCGACACGAGTTGCTGCAGCATGCTCACAGGACGTCCTTGATGTTTGGGGTGCCGGCCGTGGAGTGCCGTGCGGGAGTGGCAACATTCTCGCGTTGCACCCACCCATCACAAGTGACAGCTGTCAGGCATCAAGGAGTACAGGGTGGCATCCCAGGACTCAGCCCCGCCGCATCAGAATCATCTTCTCCTGCGACATGTCCCGCATCGTGTACGGAATACCCCCTGTGCCATAACCAGACTCGCGGCGGCCGGCGAACGGCATCCAGTCCGTGCGGAACGCAGTCGGATCATTGATCATCACGGCCGAGGCATCCAGCCGGTTGGCGGCGCGCATGGCGATGTCGATATCCTGCGCGAACACGCTGGCCTGGAACGCGGTGGGCAGGGAGTTGGCGCGAGCAATCGCATCGTCCAGGTCGGCATAGCGATAGACCGCCACCACCGGCCCGAACACCTCCTGCGTAGTGATGCGTGCATCACCGGGGGGATCAATCAGCACGGTGGGCTGCAGGGTGGTGTCAGACAGCCGCTTGCCGCCAGCAGCCAGCTGCGCACCGCCGCTCACCGCTTCGTCAATCCACTCGCCCACGCGGTCTGCCTCGCGCGGCTGGATCAGCGGGCCCACCTCGGTGTCCTTCAGGGTCGGGTCGCCGGTTCGCAGTCGCTCGACCCGGGCGATGAGGGCCTCGGTGAAGTCGTCGGCAATGTCGTGGTGGACGAAGATGCGCTGCGTGGACACGCACACCTGACCGGCGTGGTAGTAGCCGCCCTTGACGATCGGCTCGATGATTCTGCCCAGGTCCGCACTGCGGTCGACGATGGCCGGTGCCACCCCGCCGTGTTCGAGCGCCGAGCGTGCGCCGTGTGCCAGCTTGGCGTGCAGCGACCACCCTACCCTGGCCGAGCCGATGAAGCTGAGGAAGGCAATGCGCTTGTCGGTGGCCAATGCTTCGGCCAGGTCATTGCCCTCCGGCACGAAGCTCTGGCACCACGGCTCGGGCAGTCCGGCCTCATGCACCATCGCCACGAATTCCAGGCAGGACAGCGGCGTCGCGGAGGCGGGCTTGATGATGACCGGGCACCCGACGGCGATGGCCGGGGCCACCTGGTGGACGATCAGATTCAGTGGGTGATTGAACGCCGAGATCGCCGCCACGATGCCGATGGGTTCGCGCGTGGTGAAGGCCCAGCGCGCTTCCGACGCGGCCGACAGCCCCATCGGGATTTCGCGGCCGGCGAAATTGCGCAGCTCGTCGGCCGCGTTGTGGACGCCGTCGATGGCCCGCGTGGTTTCAACGATGGCATCCGGCAACGGCTTGCCACCCTCGCGTGCAATCTGCAGGGCGAGGTGGTCGCGCTTGGCGTCCATCAAGGCGGCAAGTCTGCGCAGGATGGCGATGCGCTGGTGCGGATGGAGCCAGCCGTCGCGGTTCTTGAAGACCCGCTCGGCGGCGTCGAGCTTGCGCTCCAGCGCTGCGGCAGTGTCGAACCCGATCTCGGCGATGGGCGCGCGGTCAAAGGCCTGTACGACGGTCAACATCTTGAGCTCCTCTCGGAAGGATCAGCAGTGGCGATCATGCGCAGCCCACATCCGGCGTGCGGTTGCGCAGCTCATCCACCAGCACGCGGGTGTTTTCGGCATAGTCGATCGGCACATCCAGCACGTGGACGCCGCCGCCAGCGAAGGCGGCTTCGATCATGGGCACCAGGTCGCTTACCGCGGTCACCCGGCTCCCTTTGGCGCCATAGGCCTCGGCATACTTCACGAAATCCGGATTGCCAAAGCGCATCCCAAAATCCTCGAAGCCATCCACTGCCTGCTTCCAGCGGATCATGCCGTAGGCGCTGTCGTTGAGGATCACCACCACCAGGTTGAGTCCCAGCCGCACGGCGGTTTCCATCTCCTGCGAATTCATCATGAAGCCGCCGTCACCGCACACGGCCATGACGCGGCGTTTCGGGTACAGCATCGCGGCCATCATGGCCGACGGCAGCCCAGCGCCCATCGTGGCGAGCGCGTTGTCGAGCAGCAATGTATTGGCGACATGCGTGCGGTAGTTCCGCGCGAACCAGATCTTGTACATGCCATTGTCGAGACAGACGATGCCATCCTCCGGCATGGCCTCGCGCACGTCATGCACGACCCGTTGCGGCGTGATCGGGAAGCGGTCCTCCTCGGCGCGGTCGTTGAGACGGGCGAGGATCTTCTGGCGCAGCTCGACCATGCCTTCGTCCGCCGTCAGGCGGCCGTCCAGCCGCTCGGCCAGGGCATCCACCGAGGCGCCGATGTCGCCCAGCACTTCAATATCGGGGTGATACACCTGCTCCACCGTGGCGGACTGGAAGCTGATATGGATGACCTTGGGCCCACCACTGCTCTTCATGAGGAAGGGCGGCTTTTCGACGGTGTCATGGCCGATGGCGATGATCAGGTCCGCGCGGGCGACGGCTTCGTGGACATAGTCGCCTTCGGAGAGCGCAGCCGTTCCCATGTACAGGTTGGAGCCGCCGGTGACGGCGCCCTTGCCCATCTGCGTGTTGAAAAACGGCAGGCGGGTCCGCGCGACGAACGCGGAAAGCGCTTCGGTGAGCCACGGGCGGCTTCCGGCCGCGCCGATCATCACCAGCGGTCGTTTGGCGGCCAGGATGGCTGCTTCTGCGCGGTCGAGCGCGGCAGACGGTGCGATCGGACGCTCCAGCGGATGGACCGGGATGACGGGGATATCCTCCACCTCCTCGCCGGCGACATCCTCCGGAAGCTCCAGATGCACTGGCCCGGGGCGCTCTTCCATGGCCACGCGGAAGGCATCGCGCACGGTGGCCGGAATCGCGGCCGGGCTGACGATCTGACGCGTCATTTTCGTGAGCGGCTTCATCGAGGCCACGATATCCACGATCTGGAACCGTGCCTGCTTGGCGCTCATCACCGGCTTCTGCCCCGTGATGAGAATCATCGGCCATGCACCTAGGTGGGCATAGGCCGCGCCAGTGGAAAAATTCAGTGCGCCGGGGCCGAGCGTGGCCAGACAGACGCCGGGCCTGCCAGTGAGTCGGCCATGGGTGGCGGCCATGAACGCGGCCGCCTGCTCGTGGCGGGTAAGCACCAGCTCGATGCGCGAGGTCCGGAGCGACTCAAGGAAGTCCAGATTCTCCTCGCCCGGGACACCAAAGATGCGGTCGACGCCTTCGCTCTCCAGCGCCTTGACCAGTAGATCCGAGCCCTTCTGCATAGCGTCGATCCTTTTGGTGAGGATGGATCACTATACCCGGGGACATTTCAGGGTTTGGTGACAGCCAATTACCCACTGTGAAATCGTGCAACGTTGGCCGTGCGGCGAGCGTGTGTGTTCAAGCGATTCTTCAAGAAAAACAGCACGAAGGCGGCGGCGACCGCTGCGCTCGACGTGCGGAGGAAACGCCCTTCAGCGGGAGAGATCCGCGTCGAAGGCGCGACCGAAACGCTGTTCCTGTCTCCCTTGCCGGTGTACACCGGTCAGGTCCAGGGCTCCCGTCGGCAGTTCTCGGACATCAATGATGTGTTCCTGGATCTGGGCGGAAGCAACTGGGGGACGGTAGAGGGCGGCAAGATGCTGGCCGGTGGCATCGTCGGCCTGCTGGTGTTGGCGTTCATCGTGCCTGCGCTCATCATGCTCTACGTGGTGCTCGCCTACCCGGAGAACTTCCCGGCGCCGCTGGCGGATTTGAAGATGTTCATCCAGGTCTTCTCCGCTGGCGCGCTGCTCGGCCTCCTTCCGTTGGGAGCATTCGCTTACGGAATGTTCGGCGACGAGTTCAAAGGCGCAAAGCCCTACCCGGTGCGCTTCAACCGCCAGCGTCGCGAGGTGTGCTACATCGACCGCAACAGCGGTCGCGCCCTGATCGTGCCCTGGGAGAGTGTCGTTGCCTGGGTGTCCAATGCACAGGGCGTCACCCCGTACGGCGCGACGCGCCAGTACACCTTCGGCATGGGCCTGGAGGATGAGGAGCGGGACACCGTGCAGTTTGTCCTGCTGCCACAGCCCAGTGATTCGCACTCGCTGGGCCTGTGGGCCTCGATCCGGAACTACATGGAGGACGGGCAGTTGTTCAACGCACCCAACCCCTGGTTCCAGGCATTGGGCCTGGTCCCGACCGAGGATCGGCTGAAGCCCTATGAGGGCATGCACACGTTTGAGATCGAGCGCGAAGATGCGCGCGCGATGGGTTCCCTGGATGATGGCGGTGATGACCTGACGCCTGAGCAACGGGCGCATTACGGCTACGACAAGCGCTCCTGGTGGCCGCTTCGCCGCTGGTACCTGTGGCGTGTGTTGACCTTCTGGAAACTGCCCTACGTTCTTGCGGAATGGACCCATCGCAGGGGCCGGCCCGCGATGCCGGAGCAGGTGACGGCGTGGTCGCAGCCGTTACCCGAGACGCAATGGGCCACGCCCAGCGCCGCGCTGATGAAAGCCAATCAATTGGTGAGAACGCTGATGGACAAAAAGGGCGCGGCATTCGTTGACGCGTGCAAGGCGGCCGGGTTGCACTGAGCCGACGTCATGGTGGTGATTCGTCGTGGCGCTGCAATGCGGCGTTCAATCGCTCCGTGACCAGATCGATCACCGCAGCGGCGGCCAGAGGCAGGTGTCGGCGGCTTGGGTAGAGCACATGCATACCGCGGCCCGGGCGCCGATACATGGGCAGGACCGGGAGCAGCGCACCCGTCGCCAGATCGTGGCGCGCGATGGCGCTGGGCAGCAGTGCAATTCCCAAGCCCGCCAGTGCAGCCCGGCGCAAGGCTTGAATGGTGTTGCCACTGAATCGCGTGGCAACCTCCACCCGCACATCCACGCCATCTGGCCCCACCAGCGACCAGCTGGCGCTTCCGCCCTGCTGGGAAAAACAGACACCTTCGTGCTGTCCCAACTGCTGCAGGCTCTCGGGGGTGCCCCGTGCGGCCAGGTAGGCCGGGCTGGCGAACAGGCCGCCGTATCCGGACGGCAGGATCTGCCGTCCCACATAGGCGGAGTCCTGCGGCTGTCCGCCACGGAAGGCCACGTCGATCCGGTCGCCAATGAGATCGGCCTTGGCATCGCTCAGAATGAAATCAAGCCGCAGTTTCGGATGCTGTTCGAGGAACTCGGCCACCCACTCCATCTCGAAGAAGTGGAAGAAATCCGCAGGGGCCGCGATGCGCACGAGCCCTGCGATCTCCTGGCTTCCCATCGACAGATCCACGCCTGCGCTGCCCAGCGTGTCCACAGCCTCCACGCAGCGCCCATGGAACTGCTCGCCGGCGGCGGTGAGCACCAGCTTGCGGGTGGAGCGTTGCAGCAGGCGCGTGCCCAGCGCCTGTTCCAGGCCCTGGATACGCCGGCTCAGGGTGTTGGGCGCCATTCCCATCCTGCGGCCTGCCTCGGCGAAGCTTCCGCAGCGGACCACTTCCACGAAGAGCGCGATGTCGTTGAAATCAAGCATGCGCCTTATTACCACCACAAATGGACGACTGCAATCCCATTGCGTCGTCTAATCAAAGCATTCGACGGCGCCTATTGTTGGACGCTCGGCAACGGTGCGCACCTGCTACCGCAGGTACCGCTGCCCGCCCTGTCCCGCTCTGGAGTCACCGATGAACGCCCTTCGCCACCCCGCTCAGGTCCTGGCATTCGCAGAACCCGCCCCCGAACCACTGCGGGCGGGTGAGCCGCGTCCCATCGTGTTCCGTACGCGCGGTCGGACCCACGGCCCGATCACGCGGCTGTTCAGCCCCGGCGACCTCGGTCGCGTGCTCAAGCCGTTCGTCTTCCTGGACCTGTTCCGCCTCGATGCGAGCGAGGATGCCCCAGCCTTCGGCATGCATCCGCATTCCGGCATTGCCACCCTGACCTATCTCATCAACGGCGAAATCGCGTACGAAGACTCGACCGGCCAACAGGGCGTACTGCCCGCCGGGGGTGTGGAGTGGATGCGGGCGGGCAACGGTGTCTGGCATACCGGCGCGGCCCTCGGTCACGCGAATGCACTCGGATTCCAGCTCTGGATCGCACTGCCTGCCGAAAGTGAAAACGCCCCGGCCCAGAGCCAGTACATCGCGCCGTCGCAGATCGACCTGAAAGGCCCGGCACGGGTGCTGCTGGGCCAGTTCGGTGCCGCGGACAGCGTGATCGAGCCGCCCTCGAACATGACCTACCTGGCCGTGACATTGAAGGCCGGTGAACGCTGGCGCTATTCCCCGCCGTCGGGCCATACCGTTGCCTGGCTGGCGTTGAGCACGGGGCAACTGGCGGCACCCGAGCCGATCCACGCCGGCGAACTGGTGGTGTTCGAAGCGAGTGAACAGGCCATCGACGTCGACGCCATCCACGACACCACCTTCGTGCTGGGTTCTGCGGTCAGCCACCCACACGATCTGATCACCGGCACGTACTCCGTGCATACCAGTGCACAGGCCCTTGCCCAAGGCGAAGCGGAAATCCGTCGCATTGGCCGCGAGCTTCGGCGCGACGTCGACGTCGGCTGAACCTGTCTCCCCATCAACAACGAGATCACCTCATGCAACCGTCCAACCACCTGCTCTCCCCTGCCGTCATCGGCCGTCTTGCCCTTCCCAACCGCATCGTCATGGCGCCGATGACGCGCAGCCGCGCCGGCGACGGTGATGTTCCTACGCCCCTGGTCGTCGAGTATTACCGCCAACGTGCCAGTGCCGGGCTGATCGTCACCGAGGGTTCGCAGGTCTCGCCACAGGGCAAGGGCTATCCCCGCACACCCGGCATCTTCTCTGCGGCCCAGATCGCGGGCTGGAAGGCCGTCACCGATGCCGTCCATGCGCAGGGGGGCCGGATGTTCCTGCAGTTGTGGCACGTCGGCCGGCTCTCGCATCCCCTGGTCCAGGCCAACGGCGAACGGCCGGTCGCACCGTCAGCGCTGGCGCCCGACGGGGAGCTCTACACATCCGAAGGACTGAAGCCGTACGAGGCACCGCGCGCACTGGCCATCGATGAAATTGCCGGGGTGGTCGATCAGTTCCGCGTGGGCGCCGAGAACGCCAAGCTGGCAGGATTCGATGGCGTTGAACTGCATGGCGCCAATGGTTACCTGATCGACCAGTTCCTTCGTGATGGCGCCAACCTCCGGACCGATGGCTACGGTGGTTCTGCGCAGAACCGCGTCCGCTTGCTGCGCGAGGTGGTGGAGGCCGTGATCCCGGTGTTCGGCGCGGATCGCGTTGGCGTGCGGCTGTCCCCGGCACTGAACGTTTTCTCGATGAGCGACAGCGATCCGCAGGCCACGTTTGGACATGCGGCCGACGTGCTGAGCCAGTACGGGCTTGCCTACCTGCATGTGATCCAGGCGGCGAGCGTCCCGTTCGACTTCGCTGAATTGAAACAGCGCTTTGGTGGCACCTACATCGCCAACGGCGGCTATACGGCCGATCGGGCTGAGGCGGCGTTGATCGCTGGGGAGGCAGACATGATCGCCTTCGGCACCCCCTTCATCGCCAATCCCGACCTGGTCGAGCGCATCCGCCACGGGGATCCCTGGACGGCGCCGGATCCGGCGACGTTCTACCAGGGCGAAGCGCGCGGCTACACCGACTACCCGGTGCGGGCCTGATCTACAACCGCATGCCCAGCCAGATGACGGCTTCCGTCGCGCCGGACACGATAGGGCCGAGCACCTTGGGCCAGAACGCGCCTGCCTGGCTATGCGCCAGGGCTTGATCGTGATGCTGTTGCTCGTCCGCAATGATGGATGAGATGGCCAGCACTGCGGCAGGGTCATGACCTCCCAGCACCACAATCTGGTGCTGGAGGTGGCGCAGCACCACACGCTCTACGGCTGTCGTGGTTGCGGAAACAGCCCCTCGCCCCAGCAGGCCGGTCGCAACGCCGAGGACAAAACCACCCACGCCGCATAGCCAGTAGCTTCGGCACCGAGGACGACCGCGTCGCTGCAGCTCCGCGCCGAAGATGGAGCGATGTCGTTCCTCGTGCGAACGGAACTCACGAAGCTCATCCACCAGTGCGGGTGCGGTCAGCCGGGCCAACAGAATCTGTCCGGTGTAGATCGCAATGGCACCATGCTCCCCGGCATGATTGACCTTGATGATGCGGTCGCCCAGATCAGGGGAGACAGCGTGTGCAACGACGTCCATGTGAGTCCTGATCATGTGATGTGGGGCCCGGGATGCTGACGATACCAGCGGCAGGCGGGTCGATGCAGCCGACAGCGTTTTTCCGGGAGCAGGTGCTATCTGGCAGGCGATTGCTCCGCCGTTCCGGCGTCCAGCGCCTTGCGCTGTGCGTCGTTCCAGGCCTCTCCTTCGGCGCGCGCGCGGGCATCCAGCTCCCGGTTCTCCCGATCATTCGCCTGGTACTGCGCCCAGACCTCCGGCGTGATGGTTTCCAGTCGATTGTCTGCACGCAGCTGGATCGAGGGCGTGTTCCCCATGGAGACCCTGAAGTTATCAAACAGCCATTGCCTGCGCGCCTCCGGCGAGGCGTACAGCAGGTCAGGCTCCGCGTACTGCTGCATGGGCAGCGCCTGCTCTGCGAGGGACGTGTCCGAGGAAATCCGGGCAAGCCGGACAACAAGCCGCTCATGCTCCCGGTCTTTCTGATACAGCGCTGCGACGTCTCCCTCGATCCAGAGCACGTACCAGTAGCCTGCAATCGGATGGCGCTGGAAGGGGTGCTCACGGATCAGGATCAGGTCGCCGGGTTCTTCGTAAAGCGCTTTCCATCCAGCGGGTGCCGGGCGGATGGAGCAGTCGACCGTTCCGCTCATGAGTTCCTCCACCCTCGGCGTTCCGCCGCTGGTGGACAGGCGTGTCGTCCAGCAGCGCAGGCTGTCCCGGTTGTGTGACGCGAGCAGCACCGCATGGTCGTCCAGGACGACCGCATCGGTATGCACGAAGCGATCGTCAGCAGCACCAGGATCGTCAAGGAGTCCTGCGAAAGCCCTGTCGGAGAGCTTTCCGCCATCGACATACAGCTCGAATGTCGTGTAGTGCTGGTACTTGCTGACGTTGATATCCAGCCTGCTTTCCGTGACCGCCACGACTTTCAGCGTGTCCGACGAGAGCACCGTTTCACGCTTGGTTCGCGTGCAGCCACTGGCAAGCAAGGCCGCTGACAGCAGCACTGCCGAACGCATTGCGGTGCTTGTTTTCACGTTCATCGTGATGCGGCCTGCCGTGCTTGTACGGGTGGAGGGGTGTATCCGTACAAGCATAGCGGTTGAACAGTAGTGCCGTTACAGCTCCGGTGGATCCGCGTTGAGGAGCTGCAGGGACGCGCCGGTGGTGTCGGCAAGCACGTGCTTGTCGGTGACCAGCAGCACCACGCCCGGGCGCAGCAGTGGCTGCAGTTGGGAACGGAAACCCGGTGGCAGCAGGATCTTATCTTCGTCTGCCCGGGCAACCACCGTTCCGCTCGCTGCTTCCTGTCCTGGAATACCGATCTCCACCCATGAGGGAGCCGTTGCCGGGGCAACGCCGTCGGCGACCATGAAGGCCCGCGTTCCCGCCGGCGCCGCACCGTCGCCGAAGCCCACCCTCGCCCGGCCGATCTCCTTGCCATCACGATACGCAAACAGCCTGCCGTCCGTGGTGCTCAGCAGCAGCGACAGTACGCCGGTCGGCGCGAGCTCGGGCTGCCAGCGGAACTGCTCCTGCACGCCCAGGGGGGCGGCCAGCACTTCCTTGCCGGTACCCGGGTCGATCGGACTGGCCACACGTGGATGGACCAGCTCTGACGGCGACACGCCTTCTTTGGCGATCACCACCACCATCCCCATGCTGGTCGCACCGAACAGCCGCCGCGCGAATTCGGTGGGCAGGTGCACGCAACCATGGGATTCGGGATAGCCGGGCAACCCGCCGGCGTGCAGGGCCACGCCATCCCAGGTAAGCCGCTCCTGGTAAGGCATGGGCGCGTCGTTGTACTTGCTCGACCGGTGATCCTTGTCCTTCTGCAGAATGGTGAACACCCCGGTGGGCGTTTCATGTCCCGGTTTGCCGGTGCTCACCGTCGAGACCGCGACCAGCAGCCCGTTGCGGTACACGTAGGCCCGCTGCTCGGTGAGACTCACGACCACGGCCATCGGCCCCATCGCCTTCGCGTCGCCACCCCAGACCCACTCGCCAGGGTGCAATGCCGCCGGCACGGTATCGGCCGGACGGGACGTCTTCGCGCCCCAGGAAGGTACCGCCAGCGCGTTGGGTGCCACGGCGAGCAGGGCAAGCAGGGCCAATGCAATTCGGGTCATCACAGTCCTTCGGATCGAGGGTCGCACCGCTGTACTGTCACCGGTTGCCGGCACCCAGACAAGCCGGGCAGCCCCGGATTCCCCCTGCGCTGCCTGGCTTTCGGGCAGCGCAGGTCCGCCGTTGCGCAGGCACGTATCAAAGTGCGTCAAATGGTAATATGTCGCATTCCCATTTCTGATTGCCCCCCTCCCGATGCCGTCCTCCCCCCGTCACGCCCTGTGCCTTGCCATCGCGCTGTCTGTCAGTCCGGCCCTCTACGCGGCGGATGCCGATCCCGCTGCCGACGTAAAGGAACTGGACAAGGTCCAGGTGCTGGGGCGGGCGCAGACCCTGTATCGCGTGAATGACGCGGCGGTGGGCACACGCACGGATACCCCGCTGGAGCTGGTGCCGCAGTCCATCCAGGTGCTGCCCCGCGAGCTGATCGACGATCAGGCCGCGCGCCAGGTCACGGATCTGTATCGCAGCATCAGCGGCATCAGCTTCTTCAGCTATGCCGGTGTCACCCTGCGCGGTTTCCGCCAGGAGAATGTGCTGTATGACGGCCTGCGTGGTGATCCCTACGCAGGCTTCTCGGTGCCGCAGCTGTTCAACATCGAGCGCGTGGAAGTGCTCAAGGGGCCGGCGGGCGCGCTGTACGGCGGCGGCGATGCGGGCGGTGTCATCAACTATGTCACCCGCAAGCCGTCGGCCAAGGTCGAGCGCCGGGTGGAGGTGCAGGTCGGCAACAACGATTTCCGCGCCGCCTCCGTCGAAGCCACCGGTGCACTGAACACCACCGGCAGCGTGCGCTACCGCGCTGGCGTGTACAGCGACACCGAAGATGGCGTGCGCTGGAACACCGACAGCGAAAGCGTGATCGGCGATGCGTCGATTGCGTTCGACGTGGGCGAGACCGGCGAGATGGTCCTGCAGTACACCGACATCACGCAGAAACTGGGCGGCAATCGTCTGCGCGGCGTGCCGGTGAACGATGCGGGCACCTTCCTGACCGATCGCCGCTGGAACCACAACGAGGCCACCGACTTCCTCGATATGGATGCCAAGGTGGTGCTGGCCCAGTACCGCTTCTCGCCTACCTCCAGCCTGGACCTGGACGTCGCGGCGCGGTGGTTCGAGAACAACGAGCACCAGATGTATCACGAGCCGATGGGCCTGATCGACCGCGATCGTGACGGCACCGCCGAGTGGATGACGCGCCAGCTGCGCAACCAGATCCGCGCCAACGACGCCTTCGCGGCCAACGGCAACGCCGTCTGGCGGCTCAGCACCGGAAGTGTGGACCACAAGGTGCTGTTCGGCGCCGACGTGTACCAGATGGACGCGGATTTCAACGCGCAGACCGCCAACAGTGCGGATCTCGCCCGCGGTGCCGGTCCTGTCCCGGGTATCGACCTGTTCAACCCGGTGTATGGCGTGACCTCGTATCACGACTACAACCTGGCTGCCCTGCCCTGGCGTGCGACCAGCACCCGCAGCAAGCGCTACGGCGGCTACCTGCAGGACGAGATCACCCTGACCCCGCGCTGGCACGTGCTGGCCGGCCTGCGCTGGGATGGCTTCAAGGATGACGACCGCATCGCCGGCAGCAGCGTGGATGGCGATGACATCAGCTGGCGCCTGGGCAGCACCTTCGTGGTCCGCGATGGCGTGAACGTGTATGCCAACGTGGCCAGCGGCTTCGTTCCGCAATCGGCCGCCAACCAGAATGCCGACGCCGGTGGTCCGTTCGATCCGGAGCGCAGCCGGCAGTGGGAAGTGGGCATGAAGAGCCTGCTGGCCGAGCGCATCACCCTGAACCTGGCCGCGTACCGCATCGAGCGCAGCAACATCGTGCAGGCCACCGGCGCGGTGATCGATGGCGTGAACCAGCTGGCGACGCTGGGCCTGGTGCGCAGCAAGGGCATGGAACTGGACCTGCTGGCCGATGTGACCGACCGCTGGGTGGTCAACCTCACCTACGCCTATAACGATGCCGTAGTGAAGGATGCCGGCACCGGTGGCATCACCAATGCGTCGGGCGATCGCTTTGCCAACGCGCCACGCAACAAGCTGGGTCTGTGGACCCGCTATGACTTCCCGGCCATCCAGTCGGCCGTGGGCTTCGGTGCCGACCATGTGGATGAGCGGGTCAGCCTGGATGGGCAGACGGTGAAGCCCTACACCACGTTCGATGTCAGCTGGAAAACGCAGTGGCAGCAGTGGCAGTTCCAGGCCAATCTCAAGAACGTGTTCGACAAGGTCTACGCAGCCAGCGGCTTCACCGGGCGCACGGGGCACTTCCCGGGCGAGCCGCGTCGTGTGTATCTCCAAGCGGCATACACCTTCTGATGCAACCCACGCGCCAGCCTTCGCCAGCGCCCCTGCCTGCCCCGCCCCCAACCGGTGGCGGGCGTCGGCGCTGGTTCGAGCTGCACAGCTGGATCGGGCTGAAGCTGTGTCTGTTCATGGGCTTCGTCTGCCTGACCGGCACGCTGGCGGTGTTCTCGCAGGAGATCGACTGGCTGCTGCACAAGCCGATGCGGGTGGCCGACGGCGGTGACACCGCCAGTTGGGGACGCATCATTTCGGCTGCGCAGCGCGCTCGGCCGGCTTGGGAGCTGGAGGGCATCAGCGCCGGGCACACCCGCTTGTTCGCGGCCCGCGCGCAGATGCGCCTGCCCGATGGCCGCAGGCGTTTCGTGTGGATCAACCCCTACACCGCGCAGGTTACCGGCGACACCGGCTGGTTCAATGTGCAACGCCTGCTGCGCAACACCCATCGCCATCTGATGCTGCCGGTCATCTATGGGGTGCCGTTGGTGACGGCACTCTCGGTGCCGTTGCTGCTGTCCTGGCTGGGCAGCCTGTACATCTACAAGAGATGGTGGCGTGGCTTCTTCAAGCGTCCCGATACCGCGCGCCCGCGCCGCCTCTGGGGTGATCTGCATCGCCTGGCCGGCGTGTGGTCGATGTGGTTGCTGCTGCTGATCGGCATCACCGGGGCGTGGTATCTGGTCGAATCCCTGGGGGGCGATGCGCCGGCGGCCCCGGTCACACACCTGGCCGATGGCGACGCGCCACCGCGCCCCGTGGACCCCGCGGCGGTGGATGCTGCCGTGCGTCACGTATCGGAGCAATGGCCGGCGTTCACGCCCACCGGCGCCCTCGTGAGTCGCGATGGTCGCGGACTGGTCCTGGTGGGTGAGGCAACGGCCTGGCTGGTGCGCGAACGGGCCAACAACATCGCCATGGATCTGCAGGACGGCACGGTGCTGGGGCGCCATGACGGCGGCGATCTCGGGATGCACCAACGCATCGCGGAAATGGCCGACCCGCTCCATTTCGGAAGCTTCGGCGGCTGGCCGATTCGCCTGCTGTGGTTCGTGGCCGGTGCCCTGCTCACCTCGCTGTGTTTCACCGGCGTGTACATCTACGGCCTGCGCACCGCCGATGCCTTGCGTGCGCGTGCGCGAAAGGCGGCTGTATGAGCCCGCAGAAGACCCCCGGTCCCTGGCGTGCGGCGTGGCGTGGCATGGGCCGTTGGCGATGGCTGTGGCTGGTGTTGCTGCTGCTGTGGCTGGGCTTCCTGCCGGCGGAGTTCTCCAAGTAACCCGCCCTGCGCGGCACCCGAAGGTGCCGCGCATTTCATCAGGCGCCGATCAGAAGCTGTAGTCCAGCGACACGCCCACCGTACGCGGCTGCATCATCACCGCGTTCCAGCGGCGGTAGTTCTGCGCCGTGCCAGCGGGAATGGTCCTGCCGGCGGCGACGTAGATGTCCTTGTTGGTGAGGTTGGTGATGAAGAACCGCACGGTCGTGTTCTGGCTGCTCACTTCGGCGGTCAGATCGACCGTGGTGTAGCTGGGCAGCTCGAAGGACTGCGCAGACGCCACCGAGGCCTCGCGCTCGCCGTAATAACGCAGCGCGCCGCCGACACTCCAGCCCCAATCGCCACTGGTGGGGAACTGGTAGTCGGCCTGCAGGCTGCCTGCCCACTCCGGTACCTGCGGCAGCTGGGCGCCGGATTCGGCCTGATTGGCACCGCCCGGGCGTGCCGGCGGGATCGGCGAGGTCAGCTGGGCATCGGTATAGGCCAGGCTGGCACTCAGGCGCAGGCCGTCGACGGGCATCAGCGCGCCGGTGAATTCCACGCCCTGGCTGCGTGCACTGCCGCCGTTGACGCCATAGGAAATGCCCTGCGGGGTGAGCAGGTTCAGGCGGATGTCATCCCAGTCGATCCGGAACGCAGCCACTTCGATCAGCGCACGACGGTCCCAGAAGTGACTTTTCACG
This sequence comes from Stenotrophomonas sp. TWI819, assembly GCF_039673075.1. Classification (NCBI taxonomy): domain Bacteria; kingdom Pseudomonadati; phylum Pseudomonadota; class Gammaproteobacteria; order Lysobacterales; family Lysobacteraceae; genus Stenotrophomonas; species Stenotrophomonas sp. TWI819. The sequence goes on along the minus strand of NZ_JBDJKY010000001.1, from coordinate 441,220 downwards.
CCGGCTTCGTAGTTGATCAACGTATCGGACTTGACCTGCGAGGGCACATCCGGCGCGGCCGGCAGGATGGGGTTCGGGCTGCCAGCACGGTAGCCGGTGGCCACACGCAGGTAGGCCATGGTGTCCTCGCCCAGGAACAGCCGCGGGCTTGCGCTCCACGTGGTCACGCTTTCCGACGACTCGGTGACGCGCTGCACGCCGTCGCCACCCAGCGGGCCGCCCAGCGTCTGGCGGAAGACCTGATCGTTGCGCGCATGGCGCACGCCCAAGGCCAGATCGAAGCGATCGGTGAACTTCCAGGTGGTGTTGCCGAACAGCGCCTTCTCTTTATAGCTGGTCAGCACGGAGGCCTTGAACAGATTGAGCACCGGGGCGAACGCCGGGCTCAGTGCGCTGCCATCTTCGATATAGGCGGCGTCCTCATCGGTGTAGAACGCGCCGACCTGCCACTGCAGGCGGCTGTCGCCCTTGGAGGTCAGGCGCAGTTCCTGGGTCCACTTCTTGAGTTCGATGTCGGTGTCCAGCGCGGCGTACGCCATCACCGGGCCCACGCCGGGGCGCTGGCCCAGCAGCGGAATGTACTCGACGGACTGGTCCTGCAGGCGCCACGAGTTGGATTTCATCCAGCTGCTGGCAGAGGTGAAGTCCGCCCAGCCCAGATCCCAGTCCACCGTCAGCCCGTAGACGTCGTACTTGATCGTGCTCGGCTGCAGGAACAGATACTCGTTGGCGTATCCCGGCAGCTTCGGCTTGAAGGTGACCGGATCCAGCGCCACGGTTGCGAAATTGTCGCCCTTGTTCTCCTGGCGCATGGCGGTCAGCAGGACGTCCACGGTGTCCGAGGCTTTCCACAGCAGCGAGACGCGGCCGGCATTCTGGTGCACATCGTTGGTGTCGCGACGATGCAGGACGGTGTTGTCGATCCAGCCGGGGCTGGTCTGCTCGGCGTAGCTGGCGCGCAGGGCCAGGGTGCCCTTCACCAACGGCACATTGACCGCCGCGCGCTCGGAGTTGCCGACCCGACCGCCATCGTCCACCACGCGCATCGTGGCGCCGGCACGGCCAGCGAAGTACTCCAGGTCCGGCCGCTTGGTCACGTATTTGACCACGCCGCCCAGCGCACTCGCGCCGTACAACGTGCCCTGCGGGCCGCGCAGCACTTCCACGTTCTGCACGTCGTAGGGCAGCAGATCGAACATGCCCGAGGTGGCGCCGGACAGCGAGCCATTGGCGGTCAGCGGCACGTCGTCCACATAGATCGACGTGGCGGCGGTGTTGCCCATCGGGGTAATGCCGCGGATGGAGATCGTCGAGCGGCCCGGTGCGCCCAGGCTGGTGACCTGCAGGCCCGGCACCAGTCCGGCCAGGTCGTTCATGTTGTTGACCTGCAGCCGGTCCAGCTGTTCTTCGCTGATGACGCTGATCGACATCGGGATATCGGTCACCACTTCCACGCGTTTCTGCGCGGTGGCGGTGACCGTGCCCAGGGTATGCACGTCGTCACGATTGGTTTTTTCAGCGGCCACCTGCGCCATGACCGGGGCGCTGCAGCCCAGGGCGAGGATGCCTGCAGCGCAGGCCAGCGACAACGCGTTGGTTCGGGGCGAACAGTGATTCATGGTGGTCAGACCTCGGTAGCGAACAGGACGCCCACGGCAATGGGCACGAATTGCGGCAGTCAGGGCACCCCGGGTTGCAGGGATCAGGCCGGCCTGGCAGTGACGCTCCTGGGAAATGATGGATGCTTATAAGCCCATCTAGGACACAATAGTCCTGTTCAGAGAACTGTCAATCCCGCGTCGCAACATCGACATGAATCTGTGCGCCAGGACGGCTCCCACTGCCGCTGTCAGCCGCCCCAGACGGCCTCGTCACACCAGATCGTGCCGTCCCGATAGACCACGCCGGGCGTGCGGTCCTGCTTGAGGAAGGTCGGGCCATCCAGATCGACCAGGTCGCACAGCTGCCCCACCACGAAGCCCGGCGCAGCGCCCAGGCTGCTGCACACCATGCAGCCGACCATCACGCCCAGCCCGGCTTCCCGCGCCGCGGCGGCGATCAGCAGCGCCTCGGTGAGACCGCCGCATTTGTCCAACTTGATGTTGAACACGTTGAAGCGACCCGTGAGTCCCTCGACGTCCGCCAGGGTCAGCGCGCTTTCGTCAGCGGCCAAGGCAATGGGCGATGCAAACCCGTCCAGATCGGACTCGCGCCCGCGCGCAAGCGGCTGCTCGATGAGGGATACGTCAGCGGCGAGCATGGCGGTCACCAGACGGTCGAGATCGTCGATCTGGTAGCCCTGATTGGCATCCACACCGAGCCACACGTCCGGGCGCACCGCGCGGATGGCCTCGACGCGGGCAATGTCCAGATCCAGATCGCCGGTCAATTTGACCTTGATCGAGCGCGCCTGCCGATAGGCCACGGCAGCGGCCGCCATGGCCGATGGCGCATCGGCGCCCACGGTAAAGGTCGTCGGCAGCGGTCGCGGCGCCGCGAGTCCGGCAAGCGCCCAGACGGGCCTGCCCGACTGCTTTGATTCCAGCTCCCACAGGGCGGCGTCGACAGCATTGCGGGCACCGCCTGCCGGCAGAATCGAACGCAGTTCCTCGCGCGTGGGGTGTGCCTGGATCGCATCGCGCGCCGCTTCAATCTGGGTGCGCATGCTGTCGAGGTCTTCGCCAAGATAATAGACGCCGGTGGCCTCGCCCCGGCCGATATGCACGCCGTCATCCAAGGTGACGAGGATGGCCAGCCGGCTGTCGAAGACGTGACTGGCAATGCGGAAGGGAGCGGCCAGACGAAGCGCGTCCACCGCGATCCCGAGTTTCAGGCGGGCCATCAGGCGTTCACCCCGGTTGCAGCGGGGTCACGACTCAACGGGGGCGTTGCCAATAGCGTGATCGAGCACATCTGGTTTCCCTGCCTCAAGGTGAGCATTTCTCACATTGAGACAGTAGTTCTCCATAAAGAGAACTGTCAATGGGCGCCGCGGTCGGCGCCCTCTCTGCGCGTCAGGACGACCTCATTTCGCCAGGGCAGCAGCCGGGGCAAGTGCGGCTGCGATCCGCGAGACATGCTTGTTCCAGTCGAACTTCTGCCCTTCCGGTGTCCATCCCAGCCGCACGATCACCGCATCCTGCGACGGGATCACGGCCACGATCTGATGGTTGTGGCCCATCGCCATGAAGGCATCGGGTGGAACATCCTGCAGCACCTTGCGCCCTTCTTCGTCTGGCGCCGCCAGGTTCAACCAGAGCTGCGCGCCGTACGAGGGGCGCGGTGATGCGGGGGTGGGGGTCAGAGCGAACGCCAGCCATTGTTTCGACAGCAGGCGCTTGCCACCCGCTTCACCGTGGTTGAGGTGCAGCAGCCCGTAGCGCGCCCAATCGCGGGCCGTGGCGTAGCCATAGGAACTGCCGACCAGTACGCCCGATTCGTCCGGCTCGATCAGTGCGCTGCGCATGCCCGCCGGCTCGAACAGCCGGGTCTGCGCAAACCGGGTCATGCCTTCCAGCGTGCCGCCGGTTGCGTCGAAGACAATGCGCGAGAGGATGTTGGTCGTGCCCGAGGAATAGCTCCAGTGCGTGCCGGGGGCGTGTTCAAGCGGCATCGCGGCGGCCAGCGCGGCCATGTCGCCCGCCTCGAACAGCATCTTGATCGACTCGTTGCCTGGCTTGTAACTCTCCACGAAGGTGAGCCCGCTCGACATCGTCAGCAACTGGCGCAGCGTGATGGCGCCCCGCGGGTCGCCCTTGCCCTGCCACTCGGGAACCGGTGCCGGGTCATCCAGCTTAAGCACGCCGTCATCGACCAGCAGGCCGACCAGCGTACCCATGATGCTCTTGGTGGCTGACCAGCCGAGCATGCGGGTGTCCTGATTGAACCCCGGCGCGTAACGCTCGGCGACGATCGCCCCACCCTGCACCACCACGATCGCCCGGGTGTCCGGGTAGCCGCCCACGTTCTGCTCCTCGAACGCCGCACTCACGGCCGCATCCAGTGCGGCGCGGTCGAGCTTCGTCTCGGCAGCCGCCTGCAGCCCCGGAGCCGGCAGGTCGCCCTGTGGCCACGGGCGTGCCGACGGCTGCGGCAGCGGTGAGAGCCGCGCGGCCTGGGCATCGAGCGCCTTCAACGGCACGTCGCCGGTGGTCAACGTACAGCCGACGGCCGGCCGATGCAGCGCAGTACGCGTGGCCGCGCCAGGTGCGGACGCGGTGACCGTCCCGGCCTTGCGATCCACCGACAGCGCCACCGCCTTGGTGAAGGGCGCCAGCGCGTGAATGTCGTCGCGCAGCACGTCAGCCTCGGCACGGTTGGCCACGAAGATACCGGCGCAGGCGATCTGGGCGGAGACCGCCGTGCCCAGATCGTCCGCGCTGGTGATCGGTGGTGCGGTGGCGAATGCCGGCGCGGACGCGGCGAGCGCGAGGGCGAGAAGGCTCCCGCCGGTGGAATGACGAATCATGAGGTGTGTCCTGTGGTTGTTGGAGCGCGCACGTGGATCAGCGCGTGCGGCAGGGGTGGCGCAGCGCCGAGCCTGCCCGGGCGCCGGTGTGTTTGCCGTCCTCGAAACTCACCACACCGTTGACGATCACGGTGTCGATGCCGGTCGGCGCGCCGGCGGGCGCGTCCCAGCTCGCCACATCATCCAGCGTGTCCAGATCGAAGAGGACGATATCGGCGCGCATCCCCTCGCGGATCAGCCCGCGATCGCTCAATCCCATCCGCTGTGCGGGCCAGCTGGTCATCTTGCGGACCGCATCTTCCAGCGTCAGTACCTGGCGTCGCTTCACATACTCGGCGAGGATGCGCGGGAAGGTGCCATACGCGCGCGGGTGCGGCAGGCCGATGGCGCCGTCGCTGCCGTAGTTCACCGCCGCTGCGGCATCACTGCCGATGCTGACCCAGGGCTGGCGCAGCGCGAGCTGGACATCCGCTTCGCTGATCATGAAGTACAGCGCGACCGCCCGATTGGGCAACCCTTCCAGCGCGATGTCCCACGCCGCATCAGCCGGATCCAGATTCAGCTCGGCACCGATCTCGGCCAGCGTCTTGCCATGGAAGCGCCGGTACTTCTCACTGAAACTGTTGGCCAGACGCACGTTCTGGAAGCCACCCGACGCGTGTACCAGGTTCGACCAGCCCGGCATCGAACCGGCGGCCACCTCCTTCTTCATGCGCTCGCGCACCTTGGGATCGCGCACGCGCTCGATGCCCTTCTCGAGCCCATCGGCCCAGACCCAGCTCGGTGCGATGATTTCCAGCCCGGTGCCGCCGGCGGTGTACGGATACAGATCGGCGGCTACATCGACCCCGCGGTCGCGGGCGGCAGTGATCGTCGCCAGCGCCTGCGGCATCAGCTTGCCCCACTCCGGTGCATAGGCTGCCTTGAGATGGAAAATCTCCACCTTGACGCCGCCCTTCTCGCCGATCTCGATGGCCTCCTCGATGGCCTTGACCACGCCTTCGCTCTCGTCACGCATATGCGTGGCGTAGAAGCCGTCGCACTGCGCGGCCACCTTGGCCAGCGAGATCAGATCCGAGGTGCTCTGGAAGCTGCTGGGTGCATAGATCAAGGCGCTGGAGATACCGAACGCGCCGGCCTCCATCGCCATCTTCACCTGCTCGCCCATGGCCTCCAGCTGCTTGCGCGTCGGCGCACCGGCGGCATCGCCCATGACATGCACGCGCGCCTGGGTGGAGGAGTAGTACGTGCCGAAGTTGACCGAGATGCCCTGCGTTTCAAGCTGCTTGAAGTAGCCCGGCATGCCCGCCGCAGGCACCGGCGGTCCCCCCTCGCCGCCGATCAGCGTGGTCACGCCCATCCGCAATTTGTTCTCGGCCGCGCCATCCTTGAGCAGCGCAGCGCCGGACTGATCCATCATGTCGATGAAGCCCGGCGACACATAGCGCCCCGTCGCGTCGATCTCGCGGGTGCCCTGCCCGGGGACCTGGCCCACCTGGACCACGCGCCCCTCCTTGACGGCCACATCGGCACGGACCCACGGATTACCGGCACCGTCGAGCACGCGTCCACCGCGGATCACCAGGTCATAGTCGGCGGCGGCTGCGTTGGCGGCGAACAGCATCGATACGCCCGCCCACAGCAGGGTGCGCTTCATCATTGCATCTCCTTGTTGGTGCGCGCCTGCGCACGCACGTCATCCACGACCTCGCGAACCGCATCCACCACGCGATCAGGCTGATCGATCTGGATGTAGTGACCGGCATCGCTCACGATCTGTTGCCGCCCGCGGCTGGACAGGGCGGCCTGTTCGGCATGCAAGGTGCGCCATTCCTGCTTGAACCGGGCGCCCTCCTCTGCCGTCAGGCCCATTTTCTTCAGCTCGTCGGGCTTGAACGGCTTCAACGCGGTCAGCACGATCACCGGGCGGTCGCCAAAGGACGTGACCGCGCGGGCATCGTCCATGGTGCTGTCGAAGCCGTCGAGCTCAGCGGTCGCGCCTGTGACCGAGCCACTGGAGAAGGCGGTGATCTCCGCGGCCTCATCCTTCGGGCGCGGACCATGATCGGCGCGCGAGAACAGGAAGCGCACCAGGCCGGTCCGTGACAGTGCCGTGGCGGTATGCATCAACAGCGACACCTTCTTCGGGTGGACATCGATGCTCACCACGCTGCCGAGCCGGGCGATCTGATCCGGATGCGAGGGGTCGACCATCACCAGCCCGGCAACCTGCTCGCCGTAGCGCCCCACATAGGTGCGGGTATACGGCCCGCCGATGGAATGGCCGACCAGCACCAGCGGATCGGTGATGCCCGCACCTTTCAACAGGGCGTGCAGGTCATCGGCCACGGCTGACGCACGCTGCGGGGTGTCCTTGGCATCGCTGCGCATGATGCCGGCGCGGTCGTAAGCACAGGCGCGGGTGAAGCGGGCGATCCGGTCGTGCACCCGGGTCCAATCCATCGTGCCGCCCGTGCCGAGGCCGGACTCGAAGATCACGGTCGGGGTGCCACTGCCGCGACACTCTATATGCATCTGGCGTCCGCCGACATCAACCATCTGACCGCGCAGTGGATGATCGGTCGCCGCGCTCCGGCGCGCCAAGGCCTCGTAGACCACCCCGATGAGGGTGAGCAGGACCACGACCGCCAGCAGACCGAGCACGATCCACTTCACCCACCGACGAAACCGCCGCCAACCCTTCACTGCTGTCATGTCGTGCTCTCTTGAATGGTGCGCCGAAGCGCGTGCCGCCCCGCGGATCCGGCCCGGGGAGCGTTCAAGGGAGGACTGACCCATGTGGTAGGCAATCATCCCGAATGGGATATAAACGTCCTGATGGGAGAATTGTCAATGTGCGATGCGCCACTTGGCCGGCCGCCCGGGTCAGGTTGAGCGGCCTGACCACGATGGGGCAGAGGCGTTGGAGGCACTGCTCTCGGGCCTTGGGCGGTCTACTCGGCGGGCGCAGTAGCCGGAATATGCATCTTGTCCTCAGGCATCTGCCGCCCGCCGATGTCGAACTTCACCGGCATCCGGATACGGCCGGCCACCGGTAAGCCGCCGGCCATGGCAGGGATGAAACGGAGCGTGCGGATCCATTCCAGAGCAGAGCGGTCCAGGTCACGGTGACCCGAGGTGCGCAGCACGGTTGCACCGAAGGTGCGCCCCTGTGCATCCACATCCACCAGAAACTGCCCCTCTCCCTCTCGCCCCTCCCTGAAGGCCGCCAGCGGGTAGCGCGCCCATCGCACGCGCGTCTGCGATGGGTCCGGTGCCGGCATGCTGGGAAGCGGTGCATTGGCGATGAGGCCCACGCTGCCGCGAAGAGCCACCTCATTCCCGAAGCTGCAGCCGCTTTTCAAGCCGGCCAGGTCCGTGCGCTCGCACTGATCTTGGCCGGTTCGAAGGCAGTCAACCTCGTCTAAAAGTCGCTGCTGGGCGAGAATGTCGCATTGCTGCTGTGTGGGAGGCCGATTCCTGCAGGCAGCGGCATCAACTTCCAGCGCGGGAAGGCGTTCGCACGCGTTGGCGTTCTCCGCTTTGCAATGCAGTTTAGCCAGGCTGACCCGCGCATTGGCCACGGTGCAGCTCTCATCCAGCATGGGCTGTGCCGATGCAGCTGTGGCGGCGAGGTAGATAATGACGGCCAACGTGCCTGCAGTGATGTAGCGCTTGTCCACGATCAGTCCCTTGATGGGCAAAGACAACAAGCGTACCGATATGTGTGAAGACCCGCATGGAGCTGCCCCTCGTGAGCGCGCATTGGCCGCCAACGTGCGCGTTAAAAGGACTTACCTGTCTTTCTTTCCCTGATTCTGTCGACCGGAAGTCACCGGTGACGTGCGCCGGCTGCAGTTTCTGACGACGCTCACTCTGCCGCTGGGACTGCCCGCTGCCCAGCACCAGACTGCGACAAACCGTCGCAATCGAGCACAAAAGGGGCATTTTCGCCGGGAATCCCGACGACCATGGCTTACCATCGGGCCGGTGCGTGCGTCCCTCCTCCACCGCTGGCTTCATGCCTGGGCCTTCCTGGCGATTGCGCTGGTGATCGTCGCGCCGATGGTCAGCCGGGCATTGGCGCCGGTGACCGCCCCCGTCATTGAGGCCTTGCCTGCACCCCATCCCCATGCGGCGCATCACGCCATGACGGATGCTGGCGCGCACAAGGGCCATCACGCGCATCACGATAAGGATCAGGGCGAGGCCCGCCCCGCTGCCGAAGCGCCTGCGGATCCGCACGCCAGCCATGACATGGGCGTGGACTGCGAGTACTGCCTGATCGCGGCCCGTCTCATCAGCCTGCTCGTGGCGCTGCTCCTGCTGCTGACGCAGTGGCCGGCCGTGTTTCGATCGCTGTCAGGTCTGGTCGAGCGTCGTCGCGCTACCGCTCAAGGCACCCTCGGTGCCCGCGGCCCACCTGTTCTGGTCTGCTGATCCGGCAAGTATCCGGTGCAGCCTTGCTGCGCCCTGCCGGCTCGTGCCCAACGCTCTGCGCCATCCGGCCCGTCGGCCGGACCTTGTCCCTGCCCCGGTCACGCTGACCGCGGCATCGAATGCTGTGGACCATGACAACTTCTTTTTCGTATCGACCTTTGGCCAAGGCCATCACGGCCGTGCTTGCCGCTGCCCTTCTTCTTCCCGCCACCGTCGCCGCCCAGAACGGTACCGTGCTGACCCTGGGCACCGTGCAGGCGCGTTCGGCCGCCGAGCGCGAGCTGTCGGCCCGCTCGGTATTCACCTCGGTGGATCTCATCGGCGGCGATGTCCTTCAACCGCAGAAGGTCGACCATAGCTGGGAGCTGCTGATGAATGCCCCGGGCGTGCAGGTCACCCAGTTCAAGATGGGCACCGACGCCGGCCGCTTTTCCTTCCGGGGTTTCAACGGCGAGGGCCGCATCAACGCGGTCAAGCTGCTGATCGACGGTATTCCGAGCAATGACAATTCGGGCGGCATGCCCTACCTGGATGTGGTGTTTCCGCTGGACATCGCCGCGCTCGAGATCGTGCGTGGCACCAACGATGCCCGCTACGGGCTGCATGCGATTGCCGGTGACGTGAACGTGCTGACCCGCCAGGGCGGCAATGACGGCCAGCTGAGCATCACCGCCGGCAGCTTTGGCGCGCAGGATGTGCAGTTGGCCAAAGGGTTCGAGCGCGGCCCCTGGTCACAGAACTATTTCGTCGGCTGGCGCACGTCCGACGGCGAGCGCGACCATGCCGATGGCACGCAGCGCAGCTTCGCCGGCAAGTGGTTCTACACCGACCCTGACGGCCGGTGGCGCGCAGGGCTGACCAGCCGCTACTACAAGAACGCCGCACTGGAAGCCGGCTACCTCAGCTATACGGAGGTGCAGGCCAATCCGACGCAATCGCCGGCCTACGCACGCGATGACCGCAGTGAGCGCGAGACGGTCCAGACCGCCGTGCACATCGATGGCGCGCTGGGCAGCGACTGGAGCTGGAACGTCAAGGCCTACCAGAACGACTATCGCAACCAGCGCTGGGTCACGTTCACCGCGGGAGGCGCCCAACAGGAACGTTTCAACGATGAGACCCATCGCGGCCTGCTCTTGAACACCACCTGGCGCCCGGACTCGCGGCTGGCCGAATTCGTGCTCGATGCCGGCGTGGATGGGCAGTGGCAGGACAACACGGCCCGCCGCTACAGGACAGTCGCGCGCGAGCGCCAGGCGACCCTGCGCGATTGGGACTACACCCTCGATACCCGGGGTGCCTACGTGCAGGCGGTGATCCGGCCGATGGACGCGCTGAAGATCGTGCCCGCCTACCGGGTCGATCGCATGGATGGCGACTTCCACAATGGGGCGACCGGCCTGCGTGCGCCGGTCTACGACTATGGCCTGATCAAGCAACCCAAGCTGAGTGTCTCCTACGATCTCAGCCCGACCACGGTCGCGTACGCCAACTGGGGGCGAACGTTCCAGATCGGCAGCGGCAATGGCGCATATCGAACGCAGCTGAACGATCTCGCCCCCTCCCTCAACGAAGGCTGGGAAGCCGGGATGAAATGGGCGCCCGTGCAGGGGCTGCAGACCCGCATCGCGTACTGGGAACAGCGGGCCAGCGATGAGGTCGCCACCGTCCTGGGCGTCAATGGCGTGGTCGGGGCCAATGAGGTCGGCAACGTGGGCCAGACGCTGCGCCGCGGTTGGGACGCCCAGCTGACGTGGCAGGCCAGCGCACAGTGGCGCGCCTGGGCCGCGTACTCGCGGCAGAAGGCGGTGATCGAGGTGCCCGACCCCAGTGCGCCGCAGACCCGCGGACGGCAGATCGAGAACGTGCCGAACTGGCTGGCCAGCGCAGGTGTGGACTACGCCCCGACGGCCGACTGGGCCTTCAGCGCCTGGGGCAATGGCCAGGGCGACTACTTCGTGGAAAGGACCAACACGCTGGGACGCTACGGCGGCTATGCACTGTTGAACCTGAGCGCCACGTATCGGCTGGACGCGCGCAACAGCCTGGCCCTGCAGTTGAAAAATGCGACAGACCGTTTCTACGTGTATGCCTGGTACGACAGCGGTTCATCGGGTTACTCGCCCGGTGACGGCCGGGCGCTGTACCTGAGCTGGACCCGGGAGCTCTGACATGCCAACCCCCGCTACCCCGCATGCATCGGATCGCTGGCGTTTCTACCGCGCGGTGTGGCGGTGGCACTTCTATGCCGGCCTGTTCGTGCTGCCCTTCATCGCCTGGCTGGCGTTGACCGGCGCGGTATACGTCTACCAGAAGCCGATCGATCGCTGGATCCATCACGATCTGAAGGTAGTGCAGAACGCAGCGGTGCCGCCCTCGCCTGCCAGCGCCCAGCTGGCGGGCGTCAACGCCGTCAGTCACGGGGAGATCTTCCGTTACACCACGCCGGAGTACGCCGACGGCAGCATCGAGATAGGCGTACAGGAGGCCGACGGTCGACGGCAGGTCTACTACGTCGACCCGGGCACCGCGCAGGTGCTCGGGCACCTGCCGGACAAGGGAACGTTCTCGGGCGTGGTGCGGCAGCTGCACAGCCTCGATCTGCTCGGTGATTACGCCAGTGCACTGATCGAGATCGCCGCCGGCTGGGCCATCCTGCTGGTGGCGACCGGCGTGTACCTGTGGTGGCCGCGCGGACAGACCGGTGGGATCACCACGGTTCGCGGGCAGCCGCGAAAGCGGCTGTTCTGGCGCGACCTGCACGCGGTGACCGGCGTCTGGGTGGGCGGTGTGCTCGTGTTCCTGGCCGTCACCGGCATGCCGTGGTCGGTGGTCTGGGGCCATCAGGTCAATGCCTGGGCGAACGGTCACGACTATGGTTACCCGACGGGAGTGCGGGTGGACGTGCCGATGTCCGCGCATCGGCTTGCCGACACCACCACGCCGGCGTGGTCGATGGAGCAGGCACAACTGCCGGTCTCAGCGGTGCCGCATGTCCAGCACGCCGCTGCCGATGACGGGCATGCCGCACATGGTGGCGGCCCGCTCGGCGACCTGTCGACACAGCCCGGCGCGCTCGGCATCGACGCGGCCATGCGCCGGTTCAACGCGCTGGGCCTTGCGCCGGGCTACAGCATCGCGCTGCCGCGTGGGCCGATGGGGGTCTACACCGCCTCGGTCTATCCGGAGGATCTTTCGCGCCAGCGGGTGGTGCATCTGGACCAGTACAGCGGCCGGGTTCTGCTGGACATGGGCTACGCCGATTACGGTGCACTCGGGCGTGGACTGGAATGGGGCATCAACGTCCATCTCGGCAACGAGTACGGCACGGTCAACCGTGTGGTGCTGATCGTCGCGTGCGCAGCGATCCTCCTGCTCTGCCTCAGCGGTGCGGTGATGTGGTGGAAGCGGCGGGCCATCGGCGGGATCGGCGTGCCGCCACTGCCGAAGCACGGGCGAAGCGTGGCGGGTGTCTTCGTGCTGCTGTGCATCGGTGGCCTGGTGTTCCCGCTGGTGGGCCTGTCGCTGTTGGTCGTGGGTGTTCTGGACTACCTCGCCACCCGTGGCTGGCGCGCGACATGAATCAACCGTTGCCAGCGCCTGCCTTACTCCGTGAGCGTGAATGCCCGCCGCCACTCGCGCGGGCTCACCTGGAACGCCCGGTTGAAGCTCTGGCGGAACGATACCGCCGAGCGGAAGCCGGATTGCTCCGCTACCTGATCGATCGATAGCGAGGTGGATTCAAGCAGGTCCTTGGCCCTGCGGAGGCGTTCGGCATCCAGCCAGCCGCCGACCGTCATGCCGGTCGCTTTGTGGAAGCGCCGGGTAAACGTCCGCCGGCTCATGGCCACCTTTTCGGCGAGTTCATCCAATGACTGATCCCGCTGCAGGTCTTCGCGCATGTAGTCGAGCAACCGGCTCAGCAGTGCATCCTGCGGCGATGCCGGTACCGGCTGGTCGATGTATTGGGACTGGCCGCCCTCGCGATGGGGAGGCAGCACCATGATGCGGGCGATTCTGTTGGCATGGCGCGCGCCACAGAGTTTGCGAACCAGATACATGCAGCAGTCCAATGCCGCACCGGTGCCGGCCGACGTCACGATTCGGTCTTCGTCGACGTACAGGGCATTCATGTCCAGGCTGACTTCTGGGAAACGCCCGTGGAAATCGGCCTCGGCCAGCCAGTGCGTTGCGGCCACGTGCCCGTCCAGTAATCCTGCATAGGCCAGCGCATAGGCGCCATAGCAGAGACCGACGACATGCGCACCCCGGCGATGTGCTGCGATCAGCCGGTCGGTCAGGCCCGCGCTCGGGGCGAGGTGCAGATCCGCCCACCCCGGGACGATCACTACATCTGCCTGGTCAAGCAGTTCCAGCCCCCCGTGGGGCGTTACACCCACCTGCCCGCCCGATAAGATGACGTCCGGGCGTTCTGCGGCGATGCGCAGGTGGAACAAGGTCTGACCCTCCGGCTGGATGTCGAAGATCATCAGCGGCACGGACAGATGGAACGCGCTGACGCCCTCGGGCGCCAGCACAACGACCTGCAGCGGCGTGGCCGCAGGGGGGTATGAACGGTCGCTGGCCATGGCCCGATTCCATCGATGTTGGTCTCTCAGGCCAGTATTCACAGGTTCGCGCGCGCGTCAATCTGGGTGCCATCCGCTCACCCTGAGAGAAACGCATGAAACTCCTGTCCCTCGCACTTGCCACGGTGTTGGCCCTGGGTATCCAGGCCAGCGCACACGCCGCAGGCCCGGCATCCACGACCACCTCGATCCAGCAGATCCGCAATGCCACGGCCAAGATCACCTATGGCGATACCGTGCTGCTGGTGGACCCGATGCTGGCCGCCAAGGGTGCCTATCCAGGCTTCCCGGACACGTATCGCAGCGAGCTGCGCAACCCCACCGTCGAACTCCCCTTCGATGTGGGCCAGGTGCTCAAGGACGTGGATGCCGTCCTGCTGACCCACACCCACCTCGACCACTGGGACCCCGCCGCGGAGACGCTGATCCCGAGGCAGATGCCGATGTTCGTCCAGCATGAAGCGGACGCGGCCCTGCTTCGCGGCAAGGGGTTCGGTGACGTCCGCATCCTGCCCGCGCACGTCACTTTCGACGGCGTGACGATTTCGCGCGTCGCCGCACAGCACGGTTCGGCGGCCATGTTCCAGGTGGAGCCGCTGGCGACGATGCTCGGCAGTGTGACCGGCTTCGTGTTCCAGAAGACCGGTGAGCCCACCATCTACCTTGCTGGCGACACCGTGTGGACCGGCGACGTACGGGACGCGATCAAGCGGTATGCGCCGGATGTCATCGTGCTCAACACGGGCGATGCACGGGTCAAGGGCTTCGATACCGGCATCATCATGGGGGTGGAGGACACCTCGCGTGTCCATGCGTTGGCGCCGACGGCGAAGATCGTCGCCGTCCACATGGATGCGGTGAATCACATGACCGTCTCCCGTGCGGACCTGCGCCGCTACGTCCGTGAGAAAGCACTCCAGGACAGCGTGCTGATTCCTGAAGATGGCGAAACCCTGAACTTCTGAAGGAGCACAACATGAAAACTGCACTGATCGTGGTCGACATCCAGAACGACTACTTCGCGGGCGGCCGCTTCCCGCTGGAAAAGAGCGAACAGGCCTTGGCTGCAGCGTTGCACGCGATCGCGCAGGCCAGGCAGGCCGGTGAGCTGGTCGTGGGCATCCAGCACATCGCACCGAGCGATGGTCCGTTCATGGCCGCAGGAACCCAGGGCGCGGAACTGCATCCGGCCATTGCCGAGGCGCTGGAGGGCTGTCCAGTGATCGAGAAGCATCAGGCCGACAGCTTCCTCGGCACTGCGCTGGGCGAAACACTCGCCGCCCGGAACGTCTCGGCCATTCGACTGGTCGGGATGATGACCCAGCACTGCATCACGCATACGGCACTGTCGCCGGAAGCGGCGGGCGTTGACGTCACGATCATTGGTGCGGGCTGCGCTGCGCCGACCGCGATGATCAGTGGCATCGCGCTCTCCGGATTGGCCGGGCGCTGCAAGGTGGTGTGACCCGCAGGAGCTGCCCGCGTGAAGACTCGTGCTTCACGCGGCGCACACTACTCTCTTGCCGTCACACCCCATGGAGCTGCCCCTCGTGAGCCGGCATTGGCCGCCAACGCGCGCGTTAAAAGGACTTACCTGTCTTTCCCTGATTCTGTTGACTGGCGCTGTCGTTGCCCAGCCCGCACCGGACGGCGCCGCGGTCCCCGCGTTGGATTGGCAGCAGTCCCAGCAGCGGCTGGAGCAGGTGTCCGATGCGCTGGCCGCGGCGGATGCGTCGGTGCGCAACAAGCAGGACCTGCAGGACGCCACCCGGCTGCTGCGTCTTCCAGAGATCACCGGTGAAGTACGCCGGCTGCAGTTCCAGAAGACGCTCACCCTGCCGCTGGGTTCCTTGGCGCCGGTCGCTGAGGCCTTCGGCATCGACTCGCCGTTGCAGTTCACCGAGCGCGATTGGCGCACCCGCCCGGTGGTCACGGCGGTGTTGCCGCTGTACACCGGTGGTTTGATCCCTGCCGCCCAACAGGCCGCAGCAGGCGCGACCGACCAGGCCAGCGCGGAGCGCGAGTCGCAGCGTCAATCGCTGAGCGTGCAGCTGGTCCAGGCCTACTTCGGCCAGCGTCTCGCCGAGCAGGCCGTGGACGTGCGCCGCGAGGTGCGCGATGGGCTGCAGCAACACCTTGACGATGCCCTGAAACTGGAGCGGGAAGGCTTTGCCACCCGCGCCCAGCGCCTGCAGGCCAATGTGGCCCGCGACAAGGCCGAGCGCGAGTACCAGAAATCGCTCAATGATCTTCAGACGCTGAAGGCCGCGTTGGCCACCCTGCTGCGCAGCGGTGGCGACGTTCGCCCACTGTCGCCCTTGTTCGTGCACCGCGCGCCGATCGGTGCCCTGCCCACCTTCGAACGCGATGCACAGGCCAGGCAACCCCAGATTGCCCGGCTGCGCGCCCTGGTGGCGCAGGCCGAGCAAGGCGTGCGCGTGCAGCAGGCCAAGCTGAAACCCACCGTGTTCCTGTTCGGCCAGTACGATTTCCGCCGTCGCGACGAAATGCTGACCGACCCGGACTGGGCGTTCGGCATCGGCCTCAAGTACACCTTCCTCTCGCCCACCTCGCGCCCCGCCCAGATCAGCGCCGCCCGCGCGCAGCAGGATCAGGCCGAAGCCGGCCTGCGCGAAGCCGAGAACCAGGTGACGCTGGGCGTGCGCAAGGCCTGGTACGAACTGGACACCGCCCGCCAGCAGTTCCTGCTGCTGGACAGCAGCATCGAACAGAACCGCGAGAACCTGCGGCTGCAGGAGCTTGCCTTCCGTGAGGGCCAGGCCACCTCGCTGGACGTGATCGATGCGCGCCTGGGTCTGGGTGGCGCGCAGGTCGAGCGTGCCCAGGCGGCCTACCACTATGACGTGGCGCTGGCACAACTGCTGGAGATCAGTGGACAGATGGATCGATATGAAGAGTTCCGCCGCCGCGGCGACGAGGTGATCACCCATGAATGACACATTGCAGGCACCGGCCGACGCGCCGCCGCCGAAGAAGCGCAGGATCGGGATCGTCATCGCGCTGGTGCTGTCGATCGTGGTCGTGGTCGGCCTGTGGTTGGCCTGGCGCACCCCGGCCGAACAGCTGCAGGGCATGGCCGACGCCGACACGATCAACGTGGCCGCCAAGATCACCGCGCGGCTGGCCGAGCTCAAGGTGCGCGAGGGCGACCGGGTCACCGCCGGCCAGGTGCTGTTCGTGCTGGACAGCCCCGAAGTGGCGGCCAAGGAGCAGCAGGCCCAAGGCGCGCTGGAGGCAGCGCGGGCGGTGGCCGACAAGGCCGACGAAGGGGCACGCAGCGAGGACATCCGTGCTGCGCAGGCCAACTGGAAACGCGCCGAGGCCGGTGCCACCCTGGCCGATGCCACGTATCAGCGCGTGCAGAACCTCTTCAACGAAGGCGTGATGACCCGCCAGAAACGTGACGAGGCATTGGCCCAGGCGCGCAGTTCGCGTGAGCTGTCCAATGCCGCACGGGCGCAGTACGACCAGGCGCTGGCCGGCGCGCGCGATCAGGACAAGCGCGCCGCGCAGGGCCAGGTCCGCCAGGCGCAGGGTGCGGTGGCCGAGGTGGATGCGGCCCGCGACGAGGTCAATGGTCGCGCGCCCATGGCTGGCGAGATCAACAAACGCATGTCGGATATCGGCGAGCTGGTGCCGGCCGGCTACCCGGTCTTCACCCTGGTCGACATCGACCGCATGTGGGTGTCGGTGAACCTGCGCGAATCGCAGATGCGGGGCCTGAAGGTCGGTACCCGCCTGCGCGGCAACGTGCCCGCACTGGATCGTGACGCTGAATTCGAGGTGTATTTCATCAATCCCGCCGGTGACTACGCCACGTGGCGTGCCACCCGACAATCCTCCGGCTATGACGTGCGCAGCTTCGAGATCCGGCTGCGCCCGGTCGCCCCGATCGAAGGCTTCCGCCCCGGGATGAGCGTGTTGTTCGGGTGGCCGCAGGGATGAGCCGGCCGGTGTGGGCGAGCGCTGCGGCCTCGTTCCAGCGCGAGGTTCAGCACCTGCGCCGCGATCGTGCCGATCTGCTGCTGATCACGCTGCTGCCCGCGGTGATGCTGGGGCTGATGGCATGGTTGTTCGCCGCCTCGGTGATGCGCGATATCCCCATCGCCATGGTCGACCTGGACCGCAGCGCTGAAAGCCGCCAGCTGGCCCGCATGCTCGATGCCAGCCCCGGCGTGAGCGTGGCCAGTCAGCCGTCCAGCCTGGCCGAGGCGCAATCGCAGCTGCGCCGGTTGGACGTCTTTGCGATCGTACTGGTGCCGCGCGATGCCACGCGACAGGCACTGCGCGGCGAACAGGGCACGGTGTTCGCGTACTACAACGCCACCTACCTCACCACCGGCCAATCCGCCGTGCGCGATATCGTCGAAGCGGTCAGCGCCTGGAACGCGCGGCTGCTGGGCGAACGCATCGGCAAGCAGGTGGGACCGGCCAAGCTGCGCGCGCCGCCGATCGCCGTGCAATCGGACATTCTGCACAACCCGGCGCGCAGCTATGAGCTGTTCCTGCTGCCCTTGCTGTTCCCGGCGATCCTCTCCCTGGGGCTGGCACTGGCGGTCGCAGCCAGCCTGGGCCGTGAGGTCCGCGATGGGCACCTGCGCGACTGGCTGGGCGACACCCCATGGTCGGCGATCGCCGGCAAGGTCGTGCCGTACGTGCTGCTGTTCTCGGTCTACGGTGCACTCGGGGTGCTTTACCTTGCCCTGCTGCGTGGCGATGGCATCGCCGGCAGTGCCCTGCTGCTGATGCTGGGGCAACCGTTGTTCTACCTGGCCTGCGCGGCGGTGGCCCTGCTGTTTGTCGGGCTCACCCGGGACATGGGCACGTCACTGTCGGCGATCGGCCTGAGCATCGGCACCGCGCTGGCGTTCTCCGGCGCCACCTTCCCGGTGGTCGATGCGCCGCTGTTCACCCGGGTCTGGAATCTCCTGCTGCCACTGACCGCTTACGTGAAGCTGCAGACCCAGCAGCAGTTCGTGGGCGCGCCGTGGAGTGTCTCGCTGTGGCCACTGGGGACGCTGCTGCTGATGGTGGTGGTGGCCGGTGGCATCGGTGGCTGGCGATTGATTGCTGCCGCGCGCAGCGCCGATCCGGTGCTGCCGGGTACACCACGCGAGACCCGCGCATGAACCGCTTCGTCGACAGCCTGCGCCTGACCCTGCGCACCGTGCTCACCGATCGGTATGCGGTCGTGCTGATGGTCGGCGCGGTGGTGCTTTACTCGTTCTTCTACCCTGCTGCGTACCGCCACCAGGTGGCCAGCAACCTGCCCATCGTGGTGGTCGACCACGACCAGAGTGCCACCAGTCGAGAATTGCTGCGGCGGGTGGACGCGCTGCACACGGTACGCATTGTTGATCAGCCGGCCAGCATCGACCAGGCACGCCATGTGCTGGAAACCGGCAAGGCCGAAGGCATTCTGCTGATCCCGGCCACCCTTGAACGCGACATTCTGCGCGGCAGCCACGGCTATCTGGTGTTGATGGGCAACGGTGCCTACCTCGGCCGCGCCAGTTGGGTGCTCGGCGGCGTGGCCGAGGCCCTGACCGCCTTCGCGCGCGAGGCGGCCGTGTCCCAGGCGGCGTTCATGGGGGCACCGCAGGCACCGCCGATCACACTGGTGCAGCGTCCGCTGTTCAATACCCAGGAGGGCTACGGCAGCGCCATCGTGCCCGGCGTGGCCGAGCTGATCGTGCATCAGACCCTGCTCATGGGCATCGGTGTGTTGCTCGGTGCCCGTCGGTTGGCGCTGGGTCGTCGCCTGCGATTCGATCTGCCAACGCTGGCCGGCATGGCCGTGGGCTTCGGCGCCATCGGTCTGCTCGGGCTGTTCTACTACGCGGGGTTCACCGCCTGGGTGCAGGACTACCCGCGTGGTGGCAACCCCCTCGGCCAGCTGCTGGGTGGCAGCTTGTTCATCGCCACCACCGTGGCGTTCGGGTTGTTCATCGGCAGCTTCTTCGCGACCCGTGAACGTGCCTTCCAGGTGGTTGTCGCCTGCTCGATCCCGCTGTTCTTCCTGGCCAATCTGTCCTGGCCGGCGGTCACTTCACCGCCAGCACTGGTGGCCTTGGCCCACCTGCTGCCCACCACGCCCGGGATCAATCTGATGGTGCGGCTCAATCAGATGGATGCCAGCCTGGGTGAGGTCAGCCACGAGCTCTGGACGCTGGTCGCGTTGCTGGCGCTGTACGGTGGTCTTGCGATATGGCGACTGGGTGCCCGCAGGTCGAACTGAGTCACGCTGTTGCGGCCACGCCGCCCGCTAGAGAAGCACCTGCCGCGTACTGCGAAGAAACTGATGGATTTCCTTCTCCACCGACTCATCCAGCATGTAGACCGGCCGCTGGCCGTTGGGGCAGCGCAGGCTGGGGGTCGTCCCGAACATCCGGCAGATCAAGGGGCGTTCTTCGTAGACCTCACAGCCCTGCTTGCCCAGATACGGACAGCTCAGATCCGCCAGGGCGGCGGCATGCTCGGCATCGCTCTTGACCGGCAGCCGCGCCACCTCCTCGCTGGAGGCGGTGACCGGGCCACAGCAGTCCGTGCATCCCACAATGCAGCGGAAGGTCGGGATCTGGTCGCGCAGACGCTGGATCGCGTCGCGGGTGGCGTAAGGCATTGCGATGATCCTTGGAGCGGCGTCGGCGGTGGGCCATTTTACCGCGTTGGCACAGCCTTCACGCCGCAGTGATCGGTGGTCGGCTTGCGACAGCCTGAACGCTGCGGCGGCGGAGGTTGAATCGATGAGGCACAGCCGCATTGAACAAGGGCGCCCGCGGTTGGGCGCTCTCAGGAGAAATGCATGCCGCACCATGAAAAGGTCGCCCTCGCGGGCGTCATCGAGCACGTGTTTGCACATCGCTTCACCTTGGTCAGCAACGATCAGGCATATCTGGCCGACCTCGGCCCCAAGGGAGCAGAGGCGTTTCCACTCAAGGAAGGTGCTGCCATCCGGCTGGAAGGAGAACGACGCCCGTCGGAAATCAAAGTGGCCCGTATCGCCAGGAAGGGCGGCAGCTTTGTGGAGGTGGAGCACAAGAAGCCGCATCACGGCCCCAAGCATCATCATCCGGAGGGTCCGGCGGATCCTCGCGTCGCATTGGCCGCAGTGGAGAAGGACGGCTGGACGCCACGCGGCGAACCCGAGCGCAAGCCCAAGCACTTCGAAATACTGGCACGCCGTAAGGGTGGCGAGTGGACCGAGCTGCATGTGGACTTCTCGGGTGTGATCTACAAAGAGAAGCACGCAGATCCGGAGAAGTGGGCGCTGTAACACCTGCCCACTCTGCAGCACGTAGTACCCAGAGCCCTGGAGATTCCGGGGCTCTTCCATGTGTGACGCCACACAACCATCACAGGCGCACGCGCATAACATGCGCGCCCCACCGGCATCGGGGCTGACCCAGCGAGCATCGAGCCAACGCACGTGAGCCCACCTTCCCCTGCCCCCTTGTCCGTCCGCTCGGCGGATCGCGCGCTCGATGGCGTGAACTTCTTCCTGGCCGATGTGCGTGATGGGTTGGGGCCTTATCTCGCGATCTACCTGTTGGCCGTACACAAATGGGAGCCGGCCAGCATCGGCCTGGTGATGACGGTCGCGGGGCTGGCTGCGCTGCTGGCGCAGACGCCGGCGGGCGCGCTGATGGATCGGGTCAACGCCAAGCGGGCCACGGTCGTCATCGCTGCCCTTCTGGTCACCGGCAGTTGCGTCGTGCTGCCGTGGATCACCTCGTTCACGCTGGTGGCCGCGACCCAGGCTGTCAGCACCGTCGCGGGTACCGTCTTTGCCCCGGCGATCGCGGCCATCTCGCTGGGCATCGGCGGGCCTCGGGCGTTCGCACGGCGCATGGGTCGCAACGAGACCTTCAATCACGCAGGGAACGCCGTTGCGGCGCTGCTGGCTGGTGGTCTGGCCTACATCGGGGGCCCGGTCGTAGTGTTCTATCTGATGGCCGCACTGACCCTGGCCAGCGTGGCCGCGGTGCTGATGATCCCGGCCAAGGCCATCGACCACGAGCGGGCGCGCGGCTTGCCCGCCGGCCAGGAGCGCCAACCGGGGCCGTCGTCTGCAGGCCTGCTGCTGCGCGACCGCACCCTGCTGACGCTGGCTGCGTGCTGCGCGCTGTTCCATCTGGCCAACGCGGCGATGCTTCCGCTGGTCGGCCAGAAGCTCTCCCACACCAGCCCGGCGCTGGCCACCACCTTGACGGCGGCGTGCATCGTCGCGGCGCAACTGGTCATGGTGCCGGCCGCGATGCTGGTGGGCAGGCGCGCCGACGACTGGGGGCGCAGACCCTTGCTGTTGGCCGGCTTCCTGATCCTGCCCATCCGTGGCCTGCTCTATCCACTGTCCGATGCACCGGCCTGGCTGCTTGGCGTGCAGCTGCTGGATGGCATCGGGGCCGGCATTTTCGGGGCGCTGCTCCCGGTCATGGTCAGTGATCTGACCCAAGGCACCGGCCGGTTCAATGTGACCCTCGGGGCGGTCTCGACGGTCTTCGGCTTGGGCGCTGCACTCAGCCCGGGGCTGGCCGGGGTGATCGTGCAGTTCGCTGGGTATGATGTCGCGTTCCTGACCCTGGCAGCGATTGCAGCGGTGGCCTTCGTGCTGGCAATGACCCTGCCGGAGACCCGACCTCACACGGGCCGCATTTCGACGGTGGCTGCACCGACGGATGCGACCTGACGCCAGCCCCTGCGTTTTTCCTGAGCCATCGATGCACGTTCCCACAACCTCCCTGATCATCTGGATGGTGACCGCCGTTGCCACCAGCGGTGTCATCTTCCGTCCCTGGCGGATCCCCGAATATGTCTGGGCGCTGGGCGCGGCCGCGCTGCTGGTGGCGACCGGCCTGGTACCTGTGCCGACGGCCCTTGGGGCAGTGGCGGAAGGCGGCGACGTCTACCTGTTCCTGATCGGCATGATGGTGCTGGCCGAGCTGGCGCGTCACGAAGGCCTGTTCGACTGGCTGGCCATGTATGCCGTCCAGCACGCCAAGGGATCCGGGCGGCGCCTGTTTGATCTGGTCTTCCTGGTTGGCACGCTGGTGACCATTTTCCTGTCCAACGACGCCACCGCCGTGGTGCTCACACCGGCGGTTTACGCGGCCTGCAAAGCGGCCCGCGCCAATCCACTGCCCTACCTGTTCGTCTGCGCGTTCATTGCCAACGCAGCCAGCTTCGTGCTGCCCATCTCCAATCCCGCCAACCTTGTGGTGTTCGGCAGCCACATGCCCTCGTTGCCAGAATGGCTGCAGCAGTTCAGCCTGCCGTCGCTGGCCGCGATCCTGATGACGTATCTGGTGCTGCGCCTGGCTCAACGCCGACAGATCGCCCACCCGCTGGCGGAGCGGATCGAGCACCGCGCCCTGTCCGAGGGCGGTCGCCTGTGCGCCATCGGTGTCGGGCTCACCGGCATCGTGCTGCTGGTGACCTCGGCGATGAACGGCCCGCTAGGCGTGACGACCTTCTGCGCAGGTGCGCTTACCTTGGCGGCGGTTCGCCTGCGCCAGCGTCGCAGCCCGCTGCCGATACTGCGTCACGTCGCCTGGGGGGTGCTGCCCCTGGTGGCTGGCCTGTTCGTGCTGGTCGAAGCTGTTGCCCAGACAGGGGTGATCCGCACGGCGGCGCACGCATTGGAAGCGCTGGCACGGACCTCGCCTTCGGAAGGCAGCTGGGTGGCAGGGATCGCGGCAGCGGTGGCGAGCAATCTGGCCAACAACCTGCCCATCGGGCTGGTGGCCGGCTCGCTGGGGCAGATGGCGGACCTGCCGGTGCACACCCGCGCGGCGCTGCTCATCGGCGTCGATCTGGGGCCGAACCTCTCGGTGACCGGGTCGCTGGCCACAATGCTGTGGCTGGTCGCGCTGCGTCGGGAGGGCGAGAACGTCAGCGCGCTGCAGTTCTTCAAGCTGGGCATGCTCGTGATGCCACCGGCATTGATCGCGGCGTTGCTGCTGCTCTGATGATCGCGTGGCGTCGCGGCAATGCCGTGACGCCGACACGCTCAGGCGGCTTTAAGGGTCCACTGGCGCAGCGTGGCGGCTTTGAGCGACTGCTCGCCGCAGCCGGTCGGGCAACGCAGTACCCGTGACGCCGCGTTGCTGACAAAGCCAGCGCCTTCCTGCGCCTTGAAGATCACCTCACACGACAGGCAGCGCGCCACCATCGAATACAGGTGAACGATGCGACCGCTGCAGGGGTCCTGCAGCGCGCTCACATCCAGCAGGTCGAAGTGGCAGCTGTCGGGCATCGCACGGCGGGGAAACGGTGGGGAAACGCTCGTCTGCAGGTTCACGTGTGCCAGCCTCGATGGTGAGGGCATCACTTTAGGCATCCACATGTGGAGCGTACGTGCACTGGACGACCGTGCCGCGTGATCACAGCGTGGCCTGCGCCTGCAGCGTGAACACCCAGCTGTCCGGGCGGCTCTCATACGCCCCGGGACGGGCTACATACTGCACCGCAGGCCGCAGGATCAGCCACGGAGTGACCTGCACACCGTAATTGAGCTCCACGAACTGCTCGTTGCTCTGCACGTCCTTGCCGGTGATGCGCTGGTACTGGGCAAGGCGGTCGGAGATGTCCAGCCGGGTCCACGCCAGGCTCAGCACATCATCCTCGCGGGATGCCACCACGCCGCGCCAGCTCAGGCCGGCCTCCCACGAGTACCGCATGAGGCCGGTCCTGGCATCCGCACGCGTGGCCACGCCGAATACCGACAGACCGCGCACGGTGTCGCCTTCGGGCTTCAGCACTCGCTGCGCCAGCTGGATGTACGAACCGCTGCGATGCGACGCGCGCGGTGCGGCCGGATTGCCGATGTCGTCCGCGTTGGACGTGTCCAGGTAATAGCCGACCTTGTAGGTGCCACCGTAATGCTCGCCGGTGTTGCCGTGGCTGTAGCCCACTTCCACGGGCAGGAACAGGCCGGTCTTGCCACGGTCGGACACGCGGAAGCCACTGCCCTCCTGCTTGCGCATCGGCACGACATCGTAAATGCCGGTCTGTGCGTACCAGCCCGAGGGATCAGCCCACTTCACCCGCA
Source organism: Stenotrophomonas sp. TWI819 (assembly GCF_039673075.1). Lineage (NCBI taxonomy): Bacteria > Pseudomonadati > Pseudomonadota > Gammaproteobacteria > Lysobacterales > Lysobacteraceae > Stenotrophomonas > Stenotrophomonas sp. TWI819. The sequence continues at coordinate 416,652 of NZ_JBDJKY010000001.1, read as the reverse complement.
GGCCCCACTGGCCGGTCGGATTGTCCAGCCAACCGGAGCTGTAGATCGGGCCCAGCGGATGACCACACTGGCCGTTGTTGTTGAAATTGCAGGTGTACGGCAAGCCGCCGAAGTCGTTGCCCATCGAGTAGAAGCCGCCCTTCAGGCTCAGCCGCTTGTCCAGCAGCCAGCGCTCGTAGGAGAGCTCGTTGAAGCGCAGGTTCTGCCCTTGGCCATAGAACGCCTGGTTCTGCACGTAGGAACCGGTCGAGCGGTCATTGACCGCATTGCCGAAGCGGTCGGAGAACACCACCCGCATCGTGCCGTCGAAACCGAAGGCCTTGCCGGTATCGATCATGGCACCGAAATCAACGTGCTCGGCCGTGGACCAGCCGGTACCCTTGTAGCCATCGCTGTTGACGCCCGTGGCGATCACGATGCGGGCGCTCGGGGTCACGCCACGGTCCTGCAGCCAGATGCGGGCCGCCCAGTCCGCACTGAGCGGTGTCTGGGCAATGGTGTCCACGGTGTTGGGTTTGGGGACCTCTGGTTCAACCGCCCATGCCGGCAAGGCGGCCGCGGAGGCCATCAGCCCGAGGCTTACAACGAAGGAGGTGCGCTTCATGCCGAAGCCCTCCGCTGCTTGCGCCTGGTCCACGCGCGTCGCACCAGCAGGATCACCACCACGAAAGCCGCAAGCCCCAGGATGAGCAACGGTAGCCACAGGCGCGCGATCTTGGCCAGCAGCGGCTTCTCACCGCCGTCGCGGATCAGCGCGACCTGGGCTTCCGTGACCTGGTCACCGGGCCCGAAGGTGGTCCGCACGTAGCTCGCGACTGCGGCGATGTCGGCATCGCTCAACGCCTGCACGTACGAGCCTTCCGAAAAGTGCGGCATCACCACGTGCTCGCCGTCCACCTCGCGGTCGATGCCGCCGATGATGGTCGCCACCAGGTTCTGTGGCCGAACCATGCCGACGGTGCTGTTGTGTACCAGCGACGGGTAGTAGCCGTCGTTGCTGCCCTCGCCGCGCGAGCCATGGCAGCTGGCGCAGAGGCCGGAATACAGCACGGCACCGGAGGCGATGGGCGCGCCCGTGCCGCGAATCGCGGGCTCACCCGGTGCCGTGTCGGCATCGCCCCAGGCGAAGGCTGCACGGGTGGCATCCTTGTCAGCCACGGCCGGCACCGTCCGCAGATAGGTCACGATCGCGCTGATGTCGTCGTCGCGCAGTTTGGAAAGGCTGTTGCTCACCGCTTCGGCCATGCCGCCGCCGGCCTGCCCCTTGCCTTCAACCCGGCCGGTCTTCAGGTACTGGGCCAGTTCGTCATCGGTCCACCCGCCGATCCCGCTGATCGGGTGCGAGGTGATGTTGGGCGCATACCAATCGCCCAGCGAACCACCGGCGAAGGCTTTGCCGCCCACCTCCTGCATCATCAACCCGCGTGGACTGTGGCAGCTGGAGCAGTGCGCCAACCCTTCCACCAGGTAGGCACCCCTATTCCACTGCGCACTCTGTGCCGGATCCGGTTTGAACGGGGTCTTGTCCAGGAACAGCAGATTCCACACCGCCATGGACGAGCGCACGCTGAAGGGGAATGGCAGTTCGGTGGTACGTGCCTCCTCATCGACCGGGGCGACCGCCTGCATGAAGTAGACGTACAGCGCGTGGATGTCCTCGTCGGTCAGCTTGGCGTAGGAGGTGTACGGCATCGCCGGGTACAGGTGGGCACCGTCTTTGCGCACGCCCTCACGGACCGCCTTGGCGAAATCGGCCTCCGTGTAGTTGCCAATACCGTGGGACGTGGACGGGGTGATGTTGCTCGCCCAGATCTCACCCAGCGGCGAGGCGATCGCGTAGCCGCCGGCGTAGGGCTTGCCCTGCTTCGGGCTGGTGTGGCACGCCACGCAGTCCGCGGCCACGGACAGGTAGCGCCCACGTTCGACGGCGTCGTCGGCGCGCGCGGTGTCGCTGACGCCGGCCAGCAGGCCCAATGCGATGAGCAGGAAGGTCTTCATGCCGCACGCTCGATGGCATCGGCCGCGCGCAGGGCCAGCGCGGCCATGGTCAAGGTGCTGTTGACGACGCTGGCCGAGACCATCGCGCTGCCACCTGGGAGCCACAGGTTCGGGTGATCATGCGCGCGGCAATCGCCATCCACCACGGAATCGCGCGGGTCCGCGCCCATGATGGTCGAGCCCATGATGTGGTTGTTGGCATTGAGCGCCGTGGTGATCACGAATTCTTCGGCGTTGAACAGCTTGCCGATGTGCCGCAGCTGCTCGCAGGATTTGTCGTAGCCCTTGCGCGCGTAGTCGCCCAGCGAGTAATGGATGTCCGGGCACGCCAGGCCGTGGCCATCGACGCGGGTCGTGGACAGCGTCAGGCGGTTGGTCGGGTCGGGCAGCGGCTCCAGGCTGATCGACAGGTCCACGCCGTAGATCGCGCGCCGTCGGATTTCCGCGTCCAGCGCCTCACCGGCCAGCCCCATCTTCAACGCCTGGTCGGTGGCGATCGCCACCCGGCTGATGTTGTTGAGGATGATCTTGGTCGCCGAATACTCCGACCGGAACGCGCCATCGCGTGGCCCGACCATGCAGCTGGACTGCGCCGGGCCACGCCCCAGCCAGATCGGGCGGTCCGCAATGAAGGAGCAGTGGAAGCCGGAGTGGTCCAGCATGTTGCGCCCGACCTGGTCGGACGAATTGGCGATGCCGTTCGGGTTCTGTTCGTTGGCAGCGAGCAGCAGCAGGCGTGGCGTTTCCAGCGCGTTGCAGGCGATCACGAAACTGCGGCCGGTAGCCTTGTGGCTGACCTTGTCGCTGTCATACCAGTGGATGGCGGTGACCCGGTTCTGCGCATCTGTGTCGATTTTGTACGCCACCGCTTCGGCCAGCACCTTGGCGCCCAGCGCTTCGGCGGCCTGCACGGTATGGACGCCGTTGTACATGGCGCCGATCGGGCAGATCGGCTGGCAGTTGTTGTTGCCACAGCACGCGGGGCGATCATTCCAGGGCTTGATCATGCGCCCCTGCGGAATCGGCACCAGGTTGTAGCCGTGCGGATTGACTACCTCGGCAAACACCTTGTCGCCGTTGCCCCACGGAATCATGTCGGCCAGGTACGGCCTGGAGCGCTCCGAGGGGCTCTGCTGCGCGGGGTCGTTCGGCCCGGAGACGCCCATGGCCTCTTCAGCGCGGCAGTAGTACGGCTCGATGTCCTCGTAGCTGATCGGCCAATCGCGCCCGACCCCGTAGGCGGACTGCATCTTGAAATCGACCGGCAGATGGCGCCAGCAGGAGGCAGCCCAATGCCAGGTGGTGCCACCGACCGCCTTGATGAAGCCCTGATGGAAGCTGCTGGCATCGGGGCCGGTCAGGCCGACGTAGTCGTTGGCGGGGAAGTACAGTGGCGCCGTGGCGAATTTCGATTGCGGGAACGGCCCTTGGAAATCGCTGCCGATGCGCCGTTCGAAGCTGACGTTGCGCCAGTTCTCGACCACGTCGGAACGGTTCAGACGGGGGCCGGCCTCAAGGACCAGGACCGATTTGCCGGCGCGCACCAATTGGTGGGCGATCAATGCACCGACAACGCCCGAACCGACGATCACGACGTCGGCATCGGCGTCGCCATCACGGAAAACCGGAGCTTTCATGGGAGGGGTTCCAGATCGATAACAGGGAAAAAGGGACCGCGCAGGCTCAGGCGTGGGCGCGAATCGGGGCCGGCGGCTCAGCGGTCCACCAGGCGGGGCCACCTTGGGCGTAGGTCGGCGGTGAAAGACCGTCATCCACGCAGCGCTGCATCAGCGCATCGCGGTAGGACACGGTCACGGCATGCACGCCTTTGCCAACGGTGCCCGTGTACCACGCGGTGATGATGGCCAAGGCCGCGGGCTTGGCATCGCCAGCGGCCGCGATCAGCGCCTGCGCGCCACTGATCTGTCCTGCCAGGGTGACCAAGGCGGGGAACTGCGCATGCAGCGCTGGCTGAAGGGTGGCAAACGCCTGTTCGATCCGGTCGGCCGTGGCCGGGTCCAGATCGGTCTTGCCGGTCAGGGCATGAGAGAGGTCGAGGAAGGCGGTGTCGGTCTTTGCCGCAGGCGCCGTGGCAGCCGGCGCTGCCACCGCAGGCGCTTTGTCACGGCAGGCCGCGAGCAGCGACACCGAACCGACCGCAAGAAGGAAGCCTCGTCGTGTGAGGCCCTGCCCCCGACGATGCCCGTCCAATCCCTCGGGAATACTCATGATGTGAACTCTGCTCCGTAACACGCCGGCTCCCCGCCCGTAGACCACGGAACGGCTAAGCATCGACGGCGGCAAGGGTACTCCATGCGGTTGTCGTCAAAGAGTGATCAACGGGGTGATCACGCATCGCCAACGGCGTCGGCGCTACAAACCGGATTCGTCATCACTGCAGGAGAATCGCCATGCGAATCGTGTTGTTGAGTGCCCTCGCGACCCTCGCGCTGTCGGCCTGCAGCCAGGATGAGCGTAACGAGCAAGGCCAGCATGCCGATGCGATCGAGCAGCCTGCCGCCGCGACGGCGCCTGCGGGTGGTGAGGCCGCGCGTAACGTGCCCGGGGGTGGCAGTGGCACGGCGGCCTCCGAGGAGCAGGACTCCGGCCATGGCACCGAGAGCTCCGCGGAGCCGAAACACGCAGCGCCGCCGAAGCCGTAGCACGTCATGACGCCACTCGATAAACCACTGCGCCGGGAAGTCCAGATCGGCGACGAGACCTATACGCTGACCATCGATCCAGACGGGATGAAGCTGGTGTCCAAGGGCAAACGGAACGGCCTCACGTTGAAGTGGACCGAGCTGGTGAATGGTGACGCGGCGCTGGCGACGGCGCTGCAGGCTTCGCTCCAGGTGCGCTGAAGCCCCCAGGCCGGCGGCAACCAGCTGCAATGACCCCCATGGCCATCTGCACATCGGGCTGCATGGGTGCCGCCTGATCAGCACCAAATCCCAGGATCAGGGACAATAGCCTCCCACCGTATGCCCCGGGCTGCTGGCGGATGCCCCCGTCAGGGGCCGTCGCGCGGCGCCCCATGCCCGTCATCCTGCCGCTTTTCCCGGATCTGAATTGAATACCACCGCCCTGCCCCTTGCCGACGACGACCTGCCCCTGACCGACCGCCTGCGCACCGCGCTGGACCTGCTGGAGGCCATCGAAGCCGACCGCAGCGTGCTCGATACGCTGCCCGAGGCTGATCGCGTCCGCCTGCACCAGGTGGTGGCCAAGGTGTATCACCCCGAGCCCAAGGCCCGCCGGGCCAAGCTGAAGCAGCAGGCCAAGGCGCGGCATCAGGAAAAGGTGGCCAAATCCGAGGCGCTGCTGGCGCAGACCGGTATCCGCGCCCTGCGCCGCAAGCCGGTATTCAGCACCCCGAACTACTTCCCGCCGCACGCGGCCGGTCTGCATGACGCCTCCAACGGCGAGAATGCGGCACCCACGCCGGAACCGGTGCATTCCCCGGAACTGCGCCACTGCTACGTGTGCAAGCAGAAGTTTACCCAGCTGCACCACTTCTATGACCAGATGTGCCCGGCCTGCGCCGAGCTGAACTTCGTCAAGCGCACCGAGACGGCGGACCTGACCGGGCGCGTCGCGTTGCTGACCGGCGGCCGGGTCAAGATCGGCTACCAGGCAGGCCTGAAGCTGCTGCGGGCCGGTGCCGAGCTGATCGTGACCACGCGCTTCCCGCGGGATTCGGCCGCGCGTTACGCCGAAGAGCCGGACTTCGGCGTGTGGGGCCACCGCCTGCAGGTGTACGGCCTGGACCTGCGCCATACCCCGAGCGTGGAGGCCTTCTGCAACGAGCTGCTGGCCACCCGTTCGCGCCTGGATTTCATCATCAACAACGCCTGCCAGACCGTGCGCCGACCGCCGCAGTTCTATGCGCACATGATGGCCGGCGAAACCGCCGCGCTGCATGAGGTACCCGAGACGCTGCGCAAGCTGATCGGCGATTACGAGGGGCTGCGCAGTGCCGAACTGCTCGGCACCACCGCCTCGGCCGCGCTGCCGGTGGTCCAGGGGCGCGATTTCAACGCCGCCAATGGCCTGACCCGTGCCGCCGAGCTGTCGCAGGTGCCGCTGCTGGAGGACGAGCTGGTCGCCCAGCAGCACCTGTTCCCGGATGGCCGGCTGGATCAGGACCTGCAGCAGGTGGATCTGCGCGGTCGCAACTCCTGGCGCATGCTGATGGCCGAAGTGCCGTCGGTCGAGCTGCTGGAAACCCAGCTGGTCAACGCCATCGCGCCGTTCATCATCAATGCGCGCCTGAAGCCGCTGATGCTGCGCACGCCCGAGCGTGACAAGCACATCGTGAACGTCTCGGCGATGGAGGGGCAGTTCTACCGCAACTTCAAGACCACCCGCCACCCGCATACCAACATGGCCAAGGCCGCGCTGAACATGATGACGCGCACCTCGGCGGCCGATTACCAGAACGACGGCATCCACATGAACAGCGTCGACACCGGTTGGGTGACCGACGAGGATCCGGCGGACATCGCGGCCAAGAAGGTGAAGGAAGAACGCTTCCACCCGCCGCTGGATATCGTCGACGGCGCCGCGCGCATCGTCGATCCGATCATCCACGGGTTCAACACCGGCGAACACGTCTGGGGTCAGTTCCTGAAGGACTACGCGCCGACCGACTGGTAACTGCATCCGGAACCACGTTCGGTGCGTATAGAGTGGACAGACGGCCGCTCGCGCCCCGCCCCCAGTCGATACGAAATGAGCCCCCCACCCTCCCCCCTGGATGAACGACGCGCGGTGCTTTGCGCCATGCAGGTCGACGGCGTGGCGTCGTTGCCCGCGCTGGACCGGATCACCGCGCTTGCCGGCTACACGTTCAACGCGCCGGTGGCCTTCGTCTCGGTCCTGGGGGATGTGAAGCAGCGCTTCATTTCCCGGATCGGTCTACCCATGGCGCAGACCGACATGCGCTCGTCGATCTGCGCCCACGCTGTCACCTCCGGCGGCGTTCTGGTCGTCCCGGACCTCGAGCAGGATCCGCGTTTCCGCGACAACCCGCTGGTGACGCACAGTCCCCACCTGCGTTTCTATGCGGGCGCGCCGCTGGTGGCTAAAAATGGCGTGGCCATCGGTGCGCTGTGCGTCATGGACACCCGCCCGCGCACCTTTGACGAGCGGGATCAGGAGCAGTTGGCCACTCTGGCCGAGCTGGTGATCGCGCAACTTGAACTACGCAACCTTTCCGGCAACCTCGACCCGACCAGTGGGCTGCCAAGCCGGCACCAGTTCCATGCGGATCTGCCCGGCATCCTCGCGCGATGCGCCGAAGGAACGGCGTATGCCGTTGCGGTGGACATCCTCGACATTCCGCGGGCCAACCAGGTCGGCCAGGTGCTGGGCCTGCGCCCGCTGGAAGCCCTGATCCGGCGTGCCGGCGTCCGGCTGCGCACCGCGCTGGAGGACGTCGCGACCGTGTACCACGTCGGGGTGACCCGGTTCGCCTTCGTGGTCGAGATGCCGACCGCAGGCCACGTCGAGAGCCTGGTGCTGGAGCTGAGAACGCGCATGTTGCGTCCGCTGATGGCCGCCGCGGTCCCGATGTCCCCCCGTTTCCATGCCGGCATCTGTGCGGTCGATCCGGATGAAGAAGACAGCCACGACCTGCTGCGGCGGCTGCTGGTGAGCATGCATGGCGCGTTCGACGCGCGGCAGCCATTCTGCTGGTATTCCGCACAGCGCGACGAAAAGATGCACCGCGCCTACCGCCTGGCCTCGGATGCCGAACGCGGCCTGCAGAACGGCGACTTCCATCTGGACTACCAGCCGCGCTTCACCCTTGACGGTCGGCGCCCGGTCTCGGCCGAAGCGTTGATCCGCTGGAACCACCCCACCCTGGGGCCGATAAGCCCGGGCGAGTTCATTCCGGTCTTCGAGCGGACCGCACTGATCGATGAGGTGACCAACTGGGTGCTGGACACGGCGCTGGATCAGGTCCGGGCGTGGCGCGCCCAAGGGCAGGACATTCCCGTCTCGATCAATCTGTCCAGCAGTTATCTGTCCAATGCCTCGGCCTGGCATGACATCCGCAGCAAACTTGAGCACAGGACGCTGCCGTTCTCGATGATCGAACTGGAGATCACCGAAGGCGAATGGCTGCGTCCGGGGTCTCCGGCCATCGGCCACATCGCGGCGATGGCACAGGCCGGCATCACGGTGGCGATTGATGACTTCGGCAGTGGCTACAGCAATTTCAGCTACCTGTCCGACCTTCCCATCCACACCGTCAAGCTGGACAAGTCACTGATCGATGGCATCGCCAGCAGCTCGCGCGCCCGCGCCAAGGTCTCTGCCATTCATCATCTTGCGCACGAGCTGGGCTACCTCACCGTGGCCGAGGGCGTCGAGCATCAGGCGCAGGTGGATGTACTGGCCGCGATGGGGATCGACGAAGTCCAGGGCTACCTGCTTGCCCGGCCCATGGCGCCGGCCGCGGTGATGCAGGTGTTCGAACAGGCCGCGATCACACCGCGCCCCGTCAGAGTTTGAACACCTGCTGCAGCTTGCGCGCGAACCACCCGCTGAAGACCAGCGGCGCATCCAGCGCTGACACACAGATGCACGCCACACCGGGGGTGGTCACGGGCTGATGCTCGACGTCGCTGTCCAGATCGGCCACATCGCCGGGGGCGAAATGCCCCAGGGAATCGTCATAGGCGCCGCGGAGAATCTGGGTCAGCTCGCTGTTGCCATGGCTGTGCATGGGCAGGCATTTGCCGGGGGCGATCTTGAGCATGATCAACGACGGGTGCGCCGGTGCACGGATGCAGTGGACACCCGGCGCCATCCAGCGCCATTTCAGCGAGCGGTAGGACGTCCCGAAATGCGGTGCCAGCGCGGCCGGCAGTTGATCCGGATCGTGACCAGCGGCGCTGCGGACCACCGTGTCGTCATGCACGCCACCCGCAGGCGCGGCAGTATCCAGGCGCTCCAGCATGGTCTGCCGCAGTGCGGCCTGGCGATCCTCTGCCGAAGGCGGCGACAACTGCTGCTCCAGCAGCAGCCCGCCCACCCGTTCGGCCGAGCGCAGGTGCTGCCGGCAGTGGGCGCAGGCTTCCAGGTGCGCGGCGGCGACCACGGACATTTCCGCGGCCAAGGTCCCGGTGGCAAAGCCCAGGACGGTGGTCGGATCCAGATGGTGACGAGGGTTCACTGCCGCTCTCCCATCAAGGACTGCAGCTGAAGAAACGCACGTCGGATATGGGATTTCACGGTGCCCAGTGGCATATGCAGCTCGTTGGCGATCTCGGCGTGGGTTTTTGCTTCGAAGTAGGACATCCGGATCAATCGGGCCTGCGTTGCGGAGAGTTCGTCCAGCCGCTGCTTGAGCCTGACGTGCTCGGTATGCCGTTCGGCCAGCGAGCCGCCACCGTCCTCTTCCTCCGCCGCCTGCTCGACCACCTCATGGGCATGCACCCAGATATGTTCGCGACGTACCCGGTCGATATGCAGATTGCGCGCCACCCGATAAAGCCACGTGCCCAGGCTGCTGCGCGCCGGATCATAGAGCTCGGCCCGGTTCCACAGTTTCAGCAGTACTTCCTGGGCCAGATCCTCGGCCACGCCATCGGGCGCCCCCAACCCACTCAGGTAGCGGCACAGGCGCGGCATGAAGTGATCGTAGATGCGCATGAAGCACTCTCGATCGCGCGACGTGGCGACGCCGGCCATGTCGGCCGCCCAGGTTTTCAGCTCCGGGCTGGGTTGAGCGGGAACGGCAATCATCCGGGCAGCCTCGAACGGCGTCATCCTGGCGGTGGACGGGTCAGCGTCCATCGTAGGCGAGTTCCGGCAGATCGGGGACATGGGGTTCATGGCCGTGTTTACGGATGGCCGCGCGGTTTGGATGCACTCCCCCCCCTGCGCGTCGTGCGGGCGCCAGGTGTGGGCGCTGTGGCTTCACGCGATCTCAAGGCCGGCTGGACAAGACTCGCTGCCAGTCATCATCGCGGACCTCCCGGATTCATGCGCCCATCGAACGCTGAACTGCCCTTCCCGATCATTCCCCTCCTGCTGCTCTGCATGGCAGGCTGCTCCAAGGCCCCGCAGGCGCCCGATGGGGCTGCCGCCGTCCCGCCCGACGGCCCTCCCAGCGCAGTCACGGCATCATCCGCGGTCGCTGAGGAAGACGCGCCCGGCGACGTACCCGCCTTTCCCGTGGTCCCGAACATCGTCGTTCCGGACATCCTCGGGGTGACGCCGGCCCAGCGAGCGCTGGAAACCTCGATGCAGTCGATCCTGGACCCGGTCAACGGCATAACCGTCTCCCCTGCCCGCTGTGGCAGCGGTGGCGCGCTCATCAATGACGGGGGCATCACCCGCGTGGACGAGTCGGGGCAGCTGATGCGCAACGGTGATGAGGGCATCTTCATCATCAATGCGGACGGCAGCGGCACCGCCAACTTCGAGGGCGGCCTGGTCCGCGTCAACGCCGATGGCAGCGGCACCATCAACGGCACGGCGGGCGGCAGCGGGGATGGCGAGGGCGCCATCATCCGCGTGCAGGCCGATGGCTCGGGCACCTATAACGGCCCCGCCGGCCTGATCAGCCTGGATGGCAAAGGCGCAGGGACCTGGAACGGCGACAGCGGCCTGATCACCAACAATGGCGACGGCAGCGGCACCTGGAATGGCCCGCAGGGCCTGCTGCGCATCAATGCGGACGGCTCGGGCACGTGGAATGGCGAGGCGGGCCTGATCACCAATCATGGCGACGGCACCGGCACCATCGGCCCGCCCGCACGGGCAGTGAAGATGCCGCCGATGCCGCGACTTCAGCCTGCCGGTCGGTTCCCACCGCTGAAGAAATTCGCACCGCCGGGCGCGCCGTGCGGCTACCTGATCACGCTCAACGACCGCGTGCTGTTCGATTTCGACAAGCACGACATCCGGCCCGATGCCAGCCACCTGCTGGATACGCTCGCCACTGCCTTGACCGGGGTGGGCGCGAAACGGATGGACGTCCGCGGTCACACCGATGCCAAGGGCGATGACGCGTACAACCAGGCGCTGTCCGAGCGCCGTGCGTCGTCGGTGGTGAACGCGCTCAGGCAGCGCGGCGCGGCCCAGGACGCCACGGCCACGGGGTTCGGTGAATCCGAGCCGGTCGCCCCCAACCAGTTGGACGGCAAGGACAACCCGGCCGGGCGTCAGATGAATCGCCGGGTGGAGATATTCGTACGCACGTAACGCACTTCGCCGCTTCATCAACGCGGTTGCACAGGAGATACGCATGAGAAAAACAGCATTCGCTGCACTTGCCATCATGGCCTCGGTGGCAGGGATCTCGCCGGCGGGCGCCCAGGACTTCAGTCTGGGCTACGACGTCGACCGCTTCCCGGCCAAGACGCTCAGCCTGCAGGCCTGCCGCAGCGCCCTGTCGCGTGGTGCGACCGCCGTGGGTTACACCACCCGGGTGGACCAGGACCAGAAGACCCTGGTGGTGCATGTCTCCGCCCCGCCGGGAGACGGCCGCTCGCTGGTCGCCTATTGCGTGACCGCAGGCGACCAGACCGTGTTTCTGATCCAGGCCTTCGACTACACCCGCCCGAACAGTCCAGAGGTGGACCGTATCAAGGCACGGGTCGCCGCCGAGGTCAGGAAGGCGGCTGGGCGGGGCTGAATGCTTGCCCGCCCGCATCAGCGACGATACTAGACGACCGGTCAGATGTTGCGTATCGTCAGGGCCATGAAGAAGCCCGCCCACGAAACGCGCCAGCACATTCTCGACGTCACCCGCGCGCTGATGACCCGCAAAGGGTATACGGCCGTGGGCCTGGCCGAGGTCGTCGCGGCTGCCGGGGTGCCGAAGGGCTCGTTCTACTATTACTTCAAATCCAAGGAAGAGTTCGGCCTGGCCCTGCTGGACGAATACTTCTCCGCATACCTGGCCACGGTCGATCGGTTGTTGACCGCAGAGGGCGCCGGCGCGGAGCGCCTGGTGGGGTACTTCCAGTACTGGAAAGATACGCAGGGCTCGGATTTCCCCGACGACAAGTGTCTGGTAGTCAAACTCGGCCCCGAGATGTGCGACCTGTCCGAGGACATGCGCACGGTACTCAGAAAGGGCACCGACGCGATCATCCAACGCATCACCCGTTGCGCCGCACGCGGTCAGGCCGATGGCTCGATCTCCCCGGCCATCCCCGCCCCGGAGCTGGCCGAATCGCTGTATCAGCTCTGGCTGGGCGCCTCGCTGCTGGCCAAGCTCAACGACTCCACTACCCCGTTCGACACCGCACTGACCGCGTCACGCACCCTGCTGTCGTGACCGGGTTTTACCTGGTTACTAGACGACCGGTCACATATAAAGGTTCACTTTCCGTGATGGACAACACGTCCCGTTCCGATCTCTTCGCCCCCACCCACATGGGTGCACTCCAGCTGGCCAACCGTATCGTCATGGCGCCGATCACCCGTAGCCGCTACGGCGAAGACGGTGTCCCCCATGCGCTCCACGCCACGTATTACGCCCAGCGCGCCAGTGCCGGGTTGATCGTCGCCGAGGCGACCAACATCTCGCCCCAAGGGCGCGGGTATGCCGCCACACCCGGCCTCTGGAGCGATGCGCAGGTAGCCGGCTGGAAACAGGTCACCGATGCGGTGCATGCCGCCGGCGGAAAGATCGTCAGCCAGCTCTGGCACGTGGGGCGGTTCTCCAGCGTGGCCTTGCAGCCCGATGGTCAGGCACCGGTCGCGCCGTCGGCGATCAAGGCCGAGGGCGACACCTACACCGCCGACGGCTTCGTGCCGGTTTCGATGCCGCGCGCGTTGGAGACCGATGAGATCCCCGGGGTCGTTGCCCAGTTCGAGCTGGCTGCCCGCAATGCACAGCGCGCCGGCTTCGATGGTGTGGAAGTCCATGCGGCCAACAGCTATCTGCTGGACCAGTTCCTTCGTGATTCCACCAATCATCGCACCGATGGCTACGGTGGCTCGATCAAGAACCGCGCCAGGCTGACGCTGGAGGTGACCGAGGCGGTCGTGAACATCTGGGGCAGTGACCGCGTTGGCATCCGTCTGTCACCCGTCACCCCGGACGCGGGCAACACGCCGCCCGACAGCGACGTCATGGCGACCTACGGCTACCTCATCACGCAGTTGAACCGCTTCAACCTGGCCTATCTGCATTTTGTCGAGGGCGCGACCGCAACCACGCGCAGCGTTCCGGAGGGCGTCGACCTGGATGCCTTGAGTGCCACGTTCAACGGCGCCTTCATCGGCAACAACAACTACGACCTGGAGATGGCCATCTCGCGGCGTGCCGAGGGCCGCATCGATGCGGTCGCATTCGGTCGGCTGTTCATCTCGAACCCGGACCTCGTCGAACGCCTTCGCCGCGGTACGGAGCTGACCGTCGCACCGCGTGAGTCCTATTACGGCGGCGGCGCCAAGGGCTACACCGACTGGCCCACTGCCACCGAATGATGCCGCGCCCCCTCCCCCACGCCTCACCCCAACACCAAGAGGATTCACCATGAGCAACCCGACTTACGTGCAGGACTACAACGCCATCGTCGACGTACTGAATCAGTACAACGAGGGCGGCAAACAGGCCCAGAGCAGCATCATGAAACCTGCCTTCAGCGAGCAGGCCACGATCTTCGGCGTTGATGCAGACAATGCACTCGTCGGCGGCCCCATCCAGGGTCTGTTCGACACGATCGACACGGCATTTCGTCCCTCGCCTGAGGCGCGGGCGGCGATCGCGCGCATCGACATCGTCGGCACGGCGGCAAGTGCCCGGGTCGATACCGACGACATCTCCGGCTTCCGCTTCACGGATTTCTTCAATCTGCTGAAAGTGGAGGGTCGCTGGACGGTCGTCAGCAAGATCTACCACACACACACCAGCGCCTGAATCGGGCAGAGACACCGTGCAGGCCGTCGCGATGGCCTGCACATCCACCACGCGACATGGTCTTAACCCACGCTCTTTATGCTGACCCTCCCCGACCGGTCATGGGTCGCGATCATGGAAAGGAGTGCTGATGAAGACGCTGTGTGCCGCGACGTTCGCAAGCTGCCTGCTCGCCGCCAGTCCGGTGGCGTTTGCCGAAGTGGCCAATCTCACCAACAGCGCCGACGGCGCCAATCGCGATGCAGGTATCGCGGCGGTGAAGAAGAAACTGCAGGATGCCTGCACTGACCGCAAAGGCACGCCGGATATGGACTCGTTCGAAGTGGTCTTCGAGAAGACCAGCGAGAACCCGAATGTGCCCAAGCCGTACTACGTTGACGGCAAGCTGAAGTGCGACCTGCCCGGTTGATCGGCCCCGGGCGGCCGCACACGCTGCCTGGCCCGCCCTGGGTCACTACCGGCGCACTGGCTGCTGATATAGTGCGGTGAGCACGATGGGCACGGTGCCCGTCCACGAATCGCAGGGAGTGAGTCATGGGTCTTCGTCAGGCAGTGGCAGGGGCAGTCGGTGGTGTTCTGGCCGACCAGTGGAAGGATTTCTACACCGTGCCGACTGGCCTGCCCTCCACGGCAGCGCTGTTCGCGGCGGTGCCGCGTGGCACCAATGCCGGGCGCGGCTCCAACACCAGCGCCTCCTCCAACATCATCACCAACGGCTCGAAGATCGTCGTGCCCGAAGGGTATGGCCTGCTGCTGTTCCAGGACGGCGCGATCACCGGCTTTGTCGCCGAGCCGGGTGGCTATGAATGGCGCTCGGATGATCTGAACTCGCAGTCGATCTTCGCCGGCGACGGGTTCGTCAGCCCGCTGATCAAGCAGAGCTGGGAACGCTTCAAGTTCGGTGGCCAGCCGGGGTCGCAGCAGGCCGCGTTCTTCGTCTCACTGAAGGAGCTGCCGGACAACCGCTTCGGCACGCAGTCCGAAATCTACTGGGACGACGGCTTCCTCGGCACGCAGGTCGGCGCGGTCACGCGTGGCTCGTACACGCTGAAGATCATCGATCCGATCCTGTTCGTGAAGAACTTCGTACCGGCCAGCTACCTGCAGCCCGGCCAGGTGTTCGATTTCACCGATCTGGACAACGCGGCCGCCAGCCAGCTGTTCAATGAAGTGGTGGGCTCTCTCGCGCCGGCCTTCAGCCTGTATACGAACGATCCGGGCAAGGGCAACCGCATCACCAAGCTGCAGCAGGATTCGCTCGGCTTTGCGCAGAGCCTGTCCGCTGCCGTCGAGCAGGGTTACCAGTGGAAGTCCGACCGCGGCCTGGCCATCGTCAAGACCGCCATTGTCTCGATCGAGTACGACGCCAACACCCGCGAGCTGCTCAAGACCGTGCAGCGCGCCGATGCATTGGCCGGCTCACGTGGCAATTCCAACCTGCAGGCCAGTGTCGCCCAAGGCATCCAGTCGGCAGGCGAGAATGGCGGTGCTGCCGGCCTGGTCGGCGTGGGCATGGCCTCGGGCATGCTCGGGGTCGGCGGCATGCAGCAGCCGGTCGCGCCGGCGGCGGATGATCCGGTCGCGAAGCTGAAGAAGGCCAAGGAAATGCTGGACCTCGGCCTGATCACCCAGGACGACTACGACAAGCTCAAGGCCAAGGCGCTGGGGCTGTAAGACACCGAGCGCACCGACACCATGTCCGACCCCAAGATGCCTCCGCCGATCCCGGCGGTCCCGCCACCGTTGCCGCCCTCTCCGGCGACGCCGGTCACCGGCCCGGGCTCGCCCCGGGATGTGCCACCACTGCCGGGCAGTTTCCCGGTCGATCCAGCCACCCTGCCCCAGCCCATCCGTGATGAGGTGCAGGCGCCGGACCCCGTGGCCCTGGACACCTCGGCGGCAGAGCTCAAGGATGGCCTCAACCGCTGCCCGAAATGCGGCTCCAGCGATATCCGGCTCAAGCTGGGTAGCGATCTGCTGATCTGCCAGTTCTGCCGTCACGAATGGCATGGCGACCGCGTTGAGGAGGCCTTCGGGTTTGGCGAAGGGATCGATCAGCTGCGCGGCACGGTCATTGCGTCCGGTGCACGCGACATCGAAGCCGATACCGCCAGCCTGATGAGCTTCAAGTGCACCGGTTGCGGCGCCGAAGTCACGATCAACACCGAAAGTACGATGACCGCACGCTGCCACTGGTGCCGCCATGTGTTCGGGGTCAACGAACAGATCTCCAACGGCGCGGTGCCCGATGCGGTACTGCCGTTCCATATCAGCAAGGACGATGCGGTCGCGCGGATCCGCCAGTTCGTGGACAAGCGCCGCCTGTTCGCGCTCAAGGCGTTCAAGGACCAGTTCACGCCGGAGAATGTCACCGGCGTCTATCTGCCTTACATGATCGTGGACAGCAATGTCAGCGCCAGCGTGTCCGGCAAAGGCGAGATCCAGACACGGCAGTACACCCGCGGCACCGAGAAGAACAAGAAAACCTACTACGACGCCGATATCTACCAGGTGGACCGGCAGGTGGATTTCACCGTGGACGATCTCACCATGGAATCCTCGGCCGAGCGTGGCAACCTCGATACGCAGACCAACACCAACAACATCATCAACGCGATCCTGCCGTTCGACACCAAAAATGCGCTGAAGTGGAACGCCTCCTATCTGGCCGGTTTCACCTCGGAAAAGCGCAACGTGGACGTCGAGACGCTGCGCCCGCGCCTGGAAGATCAGCTGCTGTCGATCGCCCGCGCGCAGGTGGAAGGCTCGGTACGCCGGTACGACCGCGGTGTGCGCTGGGAGCGCGAGCGGGTGGATGTGCACGGCACCCGCTGGGTCTCCATGTACCTGCCGGTGTGGCTGTACTCGTATCACCAGCCGGGCCGCAACGGCGGCATGCTGCACTACATCGCGGTGAATGGCCGCACCGGTGAAACCATGGGCAGCGTGCCCGTGCAGCAGTGGAAGCTGCTGCTGGCCGCGCTCACCACCGGCACGATCATTGAAGCCCTCGTTCTCTTCTTCCTGGTAGCTGCCGCATGAGTGATGACAGTGGACTCTGGTTGCTTGCCGCCGGCCCCGCCGGTGCAACGGCGTTGTACTGGGCGTTGTATCGGTATTACCGGAATACCGACAAATCGCATGCCTTCGAGCACGAAACGACCATCGAAGCCAAACCGGTGACCGGTGCGGATCGCAAGGTCGACACCATCACTGGCACGCAGGAACGGCGGATCCGTGGCGACAATGTGCGTGCGTACCGGACACGCGTTCAGCGCGACAGGGAAAGCCCGCCGCCTTTGTGACGCGTCACGGACGCGGCTCGACGAACCCGGGCGGTATCATGTGGCGTCAGTTTTCCGTAGGACGCCTACCATGCGCACGCTCTACCCGGCGATCACACCCTTCCGCACCCATCAGGTGGCGGTCGATGACCTGCACACGTTGTTTGTCGAGGAGTGCGGCGCTCCTGACGGCATTCCGGTGGTGTTCCTGCATGGCGGGCCGGGTGCCGGCGTATCGCCCACCCACCGGCGCTTCTTTGACCCGTCACGTTATCGCATCGTCCTGATCGACCAGCGCGGCAGCGGCCGCTCCATGCCGTTCGGCGAACTGCGCGACAACACCACGCAGCACCTCGTCGCGGATGTCGAGACGATCCGCACCCTGCTCGGCATCGAGCGCTGGCTGGTGTTTGGCGGTTCCTGGGGCTCGACCCTGGCATTGGCGTACGCGCAGGCACATCCAGAACGCGCCACCGGCATCATCGTGCGCGGCGTCTATCTCGGCCGCGCCGAAGAGAACCGCTGGTTCGCCGAGGCCGACGGCGGTGCGCGCTGGATGTTCCCGGAGCGCTGGGCGGCCTACGAGGCGCATATCCCTGAAGACGAACGCGGCGACATGATCGCCGCATACTGGCGTCGCCTGGACAGCCCGGACGAAGCGACCCGCATCGCCGCCGCGCAGGCCTGGCTGGGGTGGGAAGATCACGCGGCCACGCTGGAACACGACGTCGATGCCGTGTCGGGTGATGATCCACTGCACACCCTGGCCAAGGCGCGCATCGAAGCGCATTACTTCCGCAACCATGCCTTCCTCGATCATGCGCAGCTGCTGCGCGATATCGACCGCATCCGGCATCTGCCGGGCGTGATCGTGCAGGGCCGCTACGACATCATCTGCCCGGCGCGCAGCGCGTGGGACCTGGCCTGTGCCTGGCCCGAAGCCTCGCTGCAGATGGTGGTGTCCGGTCACAGCGCAACGGAACCGGCGACCGCCGATGCTCTGGTGCGCGCGACGGATGCTTTCGCGGACGCGCAGTAAGGAGTCATCGTGGATTCGATCTACCTGGTGGTGGCGTTGGGCGCCATCGTGGCGGGCTTTGTGCAGGGACTGTCGGGCTTCGCGTTCGGGCTGGTGGCGCTGTCCTTCTGGGCCTGGGTGCTGGATCCGAAGCTTGCGGCCACGCTCTCGGTGTTTGGCGCCCTGACCGGCCAGCTGCTGGCGACCTTCACCGTGCGCCGCGGCTTCAATTTGAAGACCCTGCTGCCCTTTGTTATGGGTGGGCTGGCTGGCATTC
Organism: Stenotrophomonas sp. TWI819; assembly: GCF_039673075.1. Taxonomy (NCBI): domain Bacteria; kingdom Pseudomonadati; phylum Pseudomonadota; class Gammaproteobacteria; order Lysobacterales; family Lysobacteraceae; genus Stenotrophomonas; species Stenotrophomonas sp. TWI819. The sequence goes on along the minus strand of NZ_JBDJKY010000001.1, from coordinate 398,182 downwards.
CGCTGGGTGTCTACCTGCTGCCCATGCTCGACATGAACTGGCTCAAGGCGATCCTGGGCACCTTGCTGGTGCTGTGGTGCCCGGCGATGCTGCTGTCACGTCAGCTGCCGCGTGTCACGGCGGGTGGGCGCGCGGCCGATGGTGTGGTGGGATTTGCCGGCGGCATCATGGGCGGTCTTGGAGGATTCACCGGCACCCTGCCGACGCTGTGGTGCACGCTGCGCGGTTACGAGCGTGACGTGCAGCGCTCCGTGGTCCAGAACTTCAACCTGTCCATGCTGCTGGTGACCATGGGCACCTATGTCGGGACCGGCATCGTCACCCGCGAGATGCTGCCGATGTTCGCCATCGTCGCGCCAGCCATGTTGATCCCGACCCTGCTCGGCACCCGCCTCTACATCGGCATCAGCGACCTGCGGTTCCGGCAGATCGTGCTCAGCCTGCTCACCGTGTCCGGGATCGCGTTGCTGGCCTCGTCGTTGCCGGCGCTGCTGGGCTCATGATTCCTTCCCCCGTTTTACAGCCGCTACTCACCAGCGTGCTTTGACGCCAAACTGTGCGCTCGCACTGCGGTAGCCGCCATCACCACGCTGCAGGCCAAGATCGCCCCATGCCGACCAGCGCTTCCCAAGCTGCAGCATCGCGCCGCCACGCACTTCGTAACGGTTCTTCGCCACCGCGCCTTCGATCAGCGCATCGTCCATCCAGACGCGGTTGCCGCCGCTTTCGTGCAGCCAGTGCGCAGCAATGAACGGCTGCACGCGACGATCCTCGCTGCGTACGTCGCCGCTCAGGCGTATACCCATCCGCGAGGAAAGCCCACCTGCGGCAGCGGTGGACACCTGGGTGCCGTTGAGCTCGGTAAGATGGTCGGCGCGGTAGTCGGTATGGATGACCTGCAGTTGCGGCTGCACCATCAGTTGGGCCCCGCTTCGCGTGCGCAGTGCCCACGTGTAGCCCGTCTCAAGCGAGGCGGCCTGCGTCTGGGCATCCTGGTGCTCCTTCGCCAGCCCGATCCCCTGCACGGTGTTGCGGTAGCGACCATGCTGGATCCAGCCATCGGCATAGGCCCCCGTTCCTTCGTCCGGACGCTGCAGCCACGCAGCGTAGATTCCCAACGCGGCGCCCTTTACCGTGCCCGTCGCGGTGTAACCACTCAGCTGCGACTGCACATCGCTCGAGGACTGCCCGGCGGCCAGCAATACACCGGCGCGGCCCTGGCTGGCTCCGCCCCAGTGCAATACATCCATACCCCCCATCAGTACCGACGCACGCCCCGTCAGCGCAAGCTGACCGGCGACATCCTGCCGCGTGTGGCTGCTGCTGACGCGCAGCCAACCGTCACCTCGTGCGCCGGCCATGGTGTCAGCGCCATCGCGGTCCTGCAGCCGGTGCTGGAACAGGGACACGGCGGCCGCCTGGTTGGCCAGGTAGGCGCCTGCCTCAGGCCGCACGATCTGCGGCGGGCGTGGGCGATTGCAGTCGGCATCGCCTTCCTCGGCCTCGCAAGGATCGGGTGGAATGATGCCGCAGCCCGGACCCGCGGGATCGGTCTCGCAGGGCTCTGGTGCCGGTCCGATGCAGCCAGGGCCGGCCGGGTCGAGCTCACACGGCGCCGGCGGCGGCGGCGGCTCGGCACAGCCGGGGCCGTTGGGGTCGAGATCGCACGGGTCCGGCGGGGTCGGCGACAGCGCAGAACGCAGGTACCAACCGCCATCGCCAGGCGTGGTGACACCACCCTTGTGCAGGAAATAATCGTAGCTGCCCGCCACAGCGCGCCCACTCAGGGTGTAGACCGCATCGGACTGGCCATCGACCTGGATCAACTGGATGCCGTTGGTCGTCTGCGCGCCCAGACCATGCACATTGTTGACCTGGATGCCGGCGCTGCCACGGGTATCGCCGCGCACGTGCAGGAAGTCGATCCGGGAGCTGTCGTCGCCCAGCGCCCCATTGAAAATCAGCAGCGCGTTGCTTGCATCAACGTCGCCGGACACAGTGAGTCGGTTGAATGTCGTGCTGCCCGCTGCCGACAAGGCCAGGGTGCTGTCGTGCAGGCTCAGCTGGCCTACGCTGGCGTCACCGGTCAGGGTCCAGCGGCTGTCGTCGGACAGTGCCACCTGGTTGACTACCGAGCTGGCACCCACCCAGTGCGAGCGGCCGTTGAGGCGCACGCGGATGTCGGCCACGACGGGGACGCCAGCGGCGATGTCCTCCGGGGTGATCACGATATCGCCCTGCGCATGCGCATCCTGATCCAGGCGGAGCTCGAACGGGCTGGCAAACGCCGCATCCACCGCCATCAGCGTGCCATTGCCACCGATCAGCCGGGCACCGTTGCGTACCGTCACCTCGCGTGCGGTGCGCACCCACAACGCGGCATGCCGCTCACTGATCAGCGAGCCGCCATCGATGTCGAGCCGGCCGTTGGCATTGACCACGCCGGCATAGGCATCCATGCCCTGTGTGCGCACGTGGGTGTTGCGAAGTGTCAACTCTCCCGGGCCACCACTGAGCACGCCGTACCCCTTGGTGCCGGTGGTCAAGAGGCTGCTGTCGTGCACGTGCACGGCACCACCAAGGCGTGCAATCGCGCCGATGCTGCCGGCGCCGGTGGTGGTGACGTCGACGCGATCGGCTTCGAAGACCGGCCGCCGCCCGCCAGTGTCCTGGGATGCATACAGACCATGCGCCGAAGCGCCTGCCGTTCGCATCGTCAGCCCATCCAGTGTCGCAAGGCCTTCGCGGTTGTCGATGCCCACGCCCGCATCGCTACGGGTGGTGATGCTGCCACCCTGCATGGTCAACGTCGATTCACTGGGCAGCCAGATGCCGGTGCCGATGAAGCCGTCCGTGGTGATGTCCACGTCGCTCAGCCGTACATCGCTGCCATCGCCGTTGATGTTGATACCGTAGTGGCCCGCGGTGATCGTCGTCCCGAGGATGTCGACCTGGTTGTTGGCCCAGAGGAACACACCATCACCACGATCGTGGTCTGAGCGCAGTTCGCTGTTCTCGATGCGCAACGTGCCACCGCTGAGATCGACGGCGCGGGATTGGCTGCCGGAGACGTGGACGTCGGCATCGATCAGCGTCACGGTGCCGCCGCCAGTAATACCCTTCGCGCCATCTCCTTCCGTGCGGATGCGGCTGTTGGTGAGCGTCAGCGTGGAGCCGACGTACGCCCGGGCGCCGGCACTGCCATATCCCCCGGTGCTCACGTCCAGATTGTCGCCCTCGATGCGCCCACCGTTAAGTGCAAACAGGCCGTCGGCGTTGTTGCCGTCGGTCCGGATGCTCGCATCACGCAGCGTCACCTTCCCGGTGTCTGCCATCACTGCATGAGACTGGTTGCCGCCGGTCTGGATGCGTCCGCCGACCATGTCCACCTGCGCATTGCCGGTGGCCACCAGCCCGTGCGAGCCATCACCGGAGGTCTCCAGCGTCGCATTGCGCATCACCAGGGTGCCCGCATCGATCTGGGCTGCGGTGCTGCGCAGGCCGCGGGTGGTTACCTTCGTGCCCTGCCCGGCGGCGTCTGCCTGCAGCTCGATGCGGCCGCCCGTGGCGACAGAAAGCCCAACCGCACTGGCCCCCGAGGTGGTGATGTCACCCGCAGCGAAGACGAGCGTGCCTGCACTTTCGGCGCGGGCCGCGGCCGTATTGGCACCGATGGCGTTGAGCGATACGGGCCCGCCGGAGCCGATGCTGCCCCCGTTGAGGGCGTGGAAGACATGTCCGGCAACGCCGTCATCGGTCGACGCATAGCTGCCGGCGATGACGTCGAGCTGGTGACCATCGGCGACCACCGGCCCCAGACTCTGCGCCAGGACGGGCGCGCTGCACGTACAGGCCACCGCGATGGCGAGCGAAAGGGGGCGCAGACGGTTCAGAGGGCGGGGGGCGCGAGAGGTCATGCAGGAATAGCCGGTCTCTATGTAGCCGGCGACTTTAGGAGCGCTGCCTTGCTGCGGATATGCAATTAGTTGTAAATCCACAGCCGCATCGATGTCCTGAACGCGACGACGGATGCCCAATTCGCGAGAGACGGGACCCGGACTCGGGCCTACGCTACGCATCCTGCCTCCCCTCGCAGCTGCAGCGTAGCCAGCGCGCCTGGGCTCCCCCGTTCCTGATCGTGCCCTCATGCCCCCTGAAACCGTTGCCCCGCCCGTGATTCCGGCCGAACCCCTCAGCCCCGCCCCGAACCAGGGCTTCGCGGTGCGCATCGTCGGCGCCGCGGCCTTCGCCCACCTGCTCAACGACATGATCCAGGCCGTGCTGCCGGCGGTCTATCCGATGTTCAAAAGCCAGTTCTCGCTCACTTTCGGCCAGATCGGCATCATCGGCCTGGTGTACCAGGTCACCGCCTCGCTGCTGCAGCCGTGGGTGGGCATGTACACCGACAAGCGGCCGCTGCCGTATCTGCTTCCGTCAGGGATGGTCGCTACCTTTATCGGCATCGCGCTGATGGCGCTGGCGAACCGCTACGAAACGCTGCTCATCGCCGCGGCCATCGTTGGCATCGGGTCGGCCACCTTCCACCCGGAAGCCTCGCGCGTGGCACGGATGGCCTCGGGCGGTCGTTTCGGCACGGCGCAGTCCACCTTCCAGGTTGGCGGCAATACCGGCTCGGCGATCGGCCCGCTGCTGGCGGCGGCCATCGTCATCCCGCACGGGCAGCGCGCAATCGCGTGGTTCATGCTGGCGGCGGCGCTGGCGATCTGGGTGCTGTTCCGCCTCACCGGTTGGACCATCCACCACGGCCAGGCCAAGATGAAACGGTTGGCCACGGGCCATGGCGTCGGGCTGAGCCGCGGCAAGGTGATCCAGGCCATCGCCGTGATCGCGGTGCTGATGTTCGCCAAGTTCGTCTACATCGCCTCGTTTACCAACTACTTCACCTTCTATCTGATCGAGCGCTTCGGCCTGACCGTGCAGCAGAGCCAGATGTACCTCTTCATCTTCCTGGCCTCGGTCGCGCTGGGCACCTTCATCGGTGGACCGGTCGGCGACCGCATCGGGCGCAAGGCGGTGATCTGGATATCGTTCCTGGGCGTTGCACCCTTCGCGCTCGCCCTGCCCTACGCCAACCTGATGGGCACGGCGGTGCTGGCGGTGGTGATCGGACTGGTGATGTCCTCGGCGTTCGCTGCGCTGGTGGTGTACGCGCAGGAAGCAGTGCCGGGCCGTGTGGGCATGGTGTCGGGATTGATGTTCGGTCTGATGTTCGGTATTGGCGGTATCGGCGCGGCCGGGCTGGGCAACCTGGCGGACGTGCATGGGATCGTGTGGGTCTACCACTTCACCTCGTACCTGCCGCTGCTCGGGCTGGCGACGGCGTTCCTGCCGAAGACGAACATGCACTGAAGCCTCTGGCTCAGTGGAAGAACTGACTCGGCAGCTGTCCGAAGCGCTTCTTGAACATCGCGGTAAAGGCGCTCGGACTGGCATAGCCCAGCGCGAGCGCCACGTCGATCACCTTCTCACCGTGCGCCAACTGTTCCAAAGCGCGCAGCAGCCGCGCCTGTTGGCGCCATTGCCCGAAGGTCATGCCCAGCTCGCGTGCGCACAGGCGCTGGATGGTTTTGACGTCCACGCCCACACGCCGGGCCCAGTGCTGAAGCGTCGATGGGTCGTCAGGCGTGGATTCCAGCTGCTGACCGATGAGCTGCAGGCGTGGGTCGGTGGGCTGAGGCAGGTGCAGTGGCAGTACCGGCAGTAGCTGCAGCTCATCCAGGATCAATTGCATCAGCCTGCCATCGCGCGAATCGGCCTGGTACGGTGCGGCGACATCCATCGCCGCGTGGATCAGGGCCGCCAGCAAAGGCGTGACCGAGACCGTCGACGCACTGGCCGGCGGCTGGGCAATCGCCTGCGGCAGGATGTACAGGCTGCGCATGCCGACCGCGCCGATGCAGCTGACCTTGTGCCCCATGCCGGCCGGGATCCAGATCGCGCGCGTGCTCGGGACGACCCAGCGCCCCGCCCCGGCCTGGACCACCAGCACGCCGGTTTCGGCATAGACCAGCTGATGGCGGTCTGGATGATGATGCAGGGCGATGATCGTTCCGGCCGGATACTCACGCGCTCGGCAGAACACGGGGGTCTCTGGACCGGCAGGCAGCCGCTTGCCTTCGCCGACCCCCGCGGCGATGTCTCTTTTCCGATATGGCATGGCAATACCCTCGCAAACGGCCTGCCGGACGACTCTACCGCGTCAGGGGTGTTTTCGATATCGGTCCGCTACGGCTATCGGGGCTTCGGCGGCGCCAGTACCTCGATCCAGGTCGGCGCGTGATCGCTGGGCTTTTCCAGCGCCCGCACCCAACCGTCAACGCCTGCGTCCTTGAGGCGAGGCGCAAGCACTGGATTGAGCAGCAGATGATCGATGCGTAGCCCGCGGTCGCGGGCGAAGTGCTCACGGAAGTAGTCCCAGAAGGTGAAGATCTGGGCATCGCCATGCACCGCGCGCAGGCTGTCGGTCCAGCCCTGGTCGAGCAGCGCCTGGTAGGCCTCGCGGACCTCGGGCTGCAGCAGCGCGTCCTTCCGCCACGATTTGGGGTCGTAGATATCCGCATCCGTGGGCACGACGTTGAAATCGCCGATCAACGCGACCGGGTGCGGTAGCGCGACCAGGCTTTTCGCGTGCCGATGCAGGCGTTGCATCCACGTCAGCTTGTAATCGAACTTGGGCCCCGGCCGCGGATTGCCGTTGGGTAGGTACAGACCGCCCACGATCACACCATGCGCTGCCGCTTCCAGATAACGACTCTGATCATCTTTGGGATCCCCGGGCAACCCGCGCCGGCTTTCGATCGGGTCCTGCCCACGGGCCAGCAGCGCAACGCCGTTCCACGAGCGCTGCCCCTGCCAGATGCAGCCGTATCCAGCGTCGCGGATGGCCGCTTCCGGAAAGGCTTCCTGCGTCGCCTTGAGTTCCTGCAACGCTACGATGTCCGGTTGTTCGCGCGCCAGCCATGCGAGCAGATGCGGCAGCCGGGTCAGCACGCCGTTGACGTTGAAGGTCACGATTTTCAGGCGCTTTCTGGTGGGCATGGCGCGCTTCATCGCGGCGGTCACAGACCTTGAGGATTGCCCTGCATCAATCAACCTGGCGCGAGTGCCGGGCGAGCATGGCGTGACGATGGCGGCGCGTTGATCGTGCATTGACCCTTGTCGCGTCACAGTAAGCCCTCGTTTCGGACCGGTACGGTGCATCCATTGCGCGGAGGATCATGAAAACCTGGAAGGTGCTGCCGCGGCGCTTTTACCAGCGCCACCCCGCCGAGGTGGCGCCCGAGCTGCTCAACAAGCTGCTGGTGCGCGATGACGGTCGCGCAGGCCGCATCGTTGAGGTGGAAGCGTATGCAGGTGAGCAGGATCCGGCCGCGCATTCCTATCGTGGCATGACCCCGCGCACCACCACGATGTTCGGTGAAGCCGGGCATCTGTACGTGTATTTCAGCTACGGCATGCATTGGGGCTCGAACGCAGTGTGTGGTGACGTCGGCCAGGGCTGGGGCGTACTGCTGCGCGCCCTGGAGCCGGTCGCCGGGCTGGAGCTGATCCGCGAGGCGCGCCCGGCAATCAAGCGTGAGCGTGACCTGGCCAGCGGGCCAGGGCGGTTGTCGCAGGCGATGGGCATCACCAAGGCCTTGGATGGCGCGGATCTGGTGCGCAATGACCGTGGCATCCGCCTCGTGTCCGATGGCATGGCGCCACCGGAGGCCCCGGTGGTCGGGCCACGGATCGGCATCACCAAGGCAATCGACTTTCCGTGGCGCTGGCACGTGCCGGCGCACCTGCATGTGTCGGGACGCACCGGGGCGAAGAAGACGGGCGGGACCCTATCGTGAAATCCCCGCTATCGGCCACCTCTCCGGCCCGCCGCGTACGACGCTGGCTCGTGCGCGTGTTCATTCTTGTCGTCTGCATCGTGGTGGCAGGCGTGCTGTGGAACAGCCCCATCGCCGAATCGCCCCGGGCGCTCTGGCGCCTGTCGCAGATGCCAGCACCGACCGCCCTGCCCGTTCCCGTGGCCGGGGTGTCGGCTCGCCAGGTCGCCGATACGTTCGGCGCTCCCCGTGGCCGTGACCGCACGCATGCCGGTGTCGACATCTTCGCCAAACGCGGCACCGAGGTGCGCAGCGCCACACCGGGCATCGTCACGGATATTCGCGAGGGTGGCCTGGGTGGGCGTCAGGTGTGGGTGATGGGCCCGGCGCGCGAGCGCTACTACTACGCCCACCTGGACGACTGGCGTGAAGGATTGGAACGAGGTCAGGTCATCGAGCAAGGCACGGTGCTGGGCTATGTCGGCGACACCGGCAACGCCAAGGGCACGCCGCCGCATCTGCACTGGGGCATCTACGGCGCCGACGGCGCCTACGATCCGCTGCCGCTCCTGAAGGCATGGCGGGATGCGCCCTGAGCGGCGTGCAGGCCCCCTTCACAACAACGCGCGCTGGACTAACACCGATGCGCCTAGCGTCGGTGGCTCACCACCTACCGGCAGTACCTCCATGGCGATCAAGACCGCAGAAGACCTGTTCATCCACGAGCTCTCGGATATCTACAGCGCAGAAAAGCAGCTTACCAAGGCGCTGCCGAAGCTCGCACGCGCCGCGTCCAATCCAGACCTCGCCGCCGCCTTCACCCTGCACCTGGAAGAAACCCAGGGTCAGATCGAGCGCATCGATCAGGTGGTCGAACTGCTGGGCATCCGGCTCAAGCGGATCAAATGTGCCGCGATGGAGGGCCTGGTCGAAGAAGGCAAGGAGGCCATCGACAGCATTGAGGAAGGCCCGGTGCGCGATGCCGCGCTGATCGGTGGTGCGCAGAAAGTGGAGCACTACGAAATCGCCTCCTACGGCACCATCGCCGCGATGGCCAAGCAACTGGGTTACAAGGCGGCTGTACCGTTGCTGCTGGAAACGTTGGAGGAAGAGAAGGCCACCGACGAAAAGCTCACCCTGCTGGCCCTGGCCGGTGGTGGCAATGCAAAGGCTGCTGCAGCCTGATTTCGATGGAAGTCGCTGCCGGGGAGCCGGACTCCCCGCGCAGCGCGTTGTTCGTTGTTGCCCTTAACCCCACAGGAGCCCCCATGTCGCTGCGCCCACCCGTTCTCTACCACGCCTCCCTCGAACATGCAGACGCGGAGGAAACGACGCACATCCATGAGCTGGCCGAGGTATTCGCGCGGATGGCGCTGACCGTTGCCGAGCAGGAAGGTCATGCGCACCGCGCGGTGCATGCCAAAGGCCAGGGCCTGCTGAAGGGGCGGCTGCGGGTGTTGGATGGGTTGCCTGCAGAGCTGCGCCACGGTCTTTTTGCGCGGCCTGGCAGCTACGACGCGCTGGTTCGCCTGTCGTCGCCGCCCGCTGAGCAGCTTCCGGATTCGGTCTCCACCCCGCGGGCGATGGCGCTCAAAGTCATTGGCGTGGACGGGCCCCGCGCGGAACGCGCCGAGGAAGAACACACGCAGGATTTCCTGATGGTCAATGGACCAGCGTTCAACACGCCGGGCGTGGCCGGCTTCCTGCGCTCAGCCAAGCTGCTGGCCGCCACCACCGAGCGGATGCCGCGCACCAAGCGGTTGATTTCGGCCACGCTGCGTGGCGCCGAAGCGGCGCTGGAGGCAGTCGGCGGGCAAAGCGCCACGTTGAAGGGCATGGGCGGCGAGCCGCAGCATCATCCATTGGGCGAGACCTTCTTCAGTCAGGTACCGTTCCTCTACGGGCCGTACATGGCCAAGTTCTCGCTGGCCCCGATCTCACCCGACCTGCTCGCGCTGACCGGGGACAAGATCGGCTCGGACGCCGACGCGCAGCGCGAGGCGGTGGTCACCTTCTTCACCGATCTTCCCAATCCAGTGGAATGGGAACTGCGCGTGCAGTTGTGCCGCGACGTGGAGCAGATGCCGATCGAGGACGCATCGGTAGTGTGGCCCGAGGCGGACAGCCCGTTCCTGCCGGTCGCACGCCTGAGCGTGGCGCAGCAGAAGGCGTGGCAGCCTGATACCTCTCCCGGCATCGAGGATGCACTGGCGTTCGCACCATGGCATGCGTTGGCCGAGCATCGTCCGCTCGGCGGGTTGAACCGCGCGCGCCGCGTGGTGATGGCTGCCTCACGTCAATTCCGCTCGCGGTTCAATGGGTGTCCGATCCACGAGCCGGTGGGCTGAGGCCGCCTTCAGGCGCAGCTGCGAGGTGTTGCCTCACCGGATGCCATGCAGCTCCATGGCGCGCATCACGATCGGCTTGGCCCAGTCAGGCGTCTGCAGCAGCTCGATCGCCGAGGCCGGATAGTGCAGTCCGGTGCGGTCCAATTGCAGCACCGGCAACGGCTCGGCGGCATCGGCGTCGGCCGGCGCACTGTTGTCGTAGACATGCAGCTCGGCCAGATGCGGCAACAGCGCCAAGAGGTTCTCACGGGAGGAATCGTAGCGGGCGCGGATCTTGTCGGCGGGAATGTCATGTCCGCCGCGGCTGACCCGTGCGGCGACACGTTCCATATGGAGTTCCACGCTCTGCAGGCCGCAGAACCAGATCGCCACGTCGTGCCGGTCGCAGGCTTCGCGTAGCAGGCGCGGAATCGTATTGCCGCCCAAAGTGGTTTCAAACGCGAAGTCGGTGCCCTCGTCGATCGCCTGTCGCAGCCGACGCGCGCCCTCGTTCCAGGCCGCAGCATTGGCCTCGCCCAGCGACCAACCAGTCTCCACCAGACGCCGGGTGAACGTATCCGGGTTGAACCAGGTCAGGCCTTCTTCTTCCAGCCACATGCCCAGCAGCGAACTCTTGCCGGCACCATTGACGCCGGCCAGGACCAGAATGCGCCCCATCGGTCAGAGGGGGCTGCCGAGGGCGACCTTGCGGCCACGGCGGATCGGCTGACCCAGCACCTTGCCCAGCCCGCCATCGCGGCCCAGGCTGGCCAGCGTGGTATCGAACGCGGCACGCAGCCGTTCTAGCTCGCCCAGACGCTCATCGGCGTCGCCACCAGCGGCCTTGGCCAGCAGCTCCTGATAGGTCTTGATGTCCACGATCACCGCTTCGGGGTGATTGTGGTTGGTGATCACCAAGGCCTGTTTCTCCCGAACGGTCCGCATCAGGCTGGGCCAGCCGCGGGTTTTCACCGACGACGCCGTGGCCTTTTCAAGGCCGGGCAGATCCAGTGGCAGGGTCATGGCACGCTCCAGTACGGGATGGCCCTACTATACCCCTTCTGGCCAAATTGGACATAAATCCCATTTTGGCCAGAAGGGCGCCGCAGCAGCCGATCAGCGGGACATCGAGTACGGCTGTTCGGCAACCTGCCCCGGCCAAGCCTTGTTCGGCTCGGCCTGGAGGGTGAAGCGCAGCTCGCCACCGGCCAGGATTTCCTCGTGGCGCAGGAAGGTGCGCTGCAGCGGCTGGCCATTGAGGGTCACCGAACCGACATAGTCGTGGCCCTTGCCCAGCCCGTCGGTGACGATGGTGAAGGTCCTGCCGTTGGGCAGATGCAGTGCTGCCTTGGGCAGGAACGGGCGGCCGATGATGTACTCGCCGCTGCCCGGCGCCACCGGGTAGAAGCCCAGCGCGGTGAACACGTACCAGGCCGACATCTGGCCAAGGTCGTCATTGCCGGCCAGGCCATCGGGACGGTCGGCATACTGGGTGTCCATGATCTGCTTTAGGCGTGCCTGGGTGCGCCACGGCTGCCCGGCATGGGCATACAGGTAGGCCACGTGGTGGCTGGGCTCGTTGCCGTGCGCGTACCAGCCGATCAGACCGGTGATGTCTTCCATGTGTTCGAAGATCGAGGGGTCGACCTTGGCCTCGAACACCTCGTCCAGCCGGGCCAGCAGTCTGTCGCTGCCCCCGTGCGCGGCGGCCAGGCCCGCCACATCGTGCGGCACATACCACGAGTACTGCCAGGCGTTGCCTTCGGTGTAATCCGTGCCGTAGCCGCTGGCGCTCGGATCGAACGGCGTGCGGAAGCTGCCATCGCGCTTGCGCGCCCGCATGAAACCCGTGTCCTTGTCGTACGCGTTGCGCCAATTGGTGGCGCGCTTCTCGAACTCGCCGGCGACCTTCGTGTTGCCCATGGCCTTGGCCATGCGCGCGATGGTCCAGTCGTCGAAGGCGTATTCCAGCGTCTTGCTGGCCGCTTCGCCTTCCTCATCGATCGGCACCCAGCCCAGCTCGCGGTACTGCGCGATGCCATCGTACGGGCCGTAATTGGCGGTGGCCACCATGGCGGCCAATGCCTTGTTCTCATCGAAACCGCGGATGCCCTTGAGGTAGGCATCGGCGATCACCGGCACGGCGTGGTAGCCGATCATGCACCAGGTTTCCTGGCCGTGGAACGCCCATACCGGCAGCATCCCGTAGGCGCTGTTGTGCTGGTGCGCGAGCAGCGAATTGATGAAATCGCTGTTCCGTTTCTCCGGCTGCACCAGGGTGAGCAGTGGATGCAGGGCTCGGTAGGTGTCCCACAGCGAGAACGTTGAATAGTTGGTGTAGCCCTCGGCACGATGCACCGCGTTGTCCGAGCCGCGGTACTGGCCATCTCTGTCCATGAAGACCGTCGGCCCCAGCAGGCTGTGGTACAGCGCGGTGTAGGCGCTGCGCCGGTCATGCTCGGGCGCGTCGATGTCCAGCACCGACAGCGCCTGCGTCCATTGCGCTCTCGCCCCGGCTCGGACGCGATCGAAATCGAAGCCCGGCACTTCACTCTCCAGGTTGGCGATCGCACCGGCCTCGCTGACCGAGGAGATCGCCACCGTCACCACCAGCGGTTTATCGAGCTTGCCGAAATCAAACGTGCCCACCAGTTGGCGCCCTTCAATCTGTGCACGCTGGGCCGGGCTCTGGTGCCCCGGCGGCGGGAAACCCTTGTAGGCGATGTCGGTCTCGGTATTGTGGAACGCATGACCGGTCAGCGGGCGGGAGAAGCGCATCGCGAAATACAGCTGGCGACCTGGCGCCCATCCGCGGGTCTCGCGGAAGCCGGTGATGGTGCCGTCCTCGCGGGCACGCAGACGCGACCATAGGATCTTGCCCGGATAGTCGTAGAGGCTGGTGCGCAGGTCCAGCAGCACGCGCGCCGGCTGGTTGGCCGGATAGGTGTAACGGTGCACACCCACGCGGGTGCTGGCGGTGAGTTCCGCGCGCACCTTGGGGTCATCCAGAGTGACCGCGTAGTAGCCCGGCTCGGCGCGCTCGTCATCGTGGCGGAAGCGCGAGGTGTAACCGCTGCCAGGTTTGTCCGGGTCGCCACGCTCCAGGCTGGCATCGGTGCGCACCGGCATCAGCAGCACATCGCCCAGATCGGAATGGCCGCTGCCCGAGAAATGCGTGTGCGAGAAGCCAACGATGCTGGTGTCGTCGTGCCGGTAGCCTGCCGCCCACCCATAGGCCTTCTCGCGCGGCTGGATGCGGGTGTCCGGGCTGAGCTGGACCATGCCGAACGGGACCGTGGCGCCGGGATAGGTGTGACCCTCGCCTGCAGTGCCGATGAACGGATCAACCGCCGCGTAGGCACGCTCGCCGACCTTCGCCGGTGCCGCCGTGGCCGTGCCGGCCACCAACATCGCCCCTACTGCGAGCCCCAACCAGCGCACCGTCCCCGTTTTTGTCATGGCGTTGAATTTAGATCGATTCAGGTAAGAGTGATCCTAGCACCGCCCCAGCAGACCGGCATGTTGCGGTGCGGTTGAGGACGCGGGGGGACGCGGCTTGCTACGCTGGCGCCTGGCTCGTTTCCGGGAAGACCTGCATGGTGTTACGCCGCCGCACCTGCCTCATGGCAACCTCCCTCATCGCTGCTGCCCTGCTCGCCGCGTGTGCGGGGCGAACCGCTCACAACGGTGGTGCTGCATCCACCGGGGCCTCTGGACCATCAGCGGCAGCGCTGACATGGACGGCGCACCAAAGCGGACATCCACCCACCGCGCGACACGAAAGTGCCTTGGTCGCGCTTGATGGCAAACTCTATCTGCTGGGGGGACGTGGTGAACGCCCCCTGGAGGTCTTCGATCCCGCCAGCGGAGGCTGGACCTCCGGCGCACGACCTCCACTGGAACAGCTTCACCACACTCAGGCACTCGCCTACGACGGCCGTATCTGGGTGATGGGGGCCTTGACCGGCGACTTCCCAGCCGAGCCCGCCGTTCCTGCGCTGTGGATCTACGACCCGACGGCGGATGCGTGGCAACAGGGGCCATCGCTGCCGGCAGGCCGCGCTCGCGGTGCCAGTGGCGTTGCGTTGCACGCGGGCCAGTTCTATCTGGTCGGTGGTGTAACGCGTGGGCACACCGGTGGCGTGGTGCCATGGCTGGATGTCTTCGATCCCGCGACGGGGCAGTGGACAGCGCTGCCGGATGCACCGCATGCGCGCGACCACTTCCACGCGGCGGTATTGGACGGCGCGCTCTACGCCGCCGGTGGCCGGGTCAGCGCCCATGGCAGCAATGCGTCGGGGATGCAGTCGGTGGCAGCCGTGGACGTCTTCGATATCGCATCGGGCCGCTGGTCCACCCTTCCCTCGCCCCTGCCGACCCCACGCTCAGGCACGGCCACGGTTGCCTGGAATGACAGGATCGTTGTGATCGGCGGCGAAAGCGATGCGCACACGGCCGCGCACGCAGAGGTGGAGGCCTGGAGCCCCGCCCTTCAGCGCTGGGAGCGGCTGCCGCCGCTGCCGGTCGGGCGACACGGCATGCAGGCGGCGGTGCTGAACGGTGCGCTGCACGTGGTCGCGGGCAGCGCTAATCGTGGCGGCGGACCAGAGCTGGACGACCATTACCGCTTGGTCGCCCGTCCGTAGTCCATCGCCAGGCGGGCGCATGCCGTCCCGGCTTACGCCGGCCGTGCCGAGTCCGGTACCGCCGCCTCGGGCAGCATGGGCTGGGTCGCGTCCACCGTGACCGGCTCATCACTGCGCATCAACGCGCGCGCTTCGGCTTCGCTCGCCACCGCCGGCGGGGAGCCACGCAGCGGCATGCCGGCGGTCTCGCGCACGAACAGCATGGTGATCACGCCGATCACCGCCGCGCCCATCAGGTAGTAAGCGGGCACCAGCGGATCACCGGTGCGCTCCACCAGCCAGGCGGTCACCAGCGGCGTGGTACCCCCGAACAGCGAGACCGAGACGTTGAAGGCGATCGACAGCGCGCTGTAGCGCACCGGCGTGTAGAACAGCGCCGGCAGCGTGGACGGCATCGAGCTGGTGAAGCACACCAGCGCCAGCCCGAGCAGCATCAGCCCCAGAAAGATCAGCCAGTCATTGCCGCTGCCCACCAGTTTCAGGCACGGGATCGCCAGCAGGAACAGCGCGATGCAGGCACCGATGATCATCGGGCGACGGCCCAGGCGATCGCTGAACAATCCACCCACCACATTGAGCGGCATCATCACCAGCATCACGATGATGATCAGCAGCAGGCCTTTGCTTTCGGCATAGCCCATGGTGACGCTGAGGTAGCTGGGCATGTAGGTCAGCAGCATGTAATCGGTGACGTTGAACACCAGCACCAGGCCGACGCAGATCAGCAGCTGTGCCCAATGCACGCGGAACAGCGCGCCCAGGCCCGGGCGCTCGTGATCGCGCTTCTCGGCCTCTTCGGCATACGCGCGGAAGGCCGGCGTCTCTTCCAGCTTCATGCGCATGTACAGGCCAAGCAGACCCAGCGGGCCAGCCACCAGAAACGGAATGCGCCAGCCCCAGTCCAACATCTGGGTGCTGCTCAGTGCCATGTGCAGTGTGGTGACTGTGCCGGCACCGGCGATGTAGCCGCCCAGCGTACCGAACTCCAGCCAGCTGCCCATCAGGCCGCGATTTCGGTCAGTCGAATACTCGGCGATGAACGTTGCCGCGCCGCCGTACTCACCGCCGGTGGAGAATCCCTGCACGATGCGGGCAAGCAGCAACAGCGCCGGTGCCCAGATGCCGATGCGGTCGTACGAGGGAATCAGGCCGATGCTGAAGGTGCCTACAGCCATCAGGATCATGGTGGCCGCGAGTACCTTCTGCCGCCCGTACTTGTCACCCAGCGGGCCGAACACCAGCCCGCCCAAGGGGCGCACTAGGAAGGCGACGGTGAAGGTGGCGAAGGTGGCGATCAGCTGCGCGGTCGGGCTGCTGTCGGGGAAGAACACGTGGCCGAGGGTCACGGCCAGGTAGCCGTAGACACCGAAATCGAACCACTCCATCGCGTTGCCGAGCGCGGCAGCGCCAACGGCCTTCTTCAACATCGGACGATCAACGACGGTGACTTCGTCGACATGCATCTGGCGGCGGCGTTTGAACCAGCCAAAATGAGCGTGTGCGGCAGGCAGGTCCTGCATCTGCTTTCTCCTGGAAGCAGGCCATCGCGGCGCCCGAGGTCCCGCGCACGGCACAGGAAATACCGCCTCTGATGACACAGCGCGATGCGCGAAGAGGGGTTGCAACAGACGATCCCGGACGGCCGCGTGGACTCAGCGACGCTGCGGGATGGATGACCAGGAAGCGGGCAATGGCCCGGGGGTGATCAAGCGGGCCATCTTACTACATTTGGCGAGCGCGAGGCCCGTACTGCTCCGGTCGGCAGCGTGGAACAGCATGTTTCAAGCTGTTTTGACTACTTTTCACGCGATGCATACACACGTCGGCAGCGCTGGGAATGCGGCGAATGTGTTGTGCTGACACTCATCTCGCAGGGCGAATGTCGCTCGAGAGCGGGATGCTCGTTACTGCCCGCGCTCCAATGCATCGATCAATGGCGCGAGATCGTCGCGCTCGTGCGGCCGCACTGCACGCGCGATTTCGCGGCCATCGCGCAACAGAATCACCGTCGGCCACAGCTTCACAGCAAAGGAGCGGCCCAACGGCCGCCCCTTCCCATCTTCGACCTTCAGGTGCGTAGCGTCGTAGCCGCCGAGAAACTTCTGCAGCAGGGGCTGGGCGGCACTGCAATGGCCGCACCAACCGGTGCCGAACTCCAGCATCACCCATCCGCTGCCCGCATCGATGTCGGCACGGGTGATGTCGGAGGGGCTGTACTCACGAACGAAGGCCATTAGCGGTTCTCAGGACAGTGCGCGCTGGATGTCCTCCAGCGGTGCGTTGGTGTAATCCTTCGCCAGATCCTTGATCAGCCGCTCCTGGGTTTCTTTGTGCAGCAACGGGCGGATGCGGCCCAGCGTCTGCGGGTCGGCGATCAGGATCAGGTGCGCGTAGCGGTTCTTCAGCGCATCTTCGTTCAACTGCGCGGCGACCTGCTTGGCAAACGTGGCTTCATTGAGCTGGGAGATCGTCATGTCCTGTGGCACCGAGCCGGAGGGGCCCTGCCCCGAGGCGCCGGTTTCGCTGACGGCCTGCAGCTGAAGTTCCCCCTCCTGCTTGAGTTGAAGCTTGTGCGCCGTGCCAACGTTGGTGAACACGCGGGCCGAGCCGCCGTCGGCGACAACAACGAGGGTACCTTCGGGAATCTGCTGGCTCATCATCTACTCCTTATGGGAAAAACCGAGCGCGGGTGCACTCGGGTTCCACCGTAGGCAACCCCATGTAAGCACCGTGCATACGGATGTATGCATTCCGTATGCAACGCCTGTGCGCCCTACTCCACAGGCGCTGGCGGCAGCGGCATGTCCAGGTGGCGGGTGAAGAACCGGGCCATCACCCGGTAAGCCTGCTGGCTCTCGTGCAGGCGGGCATCCAGATGAAACGCGTGGCCCAGCCCGTCCCAGACGTGCAGATCCGACTCGCGGCCCAGGTCCACCAGCCGGGAATGCGTATAGGACACGTTGCTCAGTTCCGCCGCACGGGTGGCGGTAATGAACAGGGTCGGTGGGAACTGCGCGAGGACTGCATCGGAGAACACCGGCGACACGAGTGGATCACGGAAATCCACCTTCCCGTAGTACAGGTCCTCCATGATCGGCAACGTGCCGTCAGCATGCGGCAGCAGTGCATCGGTGACGGCCGCCGCCACATAGCGGGAGTCGCCGCCGTAGCGGGCATCGCCGCCGGCGCAGAACAGGCCGGCCGCGGCCGGCATCGGCAGCTTCTCCTTGGCGAACCACGCCAGCGATTCGCCCGTGAGCACGCCGCCGGCCGAGCAGCCGAACAGACCGATGTGCCGTGCCGGCATCTTCTCCAGCGCCGCCCGGTAGACCGCGGCCACATCCTCACTCGCGGCCGGAAACTGATGCTCCGGGCCTTGCCGGTACTCCACCGCCACGACCGTGGCCCCCGTCATGGCCGCGACCGGAATCGCCTCCAGCAGGCCGAGGCTGTCAGCGCGGCCGAACACGAACGCGCCGCCATGCAGTTCGATCAACAGGCGCCGCCGCGCTGGATCGGCTGGCGCACTGCGTGGCTCGACACGTACCACCGGTACGCCATTCCAGGTTTCGTGGTGCAGCTCCACCGGATAGCGCTGGCGCAGCGCCTTGATCTCGCCATACGCCCAGTCATCGGCACCCTTGCGGATAGTCGCCAGTTCCTTGAGCACGGTGGCGTTGTCCATCTTCGCGACCGGGTCGCCGTGGGCGACGGCGCTACGCATCGCGGCCTGTGCTTCCGGGCTCAGATACGGCGACAGCGGCAAAGCGAACCGGGGCACGTTGCGGACGCCGTCCTCAAGCGACGCAGCGGGCGTAGCCGCGATAACCGTTCCGCTGGCCGCCACCAACAGCGTCAGCAACCCGAAGGTGCGGGTCGATCCCATCTGCTGTACTCCCTATGCGAAATCGGGCCACAGCATAGCCGCTGCCTCGCCGTCACGGCACGCCGAAGCGTCCGGATCCGTGCTCGCCGGCGCCATGACTACAACTTTCGGCACCCGCATTCTGCCCTGCAGCCTGCCACTCTGCTCCCCACAACGTGCATCACATGGAGGCTGGATGATCAGGATGTGGATCGTGGGGGTGCTGCTGGGGATGCTGTCGCTGCCTGCAAAGAGCGGCGTGCCTGAACCTGCCACGCAGGTGATCGTGCTGGGCGTGGACCATGCGGCGCAACTGGTGGCGCGCGAAGATCGGCCGGCGGTGCTGGCTGCGTTCTTGGATCGCACTGACCCGGATGCGATCTGCATCGAGCGCTCGCCGGAAGCATTTGCACGCAACGATTTCTATGAATTCACCTACGAAGTGCAGGATGTGGTGGTGCCCTTCGCGCGCGAGCGCAACATCGCCCTGTGCCCCTTCGATTGGCACCCTTCGAGCGAGGACGCGCAACTGGGCTTCGGCATGGATCTGGAGGCGATCCCCGAAATCCGGCCCACGCGCGGTTTCCAGCAGTTCCTGACCTTCCCCGAGCCGGCGCAGCTCAAACGTACCCTCTTCCATGCCGATGTTGCCGCGAATGTGGCGCGCTCCACGCAATGGAGTCTCACTCCAGCGGCACGCACCGCACAGGATCTGCCACGTCGCCTGTTCCTGTATCGCACGTTCCTGCAGGCCAAGCGCATTGCGGCCGCCGCGCGTGCGCATCCCGGCGGCACCGTGGTCGTGGTGGTCGGTGAGTTCCACAAGCGCGACATCGATGAGGTACTGGCCGATGAACCCGGCATCGTGCTGGTGCAGCCGTCGCGCCTGGGTGCCCCAACCGACGCAGAGGTACACCGTTTTGAGCGACGCGAATATCGCGTAGCGGTAGCGACGTTCAACCTCCTCGGCATGCAGGCAAGCACCGCCAATCGGGACGACGCATTCCTGCGTGAAACGGTCGATGCGCTCATCAGCAGCGGCGTTACCCCTGAAGTGCAGTTGCTGGCCGCGCGATTGGACCTGCTGCAGGGGCACATCAGCCGCGCCGAGGCAACCCGGCGCTACCGGCAGATCGCGGCCACCGCGGGTGATGCGCGGTTTACCTGGACGGGCGTGAAGGATAGCCGCCGCCTGGATTCCTGGTTCGACCCCTTCGGAAACCTCAACGTGCGGCAGCGCGCCCTGCTGGAACTTGCGCGCGAGTCGACGTTGGCCGGGCGAGCCGACGAGGCCGAGCGGCGTCGAGTTGCACTGCGTCGAGAGCTGACTGCCCGCCAGCAGAGGCAGCTGGACGGCTACTGGCCCCTGCTCGCCAAGTGAGCGCCTGCCCAGCCTGAACCTCCCGGCCCGGCGGGCTGCAGTCATTACGGTGTAAAATTCGCCGTTTTAACCGGAACAATGGCCAAAACCGCGCAACGGACGCCTGTCCCGGGCCCGGCCTTCATCCGGCTGCTGGCCCGCCTTGCCGAGAGTAACCTGTCCTCGGCGGGCCCTGCCCTGTCAGACCGGCTCAGCGAGTGGGTGGACTGGACGCGGGCGGTTACCTTGTCCAAGGCGCTCGATGGCCGGCTTCCACCTGCCGTGGACGGCCCGGATTTCAATGCCGACGAGGACGCCGAGTGTCGGCGGCTCCGCGCTGCGTTGGAGGCGGCCATCGTTCAGGAATCTGAGGGTGCCAAACACCCTTCCCAGGTGGCGGCCGACGGTACGGACGGCACTGTTGAGTACACCGCGTTCCGCGAGCGCTATCTGGCGTTGCAGCGGGCCATGCTCCGGGACACCAGCCGCCTGCGCGGTCGGCTTCGCGACATGTTGACCCGCACCTCTTCTGAGATGGCCAGGCTCGCCGAAGTCGACGCGCTGATGGAGCAGACCCTGAGCGCGCGGGAGTACAGCCTGCTGGCCAAGGTACCGGTGCTGCTCGGCGTGCATTTCGAGCGGCTGCGCGATGCCGGCAGCGATGATGCGTGGCTCGAGGTGTTCCGCCGTGACATGCAGAGCCTGCTGCTGGCCGAGCTGGATGTTCGTTTTCAACCGATAGAAGGGCTGCTTGCAGCGCTTCGCACCCACTAACCGGGACGTCATGTTCAGAACCAGTCTTCACTACGTTGTTTTCCTGCTTGGCCTTGTTGCGGTGTGCTGGATCGGGGCAGGCTATGCCAGCACCAATCCGGTCGGTTTCGCTGTCGCCCTGCTGATCGCCGTCTGCTACCTCGCCGGTGGCCTCGAGCTGCATCGCTACCGGCAGGCGACCGCCTCGCTCACGGCGGCCACGGTCAGCGCAGGCACCGCCAGCGCCGGGCTCGCCACCTGGCTGGGCCAGCTGCATCCCAGCCTTCGCAATGCCGTGCGTCTGCGCGTGGAAGGCGAGCGCGTTGCCCTGCCCGGTCCGGTCCTGACGCCTTACCTGGTCGGGCTGCTGGTGCTGCTGGGCATGCTCGGTACCCTGCTCGGCATGATGGCGACGTTGCGCGGGACCGGACTGGCGCTGGAAAGCGCGACCGACCTGCAGGCGATCCGCGGCTCACTGGGTGCACCGGTGGAAGGCCTTGCGGTCGCGTTCGGCACCTCGATCGCCGGTGTCGCCACCTCCGCGATGCTGGGCCTGCTCTCGGCCCTGTGCCGGCGTGAGCGCCTGGAAGCGGTGCAGCGACTGGACGTGGAGATCGCGACCACCCTGCACACGCACTCGCAGTCCTGGCAGCGCAATGAAGCCTTCCGGTTGCTGCAGCAGCAGGCCGAACGGATGCCGGCGCTGGTGGAACGGCTGCAGGCCATGACCACCGCGATCGAGCAGCAGAGCAACGTCTCGGGCGAGCGGTTGCTGGCGAACCAGCAGAGCTTCCATGCCAAGGCCGACGAGGAATATGCCCGCCTGACCGCCGCCATCGAACAGTCGCTCAAGGACAGCGTCGCCGAAAGCGCACGCGCGGTCGGTGCGGCCTTGGAGCCGGTGATGGACACCACCCTGGCCGGCATCGCCCGCGCCAACGCCGCCATGCATGAGACGGTGACCCAAGCGGTGCAGCGCCAGCTGACCGGGTTGACCGAGGGCTTCGACGCCAGCCGTGTCGCCACCGCCGCATCCTGGCAGGCCGCGCTGGAGAGCCAGCAACAGACCAACGCGGCACTGACCACGGACCTGCGCGCCACGCTGGAGGGGTTCGCCGCGCAGCACGATCAACGCGCGCTTGGCCTGCTCGATGCCGTTTCCACGAAGCTGGTCAGCACCGCTGATGGTTGGCAGGCGGCCCAGTCCGCACAGCAGCAGACCAACAACGCCATGGCGACCGAGCTGCGCAGTGCACTGACCCAGTTCGCCGAGCAACATGGCGAGCGCTCCAGCGCGTTGCTTGAGGCCGTCTCGACCGAGCTTAACGCGACCGCGCAGCGCTGGCAGGAGGCTCAGGCTGCGCAGCAGCAGACCCATGCTGCGCTCACCGGCGACCTGCGCACGGCCCTGGCCAGCTTCACCGATACACATGACGCCCGGGCTACCGGCCTGATCGACGCGGTCGGCAGCCGCATGGAGGCCACCACCTCGCAGATCGCCGAGGCGTGGCAGCAGGCGCTCGCCCGCCAGGATGCCGCCGCGACTGCAGTGAGCGAGCGTCACCAGCACGCGCTGGATGCCGCCGCCGCGACGCTGCAGGCGCAGGCGGTGTCGCTCGGCGAGGCGATGCAGCACTCGCATACCCAGCTGCAGGACGCACTGGAAGCACGCGATCAGCAGCGCCTAAGCGTGTGGACCGATGCCTTCACCGGCATGAGCGCCAGCCTCGGCGAACGCTGGGAGCAGACCGGCGCCAGCGTCGCCAGCCGTCAGCAGGAGATCTGCGACACCCTCGCCCGCACCGCCAACGACATCACCCAGCAGGCCCAGGCGCACGCCAGCGAGACGATCAGCGAGATCTCGCGCCTCGTCCAAGCCGCCTCGGAAGCGCCCAAGGCCGCGGCCGATGTCGTCGCCGAACTGCGCAGCAAACTCTCCGACAGCCTGGTCCGGGACACCGCCACGCTGGAAGAACGCAGCCGCCTGCTGGCCACCGTGGAGACCCTGCTGGATGCGGTCAACCACGCCGCCAACGAGCAGCGCGTCGCCGTCGATGCCCTGGTATCGACCTCGGCCGAGCTGCTGGACCGGGTGGGCACACGCTTCACCGATCACATCGAAGCCGAGACCGGCAAGCTCGGCAGCGTGGCCGCGCAGGTCACCGGCAGTGCGGTGGAAGTGGCGAGTCTGGCCGACGCGCTCGGCAGCGTCGTGCAGTCCTTCGGGACGGCCAGCGACGGTCTCAACGAGCGCCTGGCCCAGATCGCCGCCTCGCTGGACGGCTCGCTGGCACGCAGTGACGAGCAGCTTGCCTACTACGTGGCCCAGGCGCGTGAGGTCATCGACCTCAGCGTGCTCTCGCAGAAGCAGATCATCGATGAGCTGCAGCAGCTGGCCGGTCGCCGCAGCAGCA
The DNA here is from genome assembly GCF_039673075.1 of Stenotrophomonas sp. TWI819. NCBI lineage: Bacteria > Pseudomonadati > Pseudomonadota > Gammaproteobacteria > Lysobacterales > Lysobacteraceae > Stenotrophomonas > Stenotrophomonas sp. TWI819. The sequence continues at coordinate 374,979 of NZ_JBDJKY010000001.1, read as the reverse complement.
AGGCCGGAGCCGCCTCGGCATGAGCGACGAGATCGAAGTCGAGGCCGACGGAGGCGCTCCGATCTGGGCCGCCTTCGGCGACCTGATGTCGGTGCTGCTTGGCGCGTTCGTCCTGATTCTGGTCGGCGTGGTTGCGCTGCAGCTGGAGCTGACCAACCGCTTGGATGAAGAGGTCAAGCAGCGCCAGGCCGAAGTGCAGCGTCGCCAGACGCTGGAGCAGGCACTGGCCGGCCCGCTCGCGGCCGGGCGCGTGACGCTGGTGGATGGCCGCATCGGCATCCGCGGCAATGTGCTGTTCGCGTTGAACTCGGATCAGCTGCAACCGGAAGGTGCCGACGTCCTCAAGAGCCTCGCCGGGCCGTTGAAAGGCTACCTGGCCTCGCGCGAGGAGATCCTCATGGTCAGCGGCTTCACCGACGACCAGCAGGTGCGCGATGGCAACTGGCGCTTCGCCGACAACTGGGAGCTCTCCGCAGAGCGTGCGTTGACCGTGACCCGCACCTTGATTGTCGAGGGCGTACCGTCGGATGCGGTGTTTGCCGCGGCGTTTGGCTCGGAGCAGCCGGTGAGTTCCAACGCCGACGAACAAGGCCGCGCGAAGAATCGCCGTGTGGAGATTGCGCCGATTCCCAAGCCCAAGACCAGCAAGGCACCGGATGCCCCGTAGTTCTGTCGCAACGGCTGAGATCCTCCAGAACTGGCGGGCGGACAAGCTCGACCAGCTCGACCGCACGCGCTTTGCCGTGATCGAGGCACTGCATGCCCGCGCGCAGGCGCATGACGGCCAGGTGCGGGCGCTGCTGCAGGCGAAGCTGGATGCGTTGATGGCGAGCTACGGCGAGCAGATTGCCCAGGCATCCGTAGTGGCGCCGTCCGCGCCCGTCCCGTCAGCCGGACGCATTGACCTGCAGGCACTGATCACGGAATTGAGCGGCCAGCACGACGCGACCTATCCAGAGCTGCCCGTGCTCGCTGAGGTCCGTGCGACATGGGCCAGGCTGCGCAATGCAAGCCAGCTCAAGGAATCGCTGGCCCAGATGCCCACCAATGGCGGGCCGCTGAACTCCGGCGTGCTGGTCCATCGCGCCCTGACGTTGATGAAGGAGACCTCGCCGGGTTATTTGACGCACTTCATGGCGTACCTGGATGCGCTGTCCGGCATGGAGCATCTGCATCAGTGGGGCGTGCTGGTGGCGACGCCGAAGGTTGTGCCGCGGGGGGCGAAGCCGCGGCGGCCGCGTGCGGGCAAGGCAGCAAACTGAGGCCTCTCATTAACCTGTGAGCGCAGAATCCAGGGATGAGGGATCAAAACCAGCGCCCATCAAGTGCAGGCACACGTCATAAGGCGACGAGGGACTGAAGAACTCTCTCGCAAGGAGTGACTCGCCCGACTGCGCGCCCAGCCACACCTCAATATGGTCGGCGAGACTCATCAGCTCGCTCAGGGGGCCTGCGATCCAATGGCTATCGATGACTGGTGACGTCCATGTACCAATTTCAAGATAGTCATACGGACCCAGATTGCAGTGGCATGAAATCCAATCATTGCCTGGATCGGAAGCATAGAGGCGAACAGCGGCAACAAAGGCCTCCAGCCCGCCCACTTCCCCAGTGATTGTCCACTGCCTGGCGGCATGGTCGACCTCATAGTAGAAGCCGAGCTTTCTCCATTCGGACCGAAACCACTCATCCGAAAAATGGTCCATCAGACTTCACTCCTTGGGTTCATGATGCGGCGCAGGCTTAGGAGCGGGCACTGCCCCGTCAAATGTCATGGTTCAGAATGGAACTCGGCTTCGGCGGGCCGTGGCCCGCTTCGAACAAACACGCCAACGCATGCACCCGCCATGCCACTCAGGACGGACACCACGACGTTCGGCGCATTGATGCGGAAGATTGGCAGGAAGCCTGCCTGGGTTCCCGCGTTGACGAAGTAAGTCGCCATTCCCCAGAGACAGACGTACAGCACGCCGACGATGATCGCGAACCGGTACTGCCTTGCGATAAGCCCGCCAAACAGCGCGAACCACATGCCGGCAGCCGAGGACAGCACGTCGCTTGTGTCGAATGCAAAATTACTTCGAGCCACTATTGAGATGCCCAGGAAGTACGCAGCCCCGAATACCAATGCCAGCAACAGAAGAAACGCCCCAAGTTGTCGCCACATGGATTGAAACTCCCCTTCACTCCGTTCTAGGGCCACTCTACCTGAATGCGCTTCCCCAGCCCTCCCCCCCCTCCGCCCCCCCTTGCCCCCACCAAATCCCGGTGGTAGTTTTGTAATTACAGTGTAATTATGAAGAGGCGCCAGATGGCTCGAGACTGGAACACGCTTGCGGATCGCCGCCAGGCAAGGGTGCAGCGGGCCACCGACGCCGGCTTTGGGCGCCTGGTGCCCCACGCCGGGATCATTCAGCTCCTGCACACCGTGCTCGAACCGGGGGACCGGGTCTGCCTGGAGGGCAACAACCAGAAGCAGGCTGATTTCCTCGCTGAGTGCCTGGCCCAGCTTGATCCCGCGCAGGTCCACGGCCTGCACATGGTCCAGTCCGTGCTGTCCCTGCCCTCGCACCTGGATGTCTTCGAGCGCGGCATCGCCCAGCGCCTGGACTTCTCCTTCTCCGGCCCGCAGAGCGGCCGCCTCGCCAATCTGGTCGCCGAAGGCCGGATCGAGATCGGGGCGATCCACACGTATCTGGAACTGTTCGGCCGCTACTTCATTGATCTGACTCCACAGGTCGCGCTGATCGCGGCGCAGGCCGCCGACCGCCACGGCAATCTCTATACCGGCCCGAATACCGAAGACACCCCCGTGATCGTCGAAGCCACCGCGTTCCGGGGCGGCATCGTGATCGCGCAGGTCAACGAAATCGTCGACACCCTCCCCCGCGTCGATATCCCGGCCGATTGGGTCAACTTCGTCACCGAGGCGCCGCGCCCCAATTACATCGAGCCGCTGTTCACCCGCGACCCGGCGCAGATCTCCGAGATCCAGGTGCTGATGGCGATGATGGCCATCAAGGGCATCTACGCCGAGTACGGCGTGCAGCGCCTCAACCACGGCATCGGTTTCGATACCGCGGCGATCGAGCTGCTGCTGCCCACGTATGCCGAATCACTGGGGCTGAAGGGCAAGATAGGCACGCACTGGGCGCTCAATCCGCACCCGGCGCTGATCCCGGCGATCGAATCGGGCTTCGTGCAGTCCGTGCATTCGTTCGGCTCGGAGCTGGGCATGGAGCGCTACATCGAGGCGCGCTCGGATGTGTTCTTCACTGGCAGCGACGGCAGCATGCGCTCCAACCGCGCGTTCTCGCAGACCGCCGGTCTGTATGCCTGCGATATGTTCATCGGCTCCACCCTGCAGATCGATCTGCAGGGCAACAGTTCCACGGCCACCCGCGATCGCATCGCCGGCTTCGGTGGCGCGCCCAACATGGGCTCGGATGCCCGCGGCCGCCGTCATGCCAGCCCGGCCTGGCTCAAGGCCGGCCAGGAAGCGGCGCTGCCCGGGCAGATGCCACGCGGACGCAAGCTGGTCGTGCAGATGGTGGAGACCTTCCGCGAGCACATGGCGCCGGCCTTCGTCGATCGCCTGGATGCCTGGGAGCTGGCCGAGCGCGCGAAGATGTCGCTACCGCCGGTGATGATCTATGGCGATGACGTCACCCACGTGCTGACCGAGGAAGGCATCGCCAACCTGCTGCTGTGCCGCAGCCCGGAGGAACGCGAACAGGCGATCCGCGGCGTCGCCGGCTACACCGCGGTGGGTCTGGGCCGCGACCGCGCGATGGTCGAGAACCTGCGCGATCGCGGCATCATCCGCCGCGCCGAAGACCTCGGCATCCGCACCCGCGATGCCAGCCGAGATCTGCTTGCCGCGCGCTCGGTCAAGGATCTCGTGCGTTGGTCAGGTGGGTTGTACAACCCACCCAAACGCTTCCGCAACTGGTAAGGGGCACGCCATGGAAACCCTGCGTTATCGCTTCCCCGGGCAGCACGACCTCACCGAACGCGATCATCACGCGCTGGTCGGCGTGGTCGCCTCGGGCAATCTGGAAGTACTGATCGAACCTACCCCGCTGGACGGTGCGATGGAGATCGAGGTGATCACCTCGGCCACCGGCTTTCACACCGTCTGGCAGGCGGTGCTGGCCGACTTCGCCGCGCGCCACCCGCTGCGCAACGTGCGGTTGTCGATCAACGACGCCGGCGCGACACCGGCGGTGGTCAGCCTGCGGTTGCAGCAGGCGCTGGAAACCCTGCAGGAAGGAGGCGCCCCGTGAGCAGTCACAGTTTCTACGAGGCCGATGCCCGCGAGCGTATCCACGGCCTGCTCGACGCCGGCAGCTTCACGGAATTTGTGGGTCCGGCCCGCCGCATCATCAGCCCCCATCTGGCCCAGCTGGATCAGCCGGGTGCGTTCGATGACGGCATCGTGGTCGGTGCGGGCAGCTTGAACGGCCGCAGCGTGCTGATCGCCGCGCAGCAGGGCCAGTTCATGGGCGGCGGCGTGGGCGAAGTACACGGGGCCAAGCTCACCGGCCTGCTGGAGCGTGCTGTTGAGGTGCGTCCCGATGCGGTGCTGCTGCTGCTCGACAGTGGCGGCGTGCGCCTGCATGAAGCCAACGCGGGCTTGATCGCCATTTCCGAAATCATGCGTGCGGTACTGGCCACACGCGCCGCCGGCATTCCGGTGTTCTCGCTGATCGGCAGCGGCAACGGTGCCTTCGGTGGCATGGGCATCGTCGCCCGCTGCTGCACGGCGGTAGTGATGTCCGAAGAGGGTCGTCTCTCGCTGTCCGGCCCGGAAGTGATCGAGACCGTGCGCGGCGTGGAAGAGTTCGACTCGCGTGACCGTGCCCTGGTGTGGCGCGTGACCGGCGGCAAACACCGCTATCTGATCGGCGATGCCGTGCAGCTCGTGCCGGATCGCATCGAGGCCTTTGCCGATGCCGCCACGGCGCTGATGACCACACATGCCGAGCCGCAGGATCCGCTGGTCGCGCTGGAACAGGCGCAGGCCCAGCTGGGTGCCCGGATCAACGCCTATGGCGGCTGCCGTGATGGCCTAGAGGTCTGGCGCCTGCAGGGCATTGCCGATGCCGAGCAGCTGCCGCTGCTGGAGACCGCTGACTTCCTTGACGCCGTCAAGGACCGGAGCCTGCCATGGAACTGACGCCCCTGCTCGATGCCCTGTTCCCGCTCGGTCACGCGGTCACCCGCGAGGACGATGTGCTGGGCGGTACCGCCACCACCGCCGCCGGCGAAGTGACTGTCATCGGCACCGCCAACAAGCTGGAGGTGGGTATCGATCACGCACTGGCGCTGGCCGCCACCGTGCTCGCCAGCACCCGCGCAGATCCGCAGCGGCCGATCGTCATGCTGGTCGATACCGCCGGTCAGCGCCTGGCGCGCCGCGATGAAATGCTCGGCATCAACAGCTACTTCGCGCACTTGGCGCGTACGCTGGATCTGGCCCGCCGCCGCGGCGCGCCACTGGTCAGCCTGGTGTATGGCGAGTCGGTGAGCGGCGGCTTCCTGTCGTTCGGGCTGATGGCCGACCGCATCTATGCCCTGCCCGAAGCGCAGGTGCGCGTGATGGATCTGCGCGCGATGGCGCGCGTCACCAAACAGCCACTTGAGAAACTGCAGGCGCTGAGCCAGAGCTCGCCGGTGTTCGCGCCGGGCGTGGAGAACTACGTCCGCATGGGCGCCGTGGAGGCCGTCTGGGAGGGCGACCTCGCGCAGGCGCTGGTCGAGGCGCTGCAGGCGCCGGTCACCGGCGACCAACGCCGCGACCGTGGTGCCGAGCGCGGTGGCCGCCTGCTGGCACGCGATGTCGCCGCTGCCGTGGCCGCGGGCGAGGCCTGAACCATGCGCCGTCACGACCTGGTCTGGCTCGCTCCGCAGGCACCGTGGCAGGTGCTGACCCCGGGCGCGGATGCGCGCCTGCGGGCGTGGGCCGAGGCGCGCCTACCGTTCGTGGTGGCGCGACGCGATCCGGCCGCTGATGGCGATCACTTGCGCCTGGGGGTGCCGTTGCCCTTGGCCGAGCAACGCCGGCGGCTGTCGCTGCGGATCGAACCAGGCCATGTGCTGCGCACTACGCCGCCGCCGGCCTTGGCCGAGGTCACCGAAGGCCTCCCTGCGCCCTGGCGCGACGAGGTACGCCTGCTGTTGGCCGATACCCGCGATCTGGACGTGCCCCCGCGCGTGTTCGGCAGTTTCGCCTGGCAACACCTGACCGGCCTTCTCTATCTGCGGGCCAGCTCGGATCTGGACCTGCTCTGGGAGGTGGAGGATCACGCTCAGGCGGATCGACTGGCCGCCCGCATGCAGCGCTGGGAGCGTGAGCACCGCCTGTGCATCGACGGCGAACTGCGCTTTCCGGGCGAGCGTGCCGTGAGCTGGCGCGAATACGCCAGTGGCGCCGCACGGGTAATGGTCAAAACCGGTGATGCCTGCTGGCTGTCACCGCGCGACGCACTGTTGTCGCTGCAGGCCGTCGCATGAACGCGGTCCTGCACACTGTTCCGGCAACACCGCCCTCCCCCACGGCGGCGGCGCATCGGCTCGGCCGGCTGGCGATCACCAGCCTGCACGCAGAGCTGGCGTGTGCGCCCAAGCCGGGCCTGGTGACGCCATGGAGCAGGGGCAGCCACCAGGACATGGACGCCGGCACCTTCCTGCGCAGCCTGTTCGCCCTGCGCGGCTACTTCGTGGCTGTCGCTGCCGCTGGCGCGCATGGCACGCCCTTTGAAGACCTGCGCGCGTATGGCATCGACGCCGAGGCGGCCATGCTGCGTGCCACTGGCGGCATCAATACCCACCGCGGTGCCATCTTCAGTCTCGGGCTGCTGGTCGCCGCGTCCGCCCAACTTCGCCACATCAAGGGAACGCCACCCCAGGGGGGCGAGGTCTGTGTTGCCGTACGCGAACACTGGGCGCCCGCGCTGCTCACCGCACCGTTGAACAACGACAGCCCCGGCCAGCGGGCCCGTCAGCGCCATGGCGTTGCCGGTGTCCGCGAACAGGCCGCGCAGGGCTTTCCATTGCTGCGCGACGTCGCCCTGCCCACGTTGCAGGCCGCGTTGCGCGCCACGCAGGACCGCCAGGCGGCGATGGTGCAGACGCTGATGTCGCTCATCGCGGTGACCACCGATCTCAACCTGCTGCATCGCGGTGGCGAGCGCGGATTGGCCTTCGCACAGCAGCAGGCACGTCGCTTCCTCGCCGAGGGCGGCGCCCTGCAGCCCGGCTGGCGGGCGCGGCTCGGGCCGGTGTGCGATGCCTTCGAGGCCAAGCGCCTGAGCCCGGGTGGCAGTGCCGATCTGCTGGCCTGCGCGTGGTTCCTGCACCAGCAGGAGGCTGCATGAGCCTGGTCCTGCTCTGCCCGGGCCAAGGCGGCCAGCACCCCGGTATGTTCGAACGGGTGCGTGGTCACGCATTGGCCCAGCCAGTGCTCGATCTGGCCGACGAACTGCTCGGCACGCCGGTCGAACAGATCGCTGCTGACACGATGCGTTTCCGCAACGCACTGGCACAACCGCTGGTGTGCACTGCCCCGCTCGCGCACTGGGCTGCACTGCGCAACTCCCTGCCGACCATCACCGCCGTCGCAGGCTACAGCGCGGGCGAACTGGCGGCGCATGCGGTGGCCGGCAGTTTCGATACGGCTACCTGCCTGCGGCTGGCACGCAAGCGTGCGCGCCTGATGGACGCAGCAACCCCGGACGATGCCGGGCTGCTGGCCGTGATCGGTCTGGACGATGTCCGGATCGCGCGGCTGTGCGCTGCGCATGGCATTTTCCTGGCCATCGTCAACGGCCCGGACCATGTGGTCCTGGGCGGTGCGCGTGCCTCTCTCGCAGCGGCAGCCGACGAAGTGGCCGCCAACGGCGCCCGGACAGTGCCGCTGCCGGTCTGCGTGCCGGCGCATACGCCGTTGCTGACCGCCGCCGCACAGGGCTTCGAAGACCTGCTGCATTCGGTCGAGCTGCGCGCACCTCAACTACGGCTGTTGGCCGGGATCGACGGCCGCCTGGTCGGTGATGTCGAGCGTGTCGTGGCCACGTTGTCGGCGCAGATCGCGCAACCGCTGCAGTGGCAGACGGTGCTGCAGCAGGCGGTCGAGCGTGGTGGGCGCGTATTTCTGGAACTGGGCCCGGGCGCGGCGTTGAGCCGTCGTGCCCGCGAGCTGCATCCGCAGCTTGAGGCCCGTTCCGTGGAGGATTTCCAGACGCTGGAGGGCGTTCTGGACTGGGTGGACCGCGCATGCGCACGCGCATGAGGGTTCGCCGGTAAGGGTTGCATCACGTAAACCCCGGGTGGCGGGTCGCCATCATGCTGCACGCGTATCAAGTGTCTCGGGAGGGCGCATGAGTCCGCAAATCGCAACGATCATCGGCTTGGTGATCATGTTCATCGTGGCCACTGCGCTACCCATCAACATGGGTGCAGTCGCCTTCGCGCTGGCCTTCATCATCGGCGGCCTGTTCGTCGGAATGGAGGGCAAGGAGGTGTTGGCCGGCTTCCCGGGCGACCTGTTCCTGACCCTGGTCGGCATCACGTACCTGTTCGCCATCGCACAGAAGAACGGCACCATCGATCTGCTGGTGCATTGGGCAGTCAAGGCCGTGCGCGGGCACATCGTCGCCATCCCCTGGGTGATGTTCGTGGTCACCGCGGTGCTGACCGCCTTCGGCGCGCTCGGCCCGGCCGCGGTGGCGATCATCGGTCCGGTCGCGCTGCGCTTTGCCAAGCAGTACAAGATCAACCCGCTGATGATGGGCCTGCTGGTGATCCATGGCGCGCAGGCCGGTGGCTTCTCGCCGATCAGCGTGTATGGCGGCATCACCAACCAGGTGGTGCAGAAGGCCGGCCTGGAAGTCACGGAAATGGCCGTATTCCTGACCAGCCTGGGCTTCAACCTGCTGATGGGCATCATCTGCTTCTTCGCCTTTGGCGGGTTGGCGCTGATGCGTCGCGCACCGACGGCGACCGAACCGCTGGTCGCCGGCAGCCAGGCCTCCTCACGCCAGTTTGCGATCGAAGGTCACGGCGCCCTGGTCTCGGCGGGCGGTGGCACGCTCTCCAATGATCCGGACGCGCTGGATGACGTGCGCATCAACCGCGAGCGCGTGTTCACCCTGATCGGCCTGCTCGGCCTGGGCATCGCCGCATTGGTCTACAACCTCAACGTCGGCCTGGTGTCGATCACCGTCGCAGTGGTGCTGGCCCTGCTCTCGCCGAACTCGCAGAAGGGCGCGGTGGATGGCATCAGCTGGTCGACCGTGCTGCTGATCAGCGGTGTGGTCACCTACGTGGCCGTGCTGCAGCAGGCCGGCGCGGTGGATTACATCGGGCATGGCGTGGGTGCGATCGGCATTCCGCTGCTGGGCGCGCTGCTGGTCTGCTATGTCGGCGGCATCGTGTCGGCGTTCGCGTCCTCGGCGGCGGTGCTGGGCGCCACGATTCCCCTGGCCGTGCCGTTCCTGATGCAGGGGCATCTGAGCGCTGCCGGTGTGATCTGCGCCCTGGCGATCTCCTCCACCGTAGTGGACGTGAGCCCGTTCTCCACCAACGGTGCGCTGGTCGTAGCCTCGGCCGCGAAGGAAGAGCGCGAAGCGCTGTTCCGCCGCTTCCTGGTCTATAGCGGGCTGGTGGTGGCGTTTGGCCCGCTGCTGGCGTGGCTGCTGTTCGTGGTGCCAGGCTGGATGTGACCCCATGGCGGGCCTGCTCCGGCAGGCCCGCCCTGACCCGTTAGAATGCTGCACACCTGCACAAGAAATTCTGCCATGCCCCTGGCTCCTGGTCCCCGTCTGTCGAAGAAACGCGTGCCGCTCTATGAAGAGGTCGCCGAGCGCCTGCGCCAGAAGATCTACGACTACGAACTGCCGCCGGGTGAATGGATCGATGAGCCGATGCTCGCCGAAGAACTGGGCATCAGCCGTACCCCGTTGCGCGAAAGCCTCAAGCTGCTGGCGGCCGAAGGCCTGGTCCAGCTGGATGCAGGGCGTGGCAGCCGCGTCACCCGGCTCACGCTGGAAGATCTCAACCAGCTGTTCCCGGTGATGGCGATGCTGGAGGGCCGTTGCGTACATGAGGCAGTCAAGCGTGTCGACGATGCGGGCATCGACCAACTGCAGGCCCTGCACGATGCGATGGAAGTGGCCGCCGCCAGTGGCGATCTGGCCGAGTACTACCGCAACAATTACCTGATCCACGAAAGCCTGCAGACCCATGCCGGCAACCCGTGGCTGATCCGGGTGACGCATGACCTGCATCGCATCCTGAAGATGCATCGCGGCCGTCAGCTGCTGACTCCCGGGCGGATGGCACAGTCGCTGGAAGAGCATCGCGCGTTGATGGCGTGCATCCGCAACCGCGATGCCGAAGCCGCCGAGCAGATGATGAATCGCCACCTGCTCAGTCAGGGCGAGGCGCTGGCCGCGTACGTCGCCGCAGGCGGGCAATTGAATGTACCCGCGCCGCTGCCCAGGCAGGGTGGCGTCTAAGCGCCCTGCCCTCCGGGGCTTTACACCAGTTCGACCGTCAACCGCGTCAGCGATTGACCGAGCAGATGCAGGCGGATCTGATCCAGACTGGTGAAATAGCAGACCGTGTCCGTCCCGGCCAGACGATAGATACCCCGCTTCCCGCCGAGCAGCACGAATTTCTCCTGATCCACCAGATACTGGGCGACCGGCGGCACGCCCTGTGCCTTGAGCCCGTCGATATCGATGGGTTCAAGCGCGTCGAGATCCTGCAGTGCGGTGGTCATGGTGCGGCAACATCCTTTGGGGTGCCCCGATCTTAGGTAGCTGCGCGGCAGCAGCGCGTGGATTGATCGTGAGGGCGGCGAGAGCATCGCGCATGACCAGTCAGTCCACCGGCAACGCATCCACCGGTACCGGACGGCCCAGCAACCAGCCCTGCGCCACGGCAGAGGGCATCAGCTCGACCATCACCTGTGCCTGCTCTTCGGTCTCCACACCTTCCACCACCAAGCCGATATCCAGGGTCCGCGTCATCACGCAGATCGCCTCGATGATCTGGCTGATCGCCGAGCCGGTGCCGATCGCGCGCGTGAAGCGCTGATCCATCTTGATCGCATCCAGCGGCAGCTCGGCCAGATACGCGAAGTTGGAGTACCCGGTACCGAAATCATCAATGTAGAACGGGTATCCGTCCTCGCGCAGCCGCGTCATGCCGTCGGCCAGATCGCTATGGCGGGTGGTGGAGCGCTCGGTGATCTCCAGCACCACCTGTTCCCGGGCGATGCCGGACTGCGCCGTGGCGGCATTGAGGTAGGCACGAAACGCAGCATCGACCACATCGGTCGCCGATACATTGAAACTGACGTAGAACGTCGGGTCATCGCGCAGGCGGTCGCCCAGTTCCGCCAGCGCCTTGCGCACCACCTGCCGTGCAAGTGCACCGCCCAGGCGCTGCCGCTCGGCCATCGGCACGAAGGTATCCGGCGGCACCGGCTCGCCCTGCTCGTTGCACCAGCGCGAGAGGGTCTCCACGCCGACCAGCCGGCGATCGGACAACGTCCGCAGCGGTTGATACACCAAGGTCAGGCCATCGCCCAGAATCGCCCGCTCCAGCTGCTTGGGCAGCGAACGGCGGTTGCGCTGGGATGCACTGATCAGCAGACCCAGGCCACTGCCGGCGAACCCGCCCAGCAGACACAGCCCGATCACTATCCACGGCGATTCGGAGAGCAGACTGGATTGGCGCGCACGCGCCGCCACGCAGATATCGAACGTCGCACTGCAGCGGCGCGAGTGCCGCGTACTGCCGAGATCGCTCCAGGCTTCATGACGGGATGGATCCAGTGCGGTGATATCGCCGAAACGCTGGAACACATGATCGGCATCGCGGGTCAGCACCAGCGCGCCCATGCCCGAGGCCAGCGGGTCCACGCGGTCAAAGGCGCTCGGCGAGGTGGTGACGATGACGTCGCCCTTGGCGGACATGTCTGCGGCGACCCGGGAATCCACAATCCCCGACACGCTGCCCCACAGCCGGTAGCCGCGCACGCGACGGTCCGGTTCGGGCATCGGTGCGGGATTGGCGAGGATGCCCCACGCGGCCGAGCAGATCAGCCGATCCTCATGCAACCGGCCGACATCGCGCACATAGCGCGACTTGAACGCCAGCAACCGCAGTTCAGCCAGATCCTCGCGTGTGCAGGGCGCGGTCGTCAGCGCGTCCGCGTGCTCCAACGTCAGCGAAGAGGCGGCCGCCACGGATTCGGCCTGGAGCAGCAGGCGGTCGGCATAGGCATCCAGCACCGCGCGGTCGCGCTGCACCAACATCGCCTGTGCAGTCAGCAGGGTAACGCCCAGCACCGCTATCGCCGTGAGCGTGACGAAGGGCGCCCGCCCTTCCAGCGCGATGCTGTAGCGGTGGGCAATCGAAGGTCGTGGCAACGTCGAGCTCCAGCAGGAACGGTGTCAGTAAGGGCGGCGGCGGCGATTCAGGCGTGTGCAGCGACCGGCAGATCGACAGCATTCGACCTACCGGTGTCATCCCGATGAAAAACTACAGACCTCACGATGGCTCTCTGCGGCATCTTCCCTGTCCAGCGGATGGAGACATTCATTCGTTGCCGATAGGCCCTCCCTATTGTATAGGCGAGTTTTGCAGCGCGCTGCACCTGTGTGCACAGTCTCGCCGCGTCTCTGCCGCCGCCGGGACGGAAGCTGCGCCATGCCTCAGTTTCAGACGGTCATCGGCGCTTTCGTACTTGTTGCATACCGCCGCCGCGTCGCCGCGTGTATCTCTGTCGAGCATGTTTTCCGCAATGGCCTACCGCCTCTGAGGCGTCGTCCGATCGTGCACCCGCTCCCGACGGAGCGTGGCGTTCCAGCTTCCAGGAGTCCTCGGCGATGTATCGCGCGCCCGGCGCCGTACCTGCACCCCTTTGTTCCTGCACCGCCACGGACCATCACGGGACCACTCGAGAGATCTCCATGTGAACACCGCTGCATCCTCCCGCACCAACGTCGGCAGAGTCCTGCTGATTGTCGGCATCGTTGTCCTGGCGGTCTGCCTGGTGTTGCTGATCCTGGCCACACCGCCGCAGCGCCACGCGACCTTCCGCCTCGCCATCGGGCCGCAGATGGCCATTTCCCAAGGCCTGGGCGGCTCGGCCGCACAGGGTGGGCCGCGTGCGTACATGGAAGCGCTGGAGGCCATCGCCGGTGTGCGGCTGGAGTTGCGCCGCGCTCCCTCCATCGAAAGCGCCGTGGCACAGCTCCGTGCCGGCCAGGTAGACGGCGTCGCGTTCTCGCTCCCCTCCACGCGCAGCCTGCTGCCGTCCTCGGCCGTGATCTCCGCACCGTTCTATACGGGCACCTCGGTGCTGGTCACGCGCCGCACCTCCGTGCACACCTCGCTGGCAGCGCTCGCCGGGCGGCGGGTGGCCGTGATCGACAATGGCGAGTACCGCGCCTATCTGGCCAGCGCGTTTCCGGACATCGAGGTCCTGCCGCTGGCCTCGCCCGCCGACATGCTGGCCGCGCTGGACAGCGGCGCGGCCGATGCGGCGCTCGGCGCCGATGGCATCCTGGTTCCGCTTACCCGGCGCGATCATGGCGCCATCCTGCAGGTGCATGCCGCGCCCGATGGTCCGCCGGTGGAGCTGCGCATTGCCTCGGTGCCGAACCGCGCGGTGGAGGTCAGCATGGCGCACCAGGCATTGCTCGCGCTGCCGTCGGACATCCATCAGGACATCCTCGAGCGCACGCTCAATGCGGTCCATCGCGCCCCGCCGACCCTGCGCGCGGTGGCCACTTACTACCGCACCCCCATCATCCTGTTCTGCCTGGTGATGCTGGCCATTCTGCTCAGCATCTCCCGTGCGTACCGCAAGGCACGCCGTACCGCTGCCCGACAGGCGGCGGCCGCACGCGTACTCACCCTGGTCAACCACGAGGTCCGCAACAGTGCCGCGGCGGTGATATCGGCCATCGACCTGGCCGAGGGCGAGCCGACGCCTTCCCAGCGCGAGCAGCATTTCACTTCCGCCCGCTCGGCCGCCGATGCACTTCGCCATACCCTGACCAACGCGCTGGAGTTCATGTTTCATGAGGCCTCGCAACGCAGCTGCGAGCGCTCCAGCCACAGCGCGCAGGCCGTGCTGGAGGAGTGCATCTCCGGGATGCGGCCGCTCGCACTGTCCAAAGGGGTGGGCCTCAGCCTCGCCCTGGATGGACCGGACGCCGCGGTCACGCAGTGTGACGCGCGCGCCCTCCATCACATCGCCAGCAACCTGATCTCCAACGCCATCAAGTTCTCTGACGCGGGTGCCGTCGGCATCCGGCTCGGCTTCCTGCGGGGCGTCGGCGAGCTCGGGCGGGTGGCAGACCCAGCGCCTCGTGCCGGATACGACACCCCATCGTCGGAAACGCACATTGAGCGCCTCCTGATGTCGTGCAAGGCTGGATTCGTGGCTGCGCGCACCAGCTTCCACAGCACCGTCGGCGCCTTGCCGGTGCCGTTCTTGTGCGTGGATCGGGTGCGAGCGTACTTACATGAAAAACATCGCGGGTAAACGTCGGGTCGCGTTGCAGGCCAGCCTGCTGGCGACCATCCTCCTCGCTGCCGGGGCGCTGCTGCTCACGCTGTTCCCCGCCCATTCGGATCGGCAGCCGCCCTTCGTGCTGGCCGCCGGCCCGCAGTTGGGCGGCCCGTACGGGCTGGGCGGGCCTTCCTCGCTGGGCGGGGCACGTGCCTACGTGGAGGCGGTGGAGGCGCTCTCGGGCATCAAGATCCAGGTGGCCGGCGCCACCACCTTCAGCGACGCACTCGGCCTGCTTGCGCAGCAGGAGGTGGACGGGCTGGCGTTCGCGCTGCCGGGCACCGCGGCACTGTTGCCCACGGCCACGGTGATTTCACCGGTCTTCTATGCCGGCGATTCGGTTCTGCTCACCCGCAGCAGCTCCCCCGTGCGGGCCCTGTCCGCCCTGGAGGGCAAGCGTGTCACGGTGATCGGCAACGGGGAGTACCACGGCTATCTGGCCGCTCACCACCCCGCGATCGAGGTGTTTCCACTGCCTGCTGCGGCAGACATGGTGGCCGCGGTGGACAGCGGCACCGTGGACGCGGCGCTGGGCATGGACGCCATCCTGATTCCACTCGCACGCCGGGGCAACAGCACCACGCTGGCGGTGCATCCGGCCAGCGATGGCCCTTCCGTGCGAATCCGGGTCGCCTCCCATCCTGCGCGTGCCGCCGAGATGGAACGGGCCCATCAGGCGTTCCGCTCGTTGCCGCTGGACACCCAGCAGGATCTGGTCGGCCGGTGGATGGATGCCCTGTATCGCTCGCCTCCCACTCTCCATGCCGTCCTCTCTTTCTACCGCACGCAGATCATCGTGCTGGTGCTGTCCATCCTTGGTGCGGCCTTCGTGATCATCCAGGCCTACCGCAACGCGCGGGCGACCGCGGCGCTGCAGGCCAGCACGGCGCGCATGTTGACCCTGGTCAATCACGAAGTGCGCAATGGCGTGGCCTCGGTCATTTCGGCCATCGACCTGATTGAATCCACCGTCCCGACCCCGGCCGCCGCACCCGTGATCGCGTCCGCCCGCGCGGCCACCTCTTCGCTGCACCACACCCTGGCCAATGCGCTGGAATTCATGTTCCTGGATCGCCACAGCCATGCACCCGTGGAGTGGCAGCCCGGCGCGGCCACCGTACTGGCCGGCTGCCTGAGCGCATCCCGGCCGGTGGCCGCGGCCAAGGGCACCGCCCTGCTGTTCGATCTCGACCAGCCGGTGCTGGAGCACGCGAGCTGCGACACCCGCGCCCTGCGCCACATCGCCAGCAATCTGATCTCCAACGCCGTGAAGTTCTGCGATGCCGGAACCGTGTCGGTGCGCCTGAGATTCGAGGCAGGCGTGGGCGAGCGCGGCCGGATGGTGCTGCGTGTGAGTGATACCGGCGAAGGCATCAGCGCCGAAGATCTGAACGACATCTTCGGCGCCTTCAGCACCACCCGTGACGGCCGGCAGCGCGGCGGGACCGGGCTGGGGCTGTCCCTGTGTCGCCGCATCGCCACGGCGCAGGGCGGGCAGATCACCGTGCGCAGCCAACCAGGCGTGGGGTCCACCTTCACCGCCACCCTGCCCGCGCAGCGGCGCACGGAGCAGGCGCCGGCCCTGCCCGGCCACCTGTCCGCCCACAACGACCGGCCCGCGCGCGCCCTGGTCATCGAAGACCAGCCACTGATCGCCGACGTCATCAGCCACCGGCTGCGCGAGCGCGGGTTCGAGGTGCGCTGCGCCACCAGTCGCCATGAGGCACTGCAGCAACTGGCGCAGGCCGGCCCCTTCGACCTGATCACCCTGGACGATGCACTGCCGGATGCCAGCGGGCTGGAAACAATCGAGGCGATCCGCGCCCTGGAGCGGACGCGCGCGTGGCTGGGCGCCCGAGTGGTCTCGATCTCGGCATCACCCGACGTCACCCGTCCACCCCGCTACCGGGCCGCGGGCATCGCAGCGACGTTGTGCAAGCCCATCGACTGGCCTGCGTTTGATGTGGCCACGCACTGCACGGCCATGAATCCGGCCAGGGCCCTGCGGCCGGCGGCGGCGACGCCGTTGGATGTGCTGGCGGTGTATCGCACGCAGATCCCCCGGGATATTGCCGCACTGCGCGAGGCCATCGTGGCCCACGAATGACGGCGGGCGCTGGCGATGAGCCACCGCATCCGCGGGGCGGCCTCGATGGTCGGGGATGCGGCCACGCTGGTCACGCTGGACCAGATCGACGGCTGCCTGAAGCACCATGCCATCAACGGCGACCCGGGCGCAGCGGACCTGGACGAGATGGACCGCCTGCTGGCGCAGATGGACCCAGGCACCTGAGCCCACGGCGGCGTGGCACCTGCCCGCCCGGGGCCGCAAGGCACGACACAAAAAGAAACTCCCCGGTCCGCAATGACGGACCGGGGAGTGCCGGTGTTTCGCTGCAAAGGGCCGGGAGGATTACCAGCCGATGCCTACACCCAGGCCCACGCTCTGCTCACCGCTGTTGGTGAACGCCCCGTTGAGGCTGAAGGTGGCCGAGCCACGCTCGTTGAGCACCCGCTGATAGCCGACGGCCAGTGCCGACTCGCCATCGCTGTAGCCCACGCCAGCGCCCAGGCGGTTGTACGTCGCCAGGCCCGCCGTGTTCATCGCCATCGCGCTCTGCGCACTGCTCATCGCCGCCATGCGGTTGAAGCGCTTGTCCATCTTGTCCAGGCGGCGTTCGAAATTGCTGATCGCCCCATCGGTGTACTCGTTGGCGCGGGCCAGCATCTTCTCCAGATCGGCAGTGTTCACCTGCGGAGTCGGCGCCGGCGTGTCGGCCGGCGCAGGCGTGCCACCGCCGTCAGCACTGGCGATGCCGCCACCGGCACGGCCTGCGGAAGCCGCCGCCGGATCACCCGATGCGCCGGCAGGGCCCTCGGCCTCCGGCGCGGCCGGCGCCGTGGGTGCACTGGCCGCCGCCAGCGCCCTGCCCTCCGGCGTGGCATCAACGCGCTGCTCCAGCCCATCGATGCGACCGTCCAGGCGCTGCTCCATGGCATGCAGTTGACCGCCGTTGACCGCATCGCGGCTGCCCGGGGCAATCAGACCGTTGGCCACATTGCCCAGGACCATTCCGTTGGCGCCGGCGAGGTTGAGCTGGCCCAAACCATCGCTGCGGGTGGCGGGGCTTTCCTGGAACACCGAGCGCAGTTGGTTTTCGACCCGATCAACCCGGGTGCCAGCGGTGATCACTGCGCCGTCGAGAACATTAAGGGCGTCTTCAACGTTGTTCTGGCTTCCGCCCTGCATTCTGTAGGTTGGAAGGATAATGTTTCCGCCCGGATCAATGGCCGCCCCCCCTCCCAGTGCTGTTAATGAGTCACCGAGCTGCCCCACAGTGACGGCGTCTTCAGCCCCCCGCCCTCGAGCCAGATTGACGATTCGTCGCTTCCTAGTCAGGTTTCCAACAGAAACCACATTCTCTTCGGTCGCGGTCGATGATGCGCCCAATGCAACTGAATACTCTGCACCCGCCTCAATTCTTGCAAATCCGCCAAGCGCTACGCCTTCATTGCTATGAACCGATGACCCGATACCCAGAGCGAACCCATTTTCGGCAGAGCTATCGACGAACGACGCGCGCCCTAAGGCGACAGATCCCTTTCCTCTAGCTCTAGAGAAAGCTCCTATAGCAGTTGCTCCATCAGTGCCTTCACCAGCCTCAGCGCCATCACCAATGGCTACTGAAAACTCTCCTGCCTTGGCGTCAATACTTTCGTCATCCTGCCCGATAGCTATGTACCTAGCCGTCTCTTCAACCTGTGACAGGCGCTGATTGGTGACGAACAACTGCCCACCGTTCACAGCATCGGTGCTCCCCGCCGAACTGATATCGCCCGCTGCCACGCCGCGTACCTTGCCGCCGTCCATATCGATCGAACCGTCGGCTGCGTAACGGACCACGCCTTCCAGATCGGGATCGAAGTTGTCAAACTCGGTACGCAGGTCATCCAGATCCCGCCGGTTGCCGGCGATACGCGCCTCGTGTCCAGTCAGCTCGGTGGCGTGGCTGGCCAGCAGAGACTGATTCGCAGTGACCTTCTGATCGACGGCGAATACCTGTTTACCCGTTACTGCATCGGTGCTGGTGCTGCTCAACGTGGCATCAGCCACGTTCACGAGCTTGCGCTTCAGTGTTGCGTTGCCAATGGAGACCTGATTGGTGCCACCGGTCACCGACTTTTCGCCCAATGCCACCGCATTTTCGTGCGTCGCCTTCGCGTTTCCACCCAGTGCAAGCGCGAACTGGCCCGTCGCACCGGAGGCGCTACCGATCGAGATCGCATTGGTGCCAACGGCATTGGCGTTGTTGCCCACGGCAACGGTCGCCACGCCGTTCGCCTTGGCGACATTGCCCATGGCAATGGCCAGGTGCCCCGTCGCGGTGGCCTTGTTCGCGTCGCTCACCTCAGCGGCAGTGGCCACTGCGTTGCCAGTGGCGCGTGCTTTGGCCAAGGCGCTGTCCGCGGTCGTCTGCGCAACGTTTGCGGTGGTCTGGGCGTTGGCGGCAGCACTTCGAACCGAGGCCACTTCCACGTTCGTCGCATTGAGCTGCTTGCCGCTCACCGCTTCGGTACTGCTGGCGCTGAGCGTGGCTTCAGCGACGCCGGTCAACTTGCGGTTGGCATTGGACTTGTTGCGTACATCCACCATCGTGCCGGTGTTCTCTCCGCCCAGACGCACGTTGCTGGTGGCCGAGGTCTGACTGACCAGGCCGCCGAGCGCATTGGCCTTGGCAAGTGCATTGTCGGCGGCGGTCTTTGCAGCCCCAGCCATCGTCTGCGCGCTGGTGGCCGTGGTGCGGACCGAGGCCACTTCCACGTTCGTGGCGTTTAGCTGCTTGCCGCTCACCGCTTCGGTGCTGCTGGCGCTGAGCGTGGCTTCAGCGACGCCGGTGACCTTGCGATTGGCGTTGGATTTGTTGCGCACATCCACCATGGTGCCGGTGTTCTCTCCGCCCACGCGTACGTTGCTGGTGGCCGAGGTCTGACTGACCAGGCCGCCGAGCGCATTGGCCTTGGCCAGTGCATTGTCGGCGGCGGTCTTTGCAGCCCCAGCCGTCGTCTGCGCGCTGGTGGCCGTGGTGCGGACCGAGGCCACTTCCACGTTCGTGGCGTTGAGCTGCTGACCCGTCACCGCATCCGTGCTGCCGGTGCTCAGTACGCCATTGGCAATGTTCTGGATGCGGCGCTTGGTCCCTCCGGCGTTGGCCACGTCGATCACCGTACCGGTGTTCTCCGCGCCCATGCGGATGGCACTGCTGGGCGAGCTCTGGGTCACCAGACGTGCGCCCGCTGCGGCCTCATCTGCCGTCCTTTGTGCCCGGGTGACGTTCTCGTTGGTGACATACAACTGGCCACCGGTAACGGCGTGATCACTACTGCGAGCAAGGTAGGCGTCTTCGACACCGACGATACGACGCTTCCGGCTGCTGCTGCCAACGGCGACCTGCCAGTTGCCGGTGGTGACCGAGCCGCTGCCCAGGGCAATGGAGCTCAAATGCTGGGTGTTGGCGCCGCGGCCGATGGCAATCGAATCCTGGGCGAATGCGTCGGTGATCCGGGCGCCCTGCCCGATGGCAATGGAGCCGGTGGCCGCGGTCTGGGCATCGCGACCGACGGCAAGCGACGAGGCTGTCTGCGCTTTCGCCCCCTTGCCCATCGCCAGCGCATTGGCGGCGGTGGCCTGGGCACCACGGCCCATTGCCAAGGCACCTTCTGCGGTTGAGCGGGCCTCGTGCCCGACGGCTACCGCATCGTATTCCGCACGGCTGTTACCGCCCAGCGCTACTGCGCCAGACCACCCGGCCGTGCCTGCATATGCATTGCCACCGATGGCGATCCGGGACACGCCAGCACTGCTGTTGACCGTGTTGGCACCGCTGCCGACGGCAATCGAGTTCTCCGAATAGGCTTTCGCGTTGTTGCCGAGCACCGTGGTGCCGACACCAGACGCTACCGACTCTGCACCAACCGCCGTGGCGTAGCCACCATTGGTGATCTGCACGTTGTAGCCAATGGCAGTGTTGTTGGTCCCCCGGCTGGTGATCACGCTTCCATAGGCCACAGAGCGGCTGCCGCTCAGCGTTGATCGCGAGCCCAGCACGGTCAGCAGGTCTCCATCAACAGTGGAGTCCCGATAGTAGTGATCTGTCGTCAGCGCGACCTGCCGAATGACCGGCTCAGCCAGCACGCCTGCGAACGGCGCAGCACCTGCACCGCTGATGGCCGCACGGCTTCCAAACGCGGCCTGCAGTGCCCACGCGTCCAGCACTGGAATATCCTCCGGCTCGTCGACCGGATCGTCCTCGGCAGCCCAAGCGCCTGAAGATGACAGGGTAAGCGCCAAGGCGAGTACACCGGCACCGACCAGCTGGCTGGACTTGCCTCTGGCGGCGCTCAGTTCACTGGCCACCACCCAGCATTGTCGTGAGGTGGACCATAGGCGACGGTAGATCTTGTTCATCGAACGCTCCTTAACAGCGATGTCAACAACGCACCCGCCACGGGAATGTGCGTAGCGGGCGTGGAAAAATCAGGGCGTGAGGGTGGTCACGTGTTCGCGATAGCCATCGCGCGTGAGCCGATACCGCAGCTGCACGGTGTGGCCGGGCACCACCGTGAAAGGCAGCGCAAGGGAACTGCCGGGATACAGGCTGTGCGATACGTCATGGGCGGTGCAGCGGCTGCCCTCGCAATCGGCGATGCTGGTGATGCCCAGGCGCAGCGTGCCATCGTTGTAGAGCACATCGCCCTGCACCCGCGGCTGTACGCTGCCCTCGGCCGGCAACACATTGACCAGCGCACCCCAGACCAGATTCACACCGATACTGGCCTGCGCACCGTCGCCGCCCTCGATGCTGGTTTCCTCGGGCCCACGCACCCCTTCGAAGTAGACGCGGTAGGCTGTCTCGGCCTCCACCGGCTGCAGCGGAATCAGCCGGATCAACCGGTTGCCGCCGCCAGCCAGCGCAAATTTCCCGGGCGTGATGGCAATGGCCGCCTCGCCCGGCTCGACCTCCACCTCCTGCTCCTGGTCGCTGGCCGGATCCACGATGCGCCGCAACGACGCCTGGATGTACTGCGGTTGGGTGGACTGTGAATAGATGCGCATCTGGGTGCTGCGCTTGCCATCCACCGAGGCGCGCATCGGGTGCACGGTGAGATTGGCCTGGGCTGGCAACGCCAGCAGCAGCGTCAACGGGATGAGGCAGGCGGCGAGTCGTTTCATGCGGCTTCCTGGTGGGATCAGGGGGTGGTGGTGGGCACACGCAGCTCCACCTGCAGCTCGCCGAAGTAAGTGCCGGCCTGCTGGGTGGAAATGGGGACGCGGGGAATATCGAAGGTGATCGGGGTAGGCACGCAGTACACGGGCTGGCTCATGCCCGGCAGGATCACCAGGCGCAGCTGGGCGCTGTCGATGCCGTGCAGTTGCTGTTCCACGCCGTTGGGCATCCGCACCGTCGCGCCGCTATGGGCGAGGCTGACGGTGTAGTCCAGGCGCCGCGTGTCGTCGGTACCGCCATCGGTGTGCCAGAGCGAGTAGCCGCTGGGACCGGGGGGATGCCCGCCACGATCGCGAACCGTCACGCCGAGATACTGCGCCTGCGAACCGAGGCCGTCGTACAGGCACATGTCCAGCACCGTGCGTCCACCCACGGTCTGCCCGATGGGGTCGTAGGCGGCGTTGAGCTGTACCAGTGGAGTAACGTTGTGAAATGCGGGGAAGTAGATCGAGACGGCGTTTCGATCAGTGATAGTGAAGTCGAAGTTAAAGCGATAGGTCGCGACTGAACCCCCATCAGGTTCGTCATGCAAGGTCATCACTAAAACGGCGTCCCAGTGACCAGCCACCAGCCGAGAAAGCTCGTTCTCCGGCAAGACCAAACCAACGCGTGTTCCAACTGTGGGGTCGCCCCCGCAGGCATCTCCCACTGCTATCCAAGGCGGACGAATGGCTGAAAGCCAGTACGTTCCGCATACACGCGTATCCATCGCGCGATTAATCCACCCGCGCACGCTTATGTTCGTGGTCATGCCCGAGCGCCGTTCCCGCGCTTGAACGGAGATGAGCCCTGCGCCGTCGCCAATGG
Organism: Stenotrophomonas sp. TWI819; assembly: GCF_039673075.1. Taxonomy (NCBI): domain Bacteria; kingdom Pseudomonadati; phylum Pseudomonadota; class Gammaproteobacteria; order Lysobacterales; family Lysobacteraceae; genus Stenotrophomonas; species Stenotrophomonas sp. TWI819. The sequence goes on along the minus strand of NZ_JBDJKY010000001.1, from coordinate 352,290 downwards.
CGGATATCCCGCTTGTAGGGCACGCACCCGTGGCGGAGTCGCTGGACGACGCGCATGTGAGATGAAGTTGTCCGTACTTCAGTGACCTATCCACGCTGTAACCGAGAACGAATTCCGGAAGCCAGATCGACATGTCCCCAGGCATCGCCGAGCGATCCCACGTCATCACGATGTTCTGCGTGGCACTCACCGGATGGGTTTCCGGCGGCCGCTGCCCCCACGCCTTCGGCATCACCAGCAGCGACGCCATCACCAGCATCACGGCCCACACGCCACGCCGGTTCATGGCGTACCCCCAGCGGCGGCGGTCTGCGGCACGGCGGCGATCAGCGCCTGCTCCTGCAGCAGGCGGGTGACCCGTGCCTGCTGGCGGATATCGGCGGGCAGCTGGGCTACGCTCAATGGCGCGCACTCCACCTGGCCCACCAGCATCACGACATTGCGGCGCTCGCGAACCTCCAGCGGGCACTGCAGCAGGCTGTCGTCCTGCAGCAGGTACAGCGTGCGTTCGCGGCGCGGGAAATCGGCGACGAAGCCGCCGTTGGCGCCGGTACCGGGCACCGGCGCATTGAGGATGCGGGCGCCGCGCAGTGGCGCGCCGGCGATGTCGCGGGCGCTGCCGATGAAGGTGTAGGTCACCTCGATCGGTACCGGCATCTGCACCAGCCGGCCGGGAGAGAGGAACAACGGCCGTGCGCCGCCCACCCCGGTCACGCGGATGGCGGCATCGCTGGTCAGCGCGCTGGCATCCTGCACTTCGGCACGGTGGGTCTGGTAGGCCGGCAGCGGCAGCAGGCGGCGCTCGCCCAGCGCCAGGCGCTGCCGGCGCAATCCGCCCACCTGCAGCTCGGCGGCCACGCCGGTCAGTTCCAGGTCGTCGGTGTCATCCACCTGTACGGCCAGGCCGGCCTCGGCGCCCAGGCCGCCGCCCCAGTAGAAGCCACGGCGGCCCAGCGCCAGCCCGGAGCTGTGCGTGGCGCTGTAGGCCATCTCGTTGCCGCCGCGCTGCTGGTAGTGCGCCAGGGTGGCGCCGGTGTGGCCGATGCTGTTCTGCAGCTGGGCACTGAGCGCGGCGCTGTAGCGGTCGTTGTTGTTGCCGCGCACATCCAGCGAGGCCTCACGGTATTGCGTATCCACTTCCTGGCGCACGGTCTGGCCGGCGCTGTAGTTGATGTCCGGCCGCAGGTGCTGCGGCTGCCGGTAGTCGATCCCATAGCGGCGTTGCGAACTACCCCGGTTGCCGCGTTGCAGCCGGGTCAGGCTGACGTTGAGGTAGATGCCGCGGTCGCGACCGACACGCAGGCTGCTGCGCGTATCCTGCTGCCACAGGCCGAGCCGGGTGGACACGCTGAACTCCTGCCAGCGCTGCACGCGGCTGTAGCTGGCCTGCCAGGTGCGGCTGAGCTGCGACTCGCGCGTGTAGCGCTGCTGCCACGGGGGCAGCAGCGGGTCGAGCCCGGCCATCGGATCGTCGATGTCGCCCGGCAGCAGCGAGCCACGGCTCCAGGTCTGGCGGCGGGTATAGGCCATGTAGGCGCTGCCACCGGCAACCGGCAGCGCAACCGATGCGCTCAGCGAATCGGCGCAGCCCAGGCGGTCGCGCGCATCATCCTCGAACACACAGGCCTTGCCGCGTACCCGCTGCTGATAGAGATTCCACGAGGCGTGGCGGCGATAGGACACCTGATGCTGCTGGCCGGTGCTGCCATCACTGCCCTGCAGGCCGCTGAAGGTGGCACGGATGTCCTGAGTGTCGAAGGCATGGCGCAGGTCCACACGCAGTTCGCCATAGCTGAAGCCGCCGAGGTCGGCGACGCCCGCGGTGACCGCCGTGGCGCGGCCCAGTGGCACGCGCAGGCCGGCCATGGCGGCCATCTCGCCGTCGAAGCGGTCGCTGCGGCGCTCGTTGCGGCGGCCGCCCTGCAGGAACCACTGCACGCTGCTGTCGGTCCAGTCGCCGCCCTTATCGAATGGCGCGTCCTCGCTGCGCACCAGCTGGCCATCTTCGTAGACGCGCAGGGTGACGGTGTAGTTGCCGAACGGGAACCGGCGGGTGTCGAGCTGGTTGATGCCGGCCGGCAGGTAAAAGGTCTGCAGCAGGCGCTCGCCATCGAAGGCGTCCACCCGCGCATCGCGCGCCAGCAGCACGGTCAGTGGCAGCGCCTGCACGGCGGCATCGGCATCCACGTAGGCCTGGGTGGTACCCACGCGCAGGCCGGCGAAGCGATCCATCGGCAGCATGCTGAAACTGAAAGTGGCGCCCTGCGGGCTGGACAGGTTCCGGCGGTCCATGCGCCCGGCCTGCAGATAATGCTGCTGGCCCAGGTCATGGCGGTAATAGGCGCTGTCGAACTGGAAATCATCGTGGCGGCGGCCACCGCGGTACTGCTGGCTGTTGAAGTTCCAGTCCACGGCAATGTGGCCACGCTGCAGCACGCCCAGCGCACCCGCGCCTTGGGCGGTCAGTGCCTGGTAGCCGCGGCCGCCACTGAAATTGAGGGTCTGCTGGTGCAGGAACGCGTTCTCGGCGTTGCTGCTGACCTGATGGAAGCGCTCGGCGGCCGGCTCGGCCGCGATCCACTGGCGGGCGACGAACAGGCGCACGGCGCCCTCGCCTTCGTCATACAGGGCACGCACGGTGTTGGAGTCCTCGGGGGGATCGAGATAGCCACAGCCCGCACTGCCCCCGCCATAGCGGCAGGCGAGATGGCTGTTGCGCGGCAACGGCTGCGACAGCGCGGGCAGCAACGCCGCCTGCGCCTCGGGGGAAAGCTCCAGCGCCTGCAGCACCTGTGCCGGATCCTCCAGCTGCACGTGCTCCAGGGTCACGCGCACGGGCGACAGTCCGGCTGAAAGGCCGAACAGACGTACGTCGAGTTGTTCGATCTGGCCTTCGGCCAGTTCCTCGAAACCGACTGGAACGCCACGTGCCGTGGCCAGCGGGGTGGCCAATGACAAGGCAAGCGCGATCGCCAGCCGGGTGATGGCGGGTGCGTGAGCTTTCATGGGGGTTACTACCTGAAGCGGCCGGCCCGGGTGCCGGGCCGGCGCAGGGTGTTACGGGGTGCCGGTCTTCTGCACCATGGCGATGCTGACAATGCCCTCGTACTCGCCTGCCACGGTGATCGGCGCACGGGTGGCCTGGCCGATCTGCAGATCCATCACCACCGAGGCCCCCGGCAGCGCGCCGTCGTAGATATCCGAGGCGAGGAAGTCCTGTGCGGCAACCGTCAGGCGCTTCTTGTTGAGGCTGACTGCCAGCGGGATGGGCGTGCCGCCGCCGCTCCGCAGCACCAGCGACGGATCCGCGGTCAGGCGGACTGCGATGTCCTTGTCTTCATCGTTGGTGTAAATACGCACACGTTCGGTGTGGGCGTTCAAGCCCTGCCCCGGAATATGGGCAAGGGTGATCAGGTCCGGCAAGGCGCTGCCGTCAGCCTTCATCAGCGCCAGCGTGGTGTCCACATTGGTATAGACCTTGATGTGGGATTCGGCGGCGTTGGCCGACAGCGAGACGGTGGCCAGCGCGGCGGCCAGGGACAGCTTCCTGAGCAGAGTCATTGCGATCTTTCCTTGCGTAATGAGTAGAGAAACTGACCGCAGGCAAGAGAAGCCGAACGTCGGCGCCTGCGGACAGGACGCAACGATAGAGATGCAAGCTGCGTTGCACCATGCAACAACTTGACAAAAATGAAATGCGTGCAGCATTGGACGATCGGCTGGAAAAATGGGTGCAATCGCATGCGCCGATCGCCCGCAGATCGACGGTGACGCCGCGTCTCATCAGCGGCATTCCGGATGCACAGCTGCTCCAACAACGGCCGCTCAGTGCCCGCCGGGAGACAATCCAATGGATTTTGCGTAGTCGAGCAGCTCATAGTCCGAGCGCAGGCCCAGCCGACGCATCGCCGCGCCTTTCTGGCGGCTGATGGTGCTGATCGTTCGCCGGTGCACATCGGCGATTTCCTTGACACTCAGGCCGTGCGCGAGCAGCCGGATGACTTCGCTCTCGCGCGAGCTGAGTCCGGTGCGGTTGCGGCCGGAGCGCAAGCGCTGGGCAAGATCACCGGAGAAATAGGTACGGCCGCCGAGAACGCAGTCCACTGCGGCCAGCAGGTCGGACAGGCCGCCGGTTTTCTCCAGGATGCCCTCCACGCCCAGCCGCACCACCGCTCGAAGCACCTGCAGGTTGGTGAAGGAGGTGACGACGATCAATCGCACATGGCCGTGATCACGGCGGATGCTTTCCAGCATGCGCACGCCATCGGGGCGACCGCCCCACGGCATGGACAGGTCGGTGATGACCAGGTCGCACGTCTTTTCTGCCAGCAGGGCTTCGAGTTGCTCGGGATCCGCTGCTTCGCCGATGACCCGTACCCCGGGGTGCCGGGCAAGCAGGCACTGGAGGCCCACGCGGACCACTGGATGATCGTCCGCAATCAGTATGTTTTTCATGCAAGAGCCCGTGAATTGAAGTTACACGCGCACGGCGCATGGCCTCGCCACACTGGGCGATGACGAATGCGTTCTGAAACTCTCGCTCAACGGCCTGCCGGCAGGAACGCGGCAGGCCGTTGTGATTGTTTCGGGTGAACCTTAGGCGAAGCGCTGCACCCCAAACTATGAATCAACTTGCATAAACGTGAATCTGCGGCGTAGTTCCGTTCTGGCCGCCGTTCAACCGCGCAGCGTTGCGCCACCGTCGACGTAGAGATCGCTCATCGCGATATGACCGGCCTGGTCGGAGAGAAGAAACATGACCCCGTACACGATGTCATCCGGGCAGGCGATTTTCTGGAGGGGAATGCCTACCTTGTATGTCTCCAAACTCCCTTCAATCACGCGCTGCTCGCCCTCGGGTCCGGCCCACATCCCGGTCTGCATCGGGGTCAGGGTTGAGCCGGGCGCCACGATGTTGCAGCGGATGCCGAGCGGTGCCAGTTCCAGGCCGAGGCAACGGGTAAACATGGTCGCGGCCGCTTTGGATGCGGCATAGGCGGCCATGCCGTGCCGGGGTACGCCCGCGGCATTGGAGCTGACCGTGACGATGGCGCCTTTCCGCCGCGGCGACATCACCCGTGCGACGGCACGCGAGACGTAGAACACGCCATCGGTATTGACCGCGAAGACGCGGCGCCATTGCGCGTCATCCGTCTCCACGACCGTACCGGTCTGCAGGACACCGGCCACATTGATGGCAAAGCCGATCGCACCGATCCTGGCTTCGATCCAGGTAACCAGTGCCTCCACCGCAACTGGATCACTCACGTCGAGCGCGCAGGCGTGGATGCGCGGCTGCCCTGCCCGCGCGGCGAACACGGGGGCCTCAAGATCCGTCGCGATCACGGTGCAGCCGCTGTCGTGAAGGTGCTCGGCCAGTGCCGCGCCAATGCCGCCGCCCGCGCCAGTGACCAAGGCGATGGTGCCGTCGAATCCGGTGAGTTTCATGCGGGTGTCCTGATCGTTTCAGAGCGCTGAAGCTGCGCATCGAGCCATGGCGCGATCTGCGCCACGGCATCGCGGCCGGTGAGTTCAGCGTGCAGGAAAGGAAGTTCAATCGCTTCGACGCTGGCGGCATGCGCCTGCCACAGGGCCGATTGCAGCTGCGGGCGGTCGAGATGGTCGCGGCCGGCACGGACGTGCAGCAGCGGACCGTCGTAACGTGTGTGGTGATGGGCGCGGATCAGCCGGTTGGTGCCGGTGACCGCACGCACCACGCCATCGAGGACCACATCGGGGAGGTTGCCCAGCGCGCTGTCGCCCCGGCGCAGGAACGCCAGGATCCGCTCACGGCTGTCCAGCTCGGGATGCGCCTCCGGGTCATGGCCGGCGATGGCCAGCAGGGCGCGCAGCGCGGCGATCGGGTCCGGCTCGGGTTCGGCACGCCAGCACTCGCTGGGATAGGCATCCAGCAGCGCCAGTACCCCGACCTCGTGGCCGAGCGCGCGCAGGTGCACCGCCATCGCCTGGGCAAGGATGCCGCCGACCGACCAGCCAAGCAGATGCACCGGGCCGGGCCGGCCCTGCGCGAGGATGCGCTCGGCATAGCTGGCCGCCAGTGCCTCGATGCTGGCCGGCAGTGGCTGGGCAGGATCAAGCACGGGCGACTGCAGGCCCTGCACCTCGCGGGCCGGGGCGAGCGCCCGGGCCAGGTCACGATAATTCCAGGCGATACCACCGGCCGGGTGGATCACGAACAGCGGCGCCAGCGCCGGGTCACCCGCGGCCAGCTGGATCATCGGCGCCAGCCCGTGATCGGTAGCCGCTGGCGGTGCGTCGATACGGGCGGCCAGCGCCGCAACCGTGGGGGCAGCGAACACCGCGCCGAGGCCTAGATCGCAGCGCCAGCGCTGCTGGATCGCCAGCAGCAGGTGCACGGCGCTGAGCGAGTCACCGCCCAGGGCGAAAAAGTCGGCGTCGGCACCGACCGCCCTGCCCAGCCCCAGGGTCTCGGCGAACAGCTGCGCCAGCGCCTGTTCGGTGCCGGTGCGCGGCGCCACACCCTCGGATACACGCTGCGCCGGCGCCGGCAGCGCGGCACGATCCAGCTTGCCATTGGCGGTGACCGGCCAGTGCTCCAGCGCAACAAATGCGCTGGGCACCATGTAATCCGGCAGGCGGCTGGCCAGGTGGGTACGCAGCGCATCCGCCTGCGGGCTGCCCGCATTGAGGTAGGCCACCAGCCGCGGCTCGCCGGGGCGATCTTCGCGCAGCAGGACCTCGGCCCGGCTGATGCCGGGTGCCGTGCGCAGGGCGGCGTCGATCTCGCCAAGTTCGATGCGCAGGCCGCGCAGCTTGATCTGATGATCGTCGCGACCGAGGTATTCCACCGCCCCATCCTCACGCCAGCGCGCCACATCGCCGGTGCGATACAGGCGGTTGCCGGGCACGAAGGGATCGGCCAGGAAGCGCTCGGCGGTGAGGTCGTCGCGGCCGAGGTAGCCGCGCGCCAGCTGCACCCCGCCCAGGTACAGATCCCCTGCGACACCGGGTGGCAGCGGCTGCATCCGCGCATCAAGCACGTACAGCTGCGTATTCCAGACCGGGAAACCGATCGGCACGGGCTGGGAGGCGTCGTCGCGGTTGGCCGGCCACCAGCTCACATCCACGGCGGCTTCGGTCGGCCCATACAGATTGTGCAGCTCGGCCTGGACGGTGGCATGGAAGCGGTCGCGCAAGGCGGCATCCAGCGCTTCGCCACTGGTGAAGACCCGGCGGAGTTGCAACCCACGGGCCGCTGGCGCGGCCAGGAACGCGGCCAGCATCGACGGCACGAAATGCAGCGTGGTGATCGAGTGCTCGCGGATCAACGCCGCCAGGGCGAGCGGATCGCGGTGCGCCTCGGGCGGTGCGACCACCAGGGTGGCGCCGCTGATCAAGGGCAGGAAGAACTCCCAGACCGAGACATCGAAGGCGGCCGGGGTTTTCTGCAGGATACGATCGTCGGGCTGCACACCGTAATGCGTGCGCATCCATTCCAGGCGATTGACGATGGCGCGGTGCTCGATCAGCACGCCCTTGGGCTCGCCCGTGGAGCCGGAGGTGTAGATGACGTAGGCGGCATCGTCCGGCTGCGGCACGGTGCCGAGCGCGCCGTCGCTGGCGTGCGGCCACTGCGCCGGCGGGAGCACGGTCATCCCGGGGAACCGGTGGCGGTCCTGCTCCAGCGCCAGTACGCAGACCGGCCCGGCCGAGCGCAGGATCCGCGCCAGGCGCTCATCCGGGTGGGCCAGGTCCACCGGCAGGTAAACCCCGCCCGCGCGCAGCACGGCGACCAGCGCGATGACGAGCTCAAGCGAGCGCGGCAGTGCCACGACCACCCTCGCCTCGCGGCCGGTGCCCTGCGCCTGCAGGTGCAGCGCCAGCGCCCGGCTGCGTTGCTCCAGCTCGGCGAAGGTCAGCTGCTGCGCGCCGTAGACCACGGCCACGGCGTCGGGCGTGCGCGCCATGCGAGCGGTGATCAGCGCGGCGAGGCTGACCTCGGGCACCGGATGTGCGGTGGCGTTGACCTCGTAGAGATAGCGCTGGGCCTCCTGCGGCGTACACAACGGCACCGAGGCGATGGGGCCACCGGCAGCCTGCACGTCCAGTGCGGCCGACACGAAATGCAGCAGGCGTGCGGCATGGGCCCGCACCTGCGCGCGGGTATACAGCGCCGGGTTGGCCTCGATCTCCAGATCGAGCACGACGGCGCCATCGCCACGAAAGCCCAGCGTCACGTCGTCAACCGGGCCGGTGGACAGAATCTCCAGTGTCGCGTGCACGCCGTCCAGCTGCAGCGGCCGATAGAACGGCTGCACATTGACCAGCGGGCCATGCAGGCGACGCTGGCCACCGATCAAGCCGAGATCGCGACGCAGTTGCTCACCTCGGTAACGTCCGTGGCGACGGCCGCGCATCAGCCGCAGGGCGACGTCGCGTACGAAGGTGTCCACGCTGCCCTCGCCGGCCTTGAGCCGCAGGGGCAGCACATTCATCACCATCGCCGGGACGCGGGCCGAGACGCTGCCCAGGCGGCCCATGAACGGGACGCCGATCACCGCCTCGGTTTCGCCACTGATGCGGCGGCAGTACTCGGCGCCGAGCGCGGTGAGCAGATCCGGCCAGGGCTGGCCGATGGCGGCGGCTGCGGTGTGCAGGCGCGCCCGCAGTGTGGGATCGATGGGCTCCACGTGGCGCAGTGCATCCGCCGCCGCGGCCCCGAGGCCAGCCTGCAGACCCGCGGCCGCCGGTGCATCGGCCATGAGCTCACGCCAGTACGCGGCGTCGCGCGTGCGGCGCTCGCTGTCACGATACTGCGCGTCTTCATCAAGTACCGGCGCCAGCGGCGCCAGCGCGCCCTGTGCGGCGTTGCCTGCGTACAGTGCGCAGACCCGCTCGGTGAGCAGGCCCATGCCGTACCCATCGGTCGCCAGGTGATGCACGCGCAGGTACCAGACGCTGCGGCCCGGGCCAAGCAGGAACAGGCGCTGCTGGCTGAGGCGGTCGCGGGCGGGATCGACCGGGCTGAGCCGGTCGCGCTGCATGGCCTCGCGGGCGGCGGCCACCGGGTCCGGATGGCCGGACAGATCCACCACCTGCAGCGCGGGTGTGTGCTGCCGGTCCACCCACTGTTCGGGCAGGCCCCGTGCGTTTTCGACGATACGCAATGCCAGCGCGTCGGCTTCATGCGCGGCCTGATCCGCAGCGCGCACGAATGCAGCCACGTCCAGCCCGCCCTCGATCCACACCGCATGGGCGGTATTGAACGCGGGATTGTCCGGCGCCAGGCGCTGGGCGTACCACAACCCGGCCTGGGCCTCGCTCAGCCCGCGAACGAGGCGCGCGTCCGGACCCGGCACCGCACGTGCGTTCATGCGCCAGCCGCGGCCTGGGCCTGCAGGCGCTGCACCACCGTCCACCAGCCGCCCAGCGTGGCGTGCTCGGCCAGGTGGCTGAACTCCAGCGCGATACCGGTGTTGCCCCAGGCCAGTACCAGCCCCAGTACCCGCATCGAATCGAGCCCCAGGTCCATCAGGTTCTCATCGTTGCCGATGTCCTCGGGCGCTTCGCCGATCATCTCGGCGACATCGGCGCGCATGCGCTCCAGGGTGAGTGCGGTCATGCGAGCGTCTCCAGCAGGTGATCGGTGGTCATCGGGATGCCGCAGGTACGGGCGATCCAATGCAGGGCCAGGTCGTGGTCGGCGCGCGAGAAATCGGCGACGGCATCGGCAGCGATGAAGCTCTCGATGTCGCGCTGGAAGCCTTCGGCCACGGTGGCGGTGCAGCCGATGTGCGCATAGACACCGGTGACCAGCAACTGGTCTCGGCCACGGGCGCGCATCATCGTTTCCAGGTTGCTGCGCTGGAAGGCGCTGTAGCGGTGTTTGACCAGCACATGGTCGCCCGGCTGCGGTGCCACCGCCTCGATGATGGCTTCGTGCTCGTCGGTTGCGGACATGCCCGGGCCCCACAGATCCGCCTGCAGGCCGCGATCGCAGCGGTCCTGGTGGCCGCGCTGGGCGGTATAGAACACCGGGATGCCACGCGCACGGCAATGCGCGAGCAGGCGCGCGATGTTGGCCACGGCGGGGGCCAGCGGTGCGGTGTCCGGCGCGAACGCGGCCAGGAAGTACCGCTGCATGTCATGTACCAGCAGCGCCAGGCGCTCGCTCTGCGGCTGCCAGGCGCCGCGCGCGGTGGGAAGCTCGGCCTGGGTCGGCAGGGGGTACGGTTGGATCGTTGGCAGCGCCATCAGCGCGTTTCTCCTGTCTGTTGCATGAAACGTTCGCGCAGCTGGGCACGCAGCTCGCGGCGGCTGATCTTGCCGACCGCCGTGGTGCCGAAGGCATCGACGAACACGATCTGGTCCGGCACCTTGAACGCGGCCAGGCCGCGGCTGCGCACCCAGGCCTTGAGGCTGGCGGCCTTGGTCGGCTCGCCCTGGGCAATGATGAAGGCGCAGCTGCGCTCGCCAAGGTACGCGTCGGGAATCGAGACCACGGCCGCATCGAACACGCTGGGGTGCGCGAGCAGATGGTCTTCGATTTCTTCGGCGGAAATCTTCTCGCCGGCCCGGTTGATGTGATCGCTGGCCCTGCCCTGCACGACCAGATAACCGCCGGGCAGGCGCTGCACCATGTCGCCGGTACGGTAGAAACCGTCCTCGGTGAAGGCGCGCGCATTGGCCGCCGGGTCGTTGTGGTAGCAGCGGATGGTGTACGGGCCGCGGGTGAGCAGATGCCCGGTCTCACCTTCTGCGACGGGATGACCGTGGTCGTCGACCACCAGCACTTCATCGTCCTCGCTGATCGGGCGGCCCTGCGTGGAGACGATGATCTCTTCGCTGTCGTGCAGACGGGTGTAGTTGACCAGCCCCTCGGCCATGCCGAACACCTGCTGCAGCGTGCAGCCCAGCCCGGCGATCACGCGGCGTGCCGCTTCCGGCACCAGCTTGGCGCCACCGACCTGCACCACCTGCAGGCTGGAGAGATCGTGGGTGGTCGTGGCAGCGGCCTGCGCCCACAGCAGCGCCAGCGGCGGCACCAGGCCAACACAGGTGACCCGCTCGCGCGCGATCAAGCCGAACGCGGTCTCCGGGCCCGCGCCCGGGCTGAGCACTACTTTGCCGCCCGCGTAGAGGGTGCCGAAGAACCCCGGCGAGCTCATTGGGAAGTTGTGCGCGGCGGGCAATGCGACCAGGTACACACTGTCCCGGGTGATGCCACAGATCGGGTTGCTGGCGCGGAACGAATACAGATAGTCATCGTGCGTGCGCGGGATCAGCTTGGACAGGCCGGTGCTGCCCCCGGAGATCTGCAGGAACGCGACCGCTTGGGGATCCGGATCCGCTGGCAGTTGTTCGAGGTCAACCGCCAGCGACGCCAGCGCGGTGAACCCGGCACCGTCTCCGGCGATGATGATGTGCTGCACCTCAGGCAGCTGCACCTGCAGTTCGCGGGCCAGGGTGCGGTAGTCGAAACCCTCATGGCTGGCGGCAGCGATATAGGCACTGGCCTCGGCCTTGCGGGCGAAATGCGCTATTTCGGTGATGCGGTGCGCGGGCAAGGCATAGACCGGAATCAGCCCGGCGCGGAACAACCCGCACACCACGGTCACGAATTCCGGCACGTTGCCGAGCTGCACCACCACCCGGTCACCCGGGATCAAGCCCTGCGCGAGCAGGCCGGCGCCGATGCGGCCGGCCTCCTGCCACAGCTGGGCATAGGTGAGGCGCGTATCACCGCCGACCACCGCGATATCACCGGCGAAGCGCTCGGCGCGTTCGCGCAGGAAGCCCGGAAAGGTTTCGCCGCGCCAATGACCCGCTGCGCGGTAACGCGCCACCAGGGCGGGCGGCCAGACCTGGCGCAGCGGCACCCGGGAGGAAGAGAAGGACGCGTTCATGGGCAGCTCCCGCACATCAGAAAGGACGAACGTCATGGACGCCGAGCGCGGTCAGCAGGGCCATGAATTTGGCAGCCGTTTCGGCCACCTCGAGATCGGGTTGGGACTTGGCGACGATGCCGGCACCGGCATACAGGCGCACTTCGGTGCCCTGCACGCGTGCGCAGCGGATCGCCACATACCAGTCGCCATCGCCCTGCGCATCGGTCCAGCCGACGGCGCCGGCATAGAAGCCCCGTGCGACCGGTTCAGCCTGACGGATCAGTTCAAGTGCCGGCTGGCGCGGCGTGCCGCACACCGCGGGGGTGGGATGCAGCAGCGCGACGAGGGCCGCCGAAGACACCGAGGCGTCTCTCAGCGTGCCGTGGATGCGGGTACCGAGATGCCACATGGTGGCGGTGGCATGCAGTGTCGGGCACGGCTGTGCCTCGACGTGATGGCACAGCGGTGCCAGCGCGGCCACGATGGCCTCGACCACATGGCGGTGCTCGTCATGGTCCTTGGCCGAGGCCAGCAGCGTCTCCGCGGCGCGTGCATCCTCGGCGGGATCGGCCGAACGACGGGCCGAACCGGCCAGCGGATGCGAGAGCACACGGTCACCGCGTCGGGAGACCAGCAGCTCCGGGGTGGCGCCGACCAGCCAGGCCGCGTCGTTCGCGCCTGCTGCGGGCACCGGGACCACGTAGGTCGCCACGCTGGGGTCTTTACCCAGGCGTGCGGCCAGCACGCGCGGATGCAGCGGCTGCGCGGTGGTGACCCGCAGGCTGCGCGCCAGCACGACTTTTTCCAATGGGCAGTCGGTGCGCTGCAGTTCCGTGACTGCAGCCGCCACCGCCTGCGCATATGCATCGGCAGATGGTTCGGCGAGCACATCGCCAACGAGCGTAGGCGTTTCCACGCGCACCACCGTCGGCTGGCCAGACACCTGATCCGGCTGGTAGAGCGCATCGCCCTGCTCGGGATCAAACGGTACCGCCCCCACCAGCAGGCGCGGGCCGGAGCGCGGCGCGGCGAAGAACGCGGCGACGCGCTCGGCCAAGGTGGCGGTGGCACCGGACGGCAGCCGCGCACGCACACCGTTCGCTTCCATCGCCTGCTGCGGGCTGCGCAGCAGGAAGTACGGGGCGTCGGCCGCATCAGCGGTGGCGGTGTCGGTCATCTCATCGGCCACGCCGCTGGCGAGCATCTCGTTCATGCCGCACCCCGCGCACGATGCAGGGCGGCAGAGCCCGCCAGGATCAGCAGCACCACGCCCACCAGCAGGTACGGCGCGCTCGGCGACCATCGATACAGCAGTGTGCCGATCATCGGCCCGACCACCATGCCCATGCCCTGCACCGATGCCACCGTACCTGCAGCAGCGCCCTGCTCGTGCGCCGCCACCGAATCGGCCGCCAGCGCCTGGAAATTGGGGAACACGAAACCCATGCCGAACGCGGCGATCGCATAACTGGCCAGCAGCTGCCACGGCACGCTGACCAGCGCGACCGACGCAAAGCCCAGCCCGGAGATCAGCGCACCGACCAGGATCCAGCGCGTCGGGCGGATGTCCTTGAGCTTCATCACCAGACCCTGCGCGAAGATCAGGCCGACACCGACCGCGGTCAGCGCCAGCCCGGCCATGCGCGCGCCGTTTGCCGGGGAGAGCTGCAGCCGATCAATCGCGAAGAAGCCGACCGTCACCTGCGCGACCGTGACCGAGATCATCGCGGCGAACACCGCCAGCAATGGCAGGCGCAGGCGCGCATCGCCCAGACCGAGCGTTGGTTTCGGGCCGGTGTGCGTCGGCGCGACGGGCGGCGTATTCGGCAGGCGCCACCAGATCATCAGCAGCGACAACAACGGCAACAACGCTGCCACATACAGGGTAAGCGAGAGATTCTGGTAGGCGATCCAACCGGCGGCGGCCGGGCCCAGCACCATGCCCAGCGCATTGGCGGTGCCAAGCTTGGCCATCACGCTGCCGCGCTGCCCCGGGGCGGCCTGGTCGGCAATGATGGCGGCAGCAGTGGGTGGCACGGCAGCGTAGAACAGCCCGACCAGGGCGCGCGCGCCGACCAGGACCAGCACGGAGATCCAGATCGCCGGCGGTGAGGTCAGCGCGACATCGACGAACACCGCCAGCGCCACGTAGATCACGGCGTAGGCCGCCAGTGCGATCAGCAGCACGCGCTTGCGGCCAATGCGATCGCTGAGCGCGCCCCAGCGGCGGGCCGACAGCATCCACAACACGCCCGCCGCGGTGACCGACAGGCCGGCGTGCCATTCGGCCAGGCCCAGCACCCGCACCACCGGCCCGATCACGGACACGAACGCCATCATCGCCATGGTGCCGAGCAACGCGGCGGAAACGAGGGCGGGCAAACCGGAGACGACGGGACGTGAAGACATGGACACCACAGCCAATAAGAAGTTGAACCACGCGGTGCGCCAACGCGCGCGCGGCTCTGCCATCCGGTTGCGAACGCATCACCGCCCTGTGATCTATCAAATGATAACGGCTCGCATTTGCGTTTGATAGTGCAGGCTGTACGGAATGTTCATGTACTTGCTGTCCTCCCCCTGCGACAAAAAAGCACTACATCTTCGGTTGACGCGCCAGCCGCACCCCACTATGTTGTGTCCATCGGCTCCCCGCTTCCGCCAGGCCCGGTGCACCGTCGCCACGCCGCGTTGGTCTTCAACGCCCCGTTGCGCCCACCCGACCGGCGCCTGAAAGCACGGCCCGTCGCCACCGATGTGAGCCAGCGGCGACGTATTCCTGCACACGCAGGGCCTGCCCACCAATCACGCCTTCTGTCCGGCTGCCGCACGGCTCTGCCGCGCTGCCTGCTGGTCTCTGCGCCCTGCATGGAGAACGCATGAACACCGACGACACCGTCGCTTCGACCCTCACCCCGCCCATCGACACCGCCTTTGAGGCCGCCACCGGCACTGAAACGCTCTGGATCACCAAGGAAGGCGGCAATCGACGCATGCCCTTCGACCAGACGCGGCTGGAGCGCACGGTGCACAGCGTGCATGCCGAGTTCCCGCAGTTGGACGTGGCGGACTACCTGCGCAGCGTGCTGGGGCAGATCGCCAGGCGGCAGCAGCTCAGCGCTGATGAGATGGTGGACCTGCTGATCCGCGAAGCGGAATCGCGCATCGATCTGATCGCGCCGGACTGGGAGCACTTCGCCGCCCGCCTATACCTGAGGCGCCTGTACAAACGCGCCAGCAAGAACCGGTTCTACGATGCCACGCTGAAGTACGGCTCCTATGTGGGCCTGCAGGAGAGCCTGGCGGACCGCAACGTGTATTCGATCGACATCCTCAAGGCCTATTCCAAGGACGAACTGGAGGAAGCCGGGCAGATGATCGAGCCCGAGCGCGACACCTTGTTCGCCTACAACGGGCTGTACCTGCTGGCCACCCGCTACCTCGCCACCGATCAGTCGCGTGCGGTGTACGAACTGCCGCAGGAGCGCTGGCTGACGATCGCGCTGTACCTGATGCAGCACGAACACGAGCACGGCGAGCGCTCGCGACGCCGTCGCATGCTGCTGGTACGTGAGGCGTACTGGGCGCTGTCCAACCTCTACATGACGGTGGCGACGCCGACACTTGCCAATGCCGGCAAGGTCGGCGGCCAGCTGTCCTCGTGCTTCATCGACACGGTCGACGACAGCCTGCAGGGCATCTACGACTCCAACACCGACGTGGCGCGGGTCTCCAAGCACGGCGGCGGCGTGGGTGCCTATCTGGGCTATGTACGCTCGGCGGGTTCCTCGATCCGCGGCGTGGCCAACTCCTCCGGCGGTGTGGTGCCGTGGATCAAGCAGCTCAACAACACCGCGGTGAGCGTGGACCAGCTCGGCCAGCGCAAGGGCGCGATCGCGGTGTACCTGGACGTCTGGCACCGCGATATCGAGGCCTTCCTCGATCTGCGCCTGAACAACGGCGATCAGCGCCTGCGCGCGCACGATGTGTTCACCTCGGTGTGCCTGCCGGACCTGTTCATGGAAGCGGTGGAACGGCGCGGCGACTGGTACCTGTTCGACCCCTATGAGGTGAAGCGGATCAAGGGCTGGTACCTGCAGGACTTCCACGACGAGCAGCGCGGCCAAGGCAGCTTCCGCGCGAAGTACGAGGAGGTGGTGGCAGACGAGCGGATCAGCCGGCGCACGATCAAGGCCATCGACCTGTTCAAGCGGATCATGGTGAGCCAGCTGGAGACCGGCAATCCTTTCATGTTCTACCGGGACGAAGTAAACCGGATGAACCCGAACAAGCACGCCGGCAGCATCTACTCCAGCAACCTGTGCACGGAGATCCTGCAGAACATGAGCCCCACCCGCATGATCCAGGAGATGATCAGCGGCGACCAGATCGTGACGACCAAACAGGCCGGTGATTTCGTGGTGTGCAATCTGTCCTCGATCAACCTGGGCCGCGCGGTGACGGCCGCCCCGGACCTGCTGACCAGCGACGTGCTGGAGCGGCTGGTGCCGATTCAGGTGCGGATGCTGGACAACGTGATCGACCTCAACCAGCTGCCGGTGCCGCAGGCGACCATCACCAACCGCAAGTACCGCGCGATCGGGCTGGGCACGTTCGGCTGGCATCACCTGCTGGCCCTGCAGCAGATCGAGTGGAATGCCACCCAGGCCGAGGACTATGCCGACAGCCTCTACGAGCGCATCAACTACCTGACCATCCAAGCCAGCGTGACCCTGGCCAAGGAAAAGGGGCGCTACAGCGCGTTCGTCGGCAGCGACTGGCAGAACGGCGAGTACTTCCGCGCCCGTGGCTATGACAGCCCGGCTTGGCGGGAACTGGCGGCGCAGGTGGGCGTCAACGGCCTGCGCAATGGCTGGCTGATGGCGGTCGCCCCGAACATGAGCACCGCGCAGATCGCCGGCTCCACCGCCTCGATCGATCCGGTCTACGGCGCGTTCTACTACGAAGAGAAGAAGGACTTCCGCCGCCCGGTCGCCGCACCGGGGCTCTCGCTGGAGACCTACCCGTACTACGAGAAAGGCGCCTACCGGGTGGACCAGTTCGCCAGCATCCGCCAGAACGCCCGCCGCCAGCGCCACGTGGACCAGTCGATCAGCTTCAACCTGTACGTGCCCAGCACCATCCGCGCCAGCACCCTGCTCGCCATGCACATGAGTGCCTGGCGCGAAGGATTGAAGACCACCTACTACGTCCGTTCCAACGACATCGACATCGCCGAATGCGACTGGTGCAGCAGCTGACCACCAGTACGGCAGCTGACGACCGTTGCTCGTCAGCCCATTGACCGGTAGTGCCGGCCGCTGGCCGGCAACTCGCACTGCCCGAAGAGAATTAAGGACACACCCCCATGGCCATCCCCCTCGAACGCATCAAGATCCTCGAACCGCGCCACCCCAACCGCTCCACCGGCATCATCAACGGCCGCACGAGCGGCATCCTCAACTGGAACGACATCCCCTACCCGTCCTTCTACCGGGCATACAAGGAGCTCTCGACCAACTTCTGGATCCCCGACGAAGTCGACATGAAGGGCGACGCACGCCAGTACGGCGAGCTCAACGCCCGTGAGAAGAACGCCTATGACTCCATCATCGGCCTGCTCGCCACGCTGGATTCGCCGCAGACGCGTTTCATTTACAACGTCGCCGAGTACATCACCGACCCGGCTGCGCATGCCAATGCCGCGATCATCGGCCAGCAGGAAGTGATCCACAACGAAAGCTACAGCTACGTGCTCGCCTCGATCGCCGGCCTGGCAGACCAGAACCGCGTGTTCGAGATCGCCCGCACCCACCCGACCATCCTGGCCCGCAATGCGCCGATCATGCAGTCCTACGACGACTTCATGCGCGAGAAGACCGCCGAGACGCTGATCCGTTCGCTGATCCAGTCCTCTATCCTGGAAGGGATCAACTTCTACTCCGGCTTCGCGTTCTTCTACAACCTGGTCCGCCAGAACCGGATGACCGGCACCGGCAAGATCATCAGCTTCATCAACCGCGACGAGCTGGCCCACACCAAGTTCATCAGTGAGCTGATCCGCGCCATCATCGGTGAAAACCAGGCCCTGCAGGGTGACCAGCTGACCGCTTATGTGCACGAGGCGTTCGAGCATGCCATCGAACTGGAAACCCGCTGGACCGGCGAAGTGCTCGATGGCATCGACGGCATCGACGTGGACGAGATGATCCGCTACGTGAAGTACCGCGCCAACAAGATGGCCGGCATGCTCGGCATCGAGAAGCTGTACAGCGAGACCAACGTCAACGTGATGCCGTGGATCAAGGCCTACGCCGACAACTTCACCGAGACCAAGACCGACTTCTTCGAAATGCGCAACGCCAGTTACAAGAAGACCAACGCGGACAACGGATTCGATGATCTGTAAGGAGGCATGGCGATGCACATTCTACTGGCCTTTGCCTCGCTGAGCGGCAACACCCGTGAGGTGGCTGCGCTGATCCGGGCGCGCTGCGAAGCCCTGGGGCACCGTGTGGACTGGGCCGACGTAGATGCCGTTGACGTGGCCGTGGCGCTGGCGGGAGAGCCGCCTGCCCTGTGTCTGGTCGGTTCCTGGACGGACAACGCCGGGCGTACCCCGGCGGAGATGAAGGACTGCGTGGCCGCGCTGCGTGATCGCTTCGGGCTGCCACTGCCGTTCCCGGTGGCGGTATTCGGTACCGGCGAGACCCAATGGGGCGAGGAGTACTACTGCGGCGCCGCCCACCGGCTGGCGCGGTTCTTCGGCGCCCCGTACCCGGTGCTGGAGATCGAGCAGATGCCGCACGGCGCCGAAGACACGCACACCATCCACCACTGGGCCGACACCGTGTTGGCCCTTATCGAGACCCCGACACCATGCTGACCCTGCACGCCCAGACCGCTGAGGATTACCACGCCGCCCTGCGCGAGCACCCGGCCCTGCTGGTGGATTTCCATAAGCACGACTGCCCGGGATGCCGGATGCTGGAGATGTCGTTGGCCAGTGTCGCTGGCGCCATCGCGGATGCGGGGATGACGGTGTTGAAGGTCAAGCTGGAAACAGTCGGTGAGGGATTGTTCCGCGAACTGGGCCTGCGGCAGACGCCGACGCTGCTGGTGGTGCGCGACGGTCACGAAACGGCGCGGCTGGCGGGGTTCCAGTCGCCGAAGCAGATTCTGGCGGTGTTGGGGCTGGGTGACGCCTGAGCCAATGAGGCCCCTGCAGTGGCAGAGGCCTCATTGCGCGTGCGTTATCGCACCGATGCCGACAACAGCCCACGACGCTTGAACCACCACTCCAACGGCAGCGTCACCAGCGGCGGCACCGCAGCAGCCAATGCCAGCAGCGCGGCCCACCACGGCCAACGCAGGCGGATTGCAGCGAGCACCGCCACCACCACGTAGACCATGAAAGCCACGCCGTGCACCGGGCCGAAGATCTTGACCCCGACCGGGGTCGGATCGGCCGCCTGGTACTTGAAGTACATGCCGATCAACAGGCCGGCCCACGTCAGGGCTTCGACGAAGGCGACCGTGGCGAACACGCGGCCCATGGGGCTGATTGGCAAGGCACGCTTCAAGATGGGCTCGGGGTCGTAACGGAAAGGACCCGCATCATAGCCAGCGAACGGTTCTGATGCGAATCATTCTCAGCATGCAGCGCCGGCCCTGCCGATCACCAGCGCGCACTGATGCGGAAGTCAGCGCGCAGGCTGTCATCGTCCTGCAGCACTTTGTCCAGTGGGTGGCCCAGGTCAAGGCTGTAGCTGTAGCGCTTGGCGAGCTGTCCATTCAGGCCGACGCCGACGCTGCTGATGCTGGCCGAGGTGGGATAGTCGCCACGCACCTCGCCGTGATCGAAGAACACGTAGACATCGTGCGCCTGCCGATAGGGCCGGTGGAGTTCGACGCTGCCGAAGTAGCCTTTCACCCCGGAGAGGGTGCCGCGAACATAGCCACGCACGCTGCCGATGCCGCCCACCTGGAAGAGGTTGCTTGAGGGCAGGAAGTCGCCGTTGCTGAACTGCCATCCCAGCTGTGCCCGGTACAGCAGGCCGCTGCTGCCGATGCGCTGGGTCCAGCTGGTGGATCCGTTGGCGGCCGTGAAGGCACGCCCTTCGGCCAGCGTCTCATCGGTGCGGATGCGCGACACGCCCTGATAGAACGTCCAGTCGTAGCCGTCATTGCGGTAGCCGGTGCTGACACCCAGGGTCACCGTGGTCGAATCGACCTCCGACACCCGCACATCACCGATATCGGACACGGAGTTGCTGCGCGAGACGTTGGCGATGGTGGACAGCAGCCAGTTCGGCGTGGCCACCCACGGCTGGGTGAAATCCAGACCATAGCTGGTCGACTCGCCAGTGATGTCCAGGGCGCGGTAGGCACCGTCGATGATGTTGATCTGGCTGCGCGACACGCTGGCGCCGACACGGCCGTTGCGCGTGTTGACGATGCCGGAGTAGCCGATGCGCCCTTCCAGGCCACCGCGCGACCACGCCACCGAGCCGGCCAGCAGGTCACTGATGCCCGCCAGACCCCAGAACTGGCCATGCGCACCGTAGCGCTCGCGGCCGGTGGTCTCTACGCCGGAATTATCGACGAACACGCCCCAGTTGCTTCGGTCCGGCACCTCCGCCAGCAGCACGATATCGGTCTGGCCGGCGGCCTGGCCGGGTCGCATCAGTGCGCGCACCTGCAGATCGGTGGTGCGGTTGAGGTAGATCAGCTCATCGCGCAGGCGATCGCTGCGCACCACCTCCCCTACCGGCTGCCGCACCCGCCGCTCGACAAAGCGCACCGGCACCCTGCCCTCCCCGGTCACCTCCAGCGTACCCAGCGTGCCTTCCAGCAGGGTGACGTCAACGCGCCCCTCGTTGATCGACTGCTCGCGCAGAAGCGCGCGTGCCGTACTGATCCCGGCTGCCTCGTAAGCCGCATTGACCTCGGCCACCAGTGTCTCCAGCTCGGCCAAGTGGACCTCGCGCCCCTGGTAGCGGGCGGCGATCGCATCGAGCGTGGTCTTCGGCAGCAGCGCCGATGGACTGAAACGCACCTCGTTGAGCACGAAGCTGCCACGGACATCGGCCAGCCCGCGTTGCCCGGCCGGCGGAGGCGCCGGCTGCACCGGGTCCACCACCGGGCGCTCCGGCTGCAGCGGCTGGCGCTGCTCGTAGTAGCCGTCAATGCGCTGTGCGGTGTCCTTCCCCGCGGTGCCACTACTGTTCTGCGCATGTGCAAGACAGGGCAGCAGCGCGCTGCCGATCAGGAACATCCCTCGGTACATGGTGTGTTTTCCGTCGTTCATCAGTTGGGCGCCCCGAGGTTGACCGCGCCGCCCAGGGCCGGAACCACCACGTCGCGGGCGTTTGCTTCGTCACCTTCCGCGGGCGCACGGGCGGGTACCGCCATCTCCGGCGAGCAGAGATTGAGCATGCGGCCCAGGTAGCGCACCGCGCTTTCGCCCAGGTAGGCCGGCCCGGCCTCGAGGTGGTCGCGGTTGTAGTTCGGGCTGCTCACCGCGACCCCATCGTTGAACCGCAGCACATAGGCGTCGGTATCCAGCAGGCGGCCATCGGCCGCCAGGTGGAAGCGACGGTTCAACTGCAGCAGCTGTGCGTCCGCCGGGCGCAGCGCCGGGCTGGTGTTGTCCATCAGCACGCGCAGCGCCGGAGTGGTCAGCGTCATGGTGCGTTCGACATGGCCATCGGCGATGGCGACCTTCGCCGAGGAGGACGTCAGCTCTGCCTCCATGGCCCGCAGCGCATCGATCAGCCAGGCATCGCGCGGCTGAACGTCCACCACGATCCGGCGGGCGACACCGTTGCGGTAGCCGGTCAGGGTGGTCGTCAGCAGGCCTGGGCCAGCGTCCGACTGAATTACCTGCGCCTGCACCTCATCGGCGGCCAGGTTCAGACGGGTATCGACCATCGCCTGCGCCAACGACAAGGTGTCACGTGCGGCCAGCTGTGCAGATCCCGCCTCCAACCGCCCACCGGTCAGCGAACCGGTCTGGGCGTCCATGTAGGCCGTGGTGCCGGCGCTGGCCCGCTCAAAGCCGATGCTGCCACCCGCAATGATCGACTGTGCGCCACCACTGCGACCGTCACCGAAGTGGATATCCCGACCCGCCTGCAGCGCTGCATCACCGCCGGCCTGGTACACACCCCATTGCTGGGTGCCGCCGCTGGTGGCCACCAGGTCGCTGCCGGCGCTGGCCGCTTCGATCCGGATATCGCCCGCAGCCTGCACCTGCAGTGCCCTCCCCGCGTCCACCTGCCGGCCCTGGACATCCGAGCCGCGCGATGCCAGCGCGATGCCGCCGGCCGCCTGCAACGCATCGAACCGCAGCGCCTCGGTGGACGTCAGTCCAAGATTGCAGCCCACGTTGAGCGTGCCGATGACCAGTGCGACACCGGCATCGCCACGGAAGTTGCAGCCCACGGTCACCTCATCGGCGGAAAGCTGGGTGCCTGCGAGCCAGTCACCATCCACACCGATCACGGCCGTGCCCACATCGATGGACTGGCCGGCGCGCAGGATCATCGAGCCGTCGACCGCCGCGCTGCCGAGGGTGATGGCGCCGCCCGCGTTGAGTACCAGTGACTGCGCGACCGTTGCATTGCCAAGCTGCACATCCGTGCCGCCATCCACACTTGCCTGCCCCCCTACGGCGGCATCGTCGATGGCCAGCAGACCTCCAGCGTTCGCGGTGAGGTCGCCGTTGCTGGTCAGCTGCTGGATCTGCAGCGCACTGGCTGCATCCAGCTGCATCGCCGCCCCGGAGGACAGCGTCTGCGCTACCAGCGTGGCACCGCTAGCCGCGCTCATGGCGCCCTGCGCCTGCAGTTCGCCAATGCCCAGCGCCCCGCCGCTGCGAAGCTGCGCATCGCCACCGACCGTGCCGGTACGCATATCCAGCGCCCCGGCCGCCGCAACGTTCAGCGACTGACCGATCACCGCCTGCGCCAGGCGTACATCCGCGTCGCCTTCAAGGCGCGCATCGCCATCGGCCACCAGGTCGCTGACGGCGAGCAGCCCGCCTGCCGTGGCGGCCAGATCGCCCCCGCTGCGCAGCTGCTGCACATCGAACGCATCGGACGCCTCCAGCTGCATCGCCGCACCGGAGGACAGCATCTGCGCTACCAGCGTGGCACCAGTGATTCCGCTCAGCGCCCCCTGCGCCTGCAGTTCGCCAATGCCCATCGCCCCGCCGCTGCGAAGCTGCGCATCGCCACCGATCCTGCCTTGGCCCAAGGTAAGTCCGCCGGCGCTGGTCACGACGGCATCCGCGCCAGCCTCCAGGTGGCCGATGTCGGCGGAGGCCGTTTCCAGCCGGACATCGGTTGCCGCATCCAGCAGATCCGCCTGCAGGTGCGCGTCGCTGTGCAGCGACAGCGCACCCGATGCGGCAACCACGTCGCCCACAACACCCCCGTTGGGGAGGCGCAGGTGGATGTCGCCGCGATCGCTGCGTGCCAGGACAAGCCGGCCGACATCGACCGTGAGGGCCTGCGCGTCACTCCCGATTCCCTCGCCCGCCTGCAGGCTGGCCAGCACGTGACTGCCGCCACCGACATTGACCGCGGCATCCCCATTGGAGTGGATACGACCGTCCGCGTCGAGCATCACGTTGCCGGTGGCCGTGTTACCGGTCACGGCCAGCTGGCCCACGCTGATATCCGCACTGGAACGCACCGCGACCACCCGGCCAGCACTCAACTGGCTTCCGGCGCCCATCGCGAAGCCGCCCGCGTCGATCTGCACGCTGTCGCCGGCGCTGACCTGCGCGCCTGCCGCCAGCGATGTGGCCTGCAGCGAGAGCAGCTGCAGGACCTGGTCAATGGCGGCATCCCCCAACTGCAGGCCGCCACCGGCGGCGACATTGGCGGAGGCAGCGCGCAGGTTGCCGATGCGGACGTCCCCCATCGGGGCGCTGACAATCGCTTCCCCCGCCGCCTGCACCGAAGCCAGGTCGACACCGTTGTACCCGGTGGCGCCCAGATCGCCACCGGCCTGCAACCGCACCGCGCTGAGCTTGCCCGCCGTGCTCATCAGCTGCAGGTCGCCCCCTGCGGTAAGCGTGCCGATCGGCATATCCACGTCGCTGGAAAGACGCACCTCGCCCCCCGCCTCGCCATCCAGCCGACCGCCGGCAACGATGCGCACGGCCAGCGAACCGCCGTCCTCGTCGCGGATGTCGTCGCGCACGGCGAGCTGGATGTCGCGCCCGGTCAGCGTGCTCACGCCCTTCAGGTACGACAGCAGGCTGCCGCCGCCGACGTCCAGTACGACGTCCTGGTTCGCCCTCACCAGGCCGATACGCAGGTTCCCGTTCTGCTGCGCCAGGCGCACGTGTTCACCGGCGTTGGCCAGCAGCAGCCGGCCGTTGATCTGCACGCGCAGCGGCTGACCATCGTGGCCCATGATGCTGCGCAGGGCGCTCAGGCTGAGGTCCCTGCCGATCCTCAGGGTCGCACCGGCCGCACTGCCACCGGCATCGGTGATATCGCCGTCACTGCCGATACGTACATCGCCACCGGCATCGAAGCTGTTCAGCGCCAGCGACGTGCTGCCATGCAGGTAGGCATCGCCCCCCACATCGGCCTCGATCCCGCCCGTGGCTGCCAGCACCACCGGAGCCGTGCTGCGGATCCGCAGCGAGACCACCACGGCACCGCCGCGCACCTGATCGGGCGTGAGCACATTGCCGGCCGCGTCGAGCATCTGCACATCGCCGGGCGTGGTCGCAAGCCGCATGGCCAGCATCGCCTCGGCACTGAGGTTGCCGCTGTTCACGTCGGCCAGGCTGACCGTGTATTCCTTGTCCAGACGGCCCAGGTCATCGCGGGCATGCAGGCTGACATTGCGCCCGATGATGACCGGTTCGGCATTCAGGGCCGAACCGGTGGAGGGTTCCAGCGCATTGGCGTTGAACACGTAGCGCAGCTGGTCCTGGCTCCACTGTGAGTCAGCCGTCATGCCATCCAGAAGCGCTGCCTTGCGTGCGGCGACCATCGCGCTGTCGCCACCGCTGGCAGTCAGCTCATAGCGGTACCCCGCGTTGAAGGACGCGAAGATCGCTTCCTGCTGCCAGCCGCTGCCGAAGGCATCGGTGAACACCGTCCCCAGACGGTTGAAGCGCTCGGCGAGGTAGTCACTTACCCCTGCATCGTCCAGGCTTCCGCCCCGCGCGGCTTCTGCCATGGAGCGGAACAGGTTGATGGCAGTGCCACCGGCCAGGTAGCGCCCATCGACGACACTGCCCAGCGCGTGGAGCTGGAAGTACTCGGCGTAGCTGGCGTCGACCTGGCTCTGGTAGCTGACGATCGACTGCTGGCCGCCGCCCTGGAACAGCTTGAGGTTGTCGCGCAGGCTGGCCAGCTGCGCTTCGTTGAGGAAGCTGGACGAGGCGCGCTGGGCGCCGCTGTAGATCGAGCCCGAGGGTGCCTCGATCAGCACGTCACCGGCCAGCGACTCGATGCGCTGTACCCAGA
Source organism: Stenotrophomonas sp. TWI819 (assembly GCF_039673075.1). Classification (NCBI taxonomy): domain Bacteria; kingdom Pseudomonadati; phylum Pseudomonadota; class Gammaproteobacteria; order Lysobacterales; family Lysobacteraceae; genus Stenotrophomonas; species Stenotrophomonas sp. TWI819. The sequence goes on along the minus strand of NZ_JBDJKY010000001.1, from coordinate 326,921 downwards.
AGTCGCCGCCGAGGTCGCGCAGCGCGATGTCACCGGTCGCCCGCGCCGAGATGAGCCCACCCTCCAGCACGCCGTCGCTGCGGGTACCCTCGCCGGCATCGACCACCAGGGGCCGGGAGAGCGAGCCGATGGCACCGTAGACGCTGTCCAGGGTGATGTCGGCACCGATGATCGACGCAGCATTGCCGGTGGCCGCACCTTCAATGTCGTACTTGGCGCGCAGCCACACATCGCCACGGCCGGTGCCACTGCCGGCGTTGATCAGCACCTTGGCTGCCGAATCCACGTCCAGCGCAATGTCACCGCCCGCACGGGCCACCAGGTTGCCGGCGGCCACGGTGGCGCCGTTGGCGTTGGTGTAGGACACCATCTGGACATCCAGCGGATTGGCGGCCTCGCCGACCTGGGCGCCGACAATGCTGCCGATGCTGCCGGCCGCGTCGAGGGTCAACTGATTCGTGATGATCCTGGCGTCACGTGATGCGCTGACGATGCTGCCGTTCTCGCTGGTCAGGAAGGTCCGGCCATCGGTGTTCTTCAGAACACCATTGATACGGATGGTCTGGCCGGAGTCGACGTCGAGCAGGCCTGCATCGTTGGCGCTGAAGTTGATGCCGATCCGGTTGTCGGCCTTGGCCGTGTTGGTGACCACCAGCGTGCCAGTGCGCGGGGCGCGCTGGTACCAGCTGGTGCGCCACGTGCCACCGTCATTGAACTCATTGCTACCCGGGAAACCGTAGTTGTAGCGGCAGCCACTTTCGTTTTTCTTCTCGCAGCGGTAGTTCACGCGTGAATCAAGGTAGCTGCCGAAGTCACCGGTCAGCTGCGACTCGAACACCGCCACGCCGCCTGCCTTGTTGCCGTACGTGACGCCTGAGGTTTCCCACTGCTGGCCGTTGAAGACGGTCTTGTTGTTCCCGTCCACCCAGCGCCAGTTCTCAGCAGTAAGCACGCCGTTATCGGACTGGATGTTGCGCGCGATGCGGGCCGTCTGTGTCCAACTCGCAAACATGCCGGCGCGCGGGTCATACGCGGTCGTGTTGCTGAGGGCCGATACCCCCGGGGCATCCCAGTTCAGGGCATTCACTCCGCCCTGATAGCCCTTCACGTTGCCGTTGCCGTCGCGCAGATACCACGAGGCGGTGTTGAGCTCACGGTCGCGGATGGTGATCTGCCCGGGCGCACCGTTGCCGACCAGGATGTTGCCAAGCTGCAGGCCCACATCGGCCAGGCCATTGTTGATGACCACCGAGCCCTTGCCACTGACCACATTGAGCGAGCCGGCGGTGGATGTGCTGACGATGCGGCCATCGAGGTAGATCGAACCGCCCCCGTTGGCCGAAATGTCCGGCACGATGAACTGGCGGTTGAGCGAATCGTACTTCAGGGCAATGCGGGAAGAATCTGCGCCGGACTTCGCCACGAACATGGCAGGCACATCGAAGATGCCCTTGCTCGCCTGGTTGTCCTTGCCGTCGATCCAGGCGCGCAACGCGCTGCTTTCGACCAGGATCGCCGAGTAGTCGACCGGCCGGCCCGCCTTCAGCGCGACGTTGACGTCGATGTAGTTGGCCGTGATCTTGATGCCACTGCCGGCGTTCACACCGCTGCCCGTGCTGGGCACCTGGCCAAGGCTGGCGTTGCTGACGTCGTCGGGCTGCGTGGTAAGCAGGGTGCGCAGATTCCGGGCATTCACCTTTGGCAGGTAATTGGTGTCCTTGTGGCTGTACCGCGATACCACGCCACCGTCGTAGTACTGCCCACCCAGCGCTGAAGCGGTGCAGTCCTTGTCGCCGATGCGATAGCGGCATGCACCAAACACCAGGATGCTGGGGTTGTTGACGTCGTTGCCGGTGCCATACAGCAGATAGTCGGTCAAGCTCATGCCGGCCGCGGCGGCCGCTGCGCCGTACTTCGCGTTGGCGATGTACGCCGCGGCGTCGTCGGCATTGGTGATGCCCGATGCCACGCTGTGGCGTGCCCACAGCGCGCTCACCACACTGCCGTACCAGTTTTCCGAGCCCCGGTTGTAGCCGACCTCACCGTTGGGCGCATTGATCGTCACGCTTTCGGCGAGCTGCTCGCCCCAGCTCTGGATGTTGCCGAGCGCGTTGTACATGTCCAGCTCGCCGCCCGTGACCGAGATCAGCCCGCCCGCACCGATCGCAGCGGTGCCGGTGGTCGCCTCGTTGCGGATGCTCACCAGCGCATTGCTCTGACCCGGGTTCTGGCTGACGCCGATGCCCAAGGCCTGGTTGCTGTTGCCGGTGAACAGCACGTTGCCGCCGCTGTACTCCGGTACGAGGATGTCACCGGCCAGCAGCAGGTTGTCGGTACTGCGGTTGGTGATGGTGATCTTCGGCGCGCCCTTGGCGGTGACCGAGCCGCCACCGCGGATGTTGCGGCCATACAGGATCACATCGCCGCCGGCCGCATACAGGTCGCCGATGGTGTGGGTGTAGAGCGCATTGCCGGCGATCGCATCGAAATCGTGGATGCCCGACGCGTTCAGTCGCGCCTTCAGCGTGCTGCTGAGCTCGCGCTGGGTATCGAACGGCAGCACATCGCCGCCCGCGCCGCTGCTGGTCAGCTTGCCATTGGCATCGATCAGGATATCCAGCACGTTGTAGCGCCCGGCAACGACGCGGCCATCGATCAGCACATCACCGCGGGTGCTGCCACCACTGCGGCTGTCGCGCACGGTGACCGGAATGAACCCCAACTGGTAGCCGGTGGCGGCGCCATCGGCGTTGCGGAAAACATTTTCACCGTAGGCACCGAGCGACACGAATGCGCCGCTGAGCAGCTCACTGCCCGCGGCCAGAGCGGTGCTCGCGTTGCTGTCCACCGTGGAGGACGCCGAGGAATCCGGTACCGCGATCAGCCCGCGGCTGTACCCCTGCGAGACCGCATTGGCGGCCAGGCGTGAGGTCCAGCCATTCATGCCGTCCTGGCCGGCGGAGACGAAGGCGTTGTGCAGCGATTCCAGCTTCGCGCCGCGGCCGACATTGACCTGCTGGTCCACTGCCAGCGCCACGTCCGCGTCGGAGATGCCGACCGCGGCCAGCACACCCCAGGTGTTCACCAGCGCGGTGGCGCCGATGTCGGTCGCGGCGTAGGTGCCGACGTTGAGCATGTAGCTGCTCTGCAGGCGCGCATCATCGCCGATGTTCACGCGGTTGCCGAGCACCGCATTGGTGCGTGCTTTGACCACGGCGGCATTGATTGCCCCGCCGGTGGTCAGCCCCGCCCGGTCATCGGTGTTCGCACGGGTGTTTGCCACGATGTCCAGCGCGCCACCATCGCCCGGCGTCGGTGCGACACCGGCGCGCAGCAGGGCGCCCTTGCCGATATCGATGGTGCTGCTGCCATCCAGCCGGGTGACCACCTGTGCGGCACTGCCACTGAGGACACCGCCGCCGGCCGCGCTGGCGGCAAGCTCGCTGCCCAGCGTGCCGGTGTAGTTGTTGTCGGTGCGCAACACCAGCGATCCGGCCGAGACAATCTGGGCATCCTCGTCCACCCGCAGCGCGACGGTCGCGTCCGCACGGTTGTTCACGTTGGCGCCACTGGCGTTGAGGACGCCTGCGCTGGTGCTGTTCGCGCTGCCCGCGTAGTTGCTGTCGTGCAGCGCCCGGGCGTCAAGGCGGCTGACATCCAGCACGGCGTTGCGGCCGATGGACAATTGCGTGGTGCTGTCGGTGTGCGTCGCTGCCAGCGCGGCGTTGCCCGCAATGAGCCCGCCGGTGCCCGCCGTGGCGTTGGCGCGATTCTCGTCCTTGCCGCTGGCGGCGAGCGTGGTGTTGCCTGCGTACAGCAGGCTCCCGGCCCCCACGGTGACGCCGGTGGTCGCCGAGGACCGCGCGTTGGCATCGACGACGCCAGCGGCCAGCAGCCCCGCCACGCTCAGCCCGGTGGCATCGGCATGCTGATTGCTGTTGTTGACTGCGCGCATCGCGATCGTGCCGCCGCGCGCATAGTCGATGATGTTGTTTGTGGAATAGGCCTCACCCTGCACCACCACGTTGGACCCAAGCGCTGCCTGCACCGCGTTGGTGCTGGCAGCGGTGGCGAAGGCGCCGGCGCCTGCCAGATACAGGCCACCGGAACCGGCGACCGCGCGTGCATCCACGCTCCCGCCGTGGACGCTGGCGAGGATGTCCAGCCCACCGCGGTTGGACAGCACCACACCATTGCCTACATGGGCGTCCACCTTGGCACGGGAGGTGGCATCAGCGACCGCCGCACCGACCGCCAGCCCGCCGGCCAGTGCAGCACCGAAGGCCTCGGCCGAGACCTGCGGGGTGGCCTCGGCATGCACCTCAATGCTGCCGCCCACCCCGGATACGCGTGTCCGCTCGCCCAGCCAGGCGCGCACGTCGGAGCCATCGTCGGCCAATGCGACGGCGGCGCTGACGCCGGCCAACACGCCACCGGCCGCACCCCACGCGCCTGCATGCGCGCCGCCCAGCGAGCTGGCGGCGAAGGTCACGTTGCCAAAGCCGGCCAAGGTACTGTCGTTGTGCAACCACGCCTGGACGTTGGCGTTGCGTGCCGCGGTTGCAACGACCGCGCCGGCCGCGAGTGCACCGGCCGCCATGCCGGTGGCTGTCACATCCAGCGTGCTGGCATCGCTGGCACGGACCGCAAGACCCTGGCCCTGGCTGCCTGCCTGCAGGTCACCGGCCACCGTGGCCGATACCGTCTGTTCCAGGCGCGCCAAGCCGATGGCCGCACCGACGCCCACCAGGCCGGCACCGCCGGCATAGACGTCCAGACCTGCGGCCTTGCCTGCGCTGCCGTCGCCGGCGTTGGCGAGCACCGCGATGGAACCGGCCCGCGTGGTGTTCGCCGCCAGCACTGCCTCGGTGCTGCCATACAGGCCGGTCATGCCGAATGCGCCGCCCACGCCGAGGCCACCGGCGCCGAGGCCACCGACCGTGTTGCTGCTGCTCATCAGGGTCTGCGCGCTCAGCTCAAGCGCGCGTGCCTGCACGCTGCCGCCACGGATGCTGGCGCTCACCAGGTCCCCACGACCCTGCAGACTGCCGATGTCCACCTGGGCGCGGCTGTTCAGCGCGCCGGCGCCCTGCGCCCCAAGGGTGCCGTCCAGCGCGGCGGCGTCGATCTTCTGGCCATTGCCCAGCTGCTTCAGGCTGGCAAAGGTGCCCCCCAGTTCCGTATCACTGTCACCGCGGTCGCCGATGCCGGCCAGCAGCAGCCCGGCAGCGCCGCCGATGCCGGTGGTGGCGCCCACGCCAGCCGTCACGGTGACCATGTCCACCGCGCGATCGGAGAAGGCATTCACATCAATGCTCCCCGTGGTCGACAGCGTGCTGTCTTCCACGGTGGCCTTGACGGTGCTGCCAAGAATGGCCACCGAGGCGCCCGCACCTACACCGCTGCCGGCGATGCCCACGCCCACCGCACCGGAGTACGCGGACAGCCGCAGGATATCCTCGGCCACCACCGCCATATCGGTGGCATCCACCGAGGCCTGGGTGACCAGCGCACGGGTGTCGTTCTGCAGCAGGTGCACCTGTGCCATGCCGGCGATGCCGGCGGCGCCGGCACCCGCGCCGCTCACCGCCACGCCGTTGAAATCGGAGCGGCTGCGCGCGTTCACGTCGAGGTCGCGTGACACGAAAATGTTGGTCGCGCGCCCACGTTCGCCCACCTGCGCCAGCGTGGTTGCGGTGCCCATGTTGACCAGCGCGGTGCCGGCGACCGCCGCGCCCCCACCGACTGCGCCCGCGCCGCCGACCAGCGAGGCAGCGTTGTCGCTGTTGGCGTTCACCGCCAGGGAACCCGCCCGCAGGGTGCCGCCCAGCACGCTTGCGCGGGTATCGGTGGTGAAATTGTTGACCACGCCGGTGGCGGCGCCGCCGGTCAGGCCTGCGGCCGCGCCGACCACGATCGCCAGCGCGTTCTGGCTTGCATTGGCCTCCACGGTCACCGCGTCGGCAGCCGACAGGGTGGCGCCCTCGATGCTGGCACTGGCATGGCTGTCGAACAGGTTGGTCGACAGGGCCCCTGCGCCCGAGAATACGCCCGCGCTGGCGGCGATGCCGGCCACATAGTTGGCCGAGGCCACGTGATGGCTGGCGCGCACATCCACGCTCTGCTCCGCTGCGGCAAGACCTGCGCTGTCCTGGTCGGGGTCGCTGCTGGTGCCCAGCCCATGTTGGTTGATCCGTGCGTCCTTGATGATCGCGGTGGTACTGCCGGCGATGTCGTTGACGGCCGCCATCACCGCCACCGCACCACTGGCGATCGGGGTGGTACCCAGCGCGCCACTGACGCCGATGGTCCTGACCTGCTGGCGCGTGGCCGCATTGACCGCGATGCCATGCACGTCGATATGGCCGGTGCCCAGGTCCACGGTATCGAAGGCCATGCCGGCGGCGTCGGTGCGGGTGCTGTGGGTATTGCCCGCCGTGCGCCGGCCACTGTCTACGCCTGTCAGCGCATCTCCCAGGCCCAGCGCGGTCACGGCAGTTCCGGCACCGGTGATCGCCGCCTCGGTGCTGCCATCCACCAGGTTGACGACGGTACCCAGGCCGATGCCCGCGTTGACGCCCCCGCCGATGCTGCCGGCGTACACGTCAATCTGCTGCGCCTGCGCGGCGAGTACGCCAACGTTGTCCTGTGCCAGGACATTGGCGCCTGCTTCAATCCGTGCCGAGACGGCGCCCTTCATCCGGTTGACCGCCACCGAGGCTGCGCCACCGACCGCGCCGCCGCCGCCCAGGCCAGCGGCCACGGTGCGGATGCGGTTGCCCTGACCGCCGGCCTTTCCGGAGGCATCGGCCTGCACCAGCAGATTGCGGACATCCAGCTCCAGCGCACTGCCGGCCACCACCGCCGAGGTAGTGCCGCCGATATCGTTGTAGGCCACTGCCGCGCCCACGCCCACGCTGCCGCCGACCGCTGCGCCACCCGCCAGCGAATCGATGCTGCGCTCGTCACGGGCGCTCACCTTCACATCGGCCAACGCGTTGTGCAGGCTGCTGTCAGTAAGGCTGGCCTGGGTATCGGAATGGATCAGGTTGGTGGTGACACTGCCGGCCACCGCTGCCGTGCCCGCCCCCGCACCGGACACGGCCGCGGTACGCACCAGGCTGCGGTTGGCCGCATCGATGCTCAGCGCACTGGCGCCGCCCAGCGTGGCATTCTCCACCACGGCACGGGTACGGCCGCCGATGTCGTTGACGCTGCTGGCTGCGCCGATGCCTGCCGTCCCACCGGCCGACAGCGCGCCCCCCAACGAATAGGCCGCACCCGAGGTGTCGGCGCTGACGGACACCGCACCGGTGATGCCACTCCCCTGCCCGGTGACACCCCGCAGGCGGGCCTCGGTGATGGTGTCGATCAGGTTGGTGGTGTTGCTGCCGGCAATGGACGCGGTGCCCCCCAGCGCACCGGCAATGGCCAGTGTCTTGGTGGTGGCGGCCGACGCTGCACTGACATCCAGCGCAGTACTCACCTCCAGCGCGGTTCCATCCACCTCGCCCAGCGTGGTATCGCCGATGGTGGCCACGTTGATCGCCGCGCCGATCGCGGCGGTGCCGCTGCCGGCGACCGCACCGGCCAGTGTGTGGATACGCGATTCGTTGCTGGCGGCCACCTGCACGATGCCTGCCTGCACGCTGCCTTCCCGCAATGCGGCCTCGGCATGGTTGTCGATCATGCTCCAGCCCACCGAGCCTTGAATGGCGACATTGTTGGCTGCGCCTGCGGCAACCGCACCGGACAGGATCCTTGCGGCATTGGCGGCCTCGAGGTCGACCCGGCCGGTGCCGGCGGTCAGCTGCGCATCATCGACCAGCGCCAGCGTGGTATTGCCGATGTCATTGATGGTCAGCGCCGCACCCACGGCGACCTTGGAGCCCAGCGTTGCCGCCCCCGCCAGCGAGCCGATGAAGGATTCATCGCGTGCCTGCAGGTGAATGCTGCCCGCGTTGAGCTGTGCGCCATCCCGCGGCACCTGGCCCTGCGCGTCCGCCAGGCCACGGCCGACCAGCACCGACGTGGTGTTGCCGATGGCGTTGTAGGACGCACTGCCCACCCCGGTGAAGTTGCCAGTGCTGCCGCCGATGCCGGCACTCACTGCCAGGATGTCGGACTGGTCGCTGGCCGTGAGCGCAATGCGCCCGGCATTGAGCGTGGCATCGTTGACCGAGACGGTATGCGTGTTGTTGATGGTGTTATAGGCGAAGGCCACGCCGGCATTGTTGCCACCCACCTGGACCATCCCGGCAACGGCGATGATCGAGCTGCGGGCATTGTTGCGACCCGCCGCATCCACCCGCGTATCGTCCGTGCTCGCGGTATCGGCATTGGCATCCACCTCGATGCTGCCGATCCCGGCGCCACAGTAATCGACCGCAAAGCCCGAGCCGCAGCCGTCACCGGTGCCACGCACGTCGTCGATCGTCGCCGTCCCGGCGAAGGCTTCGATGTCACCACTGGCAGTGATGCGGCTGCCGCCGTCAATGCTGGCGGCGGTCTGGCTGGCGATCTGGTTGACCAGCACCGAACCGGCGATCGCCACGCCGTCGCTGCGCGTGGACGCCCCTCCACTGGCGGCCGCCGCCACGATCCGTGATGCATCGGCCGCACGCACGCGCACGTCCTGTACGCCTTCGATGTCGGCGCCACTGACTGATGCGCGGGTGCTGTCGCCCACTTCGGCGTACGTCACTGCCGCCCCCAGGCCAGCCTTGCCACCCGCATACAGTGCGCCACCCCCGTTGGCGATCTTGGAGGCGTTCACGGCCTTGACATCGACATCGGCGGCCGCGCCGCTCATGCCGCGGAGGCTGCCCCCGACGATGCTGGCGGCCGTATCGTTGTGGGACATCGCCACGGTCGCCGAGATCGCGCCGGCACCGGCCGAGCTCTGGTTGGAGGAGGCATTCACGCCCACGCTCAGCCCGACGTTGACCTGTTCGCTTTCGTTGCGTGCGGTCACCGTGACGGTGCCGGCATCCTCCACGGTACTGTCGCGCAACTGCGCGGTGGTCGTGTTCTGGATGTCACCGTAGGCCACGCCACCGGCCAGCGATGCGCTGCCCTGCGTGTTGTCCGACCCGGCCGCGGCCACCGACAACGCGCCGCTGACGCTGACCAGCAGCGTCTGGTTGGTCGCGGCCAGATCCAGCTTCAGGCCCTTGCCGCTGTTGTCCTTGATCACGGCCGAGCTGATGTCCGCCTTGGTGTTCTGCCGGGCACGATTCACCGTCGCACTGCCGGACAGGGCGATGCCGAACTTGGGTTGCGGCGTCTGCGCGCCCTGCCCCTGCCCCGGTGCTGCATTCCCACTACCCAGCAGGCCCTTGGCCTTGTCGAAGTACGCGGTCAGCCCGGCGCTGCCGTTGCTGTCTGCCTTGTTGGCCATGCCTTCCAGCGCGGTCACCTTGCCGAGCGCACGGGTCTTGAGTGAATCCAGGAAGCCAGGATTCTCCGCGTTCTGCTTTGCCGCCAGCTCGTCCTGCGCCTTCTGCAGCTGCTCGGACGAACTCTTGGCGACTGCGCCGGCTGCGGCCACTGCACCGGCCAGCCCGCCGCTGGTGGCGTTGACCGCCAGCTCACCCGTAGTGATCGCGCCTACCGGCGCCGTGCTGCTGCCGGTGGCGAAGGCTGCCGGCACCGCACCGATGAAGGCGCGGGTATCGGTATCCAACTGCTGGTAGGCAACGCTGGCCCCCACCGACACACTGTCGCTCATCGCAACCGCGCCGGCCACGGACCACACGAACAGGTCTTCATCGGCACGTACCCCGACCGTTGCGGCACGGATGTCGGCACGGTTGCTGATACCCGCCAGCGTGGTGCTGTCCAGGTCGAGCGCGGTGGCGGTTCCGCTGACACCGATGCTGCCGCCCTGGCCGGACTGCAGCGCCAGCGCCACCACGGTTTCCTTGTTGTCGGCCTGTACGGCCAGGCTGCCTGCACCGGCGTCGACGCGGACGCCATCATGGATGATCGCCGCCGCCGTGTTCTGATAATCGACGTAGCCAACGCTGCCGCCCAAGGCAGTTCCACCGTTGCCGACGTTGCTGTCCTTGAGGTTCTTCAATGCAAGATCACCGGCCGCGTGCAGCCCGGTGACGTCGGTGTTGGCGCGCACGGTGGTGGTGGCGTCAAAGGACCGGCTGCGCGCAGCGCCGGCATGGTCCTCACCCTCCAGCGCGGCGCTCCACGCCGCGCTACTGGTGTCGCGGGTGGTCAGCGAGGCGCCAGCGGCGACATCGGTGCGGGCGCTGTTGCTGGCCTTGAACCAGCTGACCGCGCCCCCGATGGCCACTTCCTCGGCCGAGCCCCGCGCCGCCGCGTACGAAGCGAACAGCTCCGACGGGTCGGTGATCAGGTCTTTGGCGGCGGAGATCGAGGCCTTGAACGCGTCGAAGCTGCTGAAATCCGGGACGGCACCGGTGAGCGCACTGAAATCACGCGGCAGGCGTACGTCCGACGACAATCCGATGCGTTGCGCCGCGAGCTCGGCCGAACTGCCCACCAGGGTCCGTGCCTCATGGGTGAGGTTGGCGATGTTGACCGCCCCGGACAGCGCGAACGCTGAACCGTCCGCGCTCTTGCCCTTGGCCAGCACGTTGCTCATCGCATGGTTGCCGATCTGTGCGTCGGTTACCTGGCTGTCGACCACGATCGCGCCGGCGCTGTCGACCTTGGTGCCCGCGCCGATGCTGGCGGTGGCCGTATGGTCGCCGTCGACGACGCTGATCGCCCCGCCGAGGCGGAAGGGCGACGCGGTGGTCGGGGTCGTCGCCGGCGGCGTGCTGCCACCGTCCTCGCTGCCGCTCAGCTTGGCGATGGCGCCGCCAATGCCGGCGCCGGCCAGCGACTGCGCCATGCTCATCAGGCCATCGCTGCCGCTGCTGATCGCTTCCACCTGTTCCTGGCCCGGCAGCGGTTCGCTCTTCGGGCCGGTGATCAGCGTGCTGGTCTTGTTGAGGCGCGTGATGCTGGCGGCCTGAACGGTGACATCGCCCGCCGTGGTGCGGGTATCACGGTCCAGGCGTGCTTCGGCCGCGATATCCTGCAGGCTGATCGCGCCGGCCAGGCCCACCGCGCCATTCTTGTCGGCGCGCGCCGTGGCGGAGGTGTCCAGGGAGACCGCGTTGACGGCGGAAACGTTGACGCTGGCGGCGTTGAGCGCTGGCCCACCGGCTTCAATCACCGCACGGGTGTCAACATTGACGTTGCTGATCGCCGCCGTGAACGCAGCCGTCGTGTTGTTCACCGCGAACGATTCGGCCGCAAGCTTCAGCGTCGTATCGGCATCGGCCTTCACCGCGACATCGCCGCCCGCTGCAAGCGTTGCGCCCGAGCGCACGATGGCTTCCGTGGTGGCGTTGATCTGCGCGTACGCCGCGCCGAGGCTGAGCAGGTGTTTTTTCGGAATCGTGTTGCCATTGGCATCCTTCACCGGGTCGCCGTTGGCATCGATCACCACATCGCCCTTCTCGTACGCCTTTCCGGCAGCAGAATTGTCGATGGCCTGCCGGGTGCTGGCGTGCAGCGTGATGTCATCGCGCGCGGTCAGCGCCGCGCTGTCCTTCACTTCCACCCGTGCCGTGGTGGAGCCGTGCAGGAACGAGATCTGTTCCCCCAGCAGCTTGTCCGCGCCGAGGTTCACCAGCGCGTCGCCGAGGTCCTTGAGGTTGCTGGAATCGGTGACGCTGTTGACGAGATCGGCCTTGAGCTCGTCGAATACCGCACCGTCCTTGTCGTAGCCGGAATCAATGACCGCAAGCGCGGTCAACTCGATATCGTCCGCCTCCAGACGTGCGTTGCCGCCCACCGTTACCGTTGCCTCGGCACTGCGCACACCCAACCCGGTATCGGAGATCGCCGCCGCGCGCAGTTGGATCCTGCCGCCCTCGTTGACCAGTACCAGCGGCTGCGAGGCGCCGGTATTGACGGCCGCCTCGATGCCCTGCAGATCGCCATTGGCATCGCGCGGGCCGGCCTGTACGAACAGCGTGCCGGTGACATCAATGGCCCTGGCCTGTACGCGGATGCCGTTGCTTGCGTTCACCGTCCCGTGCAGCGCCACCGTCTTGTCGGTGAGCTGACCCGGCGTCAGCGTGCCGTACATCAGGGCATCCAGGCTCTTTCCGGCGTTGAGGATGTCGTCGGCCGTGGCGCGGTTGGCCGTGGCCACCGACAGGGAGCCCACATTGAGCACGCCCCCGTTGCCGACCAACAGGCCATCCGGGGCGACGAAGAACACCTTGCCGCCCACCGCATTGGTCGATTCCAGCACGCTGTTGAGGTTGCCGTTGATGTACGCACGCGCGTCGGTGACCAGGTTGACCAGGTTGTGCACTTGGTTCGTACCCTGGGTGGGCAGCACAAGATCAACGGTCTGGCCGACGTCCACCCCGAATTCGCGGAAGGAATTGAAGGCGACCTGGTTGCCGGCGGCCCCCTTCACTGTGCCGGTGGTGACCCTCCAGCGCGGATCGCTTCCCTGCCGGACCACCTGGGTGTCGGTGCGACCATCGGTGACCATCGCACTGCCGTCATCGCCGGCGATCACACTGCCTGGCAACGCCAGCCCCAGCACGGAGCCGATGGCCACGGCCAGCCCGGCAGGGCGCAGGCGATGGGGCCCCAACTGCGCGTTACGCACGGCAGAGGACGGGCAGGACGAAGGGTCGCGATGGTTCATGGCAGGCTCCGGGCAGTGGCAGGCGGGGCAACCGCGGGCCAGCAAGGGTCGCGGCAAGGCAATAGATGCCTTGCCGCTCGGTGGCGTTACTGGGAAGGGATCAGTGCGTTGCGGCAGCGGCTGGACGGCTGTCCAGCGCGCGGCTGAGCAGCTCGACATTGCCCAGCGAAAGCAGATGGGCGTAGATCAGCCCGAGATCGCCCGAACGCGCCAGATCCTGGAGCGCCTTGCCCTTCAATTCGCGCAGCTTCTGCTCATCGACCACAAAGAAGCCATCCAGCGAGAAGCCCTCGCCCAGCGCGGTCTGCACGTTCACCTGCCGCGGCACCAGCAGCCCATGGCTGGCCAGCGCCGCACTGAATGCACGCGTACGCGCCAGATGCACCTGGTACTCCTGCAGGAACTGCAGTGCGTTGCTCAGCAGCGGGCTGTCCTTGCCCTCGTCATCGAACAGCGGCGCACCTTCCTCGCCACCTTCGCGGATACCCGCATAGGCCTCATCCAGGCAGACGGTGAAGTCGCTGCCCTTTTCATCGCGTTCGGCAAGCACGAAGGGATAGCGGCGCAGGAACGCCGGGACGTAGGCCCCTTCGGCCCAGCTGCCCTGCTCATCGACCATCAGGTTCTGGCCGGCACGCAGGCCCAGCAGTGCGGCGGGCACCACCGCGTCAGCGCTGTTGCCGGCGAACAGGATCGGGTACTCGCGGGCGACCGGCGCGAACTCCACACAGGCCAGCGGTACGGAATTGAGCGCGGTGGCGAAGGCGAAATCGCCTGGGGTGGCCACCACGCGGTGGTTGCGATGGGCAACGCGGTTGAGCTGGATCGGACGTTCGTAGATGAGCAGCTGCTTCATGGTGGTTCCCCCCGGAGTGATCAAAAAAGTGTCCCTTGCCTAATAACCGTGGAAAACAGCGCACGCCCATCAGCTAGCCGGCAACTCGTCACACTTTTTTAATGAACCCGTTCATAAACACACAGGGGACCACGCTCCTCTCTGATCGACGTCGTCGTCGCGGTCACCTCGTCAGACGAACATGCCGCCTGACGCTTCCACCCGCTGCGCGTTGATCCACGCGGTCTGCGGCGAAAGCAGCGCCACGGCGACGGGACCGATGTCATCCGGCTTGCCCGGCCGGCCCATCGCGGTGACCGAGGCCACCATCGCGTTGACCTGCGCATCGTCGCGCACGCGCCCACCGCCGAAATCGGTTTCGATCGCGCCCGGGGCGAGTGTGTTGGCACTGATGCCACGTGCGCCCAGCTCCTTGGCAAGGTAGCGGGTGAACACTTCGATGCCGCCCTTCATCATCGCGTAGGCCGAACTGCCCGGCAGCGAGAAACGCGCCAGCCCACTGGACACATTGAGAATGCGCCCACCGTCGGCGATCAACGGCAGCAGCGCCTGAGTCAGGAAATACGGCCCCTTCAGATGCACCGCGACCAGCGCATCGAACTGCTCGACCGTGGTGTCGGCGATCATCGCGTGCAGGCCTTCGCCGGCGTTGTTCAGCAGCCCCTGCAGGTGGGTTTCGCCCCAGCCCTCCAGCACCGTGCGGACCTTGGCGGCGAAGTCACCAACGCCAGCGCTGTCGGCCACGTCCAGTGGAATCGCCGCGGCACGGCGACCGAGCGCTTCGATCTGGGCGACCACCTCCTGGGCGGCCTCGGCCTGGCTGCGGTACGTCAGCACGATGTCGGCGCCGTCGGCCGCCAGCGCGAGGGCGGCGTTGCGGCCAAGGCCGCGGCTGCCACCGGTGATCAGGACGACTCGGGTTGCGTTGCTCATGTCAGTGCACCTGCGGTTGGGGGAATGGTTGCCAGCCTATTGTTGTTGCACCACCCGATAAATCGGCGGATGCTGATTTGACTATCCACGAATCGCGAACAATCCATGGATCGTCTCGACCACCTGCGGTGCTTTCTTCGGGTTGCTGAACTTGGCTCGTTCACCGGCGCTGCCGACAGCCTGGGCCTGCCCAAAGCCAGCGTGTCGCTGGCCGTGCAGCGGCTGGAAGCGGACGTCGGTGTGCAATTGCTGCACCGGACCACCCGCCGGGTGCAGCTGACCGCCGACGGCGCCCAGTTCCAGGCACGGGCGCACGATCTGCTGCATGACATGGACGATCTGCAGGGCATGTTCCGGATCGATACCGCTCAGCTCAAGGGGCGCCTGCGCGTGGACATGTCCAGCGGACTGGCCCGGCAACTGGTGATACCGCAGTTGCCTGCCTTTCTCGCCCAGCACCCCGGGGTGGAGATGGAAGTGAGCGGTACCGATCGCCGGGTCGATCTGATCCGCGAGGGGTTCGACTGCGTGCTGCGGGTCGGGCCGCTGGATGACAACACGCTGGTTGCCCGCCCGCTGGGACAGCTGCCGATCGTCACCTGCGCCAGCCCTGCCTATCTCGCGGCCCGCGGCA
Source organism: Stenotrophomonas sp. TWI819 (assembly GCF_039673075.1). Lineage (NCBI taxonomy): Bacteria > Pseudomonadati > Pseudomonadota > Gammaproteobacteria > Lysobacterales > Lysobacteraceae > Stenotrophomonas > Stenotrophomonas sp. TWI819. Next base: position 311,801 of record NZ_JBDJKY010000001.1, on the reverse strand, counting down.
CACCGACGACACTGGACGATCTGGCCGATCACGCGCTGGTTCATTACGTGGGAACCCTGGGTCAGCGTTCGCCAGGATTTGAGTACTACGATGGACAGACCTATCAAAGCCTGCCGATGGGCGGCGCGGTGACGGTCAACAGTGGCGAAGGCTATACCGCCGCGGCGCTGGCGGGGCTGGGCATCATCCAGGTGCCGTTGCTCGGCGTGCGCCAGGCACTGGCCTCGGGGACCTTGGTTGAAATCCTGGCCGACGTGAAAGCGGAACCGATGGCGGTCACCCTGCTCTATGCGCAACGCCGCCACCTGCCACGACGGGTGGCGGCCTTCATGGACTGGGTGGCCGGTGTCGTGCAGCGGGAGCTGGACCAGCACCGGTGATCCACTGCGTCCCGACGCCATGGCGCGCCGGGAATGAATGATGTGGTGTGGGCACTGGGAGCCGGTTTGCACGTTTCTGCACCCTTGCATAGAATCGGAACCTTCATGCATCGGTGCGGATCCCTCTTTCAGCCATGACGCCCTCCCCTGACACCCTCCCCAGCGAGCGCCAGCAGGCCATCCTGCAGCTGCTTCAGCAACAGGGCCGCGTTCTCTCAGCCCAGTTGGCCGTGGAGATGCAGGTCTCCGAAGATTCGATCCGCCGCGACCTGCGCGACCTGGCCCAGCAGGGCCTGTGCCGGAAGGTCTATGGCGGTGCGCTGCCCGCCACGCCGGCGTTCCCGCCCCTGACCGAGCGGCAAACCGTGCAGAAACGGCAGAAACAGGCACTAGCCCGCCATGCCGCCGAGCAGGTCCGCGCCGGTGACAGCATCCTGCTCGACGCCGGCTCCACCAACAGCGCCATCGCCGCCTGCCTGCCGGAGCACCACAATCTCCGCGTCGTCACCAACGCCCCGGACATCGCGTTGACCTTGATGGGGCGTGCCGGCATCGACGTCACCCTGATCGGCGGCCGGCTCGACCCGCGTATCGGTGCCAGCGTTGGCGCACAGGCGCTGGAGGCCGTCAGCGGATTGCGCGTCGATATCCTCTTCGTGGGCACCTGCGCGGTGGATGCGCAGCACGGCCTGTGGGCGGTGGACGGCGAAGAAGCCGCGCTGAAACGGGCGATGCTTGCCGCGAGCAGCCGTTGCATCGTGGTCGCCACGCGCGACAAGCTCGGCGCACAGGCCAACCATCGCATCGGCGCGGTGGAGGACATCGATGTGCTGGTGCTCGAGGCCGATACCCCGCAGCCACAGATCGACGCGTTCGCCCAGCGCGGCGTCGATATCCAGCTCGCCCCGCGACGCTGACCCTTTCCTTCGACCTCCACGACCGATGACGTCCATTCCGACACGCCTCGCGCGCGCGCAGCAGTACGCCACCCGTGCCGCTTTCTTCCTTCCCGGCTTTGCCACCGCTGCCTGGGCGCCGCTGGTCCCCTTCGCCAAACGCCGCACGGCCCTGGATGAGGGCTCGCTCGGCCTGGTCCTGCTTTGCCTGGGTGCCGGTTCCCTGCTGGCGATGCCGATTGCCGGGATGCTCGCCGCACGCCACGGCTGTCGCGCCGTCATGATCGCCACGCTGGTGATGGTGATCGCCAGCCTGCCCCTGTTGGCCATCGCGCCGTCACCCTCGACGCTGGGGTTGGCCTTGTTCGTGTTCGGCGCCGGGGTGGGTGCGTGCGACTGCGTAATGAACATGCAGGCAATCATGGTCGAGCGCGACAGCGGCCGACCGATGATGTCCGGCTTCCACGCCTTCTACAGCATCGGCGGCGCCGTCGGTGCAGGCGCGATGACCGCACTGTTGGCCCTGCACCTGTCACCGTGGCTGGTGTGCCTGCTCGCCTCGGCGGCGATCGCTGCCCTGCTGGCCATCTCGCTGCCGCACTGGCGTACCGACAAGGCGCTCAGTGATGCGCCGCTGTTCGCGGTGCCGCACGGGGTGGTGCTGGCGATCGGCGTGCTGTGTTTCGTGGCGTTCCTGGCCGAAGGCGCGGTACTCGACTGGAGTGCGGTGTTCCTGCATGAAGTGCCGCAGGTGGATCCCTCCCGCGCCGGGCTGGGCTATCTGGCCTTCGCCATCGCGATGACCGTGACCCGCCTGGTCGGCGATGGCGTGGTGGCCAGGCTGGGCCGGCATCGTTCAATCCTGATCGGCAGCCTGATTGCCGCCACCGGCTTCGCGCTGGCCACCTTCGCCAGCTGGCTGCCGTTTGCATTGTGCGGCTATGCGCTGGTGGGCCTTGGCTGCGCGAACATCGTGCCGGCGCTGTTCTCGATGGCGGGCAACCAGAAGGTCATGCCCGAGAGTCTGGCCATCCCGGCCATCACCACGCTCGGGTATGCCGGCGTGTTGGCCGGCCCGGCACTGATCGGGTTCGTCGCGCAGGCCAGCAGCCTGGTGTTCGCCTTCAGTGCGGTGGCGGTGACGCTGGTCTGCATCGGCCTGGCGGCACGCTGGGTGCGGGCCTGACGGGCATGCCGTACAGGGGCGTTACCATCGGTTCACTGCTTCCCGGATACGCGCCATGACGTCCCTGCCCTTCGATCCCCGCCCGCGTCGCGCCGCCTTCCGTGCGCTGCATGAGGACGGCTGCTTCGTGCTGCCCAACCCGTGGGATGCAGGCAGCGCACGTTACCTGCACAGTCTCGGCTTGCAGGCGCTGGCCTCTACCAGCTCCGGCTATGCATGGAGCCAGGCCCAGGCCGATGGCACGCTGACGCTGGACGAAACCCTCGCCCACCTGCACAGCCTCGCGGCCGCCACCCCATTGCCACTGAACGCCGATTTCGGCGATGGCTTCGGCACGCTGGAGGCGGTGGGCGGCAACGTCACCCGCGCCATCGCCACCGGTGTGGCAGGCATCTCCATTGAAGATGCCAGCACCGATCCAGCGGCCCCGCTGCGCCAGCTGGACGACGCCGTGGCCCGGGTTCGCGCAGCCCGCCGCGCGATCGACGCGTCCGGCGAGGACGTACTGCTGATCGGCCGCGCCGAGAACTTCTTCGTCGGCCACCCCGACCTGGATGATGCGATCACCCGTCTGCGCGCCTATGCCGAGGCCGGTGCGGACTGCCTGTATGCACCCGGGATCACCACCCGGGAGCAGATCGAAGCGGTGGTGGCCGCGGTGGCGCCGCGACCGGTCAACCTGCTGGTCGGCAGCGCATCGCCGTTCACCCTGCAGGACATCGCCGGCATGGGCGTGCGCCGGGTCAGCGTGGGCGGTGCGATGGCGCGCACCGCCTGGGGCGGCATGATGCGGGCCTCGCAGCTGCTGATGGACGAAGGCCGCTTCGACGGGTTCGCCGATGCGGCCTCTGGGGCGGTGCTGAATCAGTTGTTCCGCTGATCGCAATCAGTGGCTCGACAGCACCACCACCGCACCCGTGACCAGCGCGATCCCCACCCAGCCGATCGGGCGCAGGCGGTTGCCGAACAGCACCCGCCCGCAGAGGGCGGTACCGATCACCCCGATGGCGCCCCACATCGCATAGGCCGTGGCCAGGTCCATCGTCTTGACCGCCTGGCCAAGCAGCGCGAAGGCGATCCAGACCAGCGCGATCGCGGCGAAACCCCACGCTGGCTTACGGAAGCCGTCGGATTTGGCCACCATCATGTTGGCGGCGATGTCGATCAGTGCCGAACACAGCACAAACAGGAAGGCGGTGAGGTTCATGACGTGTGCGCCTCGCCGAGGCTGACGCAGACGATGCCGACCGCCGCCATCACCAACCCGATCATCTGCTGCACGGACAGGCTGTCCTTGAACACGAACATGCCGACCAGCGTCAGCAGGGTCAGGCCCAAGCCTTCCCACACGGCGTAGGCCACGCCCACCGCGATACCGCGCACCGACAGCGCCAGGAAGTAATAGGAAATGGCCAACGCCACGGCCATGACGACATAGCCTGCATAGCCTCCATGACGGGCGGCATCGGCCATGAACGAGGTGCCGACCACTTCAGCGACGATCGCGACGGTCAGGCAGGCCCAGGCGATCAGACCGCCACGGGCACGGGGTTGGGAATGCACCTGTGTGTGCATGGAAAGCTCCTTGATTGCGGCCGGTACGCGCCGACGGAACGCCGGGCACCGGGCACCGGGCATCGGCCGGGAGGGCGGATGCGGATGTGTCGCTGCTGGCCGGGTGACGTGGGTGGCGACACCGACACGAGGGCCGGCAAGGACCGACCGATGATCGGCACGCCGCCCTGCGATGGCACCCGAGCGACGCGGCCAGTATCATCGTATTTTCCATCAGGCCAAAGATGGTACCCATCGACAAAGGCGATACATCCATGCGCTATGGCCCGGAATCCCTGCACGCCTTCGTCGAGGCCGCGGCACTCGGCTCGTTCTCCGCCGCCGCGCGCCGGCTGAAAAAGACCCAGTCCACCGTCAGCACCGCGATCGCCACGCTGGAGGCCGACCTGGGCCTCACCTTGTTCGACCGCAGTGGCCGTTATCCGGTGCTGACCGAGGACGGTCGCAAAGTGCTTGGCCATGCGCAGGAGATCTTGGCTGCCGCCGACCGCCTGGAGCAGCTCAGCATCCGTCTGGCCGATGAGGTGGAGCCGCGCCTGAGCCTGGTGTTCTCGGATATCTACCAGCTCAACCCGGACCAGCACCTGCTGCGCCGGTTCGAACAGCGGTTTCCGGATATCGAGCTGGAGTGGCTGGATGCCGAAGGCAGCGACGTGCTGGAGGTGGTGCAGCGCGGCCGCGCCCATCTCGGGCTGATCCCGCATCAGCCTTCGTACCCCTCCGAACTGGCGGTGCGCGCCCTGCCCCTGCGTGCGGAGATGGCGGTGTTCGTTGCCGCCGATCACGCGCTGGCCGCGCTGGCCGCGCCGGAGGACTCGCACCTGGCCCGTCATCGCCAGATCTGCCTGAGTGGCGATGCGCTGCGCGACGGCCACGCGCGCGGGCGCACGTGGTCGGCCTCGGACTACCTGATGGTGCTGGAGATGGCCGAGGACGGCTTCGGCTGGGCCGAACTGCCCCGGGCGCTGGTGGCGCGCTACGGTCGGGGCATGCTGGTCGAGCTGCCCCTGCCCGGCTGGCCACGGCTGGTGTCCACCGACGCGGTGTGGCGCAAGGGCGCGCCGCTGGGGCCGGCAGCGCTGTGGTTGCTGGATCAGTTTCAACTGCCGGCCCCCTGACACCCACCTACCGGTCAGGACGCAGCCTGCTCCCTGCGCTGCAGCGCTGCCAGGGCCACCATGACCACCACCGCCATCCCCGCAGAAAAGGCGACCAGCGGCCACGCCGTGTCTCCGGGCAGCACCAGCACCACGGCAGTGCCTACCGCACCAACGAGCACGCTCTGCGCGCAGAAGTACGCCGCCACCGCAGTGCCCGCGGCATCGTCGGCATGCTTCAACGCCCCGTTCGCGGTCACTGCCACCGTCGCCACCATGCCCACGGCCGATACCCACATCGGCACGATGAAGGTCACGAAAGACGGGCGACCCAGCCATAGCCCTGCCATGAGCAGGGCTGCACCGGCCAGCAGCAGCCCCATGCCGCGTGCCAGGCAGCCGGCCTCGCCCCAGCGCAGCACCGCGCGACGGACCCCGCGGGTGGCCACCATCATCACCACAGCGACCGTGCCGAAGACCAGGCTGAACGCCAGCGGCGCGAAGCCGGCGCGCTCGATGAGCACGCGCGGCGCCGTCGAGAAGAACACGAAGAACGTTCCCATTGCCGCGCTGAAGCCCAGCGTGTATGTCCAGAAGCGCAGGCTGCGCAGCACCTGACCCATCGGCGAGCGAGATACGCTTGTGCGACGGACATGGGTTTCCTGCCATCCGCGTACCGCATTGGCTACGGCGAGTGCGGCAAGCACAGCCAACGCGATGAAGATCGCGCGCCAGCCCCAGCTGCTCTCCAGCAGCGCACCAATAATCGGCCCCAACGCGGGAACGAAGGCCAGCGCCGCACCGAACATGGCGTAGATCGTGGTGCCCTCCTCGCGATGCGCATAGACGTCGCGCACGGTGGCGAACGTTGCCACCAGCATCGCCGAGGCACCCAGCGCCTGCAGCACACGACACGCGATGAATGGCGCCGCGGTCGAGGACGCGGCCAGGCCAAGCGAGGCGACAGCAAACAGCGTCCCACCCCCAAGCAGGACCGGGCGCCGACCAAGACGATCCGCAAGCGGACCAAACAGCAGTTGACCCACGCCGAGCAGCACCATGTACACGCTCAGCGTTAGTTGGATGACCGCCGGGGTCGTGCCGAGTACGCGTGGCATCTCGGGCACGACGGGAAGATAGATATCCATCGCCAGCGAGGCCAGGATATCGAAGGGCGCCATCAGCCACAGGGCTGCGGACAGGGAATGGGACCAGACAGGATGTTGAACAGGCATGGATGCGCCTCCGCACAGTGATGAACACAGGGCGGCCTCTGCCACATCGGAACAATGCAGTTGGACAGAGCGCCGCAACAACAACGAGGGTTGCTGCGGCTTATTCGTCGGAGGTCTTGGTGCTTCCCATCAAGATGCCCTCAAGCCGGGTCAGCGGCGGACTGGATGCGCCAACGCGTAATCGATCGCCGCGCAGATCGCCGCCACCTGGGCGTCATTGCACTGCTGCGGGGTGGCGCGCGGGCTGTCCGGGTAGACCTCGGTGGTGGTGGTGTATTTCGCGCCGCTGACGCTGGCGCACAAGCCGAGCTTTTCCAGCGGATATTCGATCACGCCCGGGGCCACCACGGGCGAGCCGATGATCTCGCCCTTGTCGTCGGCCGGGGCGATATGGGTCACCCGCTCGACGGCCGCATTGACCGCGGTCTGGAACGCCGGCTGCGGGTTCTCGCTGTCATCCACGAGATAGAAACCATCCGGAATCAGGCCCGGCTCGAACGGCTTGCCATCGCGCGCGGCCAAGGCCGGGCGGAACTCGGTTTCATCGGTGTCCGTGGTTTCGTGCAGGTCGATATGCATCACGATGCTGCCGCGCAGCGGCGCGATGAGCGCGATCAGTGCGGCCGATTCGGCCGCCGAGCTGTTGGCCATGAAGGAGCGGTTCGGATCGATCGCCTCGGCGTTCCAGCGCTGGATGCGCTCGTAGCCCCACGGGCTGACGCAGGGCACCACCAGCAGATTGGCGCGCCCGGCGTACTCGGCCGCGCGGGTCTGCAGGAACTGCAACGCGCCCTGCACGCCGCTGGTTTCGTAACCGTGGATGCCCCCGGTGACCAGCATCGTCGGCAGCGCCGGATTCCAGTCGCGGCTGCGCACGGCGAACAGCGGGTACTGGTCCGGGGCGTAGTCGAGCGTGCCGTACTGACTGACATCGAACGCGTCACGCAATGCCTCCACCACCGGCAGCACATCGTCGGCATAGCGCCGCTGGGGCAGCTGACGGGCACGCCACTGTGCCTTCTCCGCAGCGCCCCAGGGCTGGCCAGGAGTGCCGATGGGATAGAAGGGGGCGTCGTTCATGGCGTGCTCGTCTGTGTCGCGGTGTGGAAACGCGATTTTACCACTGCCGCACCGGGCGGCCCCGCTTACGCGTGGGCAAGCGCCGCGACCGCCTCATCGACCGGCGTCTCACCCTCGGTGAGCTCGATGATGACCCGCGCGACGCTCGGCTGCTCCACCAGCGCCACCAACGTGGCGGCCACATCCGCACGCGGCACATCGCCGTACGCAATCGCCGGACCGGCCGTGACGCGGCCGGTGCCCGGCGCATCGCTCAAGGTGCCCGGGCGCAGGATCACCCAGTCCAGATCCGTCGCGGCCAGGTACACATCGGCGCGTTTCTTGACCGTCATGTAATTCTCGAAACCCCCGCCCATCCCCTTGTTGCGGCCCGCTTCCGGGAATGCCGAGACCAGCAGGAAGCGGCGCACGCCCGCCTGCCGGGCGGCATCCACCGCAAGCTCCAAGCCGCGGCCGTCGATGGCGTTGGTCACTTCCACCCCTGCGCCACCGGCACCGGCCGTGAAAACAACCACGTCACTGCCGCGCATCTGGCCGGCCAGCGTGCCCACGTCGGTCGCGGTGAGATCACCGGTGACCGGCGTAGCGCCGAGTGCGTCCAGTTCAGCGGCCTGCTCGGCGCGGCGATGCAGCGCGAGCACTCGATGCTGCTTGTCGGCCAACTGCTTGACCAGGTGACGGCCGACCTTGCCGGCCGCGCCGACGATGAAAACGGTACTCAAGACGGTTCTCCTGTTTCAATCGGCCTACGAGGGTACGCAGGTGGATGTGACACGACCGTCCCCATCGCGGAGCATGGTTCAGTTGCCGCTGTACTGCGCGTCGCTGACCTGCTCCATCCACGTCACCGGTGATCCATCGACCGCTTCGGCGATCGCGATATGCGTCATCGCGGTGGCAGCCTTGGCACCATGCCAATGTTTGACGCCCGGCGGAATCCAGACGATGTCGCCCGGACGAATCTCACGCGCGGGTTTGCCCCATTCCTGCACGCTGCCGATGCCCGCGGTGACGATCAGGGTCTGGCCCAGCGGGTGGGTGTGCCACGCGGTGCGTGCGCCGGGCTCGAAGGTGACCGTGGCCCCGCCGACGCGCGCAGGCGCATCGGTCTGGAACGGTGCATCGATGCGCACACGACCGGTGAAGTAGTCCGCCGGGCCCGCGGCGGAGGCGGCGGTGCCCGCGCTGGTGATGCGGATCGGCGCGGTTTCGGTGGGCACGGTGGCCGCCATCGAAAGCGACAGTGCGGCAGTGAACAGGTCCATGAGACATCTCCTGAAGCAACGGCGGCGCCCGCCGGGGACACTCACTGTAGGCTTGCCCCCGCACGGGCACTAGCCGCCCCGATCGGCATGCAGCCATAACTGCAGCTCATCAATCACGAAACAAAGCCGCTTGAGTTCATCAGTCGGCCGCGCTCATCATGGGCGCGCATGACTGCCATGCGCCCTTGGCCCTGCCCCATGGCCCGCGAGAATTTCAACGATCTGCAGGTGTTCGTCACCGTCGCGCGCGAACGCAGCTTCACCCGTGCCGCAGCGCAGCTGGGCGTTTCGCAGTCCGCGCTCAGCCACACCGTGCGCGGGCTGGAAGAGCGCCTCGGCGTGCGCCTGCTCACCCGGACCACACGCAGCGTCTCCATGACCGAGGCCGGTAAACGGCTGTACGACACCGTGGCGCCGCGCTTGCAGGAGATCGAGGCCGAGGTCGCCGCGATCAGCGAGTACCGTGACCGGCCCGCTGGCACGATCCGTATCACCACGGCCGAGCATGCCGCCAACACGATCGTCTGGCCCCGGCTGTCCACCGTGCTGCCCGCCTACCCCGATCTGCATGTGGAACTGACCATCGACTACGGCCTGGCCGACATCGTCGCCCAGCGCTACGACATCGGCATCCGTTTGGGCGGCCGCGTGGCCAAGGACATGATTGCCGTGCCGATCAGCCCGCCGCTGCGCATGGCGATCGTGGCCAGCCCGGCCTACTTCGCCACGCATGCCGCGCCGCAACTGCCGGCCGACCTGGCCGCGCACAACTGCATCGGGCTGCGCCTGCCCACCCACGGCGGGCTGATGGTGTGGGATCTGGAGAAGGACGGCGAGGAAGTGAACGTGCGCGTGGATGGTCAGTGGACCTTCAACGGCAGCAGCGCGATCCATCGTGCCGCACTGGTGGGTGCGGGCTTGGCCTATCTGCCCGAGGACATGGTGCTTGATGACATCGCCGCCGGTACGTTGCGGCGTGTCATGGAGGACTGGTGCGATCCCTTCGACGGGTACTACGCCTACTACCCCAGCCGTCGGCAGTCCTCGAGCGCGATGAAGGTCGTGATCGAGGCGTTGCGCGCAGGCCGGTAGAACCGGCCGTGCACATCAGGGACGCAGCAGCACCTTGCCGTTGCGGCCCGGCTCCAGGCTGGCCTTGGCGGCAGCGGCCACCTCAGCCAGCCCGAACACGCCGTCCACCGGCAGGCTCAATCCACCGCGTGCGGCCAACTGCAGCAGTTCGCCAACGAGGCGACGCTTGTCCTCCGGCGCCATCGCCTGGCTGACCTTGCTGCCCCAGAACCCCTTCACCGTGGCCTGCTTGAAGATCACATCGCCCGAACTGAGCTGCATCGGCTCGCCGGTCATCGAGCCGAACGAGACCAGGGTGCCGCCATCGCCCAGCAGCGTCATCAGCTCGCTGCTGGCGCGTCCGCCAACCGAATCCACGGCGGCGGCGATCGAGGCCTTGCCGACCTTGGCCTGCACCTGGGCCATCCAGTCCGACTGCGCGGTGGAGATGGTGTGGTCGATGCCGAGCTCGGCCATCTCGGCCACGCCGGCATCGCGCCGCACCAGGTTGATGCAGTGCACCCCACGCGCCTTGGCCAGCATCGCCAAGGCCTTGCCGACCGCGCCATTGGCCGCGTTCTGGAGGATCCACTGGCCCTCCTTCACCTGCAGGAATTCCAGCAGCATCAGGGCACTGAGCGGCATGGCGATGAGCTGCGCGGCCGTGTTGTCATCGATGCTGTCCGGCATGGGGATGACCATGCGCGCCGGCGCGATGAAGTATTCGGCCCAGGTGCCATGCACCGAGGCGGCGCTGACCCGCTGGCCGATCTTCAGGCCCTCGACGCCCTCGCCCAGCGCCTCGATCACACCGGTGCCTTCGCTGCCGCCGACCGCGGGCAGCTCGGGCTTGTAGCCGTACTGGCCACGCACGGTCCACAGGTCGTGGTTGTGGATGGGCGCCAGGACGGTACGGATCCGCACCTCACCGGCCGCGGGGGTCGGCTGCGGCACATCGCCGCCGTGCAGGACCTGGGTCGGATCGCCAAAGGCGGTATGGATGGCAGCGCGCATCAGCAACGCTCCTTCATCAACATGTTCATGAGGGGTCTCCTGCAGAAAGAATCAACGGCGATGACGGTGCGCGGCGACGATGGCGCGCGGCTGGCGGTAAGCGCGTACGCGCAGCCAGACCGTCTGGATCACCACGATGATGATCAGCACCAGCGCCAGGGTGGCGATGTTGGCCGCGCCCGGCAGATCCCAGCCGGACTGCTTGACGTACATCCCGGCCAGCGCCCAGATGACGGCGGCTGGATAGGCGAAATGCCCGCGCAGCAGCTGGTTGACCACCAGCACCAGCAGCGTGGCCAGGACCAGCAGCACCAGGCTCCAGCCGAGCATGTTGTCGGTCGGCAGCCAGCGGTAGGCGACGATCACCTGGGCGGTATTGAGGTAGGCCGCCAACGACAGCCAGCCGGCGTGCAGCCCGAGCGGGTATGCCGCCCAGGCACGCTGACCGCCTGGGGCGGTGATCGGCGAGGCGCGGTAGGCGGCCACAATCAGGCAGAGCAAGGCGGCCCAGATGATGGCCAGCGCCGGCAGGAACCACTGGTTGGAGAACACCGGCATCCAGACGGCGGTCAGCGCGAAGCCCGCCGCGGCCCAGGGGCGAACCCCGATGATGTCCGGCTTGCGCAGGCGCAGCTGCCAGAACCCGAACAGCACATCCCACAGGAAGATCACGCCCCAGATCGCGAAGGCGTACCCGGCCGCGACCAGCAGCGTCGGGTACTGGTCGGAGACTGCACCGTTGGTCGGGCCGAACACGCCGGTCTGTGAGAACCACGCCACCACGGGCATGGCCAAGGCGGCCAACAACACGATCCAACGCATGCACCCACTCCAGCTGAAAAGAGCGGTGACGATACGCGGTTCAGGGTTAAGGCGTTGGGATGCCTCAGATTGCAAAGCCTTAGTAACTTAGCCTCTGCTATATTGCGGCCGTGGACATCCCGCGCCGCCCCGAGCCTCCCCCCGCCTGGCCCTCATCGACCGGGCACACCCCCAGCCTGGGCGAAATGAACGCCAGCGTCGCGGTGCCTACGGGCGGCCACTGGTGGTTCCGCCTGCTGGCCTTCCTCGGTCCGGGCTACATGATCTCGGTCGGCTACATGGACCCCGGCAACTGGGCCACGGACATCGCCGGTGGCGCGCAGTTCGGCTACCTGCTGCTCTCGGTGATCCTGCTCTCCAACCTGATGGCGATCGTGCTGCAGGGGCTGTCGGCACGCCTGGGCATCGCGACCGGGCGTGATCTGGCGCAAGCCTGCCGCGACCACTACTCACGGCCGGTGAAACTGGGGCTGTGGCTGCTGTGCGAAATCGCGATCATCGCCTGCGACCTGGCCGAGGTGATCGGCACCGCGATCGCCTTGAAGCTGCTGTTCGGCATCCCCTTGCTGGCCGGCGCGATCATCACCGCGGTGGACGTGGTGCTGGTGCTGCTGCTCATGAACCGCGGTTTCCGCGCCCTGGAAGCCTTCGTGATCGCGCTGCTGCTGGTGATCTTCGGTTGCTTTGCGATCCAGATGGTCATCGCGGCGCCGCCGCTGCAGGCAGTGCTGGCCGGGTTCATTCCGCATGCGCAGGTGGTGACCGATCCCAAGGCGCTGTACCTGGCGATCGGCATCATCGGTGCCACCGTGATGCCGCACAACCTGTATCTCCACTCTTCCATCGTGCAGACCCGCGCTTACCCGCGCACCGATGCCGGGCGCCGCAGTGCACTGCGCTGGGCGGTGACGGACAGCACTATCGCCTTGATGCTCGCACTGTTCATCAACGCCTCGATCCTGATCCTGGCCGCCGCCGTGTTCCATGCGCAGGGCCGTACCGACGTGCAGGAGATCGAGCAGGCGTATGAGCTGCTGGCGCCGATGCTCGGTGTCGGGCTGGCCTCGACCCTGTTCGCGGTCGCCCTGCTCGCCTCGGGCATCAACTCTACCGTGACGGCGACGCTGGCCGGCCAGATCGTGATGGAGGGTTTCCTGCGCCTGCGGATCGCACCATGGGCGCGGCGGCTGATCACCCGCGGCATCGCGATCGTGCCGGTGGTGGTGGTGACCGCGATCTATGGCGAGCAAGGCACCGCGCGCTTGCTGGTGCTGAGCCAGGTGCTGCTCTCGATGCAGTTGCCGTTCGCGGTGGTGCCGCTGGTGCGGTTCGTCTCGGACAAGGCCAAGATGGGGGCGCTGGTGGCGCCACGCTGGCTGATCGTGCTGTCGTGGCTGATCGGCGGGTTGATCATCGTGTTGAACGTGAAACTTCTCGTGGATGTGTGGCGGGGCTGAGGCCTGGCCACTTGACCTCAACGTTGGTTGAGGTGGCACAGTGCAGCCTCCTCATCCCACTGGCAATGCCAGATCGAGCCCTGCAATGACCGACACCTCGCAGCACGCGTTATGGAATGGCCCGGCCGGTGAGGCCTGGGTGGAGGCGCAGCGCATCCTCGATCAGATGTTCGCACCGCTCGCCACCCACCTGCTGGAGGCGATCCCGCCGGGCGACGATCTGCACGTGCTGGACGTGGGCTGCGGGACCGGCGCGGTGGCACTGGCCATCGCGGGGCAACTGGGCCCGCAGGGGCATGTCACCGGGGTCGACATCTCCGCCCCGATGATCGCCTTGGCGCGTGAGCGCGCGCAGCGAGCCGGGCTGGCAGTGGACTTCATCGTCGCCGACGCGCAGCAGCATGCGTTCGCACCCGGGAGTCTTGACCGGATCGTGTCGCGCTTCGGCGTGATGTTCTTCGATGACCCGGTGCAGGCCTTCGGCCAGTTGCAGCGTGCCGCCAAACGCGGCGGCGAGCTGCAGGCGCTGGCCTGGCGCAGGCCGGACGAGAACGCGTTCATGACCACCGCCGAGCGCGCCGCGGCACCCTGGCTGCAGTTGCCACCTCGCTCGCCCGGGGCACCGGGTCAGTTCGCGTTTGCCGATCAGGCCCGGGTCGAGCAGATCCTGAGCGACGGCGGTTGGGAGGATATCGAGGTGCTGCCGCTGGACGTGGCCTGCCGGATCGACCGGGCGGACCTGGCCACGTATGTCGCGTTGCTGGGGCCGGTCGGAAGCGCGCTGAGGGCGCCGGATCTTGATGGAGCAACCCGCACACAGGTGCTGGAGGCGGTCATGGCGGCGTTCGCACCCTTCATCGAAGGCGATGCAGTGACCTTCACCGCAGCCTGCTGGGAGGTGCGGGCGCGGGCGTGGTGAGCCGTAACGGAGGGGCACCGGCCCACGGCCGGCACCCCGGGCGTCATGGCAGCCGCATGCGCAGCTTCTCCACGATCGCCTGCTCGCTCATCGCGTAACCGTACACATCCTGCAGTTGCCCGTCGGCCCCGAGCAGGAACCACGATGCCGTGTGTTCGAAGGTGGCCATATCGCCTTCGCCTACCCGGCGATAGCTCACGCCCAGGCTCTCGGCGATGGCACGGGTGCCCGCCTCGTCGCCGGCCAGGCCCAGGAACGTCGTATCGAAGGCAGACAGGTAGTCGCGCAGATGCGCCGGGGTATCACGCTGCGGATCCACCGTGACAAAGGCGACCTGCAGGTCATCGGCGGCGGGCCCGAGCAACCGCTTGATCTGCACTGCCTTGACCAGGCTCAGCGGACACACTTCCGGGCAATGGGTGAAGCCGAAGAACAGCAGCGTCGGTTTGCCCTGCAGATCCCGTATCGCGAGCGTGCGCCCGTCGCTGCTCTCCAGCTTGACCGCCCCGAGTGCCGCCTGGCCCATCACCGGTGCCTGGCCGTCGGCGCAGCCGGCCAGTAGCGCCACCGCCACGACGCTTGACGCCAACCAGCGCTTCACTTGGTCCCTCCATGCGCGATCAGGCCATCGCGCACGGTGAAGTCCACCACCTGGTCTGCGCTGCGGGCAAACGTGAGCGTCACCCGGACCACCTGCCCCACCGACAGCGGCCGCTTCGGGGTCAGCAGCATCAGGTGATACCCGCCCGGCTCCAGCGCGACCGTGCGGCCTTCCGGCAGGGCCAGCCCTTCAGGCAGCGCCTGCATGCGCATCACCTCACCGTCCATGCGCATGGCATGGACCTGCACCTCGGCGAAGGCTGAAGAGGTGGCCGACAACAGGCGGTCGACGCCACCACCGTTATGCAGTTGCACGTAGCCGGCCGCCACGTTCGCGGCCGGCGGTGGCAGACGGATCCACGGGTCGCTGACCGACACCGTTGCCGCGGTGCGGGTCTGCGGCGCCGCGGCCACCACCGGCATCACGGGAGCGGACAGGACCAGCGCGATCAGCATGGCACCGCAGCGTGACCAGCTCATGGCGCGGCCGACATCTGCATCGGCATCATGTTGAGGTTGGCGTTGTGCATCACCCACAACGAGCCGGCCACCACGATGGCGATCAGGAACGCGGTGCACAGGAAGATGCCGGTGTTCTCACGCTGGCTGCGCCCTGCCCCGATATGCAGGAACAGCACCAGCTGGGCGACCAGCTGCACCACGCACAGCACCACGATGGCGGTCAGCCGCAGCGGCTGCGGCACCAGATCGGTCATGACCACGCCGAACGAGGCACCGGTGAGCACCAGGCACAGCAGCAGGCCGAGGATGTAGCCCTTCAGGGTGGCGTGGCCGCTCATACAAACTCCCTCAAGTAAACGAAGGTGAACACACAGATCCAGATCAGATCCAGGAAGTGCCAGAACAGGCTCAGGCAGGCCAGGCGGCGACGCACGATGCCGTCCAGGCCGAACTTCAGCACCTGGTGGATCATGATCGCCAGCCACAGCAGGCCGAAGGTGACGTGCAGGCCGTGGGTGGCCACCAGCGTGAAGTACGCCGACAGATACGCACTCACGTCCGGGGTGGCGCCTTCATGGATCAGCTCGGCGAACTCATACAGCTCCATGCCGATGAAGACCGCACCGAGCACACCGGTCACGGCCAGCCAGCCCACCACCTGGTTGCGCTTGCCGGCCTGCATGCCGAGCATCGCCAGGCCGAAGGTGAAGCTGCTGAGCAGCAGCACCACCGTTTCGGAGAGCACGAAGCCAAGCTTGAACAGTTCCTTGCCACTGGGGCCATCGGCCGTCCCGTTGAGCAGCACGCCAAAGGTGGCGAACAGCACCGCGAAGATCAGGCAGTCGCCCATCAGGTACATCCAGAACCCGACGACGGTCTTGTTGCCGTCGTCGTGGTGCTCATGGGCGTGGTCGTGATGACCGGCCGCGAGCTGCCCGTGCTGCGTGGCAGCGGTCAGGGTATCGCCGCTCATGCCTTGGCTCCTTCCATCTGCGCGAAGTGCGCGTCTTCGATGCGCTTCACCTCGGCGGCGGGCACGTAGTAGTCCACATCACGGTCATACGAGCGCAGCACGAAGGTCGCGATCACACCGATCAGGCCGATGCCGGCCAGCACCCACATGTGCCAGACCAGGGCGAAGCACAGCACCAGACTGAACACCGAGATCACCACACCCGACGCGGTATTGCGCGGCATGTGGATGTCTTCGTAGGTGTCCTGGCGCTGCCAGGCCCGGCCGTGCTGCTTGTCGTCCCAATGCTGCTCCAGCGAGGTGATCGCCGGCAGCTTGGCAAAGTTGTAGAACGGCGGCGGCGAGGACGTGGCCCACTCCAGGCTGCGCGCGTTCCACGGGTCGCCGGTGAGATCCATGTTGGCCTTGCGGTCACGCACGCTGACGTAGAACTGGATGAACATCGCGGCGATACCGGCGGCGATCACCAGCGCACCGATGGCGGCCACGATCAGCCACGGCTGGTAGCCCTCCACGCCGTAGTGGTTCATGCGGCGGGTCATGCCCTTGAAGCCCAGCACGTACAGCGGCATGAAGGCCAGATAGAAGCCGACCAGCCAGCACCAGAACGAAATCTTGCCCCAGCGCTCGTTGAGGGTGAAGCCAAACGCCTTCGGGAACCAGAAGCTGATGCCCGCCAGGCAGCCGAACACCACGCCGCCGATGATCACGTTATGGAAGTGCGCGATCAGGAACAGGCTGTTGTGCAGAACGAAATCCGCCCCCGGGATCGCCAGCATCACACCGGTCATGCCGCCCAGCGCGAAGGTGACCATGAAGCCGATGGTCCACAACGTCGAGGAGTGGTAGCGGATCCGCCCGCGGTACATGGTGAACAGCCAGTTGAACAGCTTCACCCCGGTGGGAATCGAGATGATGGACGTCATGATGCCGAAGAAGGCATTGACGTTCGCGCCCGAGCCCATGGTGAAGAAGTGGTGCAGCCACACGAAGAACGACAGGATGCCGATCGACGAGGTCGCATAGACCATCGAGCGGTAGCCGAACAGCGGCTTGCCCGAGAACGTGGCGATGATCTCGGAGAACGCACCGAAGCACGGCAGGATCAGCACGTAGACTTCCGGGTGGCCCCAGATCCAGATCAGGTTGACGTACATCATGGCGTTGCCGCCGGCGTCATTGGTGAAGAAATGCATCCCGAAATAGCGATCCATGGTCAGCAGCGCCAGGGTCGCGGTCAGCACCGGGAAGATCGCCACGATCAGGATGTTGGTGATCAATGCGGTCCAGGTGAACACCGGCATCTTCATCAGGTCCATGCCCGGCGCACGCATCTTGAGGATGGTGACGATGAAGTTCAGGCCGGTCAGCGTGGTGCCGATGCCGGAGACCTGCAATGACCAGATGTAGTAGTCCACGCCCACCGTGGGGCTGTACTCGATGCCGGACAGCGGCGGATACGCCACCCAGCCGGTCGCGGCGAAATCACCGACGAACATCGACAGCATCACCAGCACCGCACCCACCGCCGACAGCCAGAAGCTGAGCGAGTTGACGAACGGGAATGCCACGTCGCGCGCGCCGATCTGCAGCGGCACCACGATGTTCATCAGGCCCACGATGAGCGGCGTGGCCACGAAGAAGATCATGATCACGCCGTGCGCGGTGAAGATCTGGTCGTAGTGCTCCGGCGGCAGGTAGCCGGCGCTGTCATTGGCGGCGATGGCCTGCTGGGCACGCATCATCAGCGCATCGGCGAAGCCACGCACCAGCATGACCAGGGCCAGGATGATGTACATCACGCCGATCTTCTTGTGGTCCACCGAGGTGATCCACTCGGTCCAGATATAGCCCCACTTCTTGTAATACGTGATGGCCGCGATGATCGCCGCCCCCAGCAGCAGCGAGCCCGCCAGCGCCGACATGATGATCGGGTCGTGGTAGGGAATCGCTTCGAGGTTCAACTTTCCAAGCACAATCAGTTCTCCGCGGTACGGCTGGCAGGTGCGGCCAGGCTCACGAGTTGGGTTTTCGCGCCGGGCTCTTCACCGGGCAGGCAGATTTCGTCGTCGGGCATGCCGCCATGCCGGCGCAGGATGCTGTCGAACAGGCCGGTGTCCACGCTGGCGAAACGCTGCATCGGCGCCCCATGGGTGGGCTTCTCCAGTTCGGCCAGGCGTGCCTGGCCCAGGTGCTGGGCGGTGCCGCGCGACTGCGCCAGCCACTGTTCGAAGTCCGCCTCGGTCATCACCCGCGCATCGAACTTCATGTCCGAGAAGCCCGCGCCGCTGTACGCCGAGGACATGCCGGCATAGGTGCCGGGCGTGTGCCCGATCAGATGCAGGCGGCTCTGCATGGCCGGCATGGTGTAGACCATGCTGCCCAGCTGCGGCACGAAAAAGGCGTTCATCATCGACTCGGAGGTCAGCTTGAACGCGACCGGCGTATCGACCGGCATCACCAGCTCGTTGACCGTGGCCACGTTGTGGTCCGGATAGATGAACAACCACTTCCAGTTGAGCGAGACCACTTCCACGCGCAGCGGCGCCTTGTCCGATTCGATCGGGCGGTACGGGTCCAGTGCGTGGGTACTCTTCCAGATCAACACGCCGAGGACGACCACGATCAGGCACGGAATCGTCCACACCACCACTTCGATCGCGGTGGAATGCGACCAGGTCGGTGCGTACGTGGCCTCCTTGTTCGACTCGCGGTAGTGCCACGCGAAGTACAGCGTGAGGATGATCACCGGGATCACCACCAGCAGCATCAAGCCGGTGCAGACCAGGATCAGCTGCATTTCCTGCTCGGCGATGCTGCCCATGGGGTTGAACAGCTCCAGGTTCTTGCACCCTGTGAGCAGCGGCAGCAGCGCTGCCAGGCCGAACCAGCGTCCGGCGCGGGCTCGACCGGCCAGCGTGGCGCGGCGAGCGGAATGTGTAGCGGGGTTCATGCGTGACGGCCCTTCCAACGCAGTGCCGGGCCGGGCGGCCCGGATCATGAAAAGTGGCGAACACCCCCCTGCATGACCGATATGCATGGGGGGTGCCCGCCGCAGCCGCGTACGTTAGGCAACGACATGATCCATACATGATGCGACACACTGTCGCAGCCGCTCTCCCCGGCGCGCGTACCATGCGCGCATGGAATGGAGCTCCCTCATCGCCGATGGCCACGGGCCGGTCTACCTGCGCATCGTGCAGGCGCTGGAACGTGCGGTCTGGTCGGGTGCGCTGCGCCCCGGCCAACGCCTGCCTGCACAGCGCGCGCTGGCCACCGAGCTCGGTGTCGATCTCACCACGGTGACCCGCGCCTTCAACGAGGCGCGCACGCGCGGGTTGATCGATGCACGCGGACCGCTGGGGTCGTTCGTGGCGCCGCCCAAGGTGGAACTGGCGCAGCTGGTGGACCTGAGCATGAACCTGCCGCCCAGCCCCGGCGGCGGGCAGGTCGCGGACATGCTGCGGCGTGGCCTGTCCTCGGTGCTGACCCGCAGCGATGCGGGCAACCTGATGACGTATCACATCGGCGGCGGCAGCCGCGCGGATCAACTGGCGGCGCAGCAGTGGCTCAAGCCGATGCTCGGCAAGGTGGAGGCCGAGGCGCTGGTGGTCACGGAAGGTGCGCAGGCCGCACTGTCAGCCCTGTTGCTGGCGCTGACCAACGCCGGTGACACGATTCTGTGCGAGCCGCTGGTCTACCCGGGCCTGCTGCATGCCGCGCGGGTGCTGCAGCGTCGCCTGCAGGTGGTCGAGTGCGATGCGCATGGCATGCGCCCGGATGCACTCGCGCGTGCCGCGAGGAAACACAGCGCGCCGGTGGTCTATCTCAACCCGACCGCACAGAACCCGACGGGCCACACGCTGCCGCAGGAACGCCGCGAAGCGCTGGCCGAGGTGGTGCGCGCGCAGAATCTGCGATTGATCGAAGACGACCCTTACTGGCTGCTGGAGAACGAGGCCCCTGCCCCGCTTGCGCTGCTGGCGCCGCAGCACACCTGCTACATCTCCACGCTGTCCAAATGCCTGAGCCCGGGCCTGCACACCGGCTTTGTACAGCTGCCCGATGGCGTCTCGCGCCAAGGCGTGCTGGATGCCCTGCGCGCGGTCAACCTGATGGCGCCGCCGCTGATGAACGCACTGGTGACGCAGCTGATCCTGGATGGCTCCGCGCAGGCGATGCTGAAACTGGTGCAGGACGAAGCCGCCGAGCGCCGCTATCTGGCGCAGTCGGCGTTGTCGCCGCGGTTCCTGCAGCATTGTGCGGGCGTGCACGCCTGGTGCCGTCTTCCTGCGCACTGGACCGATGCCAGCCTGACCCACGCCGCACGGCTGCAGGGCCTGGGCATCGCACCGTCATCGGCGTTCACGCCGGAGGGCGTGGCGATCAACGATGCGGTGCGGATTTCATTGGGTGCCGCCGCCAACCGGCAGGAACTGCACCGAGCGCTGCGCCAGCTGGATCAGCTGATGCATGTGGCGGCGACAGAAAACACCGGCTGGACGGTCTGACGCCAGCCTTCCGGCCCACTCAGCCCGAAACGGCTTTGGCCTGCTTCCACACGGCCTCAAACTGGCTGGCGGTGATCGCGTCATCCGAATCCAGATCCAGCCACGACAGCGGCTGATCGGACAGCGGAAAGCGTTCATCGGCCTGCCCGGTTTTGTCGGCCCAGACCAGCACGCTGCGGTAGCTCTCCACCTGCCGCACGATCACATCGCCCTGCGCCTCGAGGTAGATCGTGCCGTTGCCGATCTCGGATTCTGCGGGGTGCTTGTAGTGTTTGCGGGGCGTGCTCATGGCGGGGCGATATCTGGCAATGAAAATGGGGCCGGGGAATATACCTTGATCCGCCCCCTCCCCGTCGGCAATCGCCGCCCGGGGACGGGGTAGTGCCGGTCGCTGGCCGGCTTCCCGTAAACCTCGCAAGGAGACACTAGACGACCGGTCTAATCAGGCGTACAGTGGCGCCCATGAACTCCCCCACCGCCAGCTCCCCTGTCCGCGACACCATCCTGACCACCGGCCAGCGGATCATGAGCGCCAAGGGCTTTTCCGCGGTCGGCCTCAACGAGGTCCTCGCCGCGGCCGGCGTGCCCAAGGGTTCGTTCTACCACTACTTCGCCTCGAAGGAAGCCTTCGGCGAGGCGATGCTGGAGGACTACTTCACCGCCTATCTCGCTGATATGGACCGTATCTTCCGCCAGCCCGGGCAGACCAAGGCCTCGCAGCTGGAGGCCTACTTCCGCGCCTGGCAGGACAGCCAGTCCTTCGAGGACTGCCAGGGCAAGTGCCTGGCCGTGAAGCTCGGTGCGGAAGTCGCCGACCTGTCCGGGTCCATGCGCGCCGCCCTTCAACGTGGCACCACGGGAATCACCGATCGTCTGGCGCGTGCCCTGGCAGCGGGCGTCGCCGACGGCTCAGTGACGATCCAGGACCCGCCCGATGCTGTCGCGCGCAGCCTGTATCAGCTGTGGCTCGGGACCAGCATCATGGTCAAGATCGCCCGCAGCACCCGCCCGTTCGACGACGCCGTCGCGTTGACCGCCCGCCTTCTGCATACCGCCCCCTGACAAGGGGATGTCCACGCACGCCCGCATCGGCGTGTTTTTCTCGGCCCCATCACTAGACGACCAGTCTAATCAAGCACCCACAGGAGCATCACCCATGAAAGTCCTCATCGTTCTGACCTCGCACGACGAACTCGGCACCACCGGCAAGAAGACCGGTTTCTGGCTGGAAGAGCTGGCCGCGCCCTACTACACCTTCAAGGATGCCGGCGCGGAGATCGTGCTGGCCTCGCCCAAGGGTGGGCAGCCGCCGCTGGATCCCAAGAGCAACGAGCCGGACTTCAAGACCGACGCGACCCGTCGCTTTGAAGCCGACGCCGATGCCAACGCACAGCTGGCCAACACCGTCCGCCTGGACAGCGTCTCACAGGCCAACTTCGACACCGTGTTCTATCCCGGCGGCCATGGCCCGCTGTGGGACCTTGCCGCAGACGCCCACTCCATTGCCCTGATCGAGGCATTCATCGCCGCCGGCAAGCCGGTCGCGCTGGTCTGCCATGCCCCGGGCGTGCTGCGTGACGTCAAGACCGCCGAGGGTGCGCCGCTGGTGCAGGGCAAGAACGTCACTGGCTTCACCAACACGGAAGAAGAAGGCGTGGGCCTCACCGACGTGGTGCCCTTCCTGGTCGAAGACATGCTCAAGGCCGCAGGCGGAACGTACTCCAAGGGCCCGGACTGGGGTTCCTATGTGGTTACCGATGGCCTGCTGATCACCGGCCAGAACCCCGCCTCGTCTGAAGAGGCGGCCCAGGTCCTGCTGAAGCAGCTGGGCTGAAATAACAGGGACGGAGGTAGTTATTAATTACCTCCGTCCCCGTTAAGAGATTACTGAGCGCCGTCGCGCGTGACCCGCCAGATCGTGTTGGAGAGGTCATCGGCGACGATCAGCGCGCCGCGCGGGTCGACCGTGACGCCTACCGGGCGGCCGCGGGTCTTGCCGTCTTCGCCGAAGAACCCGCTCACGAAATCGATCGGCTCGCCGGCCGGACGGCCATTGCTGAAGGGCACGAACACCACTTTGTAGCCGACCGGGGGATTGCGGTTCCAGCTGCCGTGCTCGCCCACAAACACGCCATCGGCAAACTGCGTACCCATCACCTCGGACGAGAAGGCCACGCCCAGTGCGGCCACATGCGAGCCCAGTGCGTAATCCGGGGCGATCGCCGAGGCGACCTTCTCCGGGTTCTGCGGCATCACGCGGCGATCCACATTCTTGCCCCAGTAGCTGTAAGGCCAGCCATAGAAGCCGCCCTCCTTCACCGAGGTGAGGTAATCGGGCACGAGGTTCGGGCCGATCTCATCGCGTTCATTGACCACGGCCCACAGCGTGCCGGTGCCCGGCTGGATCGCCAGCGCGGTGGGATTACGGATACCGGTGGCGTAATCCTTGTGCGCACCGGTCGCCACGTCGATCTGCCAGATCCGCGCGCGATCGATCTCCACCGCCATGCCGCGTTCGGTGATGTTGCTGTTGGAGCCGATACCCACGTAGAGATAGCGGCCATCGGCGCTGGCGGTCATCGCCTTGGTCCAGTGGTGGTTGATGGCCGACGGCAGGTCGGTCAGCTTGACCGGCGCCGCGCCCGCCTTGGTCTGCCCTTCCTGATAATCGAAGCGCACCACCGCGTCCTGGTTTGCCACATAGATGGCATTGCCGATCAACGCCAGACCATAGGGCGCGTTGAGATTGTCGGCAAACACCGTCTTCAGTTCGTAGGTGCCGTCGCCATCAGCGTCGCGCAGCAGGGTCAGTCGGTTGCCACTCTTGACCGAGGTATTGCCCTTGGCCTTGATCTTGCCGGCAATCACATCCTTCGGCTTCAGGGCGGGCGCACTGCCGCCACGACCTTCAGCCACCAGGATGTCGCCATTGGGCAGCATGAGGGTCTGCCGCGGGATGTTCAGATCGGTGGCGATCGCCGAAATGCGGTAGCCCTTGGGCACCGTCGGCAAGGTGTCGCCCCACTGCGCCGGCTTGGCGATGGTCATGTCCGGCATCAGCCCGCGATGCGGCTTGGGCATTTCCGGGCTGCCACCGTACTGGTCAAGCGGGGGCGCCTTGCCGCTGCAGGCCGCCAAGGCGACCGCCAGCGCGGACAGCGAGAGGATACGGAGCGTGGTCTGGCGGCTCATCGCACACCTCCCACGCGCAGGCTGGACAGTCCCACCCAGGTGGCGATCAGCGCCAGCACGGTCAGGATCACCGAGAGCACCAGGCCCGCCGGCATCACGGCCCACGCGTCGCGCGCATGGTGGAGGCAGTTGATGAAGCCCACGCCCCAGGTCACCGCCAGAATCACGACATACGCCAGGTTGCGGCTGCGGCGGACCAGACCGACGATCCCGCACAGCAAGGCGAGCGTTGTCATCACCATCGCGCCGATCAGCAGCCAGGAGGCAAAGTTCGCCCACTGGATCTCGTACGTGCTCCAGTACGCGTAGTCGGCCAGCAGCGCCGCCAGGAACAACGGCAGCACCCCGCCCAATACAGCGGCGTGGAAGGGATGGATGACCCACGATCGGGTCAGGACAACGGTCGAAGCCATGGTGGTCTCCTGGTGAGGGGCGAATCTCTCCCGATCCTGCCATCCCCTGTGTGATGGGGGTGCCCATGACTCACCGATCAGAAAGGTCCCAGTACGGCGGCGACCCGATCGCCTCGGTGAGGAAGGCCGACACCTCGCGGACCTTGCGTGAGCGCAGTCTGTTTTCCGGCGAGAGCAGCTGCAGATACACCCGTTCGGATTGCGGGGAGAACTCCCACTCGCCGAGCAGCGTGACCATGCTGCCACTGTGCAGCGTTTCTGCGTTGAACAGCCAGGTGGGGAACAGCACCACGCCACGCCCGGCAATGGCCGCCGCCAGCAGCGCTTCGGCATTGTTGCTGCGCAGGGGGCCGGTCACGTTCACCGCTTTGAACGGCACCTCCGGCGAGGAACGGAAATACCACTTCTGGATGCCGAGCTGCCCTTTGTAGACCAGGCATTGATGCTGCAGCAGATCCTCCGGCACCACCGGCGTGCCGTGCGCGGCAAGATAGGCCGGGCTGGCGGCGAGGATGTTGCGGTGGGGCGCGATGACCTTGCCGATCAGGCCCGAATCCATCAGAAGCCCGACACGGATGATGATATCCACGCCTTCCTGGACGGGATCGATCAGCGTGTCGGTCAGGGTCAGCTCGACGATCAACTCGGGATATTTCGCCTGCAACGTATTGACGATGTGTGCGATGTGCAGCCGCCCCAGTGACTCAGGGGCGTTGATGCGGATCAGGCCCCGCAGCTCGGCATCGCGGCCTTCCAACTGCCCGACCGCGTCATCGAGCAGGTCCACAGCGTCTCGCACCTGCTGATGGAACTGCTCGCCCGCTTCGGTCAACCGGACCGCCCGGGTGCTTCGGTAGAACAGCTGGTGCCCCACGTCCTGTTCAAGCGCCGCGATGAAGCGCGACACCGATGAAGCTGGCACCCGGTACTGGCGCGCCGTGGCCAGGAAGCTGCCGGTGGCGGCGACGGTGAGGAAATAGCGGAGGGCTTTGAGCTGCATGGCGGGCACCTTGGGAGCTGATTGCTTTTTCAGCAATAGTCATTTGCGGAATCACCGCATTGTGGCCGATATCGCACGCCCATACGATGAAGTGAAGCGCATGGCGAACCCGCCACGCCCTCCCCCTCGCACCCTCAGGAACCCCCATGAGCTCCCTTTTCAATACGTTCGACCTCGCGGGCATCCCGCTGCGCAACCGCGTGGTCATGGCCCCGCTGACCCGTGCACGCGCCCCGCAGGATGCCGCTGATGAGCGAACCGCCCTGTATTACGCCCAGCGTGCCACCGCCGGCCTGATCGTCAGCGAAGGCACGCCCATTTCCCGCGAGGGCCAGGGTTACCTGTTCAATCCCGGCATCTTCACGGCCGAGCAGATCGCCGGCTGGCGCCTGACCACCGATTCGGTCCATGCGCTGGGCAGCCGGATGTTCGCGCAGATCTGGCATGTGGGTCGCGTCTCGCACCCCACCATCCAAGCCAACGATGCGCGCCCGGTCAGTGCCAGTTCGAAGCTGCCGGTCGGCGCGCAGGCATTCGGCTACGACGAGCAGGGCCGACCCGCGCTGGTCGCCGCCCCGGCGCCGCGCCAGCTGGAGACCGATGAGATTCCGCGCATCGTGGCGGAGTTCGCGCAGGCGGCCGCCAATGCCATCGAGGCCGGCTTCGACGGCGTGGAAATCCACGGCGCCAACGGCTACCTGCACGAGCAGTTCATCAATCCGCAGGTGAATGACCGCACCGACCAGTACGGCCCGCAGTCGCTGGACAACCGCCTGCGCTTCACCCTGGAAGTGATCGACGCCGTGGTCGCGCGTATCGGCGCCGCGCGTACGGCCATCCGGCTCTCGCCCTATGGCCAGTTGTTCGACATGCCGCACTACCCGGAAATCGACGCCACCTATACCGCTCTGATCCAGGCGATCGGGCAGCGTGGCCTGGCCTACGTGCACCTCATGGACCAGTCCGGCTTCAAGGTCGGCCAGAAATCGGTCGATGGCGCGGGCGATTCGGGCTTCGGTGGTCTGTTGCGCACGTTGAAGCCGCACCTGCCCGGGACCGCCCTCATCCTTGCCGGCGGCATGACCCGTGAGCGGGCCGAGCAGCTGATCGATGCGGGCCTGATCGACCTGGCGGCCTTCGGCACCCCGTTCATCAGCAACCCGGATCTGGTGGCGCGCCTGCAGAACGGCTGGCCGCTGGCGCCCGCCGATCGGGACACGTTCTATGGGGGTGGCGCCACCGGGTATATCGATTACCCGGCGTACGCCCCGACCCACGCACAGGCAGCCTCCGAGGCCGCCTGACGGAACGGGCACGCGAACGGGGGGACATTCCGTCCCCCCGTTGGTCGATCCTTCCACGCGATGGCCGCAGCCGCTACTTGCCCGTCACCGCTTCCTGCAGCTTCTCCACGGCCTGGTCGGCCGTGAACGTGTTCGGCTTCTGGATCTTGGGGAACTCAACGAAGGTCTCGTTGAATTTGGTGAGCAGCGCGATCGCCCCGTACACGATGTAGACGTGGTTGATGTACCAGTCCCAATAGGTATTGGAGGTCACATCCGCGAATTCGTACGGATCGGTGCGCAGGTTGTAGATCTTGGGGATGCGCATGACCGTGAACGGTTCGCCCCACAGCTGCATCGTGCCTTTGCAGCGTTGCTCGATGAAGGTCACCTTCCAGTTGTCGTAGCGGATGCCCAGCATGTCGCCATCATCGGAGATGTAGACGAACAGCTTGCGCGGCGACTTTTCCTCCTTGCCGGTGAGATACGGCAGCAGGCTGACGCCGTCGATGTGGTTCTTGTAGGTGCGCCCGATCGCCTTGACCCCTTTCTTGAGGTCGTTGACCACGCCCTTGTTGCCCGCCAGTTCCAGGAAGGTCGGCAGCCAGTCATGGTGCTGGACGATCTCGTTGGACACCGAACCCGGCTTGATCTTGCCCGGGTAACGCACCACCAGCGGAATCCGGAACGCGCCTTCCCAGTTGGTGTCCTTCTCACTGCGGAATGGCGTCATGCCGCCGTCCGGCCACGAATTGCGGTGCGGTCCGTTGTCGGTGGAGTACACCACCAGGGTGTCTTCGGCGATGCCCAGTTCGTCGAGGTAATCGAGCAACGAGCCCACGTTCTTGTCGTGGTCGATCATCGTGTCGTGATACGGCGACTGCCAGCGCCCGGCCTGCCCCAGGCTTTCCTTCTTGGTATGCGTGATCAGGTGCATGTGGGTGAAGTTGACCCAGACGAAGAACGGCGTGTCGTCGTCGTTCGCCTTCTTGATGAAGCCCTTGGCGCGGTCGGCGAAGTCGTCATCGCAGGTCAGCATGCGCTTGCGGTCCAGCGGGCCGGTGTCTTCGATCTTCTGCTTGCCCACCTTGCCCCAGCGCTTCTGGTCGGTGCTGTCATCTTTGTCGGTGGCGAAACTGTGGATCACCCCGCGCGGCTTGATGGTGTCGATGAAATCGCCGAACTCGTCCTTGGGGAAGTAGTCGTACATCTCCGGCTCTTCCTCGGCATTGAGGTGGTAGAGATTGCCGTAGAACTCATCGAACCCATGGTTGGTGGGCAGCATGTGGTTCAGATCGCCAAGGTGGTTCTTGCCGAACTGCCCGGTGGTATAGCCCTCGTTCTTCAGCAGCGCGGCGATGGTGACGATCTTCTCGTTCATGCCGACCGGCGCGCCCGGAATGCCCACCTTCGACAGACCGGTACGCAGCACGCTCTGCCCGGTGATGAAGGAGGACCGGCCGGCGGTGCAGGACTGCTCACCGTACGAGTCGGTGAACATCATGCCCTCATTGGCCAGCCGGTCGATGTTCGGGGTCTGGTAGCCCATCAACCCGCGCGAGTAGCAGCTCAGGTTGGAGATGCCGATGTCGTCTCCCCAGATGACGAGGATGTTGGGCTTCTTTGCGGATGAACCGGGCTTCTTCTTTGCGGATGAGCTGGCCATGCACTTCTCCGACGACGGTGGTGCTCAATAGTCGGTGTGGGTCGCGATGGCGGCCAGCGTGTTTCTACTTAGATCGCATCAGTAAGTCTTCGCCTCTCCCTGCTCATCCTTCCCAGCTGATGCCTTTGGGCGCACTGGAGAACCCGGCGGCCCGCAGTGCGTCCATCGTTCCATCGCGCCGCGCCGGCGCATCGTTGATCAGCTCCACCGTGAACGAGATCCGACGCCCCCGCCGCAGTGCACCGACCAGCGCCTGCGCCGCGGCAGCCGTCGTGCCGGCCAGGGACACATCGTCCGCATCGAAGAACGTCAGCAGCTGGCGCCCCCCCTGGGCCAGGTACATCAACAGACGCCCACCACCGATCACCACCACGGCGCCGGCACGTCGCACCGGCCGGACCGCCGAACCGTGCACCGGCCAGGGCACCACGGTACCGAACGGGTTGGCCGGGTCCACCGCGGACAGCCCGATCGCCACCTCGCCAGCACCGGGCCGCAGGGCATCGGCGACGCCACGCAGTCGATCCACGATCAGGCGATCGGCGAACTGGGCCCCGCCCAGCCCGTCCACGAAGCGCCCGCGCAGCACCCGGCCCGCATCCTCCATGCCGCGATACACCTGTTGCAGCGCCGGGAAGCCGCCGGCGATCCCTTCGGCCATCGCGGCCCCGCGGGTCACGATGCCGTACCGGTCCAGCAGCCCCTCGGCCAGCGCCACCGCGCGCGCCGTGTCACTGATCGCCTCACGCTGCAACAGCGACCAGCGCCCGGCCAGCGCGGGGGCCGCAAAGCTGGCGATCACGGCCGGCGCGCCGTCGGCCAAGGGCGTGTCGTGCATCGGGATGCCACGGACGCGTCGACCGCGCCGCGAGGCGCGCGCGACCCGCGGCCGTGGCGTGCGGGCCCCGGCCATGCCGCGCAGCGGCGCCCACAGATCCGTGGTCAGGTGCCCCGACCAGGCCAGGCCCCACAAGGCGTCGTGCAGCTGCGCGGCGGTGATCTCCATGGGCGGGTTGCCGGCCCGCGCCCCGTGCGTGCCCACCGCGGTGGCCAGCTGGCGCGCGAAGTACGCACCCCCGTCGGCCAGCACCTGCAGCAGCGCGTCCTGCAGCGGCGACAGCGCGGTTGCCACCGCAAGCACGGGCAGCGTTTCTGCCGCGAATTCCTGCAGGTGCAGCGAGACCAGGCCATCCTCCTCGCCAAGCCGCCCGTGCCCGGCCCACACCACGGTGCCCGTAGCGAGCAGCTCATCGAGCATCGCCGGCGCGTAATCGACCACGCGCGCAGGCAGGATCTGCTGTTCCCACACCGACGCCGGCAGCGCCACACCCGCCAGCAGGTCCACCACGCGCAGCACGCCGTCGATGCCCTCCAGCGCACCCGGCCCGCGGTGAGTGATGCCACGTGCAGCCTGTTCGGCATCGGCCAGCAGCCCATGCCGCTCCAGCAACAGCAGGGCATAGGCGTCGCGCGTGACCGGCCGGCTCGCCTCGCGTGCCGCCTGCAGCGAGCGCACCCGCAGCCGACGGAACACCGCCTCGCCCACCCATTCGTGACGGGCCAGCGGCGCCGGCTCGGCGGCCGCGACGATGGCCTCGGCGTCGCGACGCGCCACACCGAAACGCCCCTTGAGCAGCTTGCCCTGCGTTTCCAGCTGCGTGAGTGCCGCATCGGCCACGGCCACGCCCAATCCGAACGCGGCCGCCACCTCGGCCGTGGTGAACGGCGCATGGGTACGCGCATATCGGCCCAGCAGCTCGCCCAGCGGGTCCGATGAGGCCTGCAGGAAGGTCTCGGGGATGCCGCGCGGAAGGGTGACCCCCAGCGCATCGCGAAGGCGCGCGGCATCTTCGATGGCCGCCCAGTGCATGCGGCCGGCGATCTTGACCTGGATCGCACGCCGCTCAGCGGCGAGATCGTGCAGATGCCCGGCAGGATCGTCATCGACCCGCCGCAGCGCCATCGCTTCATCGGTGAGCGGGCCCAGTTCTCGCAGCAGATCGGCCGCCCCTTCCTTGCCGCGCGCACGGCGGTCGGGCGCCAGGCGCTGCAACTCGCTGCCCACCTGCTCCACCACGGCCGCATCCAGCAGTTCGCCCAGATCGACCTGGCCGAGCAGGTCCCCCAGCAAGCCGCTGTCCAGTGACAGCACCGACGCGCGGCGCTCGGCCAGTGGCACATCGGTGCCGTACATGAACTCGGCGACGTAGCCGAACAGCAGGTTCGCCGCGAACGGCGACGGCACCTCGGTGGTGACATCGGCGATCGCCACGCGGCCGTCGGTGAGCCGCTGCATCAGCACGCCCAGCGCATCGAGATCGTAGACGTCCTGGAGACACTCACGTGCGGTCTCGATCAGGATCGGGAACTCGGGATAGCCCTGCGCGATGGCCAGCAGTTCACCGGCGCGCAGGCGCTGCTGCCACAGCGGCGAGCGGCGACCCGGCGTGCGCCGCGGCAGCAACAGCGCGCGTGCGGCACATTCGCGGAAGCGCGCGGCGAACAGGGCCGAGCCGCCCACGGCACGCGTGACGTCGCTGCGCAGCCGCTCGGGCTCGAACAGAAACAGCTCCGCGCCCGGCAGGCGCCCCTCCGCGTCGGGCAGCCGAGCGATGATGCCGTCGTCGCTGGCGACCACCGCCGGATCCACACCCCAGCGTTCGCGGATGCGCGCGGCCACCGCCAGTGCCCACGGATCGTGTACGCGCCGCCCATAGGGGGAATGCAACATCAGCCGCCAGTCACCGGCCTCATCGCGGCAGCGCTCCAGCACCAGCGTGCGATCGGTGGGCAGCACGCCGGTGGCCTCACGCTGTTCGGCCAGCAGGCCGGCGATGTTGGTGATCGCGTTGTCCGCCAATCCGCAGGCCTGCAGCCGCTCCCGCAGCCCGGCCGGCATGCCCGCTTCCGCGACACCGGCATCCAGCGCACCGATGAAGGCACCCACCGCCTCGCCCAGTTCGGCCGGGCGCCCCACGCCCTCACCGCGCCAGAACGGCAAGCGCGCCGAGCGCCCCGGCGCGGGGGTCACCACGACCTGATCATGGGTGATCTGCTCGATCCGCCACGAGGTGGCGCCCAAGGTGATCACATCGTTGACCCGTGATTCGTGGACCATCTCCTCATCGAGCTCACCGACCCGGCGCGACCCGGCACGCTCCTCGCCTTCCGGAAGCACCACACCGAACATGCCGCGGTCCGGGATGGTGCCACCGCTGGTGACCGCCAGCTGTTTCGCGCCCGGCCGCGCGCTCAGCGCACCGGTGTCGCGGTTCCAGACCAGGCGCGGGCGGAAGCCGGCGAAATCATCGGAGGGATAACGCCCGGCCAGCATGTCCAGGGTGGCATCGAACGCGCTGCGCGGCAGCGAACGGTACGGCGCGGCACGGCGTACGCGCGCATACCAGGCGTCCACGTCCAGTGTCTCCATCGCCGCGGCGGCCACTGTCTGCTGGGCCAGCACGTCCAGCGGGTTGCGCGGCGGATCGATCGCTTCGATCTGACCGGCCAGCATGCGCTCCACCGCCACGGACGCATCGATCAGGTCGCGCCGCGTGCGTGGGTAGACCAGGCCGGTGGAGATGCCCCCGACCTGATGGCTGGCCCGCCCCACCCGCTGCAGCGCGCTGGCCACCGAAGGCGGCGCGGCGACCTGGATCACCAGATCGACCAGCCCCATGTCGATGCCCAACTCCAGGCTGGAGGTGGCCACGACACAGCGCAGCTCGCCGGACTTGAGCGCCTGTTCGATCTCGCGGCGCTGTTCCTTGGAGACCGAACCATGGTGCGACCGGGCGATCAGCGCGTCCGCTCCAGCGGCCCGCCCGGCGGTGCCGCCGTTGAACGACCCGTAGTGTTCGGGGGCAGCCTCCGCTATCGAGCCAAGCGCCGGGAGCTGGCCACGGGCGACACGGTCGGCATGCAGTTCATTCAACCGGGCAGTCAGCTTTTCGGCCACGCCCCGTGAGTTGGCGAACACGATCGTCGAACGTCGCGCCAGCACCTGGTCCAGGATGCTGGCCTCCACATGCGGCCAGATCGAGCCGACCCGGCCGGCGGGCGCGGGTGCATCGGCGGCCGCGGGATGCGGCGGAATGTCGGCCATGTCCTCGACCGGCACCACGATCCGGACCTCCAGCGCCCGCTGCGACGGTGGATGAACCACGCTGACCGGCCGGTCGCCACCGAGGAACCGCGCGACCTCCTCCACCGGGCGCACCGTGGCCGAGAGCCCGATGCGCTGCGCAGGCACCTGCAACAGCGCATCCAGCCGTTCCAGACTCAACGCCAGATGGGTGCCGCGCTTGCTGCCGGCCACCGCGTGGATCTCATCGATGATCACGGTATGCACGTCGCGCAACGTCTCGCACGCCTGTGAGGTGAGCATCAGGAACAGCGATTCGGGCGTGGTGATCAGGATGTCCGGCGGACGCCGCAGCAGCCGCGCCCGCTCCGCCGGGGTGGTGTCCCCGGTCCGGATCGCGACGGACAGGGTGACCGCTGGATCGCCGCGTCGCTCGCGTTCGGCACTCACCCCCTGCAGGGGCCTCTGCAGGTTGCGCTCGACATCGGCGCCGAGCGCCTTGATCGGCGAGAGATACAGCACACGGGTGCCGCGCTTGGTGGACGTGGCCGTCGCCGGCCGCCCACCGCCCTGCTGCTCACCGCTGCGGAACAGCTGGTCGATCGCGTGCAGGAACGCGGCCAGGGTCTTGCCCGAGCCGGTCGGCGCGATGACCAGGGTGTGCTGGCCGGCGCTGATCGCCGCCCAGGCATGGTCCTGCACTGCCGTGGGCGCAGCGAAGGCTGCCGTGAACCAATCGCGCGTGGCCGGGGTGAAGGTGGCCAGTGCGCCGGGGGCGGGGTCGTTCGAGGTGGGCATGGATCCGGATGTCGTGGGGCGCTCGCCCAGCGACGGCCGCGAGCGCAATGGAACCAGACTAGGGTAAGCCGCGTCGGACATCCGTCAATCGGCGCGGGACCGACGTGTCTCCGGCTGGCACCACCCGCCCCTGAGCGCCCGCCACTCGTCCCTTCATCACCGACATCCGGCCCCAGGCCAGGGCCGGCGGGCCTCTGCGGGAACACACTCGCTGGCATCAACCCCGCTGCTGCCGCAGGAACCACCCTCATGAAACGACGCGATTGCCTCAAGGCCGGGCTGACCCTGCCGCTGCTGCCGATGCTGCTCAAGGCCGGCCCTGCCGTCGCAGCGACGCGTGCGAGGGTCCGGCCGGGCGCTGCAGGGTGGCCCGCTGCCGCCGACTGGGACCAGTTGTCGCGGGCAGTCGGCGGTCGGCTGTCGGTGCCGCAGTCCCCCTTTCTCGCTGACGCCGCCACCCGCGCCGCCGCGCTGGAGCAGCTGCAGAATCCGTTCTTCCTCGGCGATGCGCCCGCGCTCACCCAGACCAGTGGTTACTTCGGCGCGTGGCGGTCAGTGCCCAGCGCGAAGGTGGTGGCCGCCGCCAACAGCGCCGATGTGGCCGCGGCGGTGAACTTTGCCCGCACCCACCGCCTGCGGCTGGTGGTCAAAGGCGGCGGGCACAGCTATCACGGCACCTCCTGCGCGCCGGATTCGCTGCTGGTCTGGACCCGCGCGATGAACCAGGTCGAGCTGCACGATGCCTTCGTCGCCCACAACGCCCGCCCGGGCACGCCGCCGCAGCCGGCGGTCAGCGTGGGCGCCGGGGCGATGTGGATCGATGCCTACGATGCGGTCACCACCCGCGGCGGGCGCTATGTCCAGGGCGGCGGCTGCACCTCGGTGGGCGTGACCGGCCTGGTCACCGGTGGCGGCTTCGGCAGTTTCTCCAAAGCGCATGGCACGGCCGCGGCCAGCTTGATCGAAGCCGAGATCGTCACCGCCGACGGGCAGATCCGCACCGTCAACGCCGACAACGACCCGGACCTGTTCTGGGCCTTGAAGGGCGGCTGCGCGGCGAGTTTCGGGATCGTCACCCGGATGACGCTGCGGACCCATGACCTGCCCGATACCTTCGGCGGCGTCTCCTGCCAGATCCAGGCCAGCGACGACGCCAGCTGGCGGGCACTGGCGGCGGAGATGCTCCGCTTCTACCGCGACACGCTGTGCAACCCGCACTGGGGTGAGCAGTTCACTTTCAAGGACACGCGCCGGCTGTCGATCTCGATGGTGTTCCAGGGCCTGTCGCGCGACGCGGCCGAAGCGACCTGGACGCCGTTCCTGGACTGGATCCGCGCCCGGCCGGCCTACACCATCACCGAACCCTTGCAGGCACTGGCGATGCCGGCCAGAGACTTCTGGGACGCGGACTTTTTCCGCCAGCACGCCCCTGCCCTCATCGCCGAGGACACCCGCGACGGCGCCTCCTCCCGGCACATGCTGTGGAAGGGCGACCAGGGCCAGGTCGGCTGGTTCCTGCATGGCTACGCATCGGCCTGGTTGCCGTCGGGGCTGCTGGACGATGCGCAGCGTGAGCAGGCGGCCGCCGCGATCTGTGCGGCCGCCGACCACATGGATGTCGGCCTGCACTGCAACAAGGGCCTGTTCGGTGCGCCGGCGGCGGCGCTGGCCGCCAGCCGCGACACGGCCACCCATCCGGCGGTACTGGACGCCTTCGCGCTGGCGATCATCGGCAATGCCAGCGGGCCGGTGTATCCGGGCCTGGGGCGCACGGTGGATGAGCCCCGGGCACGGCGGGGCGCCTTGAACGTGGCGCGCGCCTACCAGGCCCTGAGTGTGGTGGCGCCCTCGGCCCCGGCCTATGTTTCAGAGAGCGACTACTTCCAGAAGGACTGGCAGCAGGCGTTCTGGGGGCCGAACTACCCCCGGCTGCAGGCCGCCAAGCGCCGCTACGATCCGCAGGGCCTGTTCGTGATCCATCACGGTGTGGGCAGTGAGGACTGGAGCGCGGACGGCTTCGAGCGCATCGGCGGCTGACGGCGCGTCGGGCAGCGTCTACGCCGCCGCCCCACCCTGGGCCTTGCCCAGCTGGGCGAGCACGCTGCGCAACGCCTGCTGCGCACGCCGGTTCTCCGCCGGCGTGCCGACGGTGATCCGCACCCAGGTGTCATACGGGGCGAACACACGGGCAATGCGCACGCCCTGTTGCAGCAGCCCGGCGGCGACGGCTGCATGGGGGTGCCCGGTATCGACGAACACGAAATTGCCGGCCGCTTCGGTCGAGCGCAGGCGCAGCCCGCTCAGGACCTGCTGCCAGTGCTGCCGCTCCGCCGCCACGCTGCGCCGGACCTGGGCCACGTGGGCGGGATCGGCAAGCGCGGCCGATGCAGCCGCCAGCGACAACTGGTTCTGCGCATGCGCGCCGCCGACGCCGCGCTGGCGCAGTGCCCCGGCGAGCGCCGCGGGCACCAGCGCATACCCGACCTGCAGCCCGGCCAGGGCATGGATCTTGCCCAGCGTGCGGAACACCACCACGTTCTGGCCCTGCCGCAGCAGGCGCACCGCGCTCAACGTGGCGGCATCCTCGCGGTAGTCGAGGTACGCCTCGTCGACGATCACCAGCGTGCGCGCCTGCGCGGCGGTCACGAAACGATCGAACTCGGCCCCGGGGCTCAGCGTGCCGGACGGGTTGTGCGGATTGACCACGAACAGCGCGCGGGTATCCGGCGCGATCGCCGCCAGCAATGCGGGCAGATCATTCTCCAGCCGCGCGTTCAACGGCACTTCCACCGCCCGGCCGCCAAAGGGCCTGGCCGCATCCACCAGGGCACCATACCCGGGCACGCTGTAGATGAACCCGCCCGCGCCCTGGCTCAGCGCAAGATGCTGGCCCAATGCTTCAAGCACTTCACCGACGATGACCTGTTCGGGCGCGACCCCTTCCAGCGTGGCGATCTGGCTCTGCAACGCCTGCAGCTGCGCGGCGCTGACATACCGCGGTGCCTCCGCCAGCGCGCGCTGTACCGCGGGCCCGACCCGAGGTGACGGGCCGTAGCTGCTTTCATTGAGATCCAGTCGCAGCAGGTCCGTGGTGCGCCCGGCGGCTGTCACGGCTGCCGGCGCGACCGGCGCGGCCGGCGCAGCGGATCCAGCGGCCGGCGCCAGCGCGACCGCTGCGGCACTGGTCAGCCCGGCACGCAGCCAGTGGCGGCGCTGCGGGTCGGCAGGCAGGTGGCCTGCAATCGTGGAACGGGTCATTGGAAACGGGCCTCCAGGCGTGCGTAGTAGTAGGTGCCACTCCAACCGAACGGCGACAGCTCGCTGTACGGGAACACGCCAAAGGTATCCGCGCCGGAGACCTGCGGGGTGGTGGCGATGTTGCGGGTGGGATAGGTGTTGAAGAGGTTGTTGGCGCCCAGCACCAACGTCACCGTCTCGGTCGCGCGGAAGGCGATGTCCAGATCGGTGACCCAGCGCGCCTCCAGTGTCTGGATCACGTCGACATTGCCAGCACTACCCGCTTCGGTCGGCAGCGTGCGGAAACGGGTCGAGCCCTGCGCAAAGGCGGCGACATTGGCCGCGCTCTGGTTGGTTGCCGCCACGCCTTCGATCTCACCGTAGCGGTGCGTGCCCAGGTGGATGCCCCAGCGGCGGACATCCCAGCCCAGCGCGAGCGTCAGGTTGTCGCGCGGCTGGCCTTTCTCCACGCGGGTGCGCTCGGTGACATCGAACAACGGCGTGCGCACGCCGAGCGCGGTGAGCTGCGCCGGGGTCGAGGCGACGTGGGTCAACTCGGTCTTGTTGCGGTTATAGGCCACGGTGGCGGTGAGCCTGCCATGGTCCGCCAGCTCCCAACGGTAGCGCGCGGAAGCGTCCACGCCGGTGGTGCGGGTATCGGCGGCGTTGCTGAAGTAGCGCACGCTGGTTACGCCCGGCGAGCCCAACGCGGCCAGGTAGTCACGGATCGCGGTCGACCCGGCCGCATCAACGAAGTTGCTGGAGAGGAAGATCCGGTCGTCGATGTCGATCCGATACACATCCACCGACGCGCTCAGCCCACCGATGCCCCAAGTGAGGCCCGCCGTGACATTGGTCGCCTGCTCCGGCTCCAGCGAGCGCGCCCCCAGGGCACGCGCCTCCACCGTATCCACCGGTGCCGTGCGCACCAGCACGTACTCGGGCACCCCGGTCACCGCGTTGTTCAACGTGCGGCTGCTGGTCGAACTGAAGTACTGCTGGGCCAGGGCCGGCGCATGAAAGCCGGTGCTGACCGAGGCGCGCACCGCCACCCCGCCGTCGAGCTGGTAGCGCAGGGCCAGCTTGCCGTTGGTGGTGCTGCCGAAATCGCTGTAGTCCTCCCAGCGCCCGGCCAGCGAGACCAGGAAGCGATCCGTCACATCGGTTTCCGCTTCGGCGTAGGCCGAGACGTTGTGACGGTGATGGTTGCCGGCGTCCGCCGGCTGGATGCCCGCGAAGCCCTGCGAGCCGATCGTCGGCACCGCGCCAGCCGAAGGGCCATCAAGCACCCGCGCCGGTCCCCAGACGTATGAGTTCAGCTCACCGGGCGAAATGCCGTAGGTATCGCGGCGGAACTCTGCCCCGATCGCCAGCCGCAGCGGTGCATGCCAGCCCAGCTCGATGCTGTTGTTGGCATCCAGATTGGTGGTCCACTGCGAGGCCTCCAGCGCACCGTTGTAGAACGCGGTGGGGCTGGCCGCACCCAGCGTGGCGTTGAGCGTGTTGCGGGTGCGGTAGACCAGCTTGTTGCGGCCGTAGACGCTGCTCAGGTCCCAGTGCCAGTCGCCGAGCAGACCTTTGATGCCGGCGCCGAGCGAGGCGTTGGTGCTCTGGGTATCGACCCACGGCAGGAACCCGTCGGGGTAGATCGCGCGCACGTTCTCGACCTGGCCAGCGCGGCGCAGGGAGGCGTTGGAACTGCCCTCGCTTACCCCGTAGCCGCCGAACGCATACGCCTCCAATCCCTCCGCCCAGGCGAGCGGCTTGCGCAGGTTGCCGAACACGGTCTTTTCCACGGTGTCGGCCGAGTCGGCGAAGCGCCACAGGGCATCGCGGTCGATGGTGGCTTCGCGTGGGTCGGCCACGGCCCCCGCCGCCGCGCCCCCGATCGGTGCCAGGCCGGTGCCGGAGCCGAAGGTGCCCGACGGCGCCACCGGCGCACCGTTGCGGCCGATCCCGAAGTACTGCTGACGGGTATCGGGCAAGGCGCGGTTGGCTGCCTTGCGGTCACGATAATCCCAGGTGAGGTGCAGGCCGCCGCCGTCGGCAAAGGCCACGCCGGTGTCCAGGGCGACGGCCGTGGTGCCACCACCGCCATCGCGGGTGGTGCCGCGGCTGACCCGCCCTTCGAAGCCGGCATCCTCGCGCAGCACGATGTTGATCACCCCGGCAATCGCATCGGAACCGTACTGGGCAGACGCTCCATCGCGCAGTACTTCGATCCGCTCGATGGCACTGACCGGGATCGCATTGAGGTCCGTGGAGACCGCGCCCTTGCCCACCGTGCCGCCGGTGTTGACCCACGCACTGGCATGCCGCCGCTTGCCGTTGACGAGCACCAGGGTCTGATCCGGCGAGAGCCCGCGCAGCGTCGCTGAGCGGATGTGGGTGTTGCCATCGGGGGTGGTCGGGTGCGGGAAATTGAACGAGGGCAACAGCGACTGCAGGATCTGGCTGATATCGGTGTAGCCGCCGCTGCGGAGGTCCTGCGCGCTCAGCACATCGATCGGCACCGGCGATTCGAGCACGGTGCGGGCCTGGGTGCGGTTGCCGAGGACGGTGAGCTGGTCGAGCTGGGTGACCGCCGGCGCACTTGCCGCGGTTTGAGCATGGACCGGAACGGCGGTGAACAGACTGGCAAGCACGGCGACGGACAGACGGCGACGTCGCAGCACGGTGGCGCGAGGATTCATGGTGGTATCCGCAGAGGTCGGGCGTTACGCCCGAAGATGACGATGAGGCGGCGCAGGCGGTACGTCAGCGGCGACATCGCCGTGGCAGGTACGGAGCAGGCAAGGCAGGTTCCCCCAGGTGACCTGGAGGCACTTGTTGCAAACTTGTTGCAGAGCGTCAATCCACCGCGGGGCGTGCCCCCGCGCGGGTGGAATGGCGTGCAGGGCCGCCACCGATCAAGTGC
Source organism: Stenotrophomonas sp. TWI819 (assembly GCF_039673075.1). Classification (NCBI taxonomy): domain Bacteria; kingdom Pseudomonadati; phylum Pseudomonadota; class Gammaproteobacteria; order Lysobacterales; family Lysobacteraceae; genus Stenotrophomonas; species Stenotrophomonas sp. TWI819. Next base: position 272,668 of record NZ_JBDJKY010000001.1, on the reverse strand, counting down.
TTGATTTGATTCATTGGGGCCCGTCTTTTTACCGAAAGCGCCCTTACACACCGGCATATCCACATAGCCAACGGTGCTCGGGCAAGGCACCGGAACGCAGGATGCATCCAGCCGGCTGCGCACGCGTGACGATCGATACGTGCGCTGGCGTACGTGCTGGCGTAGCCTGCGCGCAGCCTGCCCGCCAACGGAGATCGCCCTGTGATTCCGACCACGCCCGCCCGCCGATTCCCCGCCCTTCTCGCCATCGCCATCGCCATCGCCGGGACCCTCACGCTTGCATCCGCCGGGGCGCAGGCGCAGGCGCCGTCCACGGCAACCACACCGGCCACCACCTCGTTCAACGCCCTGCTCGATGCGCAGACGATGGCCGCGATCAACGCCGATCCGGAACTGCGCACGATGCTCGGCATCAGCGGTGATGCGGGCGGTGATCTGTCCGGCCAGCTGACCGACGTCTCGCTGGCCCGGCGCGAGATCAACCGGCGCTTTCTTGTCGACAACCTGGCGCAGATCCGTGCATGGAAAGGCGCACCGCTGGACCCGCAGCAACGCCTCAGCGACGGCCTGGCGCGCTGGTTCTACCAGACCCAGATCGATCTGATGGCCGTGCCATGGGCCGCGGCCTGGTTGCCGGTCGGCGGCAGCACCTACGCGATCGACCAGTTGTTCAGCCTGCCGGTCAACCTCCCACAGTTCATGGACAACCAGCATGCGGTGACCGACGAGACCAGTGCCCGCCGCTACATTGAACGGCTGCAGGCGATGGGCACCAAGCTGGACCAGGTCCGCGCCAACGTCGACATGCAGGCCCAACAGGGCGTGGTGCCGCCGGCGGTTGCGCTGGAAGGCGCGGCCAACCAGTACCGTGCCCTGCTGAAACCGGCGCCGCAGGACAGCCTGTGGGTGCAGTCATTGCAGCGCAAGCTGAACAAGGTGCCGTCCATCCCGGCGGCCCGTCGCGCTGAACTGATCGCGCAGGCCACCGCTGCAGTGCGCGACGCGGTGAACCCGGGGTATCAACGCCTGCTCGACAACGTGCAGGCCACGCTGGCGACCCATCCCGGCAACAACGGCGTGTGGGCACTGCCCGAGGGCAAGGCCTACTACGATGCCGCCCTGCGCTGGTATACCAGTACCGACCTTGACGCCGATGCCATTCACCAGATCGGCCTGCGCGAAGTAGCGCGGCTGGACACGGCGATGGATGACCGCCTGAAGCAGCTGGGCCTGCGCGAGGGCAGCGTGGCCGCCCGCATCGAACAGCTACGCAAGGACCCGCGCTACCTGTATGAGGACAGCGACGCCGGCCGCAGGCAGCTGATCGGCGACATCCAACAGCGCCTGCGCGATCTCGATCCGATCCTGCCAACCTACTTCGGCCATCTGCCGACGCAGAAGCTGCTGGTGCAGCCGGTACCCACGCACATGCAGGCCACCTCGCCCGGCGGCTACTACTACCCACCGGCGATGGACGGCTCACGGCCGGGCACGTTCTTCATCAACCTGGGCGACATCACCTCCAATACGCGTTGGAGCATTCCCACCCTCACCTATCACGAGGGCTCGCCGGGGCATCATTTCCAGATCTCGATCGGCCAGACCCTGACCGCGCTGCCGATGCTGCGCCGCAGCCTCAACCCGAGTGCGTTCAGCGAAGGCTGGGCGCTGTATGCCGAGCAGCTGATGGCCGAGACCGGTGCGTACCGCGATGACCCGGCCGGAGATCTGGGCCGTCTGCAGGCCGAGATGTTCCGCTCGGTGCGGCTGGTGGTCGACACCGGCCTGCATCGCAAACGATGGACACCCGAGCAGGCCATCAGCTACATGCAGGACAAGACCGGCATGACCCCGGCCGATGTGCGCATCGAGGTCTACCGCTACCTGGTGCAGCCGGGTCAGGCCGCCTCCTACAAGATGGGCCAACTGCGGCTGCTGGAACTGCGCGAGCAGGCACGCCGGGAGCTGGGCGCCCGCTTCGACATCCGTGCGTTCCACGACCTGATCCTGGGCAACGGGGCCATGCCGATGACGGTGGTCAGCCAGGCCGTGGACGCCTGGATCGCCGCCGGCGGACCGGCCTCCCCCCGGACACCGTGACGCCCCTGCACAGGTGCCGACCGCCGGCCGGTGCCTGCGTATAAATACCTAGCGCGTTACCGTGTAACTCCGGTTGTCCACTCCGTAGGCATCACGGAACAGGCGCTCGAGCTGCCGCTCTCCCACGCCCAGCGCCAGTGACAGGGCTCTGCTGTCGAACGGCCGATCCAGGTGAGCTTTGAGGTACTCCTCGGCGCGCCGCACCACCCTGTCGCGGTGGCGTTCGAACCAGCTGCCGTCCGCACGCCGCGCCGGCCCGGCATCGGCGGCACTCACCGCATCGACGAACGCCCCCAACAACAGTGCCGCCTGCGCGGCAACCTGCTCGGAGGTAACCACACCCGTCCAGCTGGCGGCCGCATCGAGTGCCTTGAACACCCCATAGCGCAACCCATAGGCCTCTGCCGGTGCCGCCGGGCGGCTGCACCAGCCGCTGCGTGGCAGACGCAGTTCGCGCCCGATCCGCGCCACCGCTTCACGCTGCAGCACCTCGCGTGGAATCAGCAGCACGGCCCACTGCCAGCCACCGGGGCTCGGGCGCACATTGAGCTCGCTGTCCTCGGCGAACACCATCACCTGCCCGGCGGGAATCCAGCGTCCGTTGGCCCACATCGGCTGTTCGCAGGACACCGCCATCGCCAGCGCGACCAGCCCTTGGCCGAAGCTGCCGCTGGCGAAGATCGGCAGTGTGTAGGCACCGCTGTCCAGGCTGAACTCGGGAAACACCAGGCGCTGCAGGCACGCCCGAAAATGCCCGGCCGCCAACAGCCGCTGCTCGAAGCGGGTATCACGCACCACACCCAGCAACGCATCGGCATCGAACCCGTCGACGACAAAGCGGCTGTACGGGGCCATCGGTTCGTCCATGCCAGCTCCTTGGGCAAGTCGGAAATCGGATAGCGCGCGGGGGGACAAGCTGTTTAGATCGACCCGATTGTGGGGCGGAAGCGACATCACGACAACCGGTCGCGCACTATCCCCCACAAGCGTGAAGCGCATCAAATCGAGACGCCTCCGCGGATCGACCCGAGCATACTCACGCCCCGCCGAGGTCTACGTGCACGTCAATGCGACCGTAAAGCACATTGCTGCTGTCGATAGCACCACCGACATTCCGCCGGATGACCCCGCCAACCCAGCCCCGTCCACACGCACCTCACCCGCGCTTCGCGTCATCCTCACACTGGTGGCGCCGCTGCTGCTCGGCTGCCTGCTCGGACAGTTGCTGCCGACCCTCGCCCAGATGCCCGGCTTCCGTCTGCACGTGCTGTGGATTCCGGGGCCGTTGCTGCTCGGCTGGCTGTTGTTCACCCCCCGCGCGCAGTGGCGCACCTGCATTCTTGCCGCCTGTGCGGGCACCGCGCTGGCCTTTGCCTTCGCCCCGTTTCTGGGGCTGACCCACCTGATCGCCAGCGCGGGTGAGTTCGCGCTGGTGATCGGCGTGGCATGGCTGCTGCTGCGTTGGCGTGGGGATCGTGCGCCGTTGGAGGGCTACCGCGATATCGGCCTGTTCGTGCTGGTCGGCTGTGTGGCACTGCCTGTGTGTGTGGGACTCTGGCAGGCGGTGCTGCTGTCGGGCCATCGCACCGGCGCAGCGTCAGGTGCGATCGGTGCACTGTGGCTGTGCAGCGCGGTGAGCTATCTGCTCATCGTGCCCTGCGTGGTGAACGTCGCGCGCGTCCTTCAGACACCGGAACGGCGTGATGGATGGCAGTGGCGGACGGCGGTGATTGCGGTGCTGCTGCTGGTGCTGCTGGGCCTGGTCTGGGGTGTCGACTGGGCGGACGGGGTCATGACGCCCCTGCTGGTCCTTGCGCCGATTCCGCTGCTGGTCTGGGCCTTGATCGTCCTGGGCGTCTCGGGGGCATCGGCCTGCATGCTCATCGTGGCCGTGCTCGGTATGCAGTTGAGCATGCAGGACATCGGCCCGTTCGCCCTCTGGACCACCGACCACAACCTGATCACGGCCCAGGTCTGGACCCTCGGCACCGGCTGCGCCCTGTTGTTCCTCGGCGCGCTGTCGGAGCAGCGGCTGTCCAACCACCTGAAGCTGAAACAGGCGTATCGACGGCTCGGCGAAGTGACCGGACGCATGCTGGTGGTGCAGGAGGAAGAACGCACCCGGATCGCACGCGACCTGCACGACGACGTCAACCAGTCGCTGGCGGCGATCTCGATCTGCCTGAGCGCGCTGCGCAACCAGATACCCGAAACGGAGCGGCACCGTGTGATCGACCTGCAGGATCAGCTGCTGACCGTGTCCAACGACATCCGCTCCATTTCGCACGAACTGCATCCCAGCATCCTGCGCTTCACCGGCTTGGCCAGTGCACTGGATGCGTTCTGCATCAAGCGCAACGCCCGTGGCGCGCTGCGTGTGCGCTGCCGCATCGATGACCTGCCGCGGCTGCGCGACGACCAGGAACTGAGCCTGTTCCGGATCATGCAGGAGGCGGTGAACAACGTGGACAAGCATGCCCGTGCGCGCGCCGCGCAGATTCTGGTCACGGTGCGTGGCGAGCAGATGGTCCTGCGCGTGGATGACGATGGCATCGGCATGCCGGCAAGCCATGACCCGGCAGCGCCCGGGCTGGGCATGATCAGCATGGAGGAGCGCGCACGCCTGCTCGGCGGGACCCTGCAGGTCAGCGCCAGTCCCCTCGGCGGCACCCGTATCGAGGTGCGTTTTCCGCTGTCCGGCACCGTCCGTTCGATGCCGCCACTGCGGAGCGCCGTGCACCAGTAAAGATACTGATGGGGACCACGTAGAAAGGCGGTTGTACGCGCGTCGCGGGGCCGACAGAGTGAGCCGACACCCCTGCGGAGCGCCCGTATGCACAGGATTGCCTTGCCCTCCTTCCGCCGCCACAGTGCCGTTGCACTGGTCGTGGCCGCCACGCTCGCCGGCTGCAGTACCGCCCCGCCGCTGTCGACCGCACCCGCGCCGCCTCCGCCGACCACCGCCCCCGCGCCGGCGCCCGTTCCGGAACTGCGCCCTGGCGTGCCGGCCGGTTACCTGGGTCGCGCCCTGCCCGACAGCCTGGCACTGCTGCCGCCGCCGCCAGCCAAAGGCTCGCCCGCATTCGCCAACGATCAGGCCGTCCATCGCGCGGCGCAGCAACTGCGCAGATCACCGCGCTATGCGCTGGCCACCACCGATGCGGACCTGCGCTTCCCGCAGGTTGCCAACACGTTTTCCTGCGCGCTGGGGGTGCCGATCAGCCAACAGACGTCACCGGCGCTCTATCTGCTGCTGCAGCGGACCCTGGTGGACGCCGGCCTGGCCACGTATGCGGCCAAGGACCATTACAAACGCACCCGCCCCTTCGTGTTCTTCAAGGAAAACACCTGCGCGCCCGCCGATGAGGCGTCGCTGCGCACCGATGGTTCCTATCCCTCCGGCCACACCGCGATCAGCTGGGCCTGGGCACTGGTGCTGACCGAACTGAGCCCGGGCCAGGCCGATGCGCTGCTCGCCCGTGGCCGCGCTTTCGGCGAGAACCGGCTGATCTGTAACGCGCACTGGCAGAGTGACGTGCTCGAAGGCCGTGCCGTGGCGGCCGGCGCCCTGGCGATGCTCCACGCCAATGCTGATTTCAATCGCGACATGGCGCTGGCCCGTGCGGAAATACAGGCGTTGCGCAGCAACAGCGTCGAGCCGACCGGCTGTGACGCCGAGAAGGCCGCGCTCGCGGTGAAGATTCCCGGGGTGCTGTAGCCGTCGCGCCGCCTCGACGCGATCCTCACCTGCGCGTGACGAAAAAATATAGTGCGAAGGTAATGCATCCGCCAGCCCACTCCCGTCGTAATTGAAGGTGCGTCATACCGGCGCATCCATTTGGGAGTTTGGTCATGAAGATCCAGTTTGCAGGCCTTGTACTGATCGGCTGTCTTGCTGCTACCGCATCCCCGCTCGTCTTCGCGCAGGCGCCCGCCCCCATGACGGGCGCGCAGCACAGCAACCCGATGGTGGGCGGCGCAGCGATGTATGCCAACAAGGACATCATCGACAACGCCGTCAATTCCAAGGACCACACCACCCTGGTGGCTGCGGTCAAAGCAGCCGGCCTGGTCGATACGCTCAAAGGCGCCGGCCCGTTCACCGTGTTCGCACCGACCAATGCAGCGTTCTCCGCACTCCCCAAGGGCACGGTGGAAGGCTTGCTGAAGCCTGAGAAAAAAGCGGACCTGACCAAGATCCTGACCTATCACGTAGTGCCGGGCGCGGTCACAAGCACCGACCTGATGGCCAAGATCAAGCAGGGCGGTGGCAAAGCCAGCCTCACCACCGTTGAAGGTGAAGCGCTGACGGCCCGTGTGGTCGGCAAGGGCATCACTCTGACCGACAGCAAGGGTCAGGTGGCCAACGTCACCATTGCCGATGTGAAGCAGAGCAATGGCGTGATCCACGTGATCAACAAGGTGCTGATGCCGTAACCGGATACGGCGGCCGCAGCATGCCTGCGGCCGCCCCGGGTGGGAGGAGGAGATGACCTGGCGCCGATGGCGCCGTCTTCGTGTGGGGTGCAGTACCCTTGGCGGCGCAGACGTACTGCGCCTCAGCAAGGAGTGCACCATGCCCGTTTCACGTCCTCGCATCGCCCTGTCGCGCGCGCGCTTGTCACAGGCATCACCGCGCGCCCGGTTGGCCGTGGCGCTGGTCGCGATGCTCGCGCTGCCGGGTGCCACCACGGCTGCCCCGGTCTCGCCTGCCTCATCACCCCTCTCGCCAGAAGCCTCCGATCCGAAGCTGCTTGGCTGGATGCAGGGCGCGCCGCCGCCGGAAAACAAGCGCATCCGCTACACCGACGACGACTATTTCAGCTTCCCCAAGCTGCGCTGGACGGCCTGTCACTTCCGTCAGCTGATGCCCACCGTCGGCGTCAGCCGGGGCCCTGGCGCTGCCCATGCGCTGCCGCGCCGGCTGGACGACTCGATCGATGCGCTGCCGTTCACACCCACCGGCAGCAACACCCGCATGACCTGGGCGCAGTCGCTGTCCGCCAACTACACCGATGGCATCGTCGTACTGCATGACGGCGTAGTGGTATACGAGCGTTACAGCGGCTGCCTGGACGAACAGGGCCAGCACGGTGCGATGTCCGTCACCAAATCGATCACCGGTCTGCTCGGCGAGATGCTGGTCGCGGAGGGCGTCATCGATGAAACCCAGCGTGTCGGCGCGATCATTCCCGAACTGCAGGGCAGCGCCTTCGGCGATGCCACGGTCAAGCAGATACTGGAGATGACCACGGCGCTGCGCTACAGCGAAGACTATGCCGACCCCAACGCCGAGGTCTGGAAATACTCGGCCGCCGGCAGCACCCTGCCCCCGCCCGCCGGCTACACCGGCCCGCGCAGTTACTACGATTACCTGCAGACCGTGCAGAAACAAGGCCGCCACGGCGAGGCGTTCGGCTACAAGACGATCAACACCGACGCCCTCGGCTGGATCATCGCCCGCCGCACCGGTCAATCGGTGGCGCAGTTGCTGCAATCGCGGATCTGGCAACGCATCGGCGCCGAGCAGGACGCCTATTACACCGTCGATTCCACAGGCACACCGTTCGCGGGCGGAGGCTTCAATGCCGGCCTGCGCGATCTGGCCCGGGTGGGCCAGCTCCTGCTCGACGAGGGCAAGGTGGACGGCCAGACCGTGGTCCCCGCCGCGGCGATCGACCGGATCCGCGCCGGTGGCAACACGCAGGCCTTCGCCAAGGCCGGCTATCCACAACTATCGGGCTGGAGCTATCGCGGCATGTGGTGGATCTCGCACAACGACCACGGTGCCTACATGGCGCGTGGCGTGCATGGCCAGGCGCTGTACATCGATCCCACCGCACGGGTAGTGATCGCGCGGTTCGGCTCGCACCCGGTGGCCGGCAACAGCGCGAATGACCCGACCACGCTGCCGGCGTTCGATGCCGTGGCTCGATATCTGATGGAGCGCGACCGGGGGCAGTGATCGCCCACGATGACTGGACCTCAGCGGCAGGCATCGTGCACCAGGTCATCCATCTTCCGGCTCAGCGCCAGGCTGGGCCGGTCGCCTGCCTTGCGGTAGGTCGTCTCGCGTTGGCGTCGCGCGGCAGCACACCGGGCCGGATCGGCATGCACGGAGATGGCCGCGCCCCGGATGGCGGGCGTCGGCCGAACGCTGCGCTGTTGTGAACGCCGTTGGCGCGGCTGCGCGGTTCCAGCACGCGGCTTGGCGTTGAGCTCCTTGCGCAGCGATTCGATATACAGCTCATTGGCCCACGTGTCTGACGCCGGCGGCATCTCGCGGATGCGTTCGGTGCGCCCCGCGCAGGGCGTGGACTGGTAGTGGCGCGCCCCATCCACGACACAGGTATGAACCTGCCGCGGCGGCAGGGCTACCGCTGTGGCACTCATGATCAAGGTCAAGCACCAGGCAGGCATCGCATTGCTCCCTCCAAAGGCGCCCAGCCTGCCCAGGCGTGACGCCGCGCGCCGTGACCGATCGCACGCAAGTCGTGCGATGCGCAGGATCCCGACACGGAATCGCTGCCACGCCCTACGCACCTGTTACGGCGTCGCGCCTACGTGCAGTTCCAGCACTTCATCGCCCAGCGCATCGATCTCGCCCGTCGGCCGCCAGCCCAGGTAGCGGTAGAACCCATGCGAGCGCACCGCCGGATCGGCCGCGCACCCCAGGATCAGACGTGCATGCCCGGCCTTCACCAGATCGGCGATGGACAGATCCAGCAAGCGCCGACCGATGCCCTGCCCTTCATACGCCGGGAGCAATGCGAGCACCACGATCTCGCCGCCCTCGCGATCGCCGAAGCAGTAGCCAACCATACGCTCGCCATCCAGCGCGATATGTCCCGGCAGTGCGCCGTCACGGATACCGGCGGCCCAGCTGTCTTCGGTGATGCCAAGCTCGGCAAGGTCGGCCGCGGAAAAGGCATTCTCGCGGGTGCGGCCACGCAGATCGATGCAGGCAGCGGCATCGTCGGGTAGCGCGCGGCGGTAGTGGATGTGATTTACCATGGCGCATGGACTGCAGTAAGTTTCAGGCGGTGAGCATACGCGACGCGCCGAGCGTTCGCAGCCCACTCGCCAGCGATATGCCCTCGGCGGCGGAGTTCTGGCGCGATCCTCGCCTGCCGTGGGTTGAGTCACGCCGCGCGTGCAACAGCCGGGCCTGTTACCGCCCGCACAGTCACCCCACCTGGTCGATCGGCGCCGTGGATGCGGGCGAGAGCATCTTCAGCGGCGCTCCGGGCGGACAGCACCGCCTTCAACCGGGCACGTTGGTCATCGTGCCGGCGGACCGTGTACATGCCTGCAATCCAGCGCCCGACACCGCCTGGAGCTATCAGATGCTGCATCTGGATGCGGCATGGGTGCAGGCAGTCAGTGCAGACAGGCAGCCGCCCGACGCAGACGCCGCAACGGCGTCGTTGATCCGGATCGAGCGCAGCGCGGCGCGCTATCGGATGTTCTGCCACATCAATGCCCTGCTGTTCTCCAGTGCCGATCCTGCGGAAAAGGAAGCAGCGGTCGTCGCTTTCATCGACGACCTCGACGTCGCCGCCGCGACACCGGTTCCTGCCCCGCACGCAAGCCCGCAGCAGCACCGGCGACTGCAGCCGGCATTCGCCCTGCTGGACGCCGCGCCGATGTCGAGCGTGTCGCTGGACGATCTGGCCAGCTGCACCGGTATGGACCGCTACGCGGTGATCCGTGCGTTCCGCACTGTCACTGGCCTTACCCCACATGCCTGGCAACTCAACCGGCGGATCAATGTCGCCCGGGAGCGGCTGGGGCAAGGGCAACCGCTGGCCGAGGTCGCACATGCGCTTGGCTTTGCAGACCAGAGCCATTTCCAACGCCTGTTCAAGGCCCACGCCGGCATTACCCCAGGCCGCTATCGCCGCTGAGCGCCGCGCAATATCGTGCAATACGTCATCACGCGACATCGGCACAGTCATGCGCCCCGTTGACGCCCGCCCCCATGGAACAGTTTCTGCTCGTCGCTGCCGTGCACTTTCTGGCGTTGCTGTCGCCGGGGCCGGACTTTTTCCTGATCACCCGCACTGCCATCCATCAGGGCTGGCGCATTGCCAGCGGCGCGTGCCTCGGCGTGGCGCTCGCCAATGGTGCCTACATCGCGCTGGCATTCTCCGGGGTGGCGGAGCTGCAGCCCGACAGCGTGCTGTTCCAGGTGATACAGGTGGCCGGATGCGTCTTCCTGCTGTATGTCGGCGTGCTGTTCCTGCGCCATGCGGGGGCAGCGACGCTGCGCGCTCCAGCAGGGCAGCCGGCCGTGTCGTCCCGCCCTGCACCGAGATCCGCGTGGTTCCGTGCCTTCGGGCTGGGTGCAATGTCCGCCCTGCTCAACCCCAAGAATGCCCTGTTCTACGCCAGCCTCGCGGCCATGTTGAGCGGGCCGGACAACAGCGTCGGAACACGGTGGTTCTACGGGGTGTGGATGTTCGCGGTGGTGCTCGGCTGGGATCTGCTGATGGCGGGTCTGGTCGGGCGGGCCGCCGCGATGGAACGATTCAATGCTGCGCTGCCGTGGATCGAACGCCTGTCAGGTGTGCTGCTGATCATCCTCGCGCTGGCGGTACTGGGCAGGATGGTGATCTGAGCAGCTGCGGTGCCTGCGCCGCAAACGCAGCGGGCCCGGCATTGCCGGGCCCGCGAGCGGATTACAGGAAACGGTAATCAAACTCCAGCCACAGCTGACGGCCGTAGGGGTCGTAGTTGCCGACCGGATAGAACGGCCAGCCACCGCCGTTCTTGTCCGCCGGTGGGCGGCTGTCGCGCAGGTTGTTGACGATCAGGCCGAGCGTGGCGTTGTCATTGAGCTTGCGGTACAGGCTCGCGTTGTAGGTCATGTACGGGGCGATGCGGCCGCTGCCGTCGGTCTTGGGCAACGAGCCGTAGCGCATCCCGTACAGGGTGGCGGTCCAGTCGTTGATCGCCCAGGTGACGCTGCCGTTGACCTTGCTGCGCCACTGGTAGGAATCCAGCGAATTGCGCTGGTCCTGCACGTCATCGCCGGCAAACTGGCGGTAGCTGTGATCGATCACCAGCGAGTACGCCACACGTGCCGAGAAACGACCGTAACGGCCTGCATCCCAGCGCAGGTTCGACTTCAGGTCGATACCCCGCACGGTTTCGGAGGCGGCGTTGATCGGGTTGATCAGCACGCGTACCACCTGGTTGGGCTGCACAGCGGCATCGGCCGGGTTGCGGATCACCCGGCGCAGCGCGTCCTGGCACTGCGCCGAGCCGATATCGCGTGCGTCACCGCCGACGGTCTGGCCGAGGCGGCAGTCGGCTTCGTCCTTCAGGATGCGGGTCGCATCCAGGTTGGTGACCTCATCATCGATGCGGATGTCGTAGTAGTCCGCCGTGAAGTCCAGGTTGGCCGAGGGCGACCACACGAAGCCCAGGCCATACGATGTGGCGGTTTCCGGCTGCAGCTGCGGGTTGGCGCCGCTGGTGTAGTCGATCGCCAGCCCGCTGAAATCGCAGTCGTCATACGCTTGGCCCGCACTGCGGCACCGCCAGTAGTCGGTCATGCCGGGGTTGTAGCCACGCGTTTCGGTCGCAAACACGTAGTTCATGTCCGGCGCACGGAAGCTGGTCGCTGCACTGGCGCGCAGCAGCAGCGTATCGAACGGACGGAACTCCAGGCCGGTGCTCCAGGTCGCTTTGCCCAGGTGATCACCGGCCGCGCGGTACTGGTCATAACGACCGGCCACCGTGGCGGTCAAGCGCTCCAGCAACGGCAGCTGCAGTTCCACACCGGCCGCGTAGCGGTCACGCTCGCCACCAGCGGGGATACCCGCGTTGAGGTTCCAGAACACGCCCTGCGCCAGCGCAAGGTCCGGGCGGTTGCGGTAGCCCTGGCTGCCCGCTTCGACGACGGCTGCCAGCGCGGCACGGCCACCGGGCAGATCGAACAGCTGCCCGTTGACGCTGACGCTGGCCGTCTGCAGCCACGCGGCGTTGCGGCTCTCGTAGCGGCCCGACAGGCCTTCATACTCGCCCGGGGTCAGCGGCTGATACAGACGTGACGGATCCGGTGCATACACCTCCACGCCATTACGGGTGCCCAGCTGCGGGCCGAGCAGGTACGTATTGATGTCGACCAGCAGGCCCGGGCGCTGCGTCTTGTTTTCATAGCGCGAGCGGCTGTAGGCCGCTTCGTAATCCCAGTCCGAACCGCCGATGCTGCCACGCGCGCCCACGTTGAACGACCAGGACTGCTCCAGGAACCGGTTGGCATTGCGCTGTACGCCGCCGTTTTCTTCCGGTGCGAAACGCCGGTACCAGCTTTCCAGCTGACCGCTGTTCTGGTTGTAGAAGTAATTGCGCGAGGAGGTCCAGCTCGGCGCACGGGTGTTGTTGTAGATGCGCGCGGTGCCGATGGCCGCATCGGCGAACAGTTCCTGGCGATCGTTCAAGCGCCAGGTCACCGCGCTGTAGGCATCGATGTTGCGCTTCTCGGTCTGCACGGTCCAGAACGTGGGCGCGGCCTCATTGCTGCCGCAGTACCAGCCCTGGCGCGGATTCTGCGCGCGGAACACGCTGCCACCGTACAGGGTGCTGGATGCATCACAGCCGTCGGTACCGGGATCGATGTAATTATTGGTGGAGGCGTTGCGGCGATACGCCACCGCCGTCGCCAGCGGCGCCACGCCCCGCGGATCATCGCTCAACGAGTCCATGAAATCGCGCTGCGAGCCGTAGATCGCCTTGCGGTTGGCGATCTCCAGGCCGAAGATCGCGTCCCACTGCTCGCCCGAGCCGCCGCCGACCGCCTGCAGGCGCTGATTGTCGCCGCCGCCCTGTTCGGTGGTGCCGGCGCGCACATTGATGCCGACGCCGTCATAGGTTCTCTTGAGGATGATGTTGACCACACCGGCGATCGCATCGGAGCCATACACCGCCGAGGCACCGCCAGCCAGCACTTCGATCCGATCGATCAGCGCGCTTGGAATATTGGCCAGGTTGACCACATTGACCGAGCCTTCGTAGGCCAGCGGGTAATCCGACTGGCGGCGACCGTTGACCAGCACCAGGGTGCGGTTGGGGCCGAGGCCACGCAGATTGATGGTGTTGGCGGCCGGGGTGAACGTATTCCCGAAGTCCTCGCCCTGCACGTTGCCGGTGTTCTCGGTCAGCGCGCTGAGCGCTTCGAAGGCGCTTCGGTAGCCCTGGGCCTCGATCTGTTCCTGGGTGATCACGGTGACCGGGGATGGGCCTTCCACACTGGCGCGGGGGATGCGCGAGCCGGTGACCGTGACCGCATCCAGCTGCGTGGGCGGATCGGCCGCGTGAACCAGTGAACTCGCGCCAAGCAGGGGCAACAACGACACAACCAAGACCCGCCGACGCAGCGGGCGATACAGCACAGACATGCAGATTTCCGGTCAATAAGAACGCGCCAGCGCGGGCAGGCCCGCGCCGGATCGTGGTGGAGAGAGGGTCGGGATTTTGCTGAACAGGCGGGAAAGGAGGAAATGACCGACCGGGATATGCTTATCGGGATTTCGCCTAAGCCCTGCCCTGCAAGGACTCCGCATGCGCTTCATCCAGACCTTCCAGCTGTATCCCTTCCTGGACACCGTGGTCAGCCTGGCGGCCGCCTTCGTGCTGGGCACGCTGATCGGCGCCGAGCGGCAGTACCGCCAGCGCACCGCCGGGCTGCGCACCAATGTGCTGGTGGCGGTCGGCGCGGCGGCCTTCGTGGATCTGGGCATGCGCATCGCCGGCAGTGTCGAGGCGGTGCGGGTGATTTCCTACGTGGTCTCCGGGGTCGGCTTCCTGGGCGCAGGCGTGATCATGAAGGAAGGCATGAACGTGCGCGGCCTCAACACCGCCGCGACGCTGTGGTGTTCGGCGGCGGTCGGTGCGTGCACCGGTGCGGACATGCTGGCCGAGGGCGCGCTGCTGACGGTGCTGATCATCGCCGGCAACACCCTGCTGCGGCCCTTGGTCAACGCCATCAACCGCATCCCGATCAACGAAGCCGCCTCCGAGGCCACCTACGAGGTGCGCCTGAGCGTGGACCCTGCCGCCACGCCCCTGGCACGCGAACGCCTGGTCGACGCGCTGGAGGCCGCCCAGTATCCCGTCAGCGATGTACAGGTGAGCGAACACGGCGACGGCCCGGTCGAGCTGGTGGCGATACTGGTCAGCACGGCGGTCAGTGCCGACGAGCTCGACGCGGTGGTCGCTCGGCTGCAGCGTCAGCCAGGGGTGGTGCACGCCAACTGGGAAGTCAGTACCCGCGACTGATCGCGGCGCTTCCCGAAAAACGAAAAACGGCGGCCCTGCGGCCGCCGTTTCTGTTACTGCCTGCGTGCCGGGCCTCAGGCCTCGGCAGGCAACTGGCTCTGGCGGTTCACCAGCGCGCTGAAGCGCGCCAGCGAACTCAGGTGATGATGCACCAGGGCCAGCCAGCCGCTGCGGTGCCAGGCCACGACGGTCTCGTCCGGCAACGCGGCGAACTTCTCCACATCCACCACCTGGAAACCGTTGACCGACATCTTCCGGCCATCGGCCAAGGTGACGTCGATATTACGGTCGATCAGCAGTTCGTTTTCGATCAGGGCCTCACTGAAGCGACGGGTATGCTCATGCTCGCGGGTGAAATCGCCGCAGAAACGCATGGCGTTGTCGATCAGCTCGGTCGCCTTGCCATCCTGGAACAGCGGCAGACCTTCTTCGCTCTCGCCCTGGTTGACCTGCTTGGCGGCCGCATCCAACGCGAGCACGTAGTTGTCCGGCTCACCGGCCTGCATGAACACGAACGGGTAACGACGCACATAGGCCGGCACGTAGCTCTGCGGATCCCACACGCCATCGACCACGAACAGATTGCGTTGGGCCAGGCCGACCGCGACCAGCGGCATCGCGTCCTGGCCGGTGAAAATGATCGGATAGTGCTGGGCCAGCGAGCCGAACTCCCCGATCACGGCGGGGATCGCGTTGGTTTCGGCCGCGAAATCCGCGGTTTCCGGCAGCAGGCGCCAAGTGGCGTGCTCATCCGAACGCAGCGGCACAGCCTGTTGGTAAAACAGCGGACCGGTGGCCTGGGACGGCGCAGCGGCGGGCGGAGTCGTGGTTTCAGCAGTCATGGAATAAGTCGTATACGACGCGCCAGTCAGCCCGGGCGCGAAAGCGGGAACCGCATTGAATGAGCACTATAACGCGCCAGGCTTCACAGCACGCCATCCAGTGGTCCTGCCGCGCCGGTCAGGGCAGCGCAGGCGTGGTCCTGAAGCTCCTCACCGCTGGCCTTGTTGCCGGTTTCAAGATCCAGGCGGGTTGCCAGAAGAAGGAAGCCGGGCGCACCCGCCGCGTCGGTCTGCCCGGCCACCACCAGCGACCAGTTGCCGATATCGGCGGGGTCTTGCAAGTGGTTGGCAAGCAAACGGACCGGATTGGCCGTCAGCTCGGCACCCGGCAGGTGGCGGGCCAGATACACATGCCCACGCAAGGGCTCGGGCAACGCCTGCCAGATGCTGCCAATGGCAGGCTGCAGGCGGCGCAATTGCGTCAGGACATCGGCCCGCAGGCAGTCCACGTGGATGTGCAACTGGTGCTGGGAACGTCCGTGGGGTGAGTTCAGGGCCAGGCTGGCCACGTCACGGGGTAACGGCCGGCCCAGCGCCTGCTCGGTGTGGCTGCGGGCCGCCCAGGCAGCGGCGAAATAATTGGGTGCACCAGCCCGCAGCAGCGCCGGGCTCTCGATGCCCGACACCCGATCCAGCGGCAGCAGCAGGAACTGATAGTGGCCGTGCGAATCCTTCAGCAGGACGTCGCGTCGCCGTGCCTCGGCGGCGACGGCCAGGCAGCTGCCACGGGGGGCTGCCTCGCCCGCGCAGTCGCGCTGGATGATGCCCCACAGGGCGTCCGGGTTGGGCTGAGGTTTTGCTGACGGCAACACCGGCGTGGCGCAGGCGGTCAACAGCAGCAGCGCACAGGACAGGGACACTCGGGCGATCACGGACAGGCTCGTACAGGGATGCTGGCCCGGCCAGGCACTGCCGGCGGGCGGGCGCGATTGTACCGTGCCGCTTCTGTCGTTTCCGTGTCAGTACGTGCTGTACGGCACCTCGACCACCACCGGAGCGGCCGGCGCCGGCGGCTGCAGGGTGTAGCGATCCAGTGCGCCGTTGTCATCGGCGAACCGCTGCGACTGGGTCTGCAGGCGGTAGCTGGTCGCGCCGAGCTTGATGCTGCCGCCCTCTTCCAGCGCGGCACCGGCCGGCAACAGCAGCCCACCCAGATCGCTGTAGGCGCCCCCGGCCTCGGAGAAAACGTGGTCCAGCAAGGCGTCTTCGCGCTTCATCGCGAACACATGGCGGTCGCCATGACGCTGGTTGAAGTCCTCGTTGCCGAGCAGATCCGCAATCCAGACGCCGGGCAGGCGGTAGCGGGTTTCCAGCCCGATCGCATCGAGCCGTTCGCTGTCCACGACCAGGCAGCACACCGCCTGCTTGTTCTCGCGGTCCAGGACCGCAAAGCGGGTGCCCTTGGCCACGTCGCGCGGCAGGATCGCGAACGGCAGATCCTCCAGCACGGGCGCTGCGCCATTGGCCGAATGCAGATTGCGCCACCCTCCAAACACCGGCGCCTCCGGCTCGGCGGCCATCACGCTGCCTGCCAAGGCCATTCCCACCGTCACGATCAAGGCGGCCGTGATCTTCCTGCTCTGCATGCTCTGTTTCCGTTGGTTGACCTGTCGCGGCGATACCGCCGGACCTCACAAGACCGCGACACTATGCGCCAGCGACAGGCCGACGGGCAATCGGTGCCGCTCAGCCGATCACGATGTAGTCACTGACCAGACTGATGCCCTGGTGGTCCCCGCGTTCGAGCTGCACGTGGCGGCCGCCGACCTGATCGATGGCGATGCAGTCGTCCACTTCCAGCAGGGCATCGGTATGCGGCTTGAACCAGCTGGCATCGCGCAGCGCCTTGGCCTTGCGCTTGGCCTCTTCAACACTGGTGGCGACCAGCAGCCGGTAGTCATGCGCCTCGCCCAGCGCGCCGGCGGCATACCCACCGAGATTGAGAAAATACAACCGCGGCCCACCGACAGCATGAGCCACATCGGCGAAGCGAACCCGGTACTCCTCCACCCCATCCACGGCGAGCCAGCCATCGACATGCAGCCCTTTGCGCTCGCCGAACCAGTCCTGGCGCAGCTGCGGGTAGGCCTCCTCGATCACATCGACGTTGGCGAAAGCCACATCGTGGACCTCGATCCGGGCCCGGGCGTGCCGCCCGCCAAGCATGAACACGTGCAGCACCTGCGACTCCCGGCATGACCGATGTTGAGCGGGTATCCAGTGTAACGCCAGGCCGGCGGCGTCCTGGCCCCCGCGCGCGATCCATGCTGCGTCGAACCGTCGCGGGGTGGCCACCACACGCCCATGCGCACCGCGGTGGTATGGTCGGCGCCTGACCCCGCAGGAGCGACCCGATGGCATCCCTTTCCCGTTATCCCCTCGCCGCGACCATGCTCGCAGGCACCCTGTCACTGACCGCCTGCGTCAGCACGCCGGGGCCGGAAATCAAGGGGCCGGGCCTGTGCAAGGCCGACGCGCTGGGCTGGGCCGTGGGCCAGAAGGCCGACGAAGCGAACATGCGCAAGCTGCTGGTGCAGAGCGGCGCCGGCCTGATCAATCCGATCGGCCCGGCCACGATCACCACCCGTGACCTGCGCCAGGACCGCCTGCGGGTGTTCATCGACAAGGACAACGTCATCACCGCCGTCCGCTGCGAGTGATTCTTCCGCGGTAGCCACCCCATGGGTGGCTGGACCGTCAGATCGCAGAGTTTCCGTGCAGCCACCCATCGGGTGGCTCTACCGGTGGTTGGCGCCGTTGGGTGGCGTCCACCAGCAAATCAGCACTGATATCGGCGATGGTCTTCGCGCCGGTAAGCGTCATCGCCACGCGCATTTCCTTGGCAATAAGATCCAGCAGATTGGCCACGCCGGCCTCGCCCTGCGCGGCGAGCGCATACACGAACGCACGCCCCAGCAGCACGCTGTCCGCGCCGAGGGCAATCATGCGGACCACATCCAGGCCGTTGCGGATGCCGGAGTCGGCCAGGATCTTCAGCTCGCCCTTCACCGCGTCGGCAATGGCCGGCAGCGCCCGCGCGGTGGACAGCACACCGTCGAGCTGGCGCCCACCGTGGTTGGAGACCACGACGCCATCGGCACCAAAGCGCACGGCATCACGCGCATCGTCCGGATCGAGGATGCCCTTGATCACCATCGGGCCAGTCCAGAACTCGCGGATCCACTCCAGGTCTTTCCACGAAATGGACGGATCGAAGTTGTTGCCCAGCCAGCCGATGTAATCGGCCAAGCCGGTCGGGCTGCCGCGATACGTGGAAATGTTGCCCAGGTCATGCGGGCGGCCGAACAGACCAACGTCCCACGCCCAGCGCGGGTGGGTGACCGCCTGCAGCATGCGCCGCGCCGGCGCGTTCGGGCCACTCATGCCCGAATGCGCATCGCGGTAACGCGCGCCCGGCGTCGGCATATCCACAGTGAACACCAGCGTGGTCACGCCCGCCGCCTTGGCCCGCTCCAGCGCATTGCGCATGAAGCCGCGGTCCTTGAGCACATACAGCTGGAACCACATCGGCCGGTCGATGGCCGGGGCTACTTCCTCGATCGGGCAGACCGAGACGGTGGACAGCGTGAACGGGATCCCCCGGCTTGCCGCTGCCCTGGCCGCCTGCACCTCACCACGGCGCGCATACATCCCGGTCAGGCCGACCGGTGCCAGTGCCACCGGCATCGCCAGACGTTCGCCGAACAGCTCGGTTTCCAAGCTCAGATCGGACATGTTGCGCAGGACGCGCTGGCGCAGCGCGATGTCCGACAGGTCCGTGACGTTGCGTTTCAGCGTGTCCTCGGCATACGCGCCGCCATCGATGTAATGGAACAGGAACGGCGGCAGGCGGCGTTGTGCTGCTGCGCGATAATCGGTGGAGGCGGAAATGATCATGGCTCATCTGCGCTGGAACGGCCCCCAGTGAACCGCAGATCGCAGGGCATGCCAACCAGACCATTGGTCGAACGCCTTTCCGGCCGCCCTCCGGACGATCAGCCGCAGTCGCTGGAGCGACCCTTCAGTTCCACCAGATTGCCGTCGGGATCACGCAGGCGCAGCGACAGCCCATCGCCTTCCGCGCCGTAGTTGCGCTCGGCCGGCCCTTCCAGCGTGAGCTGCTGCCCCTCCAGATGCGCACGTACGTCTGCCTCATCGAAGGGTTCCACGCGCAGGCACAGATGATCGACGTTGCGTCCTTCGCGCCCCGGCGCCGCGCCGCCCTTGGCGCCCAGCGGGCCGTCCACACTGACCAGATCGATCATCGATTCGCCGGCATGCAGATGCACCATGCCCAGCGAAGGGCGCTCGCGTGCCACGGTGCAGCCGAGGATGTCGCGATAGAAGTGTATGGCCCGCGGCAGATCCTGCACGCGCAGCACCACATGGTCGATGCGCTGAATGTTGAACGGTCGTTCGCTGCTCATGAGGACTCCAGTTTCTTGGCGATACGGCTGAATACGACCAGCACGATCAGGCACAGCACACTCACACCTGTGGCGATCACGTACTCGCCGATGCCGACCGCGATGCCGATCGCGGCGGCCATGATCAACGAGCTGGCGGTGGTCAGTCCGCTGACCTGATCATCGCGCGAGCCCCGCAGGATCGTACCGGCCGCGACGAAGCCGACGCAGGCCACCACCGCTTCGATCAGACGGACCGGATCGACCTGCAGCAGGTCGCGGTAGCGCTCTTCCTGGAAGTGTTCTGCGATGCTGTCACCGAGTCCAACGATCAATGCCGCCGCACCGGCAATCAGCATGTGTGTCCGCAGCCCAGCCGCGTGCTTGCCCATCTCGCGCTCGATGCCCAGGGTGCCACCCAACAGCATCGCCACGGCTATGCGCAGCAGGATCGATAGATCTTGTTCCAGTCCCATCTGCGTCTCTCATCCGGCAATGGACGGAGCGTCGCAGACAGGGGCGTCTGAGCACCGTGAAGCCAGTGGCAGGCCCGGGTGAGCCTGCCGCTGCAAGGCCTACTGCGCCAGATAACCACCATCGATGGCGTAGTAGGTACCGGTCGCGAAGCTGGCATCGGCACTGGCCAGCCATGCCACCAGGGCCGCGACCTCGTCCGGGGTACCGAGGCGCCCAAGCGCATGCTTGCTCTCCAGCGCCTGCTTCACCTTAGGGTCCATCTTGTCCAGCAGCGGCGTGGCGATGAAACCGGGGCCCACGGCATTGATGCGGATCTTGTCTGCGGCATGTTCCCACGCGGCCGTCTGGGTCAGCCCGACCACACCGTGCTTGGCAGCGGCGTAGGCGGAGGAGTTGCCGAACCCCACCTGGCCCAGGATGGAGGCCATATTGATGATGCTGCCGCCCTTGCCCGCGCTGCGCATCGCCTGGATCTGCGCCCGCTGGCACAGGAACACGCTGTTGAGATTGACGTCGATGACGTTCTTCCAGCCCTCCACCGGGTAGTCGCCGCTGGCTGCCGACGGCCCGCCGATACCCGCGTTGTTCACTGCGATATCCAGCCCGCCGAGTTCCTCGACGGTCTGCTTCACGGCCGCTTCAACGGCGTGCTCATCAGTGACATTCAACGCAATGCCGATCGACTTCACGCCTTTCTTCCGCAGCGCCTCGGCGGTCTTCTCGACGGCGTCGGCCTTGAGGTCCCACACCGCCACCGCCGCACCGGAATCGGCCAGCAGTTCAGCCACGGCCAGGCCAATGCCGGAGACGCCGCCGGTGACGATGGCGACCTTTCCCTTGAGTTGATAATCAATCATCGCGTTGTTCCTCGGGTTGGAATAAGGCTGCGGGCAGTGCGTGCCCATGCCTCGACCATACGCCGCGAAAACGTTACAGAACGTGCACAGCAGGCTCCGCAACAATCCTTCCCATCGCTGCAACGCACCTGCGCCTATGCTCGGGGTCGTACGCCCACATACCTGATTCCTCCGCCGATGGCGGCCCCCCTCCCCCAAGGTAAACCCATGACAGACTCCAGTGACGGCCAGTTGTTCTCCCCCACCCGTCTGGGGGCCATCGACGTCGCCAACCGCGTCGCGATGGCACCGCTGACACGCAACCGCGCGATCCACGACCGCATCCCCAATCCGCTCGCCATCCAGTATTACGAACAGCGCGCCAGCGCCGGCCTGATCATTGCCGAGGCCACCCAGATCAGCACGATGGGCCAGGGTTATCTCGACACACCCGGCATCTACAGCCAAGCCCAGATCGACGCCTGGAAGAAGGTCACCGATGCGGTGCATGCACGCGGCGGCAAGATCGTGCTGCAGCTGTGGCATGTCGGCCGCATCTCACACACCAGCCTGCTGCCCGAGGGCGAGGTCCCGGTAGCACCGAGTGCCTTGCGTGCCAACACCAAAACGTTCACGGCCAAGGGCTTTGAAGAGGTCTCCGAACCACGCGCCCTGCGCCTGGACGAAATTCCCGGCCTGATCCAGGACTTCCGCCAGGCCGCGCGCAACGCGATCACCGCCGGTTTTGACGGCGTGGAAGTGCATGCCGCCAACGGTTACCTGATCGACCAGTTCCTGCGCGATGGCAGCAATCAGCGCACCGACGAATACGGTGGCAGCATCGAGAACCGCACCCGCCTGCTCGATGAAGTGGTCCGCGCGATCGTCTCGGAAATCGGCGCCGAACGCACTGGTGTGCGCCTGTCGCCGGTGACGCCTGCCAACGACGCGGAGGATTCCAACCCGCAGCCGTTGTTCGAACGCGCCGTGGAGCGCCTGGATGCCATCGGCCCGCTCGCCTTCATCCATGTGATCGAAGGGGCGACCGGTGGCCCACGCGACAACATCGCCTTCGACTACGCCGCCCTGCGCGCCAAGTTCACCGGTGCCTGGATCGCCAACAACGGCTATGACCAGGCACGCGCGGAAGCCGCCGTGGCGTCGGGCTATGCGGACATGATCGCGTTCGGTCGCCCCTTCATCGCCAACCCGGATCTGGTCGAGCGCTTCCGTCTCGGCGTGGCGCTGTCCGAGCTGGACCAGGACACGCTGTACGGCGGCGGTGCGCACGGCTATACCGACTACCCCAGCGTTTCCGGCTGATCCGCGCGCGGTTACCGGTCGCGCATCGCATCGGTCACATCGCCGCCGGCAAGCCCCGGCAGCAGCGCCCGGGGCAGCTTGCAGGGGCGCGTGGGCACACTGTCCACGCGCCACCCGCGCCCGAGCAGGACGCCCTTGCCCTTCGAGGGCGGGCCATTGGCGGGTGCCGGACAGCTGATGTCGCTGAGCAGCACCTGTCCGTCGCGATCCAGCCATTGCTGGACGAAGTACTCACCATCGGCAAAGCGCATCGTACCGAGATTCACCAGCGTCAGCGGCTGACTTTCCACGTCCCCTTGCCAGGTGGACTGCAGTTCCACACCACTGAACAGCAGGCGTCGCCGCAGCAGCACCTGATGGTTGGCATCCAGCAGGACCAGTTCCTCATCGCCCCCGTCCAGATAGCGGCGCGTCCAGGTGCGGTCCGTGCCCCAGGGCAGGATATCGAAGCTCTCTGGCGGCGCCGGTTCGCTGCCATCGGCCAGCATCATGCCCAGTTTCCCGTCCCGGCGGAACACCACCCGGCCACCATCCATGCGCACCACACCTTCGAACGGACGACCCACGATGCGGTCACGCTCGAGGTTGTACAGGTGGTTGACGCCGGCGGCCTGCTCCCGGAGCACCAGCAACGGCGGGGCGACGTGGTTTTCGTCGATGGCCATGTCGGCAGGCACCGTGTAGGCCGTGCGTCCATCCCACCACAGGCGTGGCGAGGATTCGCCGCCGAATGTGCCCAGCAACCCACCGGCAACTGCATCGAAGCTGTCCACGTTCGACGGCGCGAATACCACCTCGCCGTCGCAGTCGAGCACCGCTGCAGTGTCGTTCCCGGTGGGATGGCGCACGCGCCATGGCGGTGCCTGCCGTTGTTCGGCATCGGGTTCGTCGAGCACTACCGCCAGCGCGGCCGGGGCAGCGGTGGGCGGGCGGACGCCCTCCTTGTCCAGCACCTGCCAGCGGCCACCGCAGTAGTCCAGGCGCACGTTGCCGTGCTGTGCGGCAAAGTGTCCGTCGGCCATCAGCCAGCCGGGCTCGGGCGTGTCCTCGGCGCTGCCGGTGGCGTGCCGGTTGACCTGCTCGGGCCAGTCGCGCCGGCCCGCAGTGCCGCCATACTGGCGATAACGGGGATACAGGCCATCCTGGTGGTAGCGCGCACTGTCCGTCACCCTGCCCTGTGCATCCACCCGCCGCCACAGCTCGCCTTGGCGCAGCCACCAGCCACCGTCGGTGACGGGCAGCAGTGCGTCGATGTCATCGGAAAACAGCGTCGTACCGGATTCATCCCGCACGTCGCAGTGCTCAGGCACCTGGACACTGCACGCGACATACACGTGGCGGCCGGCGAACGGCCCAGCCACCCACTGGACCTGCCGCTCGTCCAGTTCCATGACCGCGCGCCCGCGCAGGTCATGGAAGCGCAGGGGACCACTGCGGGCGTTCCACAGCACGCGATCGGGTACCGCCAACGGCACCCATTCGCCATCCTTCAGCGCTGGAAAGCGAACCTGACCCAGCGCATCCACCACGCCCCGGCCACCGACCGCCTCACCATCGGCCTGGATGAAGGCCTCCCACAACGGATCACCGGGTGCGGCCTGCGGCAGCACGAACCGTTCGTGGTACTCGGTATAACCGCGGTTCTCACGCAGCAGTCGTCCTGCATCGTCGTACCACTGCTGCGGCGTGGTGGGGCCCTGCGCACGCATCCAGCGGTCGGCGGACAGCCGGTGCATGCGCGCGCCATTGGGCGGCACCAGCAGGCGGCCATCCAGGGACACCAGCGCCTCGGCGCCGAAACTATTGCCCAGCACGGTGAACGACTGCGCCGGCGCGCCGCCTGCCAGCGACATCAGCGCGCCTACCACGAACATCCTTTTCATCGGTCGCATCATGCAAAGTGGAGCTGCACGCTAGCGCCTGTCCCTTGGCGATGCAATGCATCCGGCAACATCCGTGCGCGCGATACTCCGGCGCTCAGTACACCGGCAATGAAATGAAACTGGCCTGCTGCGGCGCGTGCCAGATCTGCTGCGTCGCCTTCTGGTAATCGCCCGGCTTGGCAAGATAGATGTTCGGCACGAACGTCTGCGGATTGCGGTCGTACAGCGGGAACAGGCTCGACTGCACCTGAACCATCACCCGATGGCCCGGCTGGAACACATGGTTCGCCGTTGGTAGACCGAACGTGTAGTCCAGCACCTGGTTGCTTGCAATCGCCTTCGGGTCGCTGAAGCTCTCGCGGTACCGGCCACGGAAGATCGCCATCGAGACTGACAGCTCGTAGCCGCCCATCTCCGGCGTCGACGGCGTCTGGTCGGGATACACATCGATCAGCTTCACCACCCAGTCGCTGTCGCTGCCGCTTGTGGCCGCCTGCAGATTGACCTGCGGCGCACCACCGATCCGCAGCGGTTCGGTCAAGGGCTCACTGACGAAGGTCAGCACGTCCGGCCGGCCATCCACGAAGCGCTGATCTTTCACCAACCAGCTGGTCCACATATCGCGGTCGGCGAACCGCACCGGGCGTGGCACGAACGGCACCGGCTTGGCCGGATCGGACACATAGGCCTCGAACGTCGCCTCACCCGCCTGCGGTGCCTCGAAGGACAGCTTACCGCCCGCGCGCAGGTACAGCGGCCTGGACTGCGCCACGCTGCGCGGCCACTGCTGCAGCCTGTCCCAGTGGTTCTCGCCGGTGTTGTAGATCAACACCGGCGGTGTCTGCGCCTTGGGCGCGCCATCGACCAGGTACTGATCGAAGAACGGCTTGAGCACATCGCGGCGGAACTGCAGCGCGGTGTCGCCGTCGAACTTCAAGGCGCCCAGACTGCTGCCGTCATAGTTGACCTGGCTGTGCCGCCACGGTCCCATCACCAGATAATTCAGCGTGTTGCCGGTGTCACGCGGCTCCATCGCCGCATAGCTGTGCACCGCGCCCCACATGTCTTCCTGGTCCCACAGGCCCTGCAGCCACATCGTGGGCACCTTCAGCTCGGTCTTGGCCATGCGCGCGTCCAGCGCCTGTTCCTGCCAGAACGCGTCGTAGCTGGGGTGCTCGATCAGCTTGTGCCACCACGGCAACTGATCCAGCCCATTGGCCTTGGCGTAGTCCCCGGCCGAACCGGCGCGCAGGAAGGTCGTGTAGTCGTCGTAACCCACGCTGGCGATCGACGGGCCCTTGCCGCGCTTGGCCAGCTGCCCGGTGAAATAGCCGAAATTGACCTGACGGAACGCGCCGTAGTTGAGCCAGTCATCGCCCATCCAGCCATCGATCATCGGGCTCTGCGGGGCGGCCACCTTCAACGCCGGATGCGGGTTGGTCAGTGCCATCACCACGGTGAAGCCCTCGTAGGACGAGCCCAGCATGCCGACCTTGCCGTTGCTCTCGGGCACATGCTTGACCAGCCAATCGATGGTGTCCCACGCGTCGGTTGCGTGGTCCACCTTGGTGGTGTTGAGCGGCCCACGCAGCGGCCGGGTCATCACGTAATCGCCCTCGGAGCCATACTTGCCGCGGATGTCCTGGAACACCCGGATGTACCCGCCATCGACGAACACCTCGTCGCCCTGCGGCAGGATGTCGCGCATGTTCGGCGAATCCATGCGTTTGGCGCGGTTGGCGGCATCGTACGGCGTGCGGGTCAGCAGGATCGGCGCGTTCCTGGCGCCCTTGGGCACCACGATCACCGTGTAGAGTTTCGTTCCGTCACGCATCGGCACCATCACCACGCGCTTGTCGTAGTTGTCCTGCGCCGTGGGCGTCACAAATCCTTTGGCGGGAATATCCGGGGTCATCGGCGAGGTCTGCGCCGACACACTGGCCGCCACCATCAGACTCAACAGCGCAACTGGCAATACACGCACACGCATGGGGCTCTCCCGGCAGTGATGGCAACTCCCGCAGCCTAGCGCCGCGGGCGCTGCCCCGGTAGATGCCGATCGGCCTGTTCCGTGGCCATTTCGCGCATTCAGCCGCCAACCACCGTTTCGTGCAAAGCCTGCCAGCGCAGCGTGCCGTCCGGGCGGCTCACGAGAACCGCCATGGCCTCACGTCGATGGCCGGTGCCATCCGCGCCGACCTGATCCTCGCGATAGCGCACCGCGCAGGCGGCGGGCGCGAGCGGCAGGTACTGCATTGCATCGACCGTGATCTGCAGCCCGGGCCGGCTGCCATGGGCGGAGGCGAAGAGGTCGGCGAGCG
The DNA here is from genome assembly GCF_039673075.1 of Stenotrophomonas sp. TWI819. Lineage (NCBI taxonomy): Bacteria > Pseudomonadati > Pseudomonadota > Gammaproteobacteria > Lysobacterales > Lysobacteraceae > Stenotrophomonas > Stenotrophomonas sp. TWI819. The sequence continues at coordinate 246,195 of NZ_JBDJKY010000001.1, read as the reverse complement.
CGGGCTTGTCCAGGCGGATGCCACGGATCCCGACCATGCTGAAGTCCTCGCTGAAACGGGCCAGCAGTGTGCCCAGCGCAGCCACCGGCGAGCGGCCGGTGAACCAGTCTTCGATGAGCACATGCAGGTCATGGATCTCGTTGAAGGCAAGCGTGTCATTCATGGGGAGGCTCTCAAGGCAAGGGAAGACGCCGGCAGGCGCCATAGCAGAAGCATCGGCAGCAGGCTCATGGCCGCCGCGAGCATCAGGGTGAGCGGGAACGCGTGCGCTGGCAGCATGGAGGACAGCACTGCCAGCACACAAGCCAGCAGCGCGGCGGCCAGACAGAAGCTGAGTTGGCGGTTGAGATTCCACAGCGCACTGCCCGGCAGCAGCTCCGCGTCCGCCAGCCTCTGGAACGCGAGCGTCTGCGCGCTGCTGCTGCACAGGCTCCCGCCCAGCCCCATCAGCGCGAAGGCCAGTACTGGCAACCACGGCTGACGGGCCTGTATGCCGATCAACAACGCGATGCCGACCGCCTGGCATCCCATGCCGGCACTCAACAGCGGGCGCGCCCCGATGCGTGGCAGCCAGTGCCGTGTGGTGGCGATCGCGCAGGCCGAGGCGATCGCCCACGGCAGCATGAAGCCACCGATGGCCGCGGCGCCGTAGCCGTGGCGATGCAGCAGCAGCGTGGCCACCAGCTGGGTGCCGATGAAGGTACCTGGCACCAGCAGATAGATCAGCATCGCCAGCCGCAGCGAGGCATGCCGCAGCAGCGACCACTGCAGGACCGGATGATCCGTAAGGCGCGCACTGCGGGCATACAACGCCAGCACCAGGGTGGCGACCACGAGCAGGCCCGCGCCGAGCATCCGCTGCCCCGGCTCTGCCAGCAGGCTCAGCGCAACCAGCAACACGCTCAGGCCCAGTGAGCCCAACAGCAGCCCGCGACGGTCCAGCGCCAGTACGGCCACCGGCGCACCCGGGCGCACCCACGCGGCCGCCAGCGCCAAGGCCACCATGGCCAGCGGCACACTCACCAGCAACACGCCGCGCCATGAGCCCCACTCCACCAGCACACCGCCCAGCGTGGGCGACAGCGCCGGCACCAACAACGCCACCGCCATGATGCGGGCGGTCAGACGCGCGCGGTCGGCCGGCGGGCATTCGCGGTAGGCCATCGCCTGCCCCACCGGAATCAACAATCCGCCACCCAGCCCCTGCAGCAGGCGCCAGCCGATCAGCCACTCGATGCTCGGCGCGGTGCCTGCCAGCACAGCGCCCGCGCTGAACAGCGCCAGCGACAGGCACAGCACCCTGCGCTCGCCAAGCCGCGCGGCCAGCCAGCTGCCCAGTGGAATCACCAGGGTCAGGCCGAGCATGTAGGCGTTGCCGATCCACGCCAGCTGCGGCACGGAGGCCTGCAGGTCGGCGGCGATGGCCGGATACGCGACGGTACCGATGAACATGTTCACCAGGTCCAGCGAGAATCCCAGCAGGTACAGCGTTTCCACCCTGGCCCGGTATGTCATGCGGTGCTCCGATTGCGAGGCGGCAGCATGCGCGTTGGCGGCGGCTGGATATACGGGCAACCGGATGCAAGACTGTCAAACCTTTTTTGACAGTCAGAGCGCCGCCATGGTCAGCCTGGACCGCTTCGAGACCTTCAAGGCGATTGTCGATGCCGGCAGCCTGACCGCGGCCGCGCAGCGCCTCGGCCAGAGCCGCGCGGTGGTGAGTTTCAATCTCAAGCGACTGGAGCAGGAACTCGGCGTGACCCTGCTGGTGCGCAATACCCGCAGCCTGGCACTGACCGAGGCCGGCGAACGCTTTTACCAGCACTGCACTGCCCTGTTGGCGACTGCCGAGCTGGCGATCGAGGAGGCACGCAGCGAACAGCTGCAGCTGCGTGGCACGCTGCGGCTGACCACCACGCCGGAGTATGCGATCGCCCGGGTCGTGCCCGTGCTGGAATCCTTCCGCGCCCTGCATCCCGAGCTGCGCCTGCACCTGTCCACCTCACCGGCGCCGGCGGACCTGATTCCCGAGCGGTTCGATCTGGCGATCCGGTTGGGGCGGCTGCAGGACTCGCAGCTGCGCGCGACTCTGCTGGACGAACACGCGCTGTGCGCGGTCGCCGCGCCGTCGTTGTTGTCCACGCTGCCGGATGATGCCGCGCGCGATGACCCGGACTGGGTCCGTACGCTGCCACGATTGGGATATCCGCGCCTGGCGGATCTGCCGCTGGTGGCGCCCGATGGCAGCGACCAGCTGTTTGCCTGCAACCCCGCCCATGCGGTGGTTACGGTCGATAACGCCTCCACCCTGCGCGCATTCGCGCTGGCCGGGGCCGGCGCGACGGTATTGCCGCAGTGGTTGATCGATGACGATCTGGCGCAGGGCCGGCTGCTGCCGATCCTGCGCCGTCATCATTTCCCGCGCCAGGGCGTCTATGCGGTGTTTCCCAACACTGCACAGCCCTCGCGCCGGGTCCGGCTGCTGCTGGCGCACCTGCGCGAGCATCTGCCGGGGTGACCGGAGGCACGACCCACGGTCGTGCCCTGCCCGTCAGCTCAGCGGACCACCTGCTCGGCCAGCTCCAGCGGCACGCGCTGCACCGGTGCATTGGCCGCGCGCGAGAGCTGCACTTCGTACTGCCCACCGGCGATCTTCCACTGCTTGGCAGCGGTATCGAAGCTGGCCAGCGTCTTCGGCTCGGCTTCGATGCGGATCCGGCGGCTTTCGCCCGGCTGCAGCGTCACCTTCTGGAAGCCGATCAGGCGGATCGGCGTGGTGCTGCCCTGCGGCAGCTGCAGGTACAGCTGCGGCACGTCCGCACCAGCGACCTTGCCGGTGTTGCGCACGTCCACGCTGGCGACCACACGCTGGCCTTCCACCACCACCTGCAGGTTGTCGTAGCCGAAGCTGGTGTAGGACAGGCCATGGCCGAACGCGTACTGCGGGGTCAGGCCCTTGGCGGCGAACCACTTGTAGCCGACGTTGGCACCTTCGATGTCGTAGTCGATGGTGTCATCCGGCTTGTTCTTCGGATTGAAGCCCAGGCCGTTGACGTGCGGGCGCGGCAGCTGGCTGACATCGGTCGGCCAGGTCACCGGCAGGCGACCGGACGGATTGACCTTGCCGGTCAGCAGCGCGGCGATGCCTTCACCGCCCCGGATGCCCGGATACCAGGCCTGCAGGATGGCCGGCACCTGCTGCAGCCACGGCAGCTCGACCGGGCCATTGGTTTCCAGCACCACCACGGTCTTCGGGTTGGCCTTGGCCACCCCGGCGATCAGCTTGTCCTGGTTGTCCGGCAGCTGCATGTGCGGCAGATCGACCGATTCGGCCGACCACTGCGTGGCGAACACGATGGCCACATCGGCGGCAGCGGCAGCGCGCGCGGCGGCCGCCACATCGCGGCCATCCACGTAATCGATGCGGGCATCCGGACGCTCGGCGCGCAGCGCTTCCAGCGGCGAGGACGGGTGGAAGATCACCGGGCCCGGCCAGGTGGTCGGCATCACGCCCGGCACCGCATTGGTGCCCCGCGCGGTCCAACCCACCATCGACGAACCACCCCCACCGATCACGCCCTTGTCGGCATGGCCACCGATGATCACGATGCGCTGCACGTCCTTGCCCAGCGGCAGCAGATCATCGGCATTGCGCAGCAGCACGCTGCCTTCTTCAACGGTGCGCTGCGCGGCGTGGAAGCCGGCCTCATCATCGATCGGCTCATGCACCGGCGGCAGATCGAAGTTACCGTGCGCGAACATGGTGCGCAGGATGCGGCCGACCATGTCGTCCAGGCGCGCCTGCGGCACCACGCCACCGGCCACGGCCAGGCGCAGCGGTTCGTCGAAATAGACCGCCTTGTCGAACACTTCACCGGCCGACTGCTGGTCCAGACCGGCCAGCGCCGCCTTGGAGCCACTGTGCACGCCACCCCAATCGGACATCACGAAACCGGGGAACTTCCATTCCTGCTTGAGCACCTCGTTCATGAGGTAATCGTGTTCGCAGCCGTAGGTACCGTTGATGCGGTTGTACGAGCACATCGCCGAACCGGGCTTGCCGATGTCCATGGCGATCTCGAAGGCCAGCAGGTCCGATTCGCGCATCGCCTGCTCGCCGATCTCGGCACTGTGGAAATTGCGCGAGGTCTCCATGTCGTTGAGCGCGAAGTGCTTCATCGTGGAGATGACGTGCTGGCTCTGCACGCCGCGGATCGACTCACCGACCAGCACACCGGCCAGCAGGGGATCTTCACCGGCATATTCGAAGTTGCGGCCATTGCGCGGATCGCGCTGCAGGTTGACGCTTCCGGCCAGCAGGATGTTGAAGCGCTGCTGCCAGGCTTCGCGGCCCATGGTGGCACCGCCAGCGAAGGCGATATCCGGGTTCCAGCTGGAGGCCGTGGACGGGCCGGACGGCATCGCGGTGGCATGGTCACCCTTGCGCAGGCCGCCCGGATTGGTCACGCCGACACCGGCATCGGCCGACTGCTGCGCCGGAATGCCCAGGCGCGGCACGCCCGGCACGAAACCGGCCGAACCGACCGCGCCTTCCGGCAGCGGACCGCCGTCTTTGCCCAGCCCGAAGTAGCTGTGCAGCATCTGGAACTTTTCGTCCACGGTCATCTGCGCGACCAGCGCCTTGGCACGGGCATCGGCATTCAGACCGGTGTCCATCCACGGCGTGTCGCCACCCACCGGCGCGGCATAGCCCAAGGTCAGCAACGTGGCTGCGGTGGTGCCCTTCTTGCCCTCATGGGTGCGCAGCTTGATCGCCGCCGACGTGGCCGACTGGAAGCCATCGCTGAAGTAGCTTTCATTGGCTTCCAGCGCGACGCGCGACGGATCAAAGCCCGCGGTGGTGGCCGCATCGGCGCTGACCGCACCCAGCAGCACGGCCGGTGCACCCAGCCGCGACCCGGTGACCAGCGGCGGCAGTGCCGCGGCATCGGCGGCGCTGGTGTACAGCGCGACCACGTGGCGGCCATCGTTGAGGCGCAGGTAATTCAGCGATGGCCGCTCGGTGCCCGATTCGGCCTCGATCGGCAGGCGGGTCAGCACGACGCTGCCGGTCTGCTGCGCGGCGGCAGGATCGGCGGTCACGAAACGATAGTGGTAGCCCAACGCATCGGCCAGACCCTGCAGCGGATCCACGCGATCGGCGCGGCGCTCCACGTTGCGCACGGTCAGTGCGTCGACCTGCAGTTTCTCCAGCTGGGCGGCGACCACGGCCGCATCCAGATCGCCCGGAGTCTGCTCCAGGGTGAGCACGGTGAACGCGTCGGTGGTGGCGACCGGGGCGGCAGCCCAGGCGGAAGCGCTCAGCGAGAGCGCGATGGCGGCCGTCAGGGCCAGGGGCTTTGAAATCGTTTTCATGAGCGGACGAAACACCTTTGCTTGCGCAATAAATCCAGGGAGTCTTGCCGCAGAAGGGTGCAGCGCCATGTCGGCGGGAACCACGCGCGGGCGCGCGGAACCGTTTACAACGCAAGGCGATGACGGCTACGTCCAGGCCCCTCCGCCCGTCGTGACAGCCGCACCACCCGGGAGGCCCTGACCAGCGCCTCACCCCCGAAGAGTGTCCGAGCCTGTTCATGCCTGTCAACAGGATGCTTACATTTGAGACGCCAGGGGCGCTCCCTTTTACGCCGAAACCGGCTTGATCACCGCTGTAGCGGCGGCCTCCACGACCCGCCCGCGCTGGTCGCGCGGCTGCATCGGTGCCAGCGGCAATCCATCGCTGGCGGCCTGCAGTACCGAGCGCGGCTCGCCCGGCGCGAACAGGAATGCCTCGCCCCATTGGCGCAGCGCCACCACCAGCGGGAACAGCGCGCGGCCGCGCTCGGTGAGCACGTACTCCTGATAGCCGCGGCCCTCGCCCAAGGGCTGCTGGGCCAGCACGTCTGCCTCCAGCAAGGCCTGCAGGCGCTGGCTGAGCATGCTGCGCGACATCCCCAGGCGGCGTTGGAAGTCACTGAAACGGCGCGCCCCATCGAAGGCCTCGCGCACGATCAGCAGCGACCAGCGGTCGCCGACCAGATCCAGCGCGCGCCCCACCGGGCAGGAGGTAGTGGCATCGGTTGTCATGAGCGGGCTCCTTTCCGGGTTTTATTTTAGAACCAGATACCCCAGAATCAACTGGTTCTATTTTGAGACTCAATGATGGCGATCATCGCCCAGCCCAGTGCCTCCCGCCTCCCGTCCGCCCTGCTGCTGTTGTTTGCCTGCGCCGCCGGCCTGAGCGTGGCCAATGTCTATTACGCCCAACCCTTGCTGGACGCCCTGGCCGCCGATCTCCAGATCAGCACCGCCCGCATCGGCGCGGTGATCGCCGCTACTCAGCTGGGCTCGGTCGCCGCGCTGCTGTGGGTGGTCCCGCTGGGCGACCGCATGGACCGTCGCCGCCTGATGGCGATCCAGACCGGTGGCCTGGTGCTGTCCCTGCTGGCCGTCGCGCTCGCGGCCCAGGCCTGGGGCCTGCTGCTGGGCATGCTGATGGTCGGCCTGCTCGGCACCGCGATGACCCAGGGGTTGATCGCCTATGCCGCCGCCACTGCAGGCGAGCACGAGCGCGGTCGCGTGGTCGGCGCCGCACAGGCGGGCGTGGTGGTCGGGTTGTTGTTGGCACGCGTCGTGGCCGGTGCGGTAGCCGATCTCGGCGGATGGCGGGCGGTGTACCTGCTCTCGGCGGCGCTGATGGTGGTGACGGGCACCTTGCTGTGGGCACGCTTGCCACGGCTGCCGGTCTCGACGCCCCCCACCGCGCGAACCGGGTTGATCGCCTTGCTGCAGCAACAGCCGATGCTGCGCCAGCGCGGCATGCTGGGCCTGCTGCTGTTCACTGTGTTCGGCCTGTTCTGGAGCAGCATGAGCCTGCCACTGAGCGCACCGCCGTATACCCTCAGCCACACCGCCATCGGCGCCTTCGCGCTGGTCGGCCTGCTCGGTGCGTTGGCGGCGGCACGCAGTGGGCACTGGAGTGACCGGGGCCATGCCAGGCGGATCACCACCGGTGGCCTGTGGTTGATGCTGCTGAACTGGCTGCCGATCGCCGCGATGTCCCACCACCTGGGCTGGCTGGTGCTCGGCGTGCTGCTGCTGGATCTGGCGGTGCAGGCGCTGCATGTGACCAACCAGAGCCGGATTCTGGCCGCAGCCGCGCACGCACAGGCCCAGGTGATCGCCGCCTACATGCTGTTTTACGCTGCCGGCAGCGGGCTGGGTGCGCTGGCCGGCAGTGCGTTGTATGCCGCGTTCGGCTGGCCCGGGGTCTGCACGGCGGGTGCCGGTGTGTCGCTGCTCGCGCTGGTGGTGTGGTGGGCGATGCCGGGTTATCACGCCATCACCGGTGGTCATGAGCCCTGCCCGATTCCCGGTGGATCGCGGATCGATAATGACCGCTCACGTCCCGGAGTCACCGCATGCCCCCACACCGCCACTTCGATCAACTCTGGCGCGACCGCAACGACACCTCCCGGCAACGCAACCCCCGGGTGCTGATCCGGGTGTTCGTCGGCCCGGGCGAGCTGGAAGCACGGGTGGCGTTCTACGAGCAGTTGCAGGGCGTGGTGGCCGATGCGGGCTTTCCATTCCCCGAGGCCGGCCTGCGCCTGGCGATGGTCGGGGCGTTCTTGCTGATCGAAGGCGCGCCGGACAAGCTGGCCCCGTTCACTTCGACCACCGGCACGCTGCTGGTGGATGACGTGCAGCCCTATTACGACCGGCTGGTGGCGGCCGGGGCGCAGATCATCTTCCCGCTGCAGGTCGTGCCCACTGGCGCGGCCTTCAACGCCGTGCATCCGGATGGCACCGTGGTCGAGTACGTGCACCACCGGCCCGATCCGCAGGGGCGCTGAGTAGATCCACGCCATGCGTGGATGCCCTCCATCACGCGCGTGGCCATCCCATCTGGCGCGCTGCCATTCCGCTCTCCTGAAGCATTCAGCACCCTCAACCGGTTCGGAATCCGGCCGTCGAATTCGTTAGCATTTTTACTAATTGCGGGTAGGATTGTCGGTCTCAGCCTTTGACACGCGTGCTGCCGATACTCGCCGCCATGCCCTTGTTTCCTACCCGTTTCCGCCTGCTCCAGCCCTGCCGGGAGGCCCGCTGATGGGCGCCGTGCTGGCCCTGGACCGGCTGCTGGAGACCCGTCGGGTCTGGCGGGGGCAGCCACGTGCGGCCTTCCCGGAGGTGGCCCCGCATCCGACCGGGCACCCCGCGTTGGATGCCCGCCTGCCCGGCGGCGGCTGGCCGCCCTCGGCGCTGTCGGAGGTGCTACTGGCCTCGCCCGGGGTCGGTGAGCTGGCCCTGGTCTGGCCGACGCTGGCGCGGCTGAGCCAGCAACAGCAGACCGTGGTGCTGATCGCCCCGCCGCACCTGCCGCATGCCCCGGCCTGGGCCCGCGCCGGGTTGGCACTGAGCCAGGTGCAGGTGGTCCAGGCCAGCCCGCGCGATGCGTTGTGGGCTGCCGAACAATGCCTGCGTTCGGCCGCCTGCGCGGCGGTGCTGTGCTGGCCGCAGCAGGCCGATGACCGGGCGCTGCGCCGGCTGCAGGTGGCGGCCGAAACCGGCCAGTGCCTGGGCTTTTCCTTCCGCGATGCCCGGCACGCGCGCAATCCCTCCCCGGCCGCGCTGCGCCTGCAGCTCGACGATGGCCAGGTGCGGGTCCTCAAATGCCGTGGCGGGCTGGCACCGGCCCAGCCGCTGCCGCTGGCCGTGGCCCATTGAGCCGCCGCCATGGACTGGGCCTGCCTGCTGCTGCCGCACCTGGCGCTGGATGCTGCCCTGCGCCAGCAACCGGACCCGGCCGCGCCACTGGTGCTGGTCACCGGCCCGGCGCAGCGGCGCGTACTGCATGCGGTCAGTCCCTCGGCGCGGCAGCGGGGGCTGCGCCGCGGCATGCTGCTTTCGGCCGCGCAGGTACTCACCCGCGACATGCTCACCGTGGAGTACGACCCACGCGCCGAGCAGTCCACCCGCCAGTTGCTGGCCAGCTGGCTGTACGGCATCAGCTCGCAGGTCAGCCTGGATTTTCCGCATGCGATGGCGTTGGAGATCCGGGCCAGCCGCGCGCTGTTCGGTGATTGGCCGAAGGTCGAGCAGCGGCTCACCCGTGGCCTGACCGAACTGGGTTTCCGGCATCGGCTGGTGGCCGCACCCAATCCGCATGCCGCCAGCGTGCTGGCCCGCGTGCATGGCCGGCTCGGCGTGGATGCACATCAGTTGGATGCCGCACTGGCACAGGTGCCGATCGAACGCAGCGGGTTGCCGGTCGAAGCGGTCACCGTGCTGGCGCGCTCGGGCCTGCGCACGCTGGGCGCGGCGTTCAGCCTGCCGCGCGAGAGCCTGGCCCGGCGCTTCCCGCCGCAGGTGCTGGCGCATCTGGATGCGCTGCGCGGGATCAGCACGCCGCCACTGCGCTACTTCCAGCCGCCGGACCGTTTCGATGCGCGCATCGAGTTCGAGTACGAGGTCGAATCCACCCAGGCCATGCTGTTCCCGTTGCGGCGTCTGACCGCCGATCTGGCCGCGTTCCTGTGCTCGCGCGATGGCGGCGTGCTGCAGTTCGATCTGTGGTTCGAACACGAACACCACTCCGATACGCGGCTCTCGATCGGCCTGCTCGCGCCCGAGCGCGAACCGGCGATGCTGTTCGAGCTGGCCCGCAACCGCGTGGATCATCTGCAGTTGCCGGCCGGCAGCCGCGGCCTGCGCCTCCAGGCCGAGCAACTGCCACCGTTCGTGCCGGCCGCACGCGATCTGTTCGACCCGCGCCCGCAACAGGCCATGCCGTGGGAACAGCTGCGCGAGCGCCTGCGCGCCCGGCTCGGCGATGACGCCGTGCAGGGGCTGGGGCTGCGCGCCGATCATCGGCCCGAACGCGCGACCGGTGACGCCCAGGGCGCACCCAAGGCTCCGCCTCCGGTACTGCCGATGCGCCCGGGCTGGCTGCTGGCCCAGCCGCAGGCGCTGCAGGACCCACACCTGCGCATCCTGTCCGGGCCGGAGCGGATCGAGTCGGGCTGGTGGGATGCCGACGACATCCGCCGCGACTATTACGTGGTCGAAACCACGCAAGGCCAGCGCGGCTGGGCCTATACCGCCGCTGATGCACGCAGCGGTCCGTTCATGCTGCACGGCTGGTTCGCATGAGCGCACCGCTGCCCGGATACGCCGAGCTGCATTGCCTGTCGGCCTTCAGTTTCCAGCGCGGCGCGTCCATCGCCGAGGAGTTGTTCGCGCGTGCCAAGGGCCAGGGCTACCACGCGCTGGCGATCACCGATGAGTGCTCGCTGGCCGGCATCGTGCGCGCCTGGCAGGCGGCGCAGAAGCACGCACTGCCCCTGATCACCGGTGCCGAATTCCAGCTGGAAGATGGCCCGAAACTGGTGCTGTTGTGCACCGACCAGGGCAGCTACGCCGCGCTGTGCCAGCTGATCACCACCTGCCGCCGGCGCGCGCCCAAGGGCGAGTACCGCTGCCTGCGCAGCGACATGGAACAGCTGCACGCGGGCCTGTTGTGCCTGTGGGTCGCCCCCAGCCCCGGGATCGAGGATGCGCAGTGGCTGCAGGCCTGTTTCCCGCAGCGCCTGTGGCTGGCGGTTGAACTGCATCGCGAGGCCGACGACCGCGCGCGCCTGCAGCGCCTGCGTCGTTTCGGTCGCGACCAGGGCATTCCATTGGTGGCCAGCGGTGATGTGCACATGCATGTGCGCCGCCGCCGCGCGCTGCAGGACACCCTCACCGCGATCGGCCACCACTGCACGCTCGGCGAAGCCGGCTGGCGCCTGTTCCCCAACGGTGAGCGCCATCTGCGTACCCGCCAGGCCCTGGCCACGCTGTACCCGCCCGAGCTGCTGGCCGAAACCGTGCGCATCGCCGAGCGCTGCCACTTCGATCTTAAACAACTGAAGTACACCTACCCGCGCGAGCTGGTGCCGGCCGGTCACGACCCGGCCAGCTGGCTGCGGGTGCTGGTGGAAGAAGGCATGCAATGGCGTTGGCCAGCGGGCGAGACGCCCCAGCAACGCCACCAGATCGAACACGAACTGGCGCTGATCCACACCAAACAGTACGAGTCCTACTTCCTGACCGTGCACGACATCGTGCGGTTCGCGCGCCGCCAGCAGATCCTCTGCCAGGGCCGCGGCTCGGCCGCCAATTCCTCGGTGTGTTACGTGCTGGGCGTGACCGAGATCGACCCCAGCGAGATGGCGCTGCTGTTCGAGCGCTTCATCTCCGCCGAACGCGACGAGCCGCCAGACATCGACATCGACTTCGAACACGAACGCCGCGAGGAAGTGCTGCAGTACGTGTTCAACCGCTATGGCCGCGAACGCGCCGCCTTGACTGCCGTGGCGATCAGCTACCGGGGCCGCAGCGCGGTGCGAGATGTGGCGCGGGTACTGGGCCTGCCGCCAGACCAGGTCAACGAACTGGCCGCCTGCCTGGACCGCTGGAGCAGCCACGAGCCACTGCCCGAGGCCCTGCGCGAGCGCGGCTTCGATCCGGAGACCCCGCTGATGCGGCGCGTGGTCGCCCTGACCGCCGAACTGGTCGACTTCCCGCGCCACCTGTCCCAGCACCCGGGTGGTTTCGTGATCTCCGAACACCCCCTGTCCACGATGGTGCCGGTGGAGAACGCGGCCATGGACAACCGCACCGTGATCCAGTGGGACAAGGACGATCTGGATGTCACCGGGCTGATGAAGGTGGACTGCCTGGCACTGGGCATGCTCACCGCCGTGCGCAAATGCCTGGCGATGCTGGAAGCGCATGGCGAGCCGAAGATGGGCATGGCCGATATCCCCTCCGGCGATGGCCCCACCTACGACATGATCTGCCGCGCCGACACCCTGGGCGTGTTCCAGATCGAGTCGCGCGCCCAGATGGCGATGCTGCCGCGCATGCAGCCGCGCTGCTTCTACGATCTGGTGATCGAAGTGGCGATCGTGCGCCCCGGCCCGATCCAGGGCGACATGGTCCATCCGTATCTGAACCGACGGAAGCAGCTCAAGGAAGAAGGCATCGAAGAGGTCGACTACCCGCCCGAGCTGGAGAAGGTCTTCAAACGCACCCTCGGCGTGCCGTTGTTCCAGGAACAGGTGATGCAGCTGGCGGTCGCCGCCGCTGGTTTCAGCCCCGGGCAGGCCGACGCACTGCGCCGCTCGATGGCCGCGTGGAAGCGCCACGGCGGGCTGGAGCCGCACCGCGACAAACTGCTCGCCGGCATGGCCGCCAACAACTACAGCCGCGAATACGGCGAGCGCCTGTTCGAGCAGATCAAAGGCTTCGGCAGTTATGGCTTCCCGGAAAGCCATGCGGCCAGCTTCGCGCTGATCACCTATGTCAGCTGCTGGCTCAAGTGCCACCACCCTTCCGCGTTTGCCGCCAGCCTGATCAACAGCCAACCGTTGGGGTTCTACACGCCGGACCAGATCCTGCAGGATGCGCGTCGCCACGGCGTACCGGTGTTGCCGGTGGACGTACGCTACAGCGACTGGGACTGCACGCTGGTGCCGCCCACCTCGCCGGGCCGACCGTTCGGCATCCGCCTGGGCCTGCGTCTGGTCGATGGCTTCAGCGAGGCGGTCGCCACCGGCGTGGTGCAGGCTCGCCAGCGCGCGCCCTTCGAGAGCGTGGCCGACCTGAGCCAGCGCGCGCAGCTGGACCGTCGCCATCAGGGTCTGCTGGCCGATGCCGGCGCACTCAAGGGCTTGAGCGGCCATCGCCATCGCGCGCGCTGGGACGTCTCCGGCGTGGAGAAGCCGCTGCCGCTGTTCGAGGCTGCACGCGCCACCGCCGAAGCCGCCGTCCCGTTGCCGCTGCCCAGCGCCTTCGAGGACATGCAGGCCGACTACAACACCACCGGCACCACGCTGGGCCGGCACATGGTCTCCTTCATCCGCAGCCAGCTGCGCCAACGCCGCTGCCACCGCTCCGACGAACTGGCCACCTTGCCGCACGGGCGCAGCGTGCGCTTTGCCGGGCTGGTGCGCATGCGCCAGCGCCCGCAGACCGCCAGCGGGGTCACCTTCCTCACCCTGGAAGACGAATGCGGCATGGTCAACGCCGTGGTCTGGCGCAAGATCGCCGACCGCCAGCACCGCGTGCTGGTCGAAGCCCAACTGATGCAGATCGATGGCCGGCTCGAACGCGTGGACGGTGTGCAGCACCTGATCGTCCGCCAGATGCACAACATCGACCCCCTGATCGACGGCGTGCGCACCCACAGCCGCGATTTCCGCTGAGCCATCCCGTGACCGACTTCACGCTCTGAATGCAATTCCAGACTTTTCCGACTGGTGTCGTGAATGGCCTATCCGGTATGGTCGCAGCCTTCCAAGGATCCGGAGAACTGCATGTCGCGCGCGTTGACTGTCACCACGCTGGTCATTTCCAGCCTCGCCCTGGCTGTCTCCGGCTGGACCGCGCTGCAGTTGCATCAGAGCCAGTCCGATGAGCGTGTCATCACCGCACGCGGCCTGGTGATCCGCGATGCCACGGGCCAGGCACGGGTGATCCTCGGCGCGCCGGTCCCCGATCCGCTCACCAAGGGAGTGACCCAGGGGCCACGCGCATCACCGCTGTCGGGCCTGATCCTGCTGGGCGCCGATGGCTCCGAGCGCGGCGGCTACGGCACTGTCGATGTCGGCGATGAGGCCATCCTCACCCTGGACGATGCCAGCGGTACCACCGAGGTGTTCAAGGTCACGGCCAACCCGGACCGCGGCGCCACGCTCGTGGTCAAGCATCAGAACAGCACCGGTGCGATGTTGACCTCCTGGCAGGGCAAACCGGAGCTGATCTTTCTCAACGACGACGAACAGACGCACTACATCAGTCCGCACTCCGCTGCCGCGCCCTGAGCAAGCTGGCGGTGATTTTCAGATAGCGCTATGACACCCTAGCCGTTGTCATGGGACCGTCCTGCACGCGCGCCACCGCGCAGCAGCCGTCCCCGCTTCTGGAGTGCTCATGCCCATTGCTGCCCCCACCTGGCCCCAGGCCACCACCGTCGATGAGATCCGCCGCAACCTGGCGGCGGTGCGCGAGCGCATCGCACGCGCCTGCGCCCTGGCCGGCCGCGACCCGGCCAGCGTGCGTCTGCTGCCGGTCAGCAAGACGGTCGATGAAGCCCGCCTGCGCCTGGCGTGGGACGCTGGCTGCCACGAGCTGGGCGAGAACAAAGTGCAGGAAGCGCAACGCAAGGCCGCCGCCATGGCCGACCTGCCTGGCCTGCGCTGGTCGGTGATCGGCCACCTGCAGACCAACAAGGCGCGCGACGTGGCGCGCTTCGCCAGCGAGTTCCAGGCCTTGGACAGCCTGCGCGTGGCGCAGGCACTGGATCAGCGCCTGGAACTGGAGCAGCGCACGCTGGACGTGTTCGTGCAGGTCAACACCTCCGGCGAGGACAGCAAGTACGGCCTGGACCCGATCGCGGTCGCCGATTTCGTGCAGCAGCTCCCCGCGTTTTCGAACCTGCGCGTGCGCGGGCTGATGACCCTGGCAGTGTTCTCGCCCGATCCGGAACAGGTGCGGCCGTGCTTCGTGCGCCTGCGCGAGCTGCGCGAACGGCTGCGCCCCACGCTTCCGACGGGGATCAGTCTGGAGGAACTCTCGATGGGGATGTCCGGCGACGTCGAGATCGCCATCGAAGAAGGCGCCACCGTCGTGCGTGTGGGCCAGGCCATCTTCGGCGCGCGCTCGACGCCGGACAGTCTCTACTGGCCGACGCCGTCCTGACCACGCATCGCTGATCGTCTCTCACTTGGCAGGAAGGAACCGCCGAAAGGCCGGCCCATGGCCCAGCAGTTGATCTTCGGCACCTCCATGCTCACCGGGCGACGGTAATCCATGGCGATCTCCCAACCGACAGATTGGGTGAAAAAGCCTGCCAGACCCCCGTGAGACAATGTGGTTCATGACTTCACCGGACTCTCAACGCCCGCTCCTGTCCAGGGACGCGTGGAAGCGCCGTGCGGCGCTGTGGGGCGGCGCGGTAGCCGTCGCCTTGGTCGCCATCGTGTTCGCCAAGGCCAGCGACGCGGCCTTCCGGGTGTTCCAGTGGATCATCGCGCATTCGATCTGGTGGGCGCTGCTGGTGACGCCGGCGGTGTTCGCCCTGTTGGCCTGGCTGACCAGTGGCGCACTCAAGCCGACGCGTGGCAGCGGGATTCCACAGGTGATTGCCGCACTGGACGTTGCCACGCCCGAGTTCCGGCGCGACAACCTCTCGCTGAAGGTATCGGCCGGCAAACTGGCGCTGACCACACTGTCCCTGCTCGGAGGTGCATCGGTGGGCCGTGAAGGCCCCACGGTGCACGTCGGTGCCAGCCTGATGTACATGTTCGGTCGCTGGTTCGGCTTCCGTGACCCGAAGGAGTTGTCGCATTTCCTGCTGGCCGGTGGCGCAGCCGGTATCGCCGCCGCGTTCAATACACCGCTGGCCGGCATCGTGTTCGCCATTGAAGAGCTCAGTGGCCGCTTCGAGCACCGTTTTTCAGGCACGTTGCTCACTGCGGTCATCGTCGGTGGCGTGGTGTCGCTTGGCCTGCTCGGCAACTACACCTACTTCGGCAAAGTAAGTGCCACGCTCCCGTTGGGCCAGGCATGGCTGGCGATCCTGGTGTGCGGCACGGTCGCAGGCCTGCTCGGTGGCGTGTTCGCCAAGGCGGTACTGCTCACCATGGCGGGCCGACCGCGGTGGCTGGGCAGGCTGCGCCAGCGGCACCCGGTGCTGCTGGCCGCCCTGTGCGGGCTCGCGCTGGTGCTGCTGGGTGCTGCCTTCGGCGCGGGTGCATTCGGTACCGGCTACGAGCAGGCCAAGGGACTGGTCCAAGGTGGCGCAACCGTCGGGCACGAATTCGGCCTGATGAAACTTCTCGCCAATCTGGTGTCGTACGTTGCCGGCATTCCGGGCGGGTTGTTCTCGCCCGCACTGGCCGTCGGTGCCGGGCTGGGACACAACCTTGCCGCCATCATGCCGTCCGTCGATGAGCGCATCTTTGTCCTGCTGGGCATGTGCGCCTATCTGACCGGGGTGACCCAGGCCCCGCTGACCTCTGCGGTCATCTCGCTGGAACTGACGGACAGCAGCGACTTGCTGCTGCCCATTCTGGCGACCGTCCTGATCGCGCGCGGCGTCTCCGGGCTGGTCTGCCGCGTGCCGATCTACAAGGCCATGGCCGAACAGCTGGTCAGGCAGCTGCCGGGCCCCCACCCGCCTTCGGCCTAGCGCACTGGCGAGAGGCTGGAACCCCAGCCCCTCGCCCGCGTGCGGCGCGGCAGGATCACGCGTTGACGTCGACTACCGTGCGGCCCTGCACACGCCCCTGCAGCACCTGCTCGGCCAGCGCCGGAACGTCGGCCAGGCCGATTGTCTGTGTAGTACGGGCCAGCTTGCCCAGATCCAGATCGGTGGCCAGTCGCCCCCATGCCTGCTCGCGGGCCGCATAGGGCGCGTTGACCGAATCTATGCCCGCCAGGGTGACGTTGCGCAGGATGAAGGGAAGGACGGAGCCCGGCAGATCCGCGCCCTGGGCCAAACCAAATGCAGCCACCACACCGCGATAGCGGGTCTGCGCCAGCACGTTGGCCAAGGTATGACTGCCCACCGCATCGATCGCACCGGCCCAGCGCTCCTTGGCGATCGGCGCACCGGCCCCGGACAGCGTCGCGCGGTCGATGATCTCTGCCGCACCGAGTTCCTTGAGATAGGCAGATTCCTCCAGTCGGCCGGTCGACGCGACGACCCGGTAGCCCAGCGTGGAGAGCAGTGCGATCGCGATGGACCCGGCACCGCCGTTGGCGCCCGTGACCAGGATGTCACCCTGATCCGGTGACACGCCGCCATGCTCCAGCGCCAGCACCGACAGCATCGCGGTGTAACCGGCGGTGCCGATGGCCATCGCTTCCTGGCTGGAAAACGCCGTGGGAATCTTCACCAGCCATTCGCCCGGCACACGCGCCTTCTGCGCATAGCCGCCATGGTGGGTCTGGCTCAAGCCCCAGCCGTTGACCAATACACGGTCGCCCGGCGCGAAGCCGGGATGAGTGGAGGTTTCGACCACACCGGCCAGATCGATGCCGGGGATCAGCGGGAAGGTGCGGATCACCGGCGAACGGCCGCTCAGCGCCAGCGCGTCCTTGTAATTCACCGTGGAGTACTCCACGGCAACGGTGACGTCGCCAGGCATCAGGTCCTGCTCGGTCAGGTCGACGACGCCAGCACTGATGGCGTCACCGTTTTTGGTCGCAAGAAGGGCTTTGAAGGACATGGGATCTCCGGTTCGGGTGCATAAGGGGCATTGCAGACCGGACCAGTGTGCGTAAGGCGCTGTACCGTCCTGTTAAATCACCCTGATCGGCGGGTACCTCACTCCCCCAGCACGCTCGCAATTGCCACCGCAAGCAGGCCCCGCACGGTCTCCGCCGCGAGGTCTGGATCGCGCACTGCGCGCATCGCCAGCCCCTCAACCAGCAACCGCATCAGCAACGTCCGCCGTTCCAGATCGGCGTCCTCCAGCGTGCGACCACGCGCGATGTCGTGCTGCCGAAGCCAGCCGGTAATGGCCGCGCTGGTCTGCCTGTCGTGCCGGCGCAGCACGTCTGCGACCACCGGATCGCGGTGCGCTTCAGCGGTGATCTCCGCATACAGCGCGACATTGGCGATGGCATTGCCACGGGTTTCCAGCGTCTCCCCGCGCGCCCACAGCTGGTAGCAACGCAGCAGTCCGTCAACCAGATCGGCCGCCGCCGGCATGTGGCCGATCGCGTCCTGGTCGTAAGTGAGCTGTCGTTCGATCAGCGCCAGGATCAGCGCACGTTTGTTCTCGAAGTAGCGGTACATCAGGCCCTGGCTGATCTCCGCCTCTGCGGCGATGTCACTGATCGAGCCGGCATGGAAGCCGCGGGCGATGAAACAGCGCTGCGCGGCATCCAGGATCCGCTGGCGCTGCGCTTCGGCACGCACGGCTGCAGCGTCTTCGGCGGGGGCGCCGGAAAGGGGGGTAAGCGTCATTGCTCGTCGTAGATGGCGTCCAGTTGAAGGGTGATGGTACGACAACCGGACACTGAATGAACGGTCATTCATCTGTCATTTTGCGCGCACAGACTGCGCCGGCCCCCTCCTCCCGTGAACGAACCCGATGCGCCACGCCCAGCTGCACCGCCGCCTGTTAGCTCTTGCAATCGCTACCGCCCTGCCCGGCCTCGCCGTGGCCAATGACGCCGCCCCCGTCGCTACCGCCGATACCGACGCCCGCGACGTGGTCGCGCTGGACCAGGTGGTCGTCACCGCCCAGAAGCGTGCTACCAATCTGCAGGACACCCCTATCTCCGTGTCCGTGGTGGATGCCGAAGCATTGAAGGATCGCAGCGCGATCTCGATCGGCAGCCTCTCCGATGGCTCGATCCCCTCACTGCGTGTCACCCCGTTCGCCACCCGCAGCTCGGCGCTGAACATCGGCATCCGCGGAATCGGTGCCTCCGGTGACGCCAACCAGCCGGCGCGCGATGCCGGCGTCGGCGTGTATGTCGATGGCGTGTTCATGGGCCGCGCGCAGGGCCTGGGAAGCATGCTGTATGACGTGGAGCGCATCGAAGTGTTGAAGGGCCCGCAGGGCACCCTGTTCGGCCGCAACACCGAAGGCGGCGCGGTCAGCATTGTCACCAAACAGCCCACCGGCGAGTTTGGCGGCAGCGTCAGCGCCGGCGTCTCCAACTACAGCGGCTACACCACCGGCCTGCACCTGGACCTGCCGAAGGTGGGCGATGTGAGCTTCAAGATCGACGCCGTGCAGGCCAAACGCGGCGGTACCACCGACAACCCGATGCGCGGCGAGCGCGACTTCAACAGCTACGACAAGCGCGGCGCACGCTTCAGCGCGCTGTGGCAGCCCAGCGATGATTTCTCCGCGCTGTATGCCTTCGACCGCTCCTACGATGCCACCACGCCGTACCACACCCAGTTGCTGGTGCCGGGCGCCTACGTGAGCCCGCTGCAGAAGGCCGGCGCCAGCGGGGATCGACGCGATTCCGCCATCCTCGGTGGCCCGCAGGAAGACAACATCGGCCGTACCAGCGGGCATCTTCTCAACCTTGGTTGGACCCTGAGCGACAGTCTGGAACTGAAGTCGATCAGTTCCTACCGTGAACTGACCCAAGGCCAGTTCGACATGGGTCTGGTCGACGCGATCTCCGCCTATGGCGGCCCCAACACGCCGTTCGGCCGCTACAGCCTCGCCCAGGTCTACCAGCACCAGTACAGCCAGGAATTCCAGCTGATCGGCACCACCTCGCAGGTGCAGTTCCTGGCCGGTGCCTTCTACTATCACGAAACCGCCGGCGACAACGCGCAGACGCCCAACATGCTGCTGTGGGGCCCCGGCGGCAACAGCTACACCGTCAACCCCGCCACCAACCCCTTGAACCTGGGCAACGTGCGCATCGACCGCGCCAGCAAGGCGTGGACGGACAGCCTGGGCATCTTCGGCCAGGCCACCTGGACGCCGGCCTCGCTCGAACGCCTGCACCTGACCGCCGGTGGCCGCTACACGCGCGATGACAAGAAGGGCAGCCTGTACATCGTCAATGGCGCCGCCAAGGATCTCGCCTTCGATGATGCCTGGGGCCGCTTCGATCCGATGGTGAACATCGCCTATGACCTCGGCGAGAACGCCATGGTGTATGCCAAGTACAGCACCGGCTTCAAGGCGGGCGGCGCCAACTCGCGCTCCACCACCTATACCGCCTTTGCGCCCGAAGAGGTGACGGCGATCGAGCTCGGCTTCAAGTCGCAGTTCTGGGACAACCGCGCGCGCCTGAACCTGGCCCTGTTCGATTCGAAGATCGAACACAAGCAGATGGATTTCTCGCTGCCGTTCGATCCCAACAGCGGTGAAACCCGCACCACGATGGTCACCACCAACGCGCTCAGTAACGGCACCTCACGCGGTGCGGAGCTGGAGTTCAGCGTGATGCCGGTGGACAACGTCACCGTGGGCTTGAACTACGCCTACACCCGCATTGATGCGCAGAGCGCGGTCGACCCGTTCGGTGCCGGCGTGCAGGTCACGGTGCAGCCATTGCTGGCGCCGAAGAACGCCGGCAGCGTGTCGCTGGACTATCTGGTGCCGTTCGCCAACTTCTCCGCGCTGAAGCTCCACCTGGACGGCAACTGGTCCGATGGCTACTACACCAGCGAGTACGACCAGATGCTCACCGACAGTTCCTTCATCGTGAACGCCCGTGTCGCCCTGATCAACGTCCCCCTCAACAGCACGGGCTCGACCATGGCCGTCTCACTGTGGGCGCGCAACCTGCTGGACGAAGAACACCTGTTCTACAAGCTCAACAACGCCTCACTGGGCCAGAGCGGGATCTTCAATGACCCGCGCACATACGGCCTGGACGTCACCGTCAACTTCTGATCGCCCTGGAGATCCCGATGAACCTTCGCCGCACCCACCTTGCCCTTGCCGTTGCCCTCAGCCTGCCGATGCTCGCTGGCGCCGGCCTCGCACTGGCCCGCTCGCCCGTCACCGATACCGCCGCCGCGCCCGCCACCGCGGCGAGCACCAACGTGCAGCCGGTCGCCGCCGACGCGCAGCGCGTCATCGCGCTGCAGGGCGCCTGGAACACGCGCACCTTTGCGGGCCTGCAAGGCAGCCATGGCCCGATCCCGGCCAGCGCCTTCGTGCGCACCTCGGACCTGGGCCGTCTGACTGCGGCCGACCGCGACGCACTCGCCGCTGCCGGTGTCACGCTGGATATCGACCTGCGTACCGCCGATGAGCAGGCGCAGTCGCCGGACCTGCTGGCCAGCGACGCGCGCTTCGCCTACCAGCGCACCTCGCTGATGGGCACCGAGAAGATGGACCTGCAGAAAATGATGACCACCTTCCCCGACTCGCTGGGCGCAGCCTATGTGCAGTGGCTGGATCACAGCCAGCCGCAATTCAAGCAGGTCTTCCAGCGCATCGCCGCCGAGCGCGACGGCACCGTGCTGTTCCACTGCACCGCCGGCAAGGACCGCACCGGCATCATCGCCGGGCTGCTGCTGGACCTGGCGGGTGTGTCCCGGGCGGACATCGTGCACAACTATGCGATTTCCGCGCACTACCTCGAAGGCCAGCCCAAGGACAGCGCGATGAACGCGCAGATCATGGAGCTGATCAAGCAGAACCCGGAGATCGGCAGGAAGATGGCCGGCATGTCGGGCACCGCACCGGAGAACATGGAGATGTTTCTCGCCGCTCTGCATACGCAGTACGGCGGTGCCGAGGGCTATCTGAAGTCCATCGGCGTCAGCGAGGCGGAGATCGATCAGTTGAAGGTGCGGTTGGGTCAGGCGGGCTGATCAGACCAGCGTGTCGCGTGTCGGCCACGGATGGCCCACACGTCACGCACTGCATGCCGCATGCCGCATGCAGGCGCTCGCCACTGGCAGGACGTGCAATGGGCTGGATCAACCAACTGCGGTTGTCTGCGCCGGTTCGGCCATGATGCGCTCGATCCAGTCACGATAGTGATTCACACGCACATTGCAGGTGACCTGCCCATAGCGCCCGGGCCGGGCGGTCAGCACATTGCCCTGGACGACCTTCCACGCGCCCTGCCCGGCCAGCAGCCACTGACCATCGCGCTCGATCAGCACGGGGCCACCACTGTCACCGTTGCCCAGCACGCCTTCCAGGGGCAGCGCTTGCGGCGGTTCGTCGAAGACATAGCAGAGCCAGCGGTCGTAGGCACTGGTGATCGTGTTGAACGCGCGCCGCAGCTCGGTGCGATTGGGGCCGCTGGGAGAATGCCCGGTGGCGCCCGTCCCCGTAGCCCCCTTTCCCAGAATCTTCGCGATCTGACCGGCCTCGTCGGTGCCACTGTAGATGGCCACAGGCGCAACGTCGGTCACCGGCGCCTTCAGCCTGATCAACGCAACATCGTCGCCCGATGCAAGGAACACCACGATCAACATTGCCTCGCCACTGGCCATCGCCTGATCGATCAATGTCTGCGGCAGCGTCCTGTAGCCGGGATGGACGACAACGCGCTCGACGTCCCGGGCCGCTCCGTTGATCACTACCTGCTTGAGGTCAGCATGCATCGGCAGCGTGTGCGCGGCAGTCAGCACCCACTGCGGTGCGATCAGCGCGCCGTGACCCTCGCCGGGCATGTCCACGAGTGCGGGAAACTCGGTAGCGGGAACGCGATACTTCGCATCATCCACGTCATGCCGGATGACGATGGCATGGGCAGTTGAGGACACGGCGAGCAGCACCCCGAGTAACAACAATCGCTTCATATGTGATGCCTTGTGAGGTTCCAACAGCGGGATCAAGATGCCGGGCGCGGCAACGCAGGCTGGCTGGGTGTACCGTTACGACTCACGCTCACGGGATTCCAGCGCGCCGGCGAACTTTGCCATCAATCGCACCAGCTCCGATACGTCCTGCGCGGACCATGAGGCGAAGATCTCCCGTCCGATCCGCTCGCGGGCCGCGTCCAGCCGATCCGTCATGTCTTTGCCTTTCGGCGCGATGGTCGCCTCGCGGATGCGACGGTCTTCTGGATTGCCGCGACGCGTGACCAGTTCCATCGACGCCAGTTTGGCGACCTGGCGACTGATGGTCGTGTAATCGCGGCCCAGCCGGTCGGCCAGATCCACCACCCCGATCGGGCCGACCCGCTCGATCATCACCAGCAGGCGGAACAGCGCCTGGTCCAGCTTCAGGCCGGCGGCCTGGATCAGCATTTCATCATTGCGCGGGCGGTTCATCACGCTGGCAAGGCTGACCATGGAGAGGTGCAGCGACTTCAGCTCGGCCGAATTATGTGTATCTTGCACCCTCTTTTTCACGGGCATAGCATCTCCTCCACGTACGTGCATATTACACGCAGCTGGAGCGAGGCATGAGCAACAACCTTGATGTAGTGATCTGTGGAGCTGGCGCTGCCGGCCTCACCCTGGCCATCGAACTGGCTCGCCGCGGCGTGGCATTCCGGCTGCTGGAGCAGCGTGACCGACCCTTCCACGGCTCACGCGGCAAAGGTATCCAGCCGCGCAGCCAGGAGGTCTTCGAGGACATGGGCATCGTCAATCAGCTGTTCGCGGCGGGCGGGGCCTACCCTGTCTCCCGATCACATCACGCCGATGGCACCCATACGGACACGGTCATGGTGGAGGCGTCGCAAGCCACACCCGCCGAACCCTATCGGCGGCCGCTGATGGTGCCGCAGTTCCTGACCGAGTGCGTGATGCGCGGCCGCCTCGCCGCGCTGGGGCACCGGGTCGACTTCGGGCATGCACTGATCGGTTTGGAGCAGGACGCCGATGGCGTGACCCTGCGTCTTGCCACCTCTCTGGGCGAGCAGACGCTCCGCACACGCTATCTGATCGGCGCTGACGGCGGCCGCAGCATCGTGCGTCACGCACTCGATATTGGTTTCCCCGGCAAGACCCTGGGCGTGCGTGCAGTGGTGGCAGACATCGTGCTGCAAGGGCTGCCACGCGATGCCTGGCACACCTTCAACGAAGAGGACATGGCGCGGCGCATCGCGCTGTGTCCTTTGATGGGAACCGCGTTGTTCCAGCTACAGGCCCCGGTGCCCGTGGAGGGCGAGGTGGATCTCTCGGCAGCGGGCCTGGCGGCGATGGTACGTGAGCGCACCGGGCGGGATGACATTGCGGTTCTGGACGTCGAGTGGGCCTCGGCGTACCAGATGAACGCCCGACTCGCGGACCGTTACCGCGTCGGCCGGGCCTTCCTCGTCGGCGACGCCGCCCACACGCATCCCCCCACCGGCGGACAGGGGCTCAACACCAGTGCCCAGGATGCCTACAACCTGGGATGGAAGCTGGCCGCCGTGCTGCAGGGGGCACCGCAGACCTTGCTGGAGACCTACGAAGAAGAGCGCCGCCCTGTTGCAGCCGCGATGCTTGAGCTTGCGACGAAACTGCTCGACCACGCCCGCCGCGGCGACAATCGACGCGGCCGGGAGGTCCAGCAGCTTGATCTCGGGTACGCGGACTCACCGCTTTCGCTACCGGCCGAGCCCCGTATGGGACGCATTGCGCCGGGCAGCCGTGCTCCCGACGCCCCATTGCAGGGCGCGGGTGGGCAGCCAACGCGCCTGTTTGAGGTGCTGCGCGGTACGCATTGGACGTTGCTTGGTTACGAAGCCACACGCGCCGATGCACCGGCGCGGAAGGGCTTGCACGTCCACGTGATCGGCCAGTGCGGCGATCTGTGGGATACGCAGGGACACTTCGCCGGTGCATATGGCCTGCAGCCGGGCGAGTGGGTACTGGTGCGGCCGGATGGTTACGTCGCGGCCGTGGTCCACGAGCAGCAGATCGAGACGCTGAGCGCGCATTTCGACGGGTTGATGCCGCCGCGCCGATAAGACAACCGCACGCGGCGGGCCGGATACGCTGAGCATCCGGCCCTTATCCAGCACCGGTCAGCGGCGCGCGTCACCCAGCTTGAAGATCGCCACCGCCCCTTGAAGCGCCTGGGACTGGCTCTCCATCGAGCGCGCTGCGGCGTTGGCTTCTTCCACCAGTGCGGCATTCTGCTGGGTGGCCTCGTCCATCTGGATCACGGTCTGGCTGACCTGCTCGATGCCGGCGCTCTGTTCCTGCGACGCTGCGGAGATCTCGGCCATGATCTGGGTGACCTGCTGCACGGAGGCGACGATCTCCTCCATGGTGGTGCCCGCACGGCGCACCATCACCGCACCGCCCTCCACCTGGCCCACAGAGTCTTCGATCAGGCTCTTGATCTCGCGCGCGGCATCCGCCGAGCGCTGTGCCAGGGTACGCACCTCGCTGGCCACCACGGCAAAGCCTCGGCCCTGCTCACCGGCGCGGGCCGCTTCCACGGCGGCATTGAGCGCCAGGATGTTGGTCTGGAACGCAATGCCGTCGATGACCGAAATGATGTCAGCGATGCGTCGCGACGACGTCTCGATCCCCGCCATCGTGGTGACCACCTGGGCGACCACCTCGCCGCCCTGCCCGGCAACCCGGGCCGTGCTCTGCACCAGCTCGTCGGCCTTGCGCGCATGGTCGGCGTTCTGGCGTACCGTGGAGGTCAGCTCCTCCATCGACGCGGCGGTCTCTTCCAGGCTGGCCGCCTGCTGTTCGGTACGACGTGACAGATCGTCATTGCCGGCCACGATCTCGCTGGCGGCCAGATTGATCGCGCCGCTGCTGTGCTGGATGCGGCCGACAATGGCGGTCAGCTGATCTACGGTCGCATCGGCGTCGTCCCGCATCTGCGCGAAGACACCCTTGAAGTCGCCGACCATGCGGATGCTGAGGTCGCCGGCGGCAATGGCGCGCAGCAGACGCGACAGCTCGGCCAGGTTGGTATCGGTAGTCTGCATCAGGGCATTCAGGCCGTCCACCATGCCGCGGAAGTCGTGCGAGAACGCCTGTGCGTCGCCGCGCTTGCTGAAATCGCCGGCGGCAGCCGCCTGGGCCAGCGCCAGAATCTGAGTGTTGATGGCCTGCAGATTCCGCTTGGTCACCACCATCGCGTCGCTGATGGCGGCTTTTTCGCCAGGCAGCGCCGGCATGTCCACGGTCATGTCACCCACCGCATAACGCGACATCACCTCCACCAGCTGGCGCTGCACCTGGACATGCGCGGCCACCAGTGCGTTGGTCCCGGCCACCATGCGTCCATAGTCACCCGGGAACGTGGATGCCTCCATCCGGTACCCCATCTCACCCTGGTCATGGCGCGTGGCCATCTCACCCTGGGCATCGATCACGCTGCGCAGCTGGCTCTGCAGATGCCCCATCGACTGCAGCAGCTGGCCCATCTCGTCCATGCGGCGCGGCTCAATCCGGCTGTCCAGGCGCCCGGAGGCGACCGCACTGGAGACGCGCACCGCCTCGGCCAGCGGCGCAAGCACCTGGCGGCGGATCAACAGGAACAGCGCTGCACACAACAATGCCGCCGAGAGCAGGCCCACCACGACGATCACCATCAGCAGCGACCGCGCCGGCGCCATCACGTGGCTGGTGGGGACCGTGATGCCCAGCGCGAAGACCTCCGGCGCATCGCCCAGACGCAACGGCACCACCACACGCAGTGAGTCGACACCACGCACACTGACCTGATCGGCGATCACCTCGCCCTTGCGGGTGACGTCCAGGACCTTGCGGGTATCGGCGTCGTCACGGATCTTGCCGACCTCCGACGCATCGGCGCTGGCCATGACCGCGCCTGCCGGCGACAGCAGGCTGGCCTCGCCCACCCCCAACGGATGCAGCTGGGCGATGCGCTTCTGCAGCGCGTCCAGCGCCAGGGTCACGTTGACCGTGCCCAGGAAGCGCTCGCCGTCCATGATCGGCGTACTCAACGTGGTCATCAGCGTGTCCACGCCGGCCAGCGGGTAGACGTAGGGCTCGATGACATTGGGCCGATGGGTGTTGCGGCTCTTCAGGTACCAGTCGCCGACACCCGGAACGTCGTAGTCACGCAACGTCTCGCGCACGAGCGTTCCGTTCTGCCACGACCAATAGGCCATGAACCGTCCGCTGAAATCATGGCCCTCGGTGTCGGCGAACGCACTGTCCTTGCCATCGAAGGCGTCCGGCTCCCAGGTGCTGCTGATGCCCAGCCAGTCCTTGTGCGCACGCAGCTGCTCGCGCAGCACGACCGCTGCGGTCTCGCGGCTGAAGCGCGGATCAGTGTGCTGCGTGCGCAGCGCATTGGCCAGCGACGCGGCGGTATCGAAGCCCAACTCAAGCTCACTGGAGATGTTGCGCGCCTCGTGCCGCGCCACCTCGCGCAGCATGTCCTGCGCTGACGTCGACAGCGCCTCACTGCTTCGCCAGTAGATGACCACCGCGGTAAAGGTGAAGCAGGCCAATGCAAGCAGACCGGTACCGAGCATCAGACGTGCGGCGACACTGTCACGGCGAATCAACGAAAAACCCATGGATGGCACTCGAAAGAAAATGGCCACGGTCCGGAATGGACGCAGTGCACCGTCATGCGATAACGGCGTGAAGGCGACGTTCTTTAAGAACCATTCGACATGCGCGTGACCAGAGAACGCAGGCTATAGTGCGCACCGATGTTTCTGCGATCTACGTCGTCCACTGCCATGAAAAACCGCTCCACGCTGTCGCTGACCTTCGCGTTGATCGCGACCCTTTCCTCTGCGGCGCACGCTGCTGAATCCACCTCGACAACAGAACCGCACGTGGACATCGGCGGTGCGGTGCGCTTCAGCTATGGCTGGCTGGACTACGGCCCCACCAGCCGACTGCAACTGGAGCTGCTGCGTGCCGATATCGACGCCGGTGCAGGCCCACTGTTCCTGTCCGCGCAGTACCGCTGGTATGACGGGTTCGATGCCGTGCACCATGCCTATGTCGGTTGGAACGCGAGCGAGGACACCGTCGTGCAGGCCGGGATCCAACAGGTTCCGTTCGGACTGCTGCCCTTTGCCGCGCAGAGTTTCTGGTTCGGCTCCGGCTATTACCTGGGCATCGAGGATGACTACGATCCCGGCATGGTGATCCGTCACCGCGATGGCGCAGACCAGTGGCACCTCGGCTGGTTCGCCGGCGACGAATACGGCACCGGCGCACGCAGTGATCGCTACTCCTTCGACGTGGCCCAGACAGACACACTGCCCTACCGCGAGCGCGAGAGGCTGCACCTGCGTTACGAACACAGCCAGGCCTGGGCCGGCGGCGACCTGCTGCTGGGCGGCTCTGCTTTCAGTGGACGGGTTGAGAACGTGCGGACCGGGCAGCGTTACGGCCATCATGCGGCGGCCGTGCACGCGCAATGGACGCGCGACAGCTGGACCACACAGCTGCAGTGGGCGCGCTACCGTTACAGCATCCCGAGCGATCGCATCGCCATGTCGGCGTTCCTTGCGCCGTTCGAGATCGCGGCAGAGGCCGATGTCCCCACCGCCAATGTGGCCTATTCCTTCGGCAAGACGCGCTGGCTGGACAACGTCACCTGCTACAACAACCTGAGCATGACCTTGCCCGTGCAGGATGCCCCGCAGCTGCGGAACTCCTGGCAGAACGTCACCGGCTGCAGTGTGCAGAAGGGCGCGATGTTGACCTACGCTGACTGGATCGCCGGCAAGAACATGTGGTTTGCCGGCGGCAATGGGGTCGGGATCGATGACGGCGCAGCCACAGGCTGGCACTCCCGGTTCAACCTCAACATCGGGTTTTACTTCTAGGCGAGGCAGGCGGGCACAGGCTGCGTGTGCGTCGCCTTACAACCCAAACGCCCGCCTTCGGCCAGAGGCGGACCCGCCTGACGCGGCTGCACGGACTGCATCGGTGGAAGCAGTTGCTAACATTGTCAGCCACTCCTCCGTGGAAGGACGTCGCCCGCATGCTTTTCCTCCCGGCGTTTCATCGCGTTGTAGCGCTGACGCTCGTGGCATTGCCACTCTGTCCGGTGTCCACCCTGTCAGCGGCAGAGCCTGCTTCTGAGACCAGCGCCTTCACCCATCCCATCAACACCGCCAAAGACGCCCCTTTGATAGGCCTTGGCAGCAATGGCCTGCTGCGTTATGCCTTGTATGCCGAACGCGGTAGCGATCACGCGCGCAACATCGTTCCGGACTTCTCCCGCGCAGGCTATCAAGGCGGCGGCGTCAGTCTGCCCACCCGCTCCAGCATTCCCGTCATCGAAGTCCTTGGGCCACACGCCGAGGGTGACGACTATCCCCGTATCCAGGCAGCCATCGACGCGGTCGCCGTACGTGCCAAGGACAGCCGGGGCCTGCGCGGCGCAGTCCTGTTGCGACGCGGCCACTATAGGTTGAGCCAGATGCTGACCATCCGGGCCAGCGGCGTGGTGCTGCGCGGTGAGGGTCGAGGTGCAGACGGCACGGTGATCCGCTCCGACGTCAGCGAGCGTCAGGGCAGGATCCTTGACGTCGGGACCAGCGAATCCGCGGTGCCCCGCGCAGCGTTGGATGCACGCCGGACCGCAATCAACATCGACTACGTGCCGGTAGGGGCAATGCGGATCAGGGTAACGTCCGCAGCCGGCTATCGCGTGGGCGATACGGTGTCGATCGCGAGGGAGCCCGATGCCCGCTGGGTCGGCCCCGAGGGCATCGATACCGCGCGATATCGGTGGACGCCCAGCGACTACGCCGTTTACAGCGAACGCGTGGTCACCGCCGTAGACCATGACACGATCACCCTTGATGCCCCGATCATGGATGCCATTCAGACGCGCTTTGGTGGCGGCAGCGTCTATCGCACGGATTCCACCCGTATCTCCCAGGTCGGCATCGAAGACCTCCGGCTTGAGGGTAACCCCGAGACCGGCACGGTCAACGGCACCCCCGATTCCGGCCCCTTTATCGCACTCCGACTGGGTGCGATTCAAGATTCATGGGTTCGCGATGTCACCGTGCGGTATGTGTCGCATGGATTCGTGACCCGTAACGGCGCGCAGTTCAATACCCTGCAGGATATTGCCTATCTCGACCCGAGGTATGGCGAAACCCAAGGCGCCCGCCGCTATGTGTTTCTGTACGAGGGCAACTCGGCCTTCAATCTGATCCAGCGCTGCTACAACCAGGGCGGCAGGCATACCTTCGTCATCGGCGCACGGGTGCCTGGCCCCAACGTGTTTCTGGACTGCCTCGCCGTCGGCGACAGCAATGACAGTGGTCCACACCATCGCTGGTCCACCGGCACACTGTACGACAACACCAAGGGATACATGCTGCGGGCACAGAACCGCCGGTACAGCGGAACGGGGCATGGGTGGGCGGGCGCGCAGCAGATGTTCTGGAACACCGAGCACGATATCTACGTCGTCCAGGCGCCTCCCTTTGCGATGAACTGGAGCGTGGGACAGGTTGGCGCTATTGCACCTGGGAAATTCCCGCCTGAGGAGCAGAGCGGGATCGTGCAATCGATCGGTCAGGTGGTGACACCTCGCAGCCTGTATCTGCAGCAATTGCATGATCGTCTGGGCGAGCAGGCGGTGATCAACGTCACCACTGAAGCGCAACGTATCAGGCGCATCTGGAACACTCTGTCAGCGGGTGGCGAGGAATAGCGCTCGTCCCAAAGAAACCTCCCTGACGTGAAGGTCCGCTATCGGCCAGCGCTTGAATCGTGCAAAGGATGGGGACGCACACCGATACTTCGCCTGGTCGGCAGGTGGGCACGAATGCGCAGCCTGCCCAACCAGGTGGCGCGGTCAGGCCTTCGTTGTCGCCTCACGAACGAAGCTCTCATAGGTACGCAGCGGATGGCCGAGGATGGACTCCAGCCGCGCAATCGCGCCTTCGGCCGCCTGCATCCCGAACGTCTGGATACCCGCCATCATCAGGCGCATGTCATAGGCCAGCCACGAAGGACCGAACGCAGCCATCTGCCCTTCGAACGCTGCCACGTCATCGCCCGCATAGACCACGTCCCGACCCAACGCGGCGCTCCATACCTGCGCTACGGAGGTGCCCGTCAGTGCCTGGGGGCCGACCAGATCCAAGGTGACGGTGGCCAGCGCAGACGGCGCGCGGTCGCGTCGCAGCAGCTCTGCCACGGCAATCTCGGCGATGTCCCGCGCATCGATCATGGAGACACCGGCGCCACCCATCGGCATCGGGTAAACGCCGTAATCCTCGATCGCCTTCTGGACCATGAACTCGTTCTGCATGAAATAGGCCGGACGCAGAATGGTGGCGGGAATGCCGAGGCTCTCGATCATGCGTTCAACCGTGTACTTGCCAGTGAAGTGCGGCACATTGGTGAACTTGTCGGCATGGATGACCGACAGGTAGACGATGCGCTCGATGCCAGCCTCCCGGGCAAGGTTCAGAGCAATCAGCGCCTGGGTCAGCTCGTCCGGGGTAACCGCGTTCAACAGAAACAGCGTGCGTACTGACGAAAGGGCTGCGCGCATCGACGGCACGTCGGTCAGGTCGCCGACCACCTCGGTCACACCGTCGGGGAATGACACCTTGCCGCGCGTGCGAACGAAAGCGGTCACGTCGGCGCCTGCGCTGGCGAGGCCGTGAGTGATGAGAGAGCCGATGGTGCCTGTGGCACCGGTGACGAGAATGCTCATGTGAATCTCCTTCAAGGGATGGAAAGGGACTTAGCGCGAAAAATCCGCGACGACTTTGCCGGCGCGTGAGGTGGTGCGGTTGCGCTCGATGGCCGCAGGAATGTCGGTCAGAGCGATCACTTCGCCCACCTTCGACGTCAGCGCCCCACTGGCCACATCCAAGGCAAGCTTCTCCAGAAGAGCGACGTCCGGCTTGTTCATGAACCAGAGGCCGCGGCGGCCGGGCGGCGTGCGCGCCAGGATGTCCGCCGACGTGGTGCCGACGATGACGCCATCCTGCGCAAGCACCTGCCATGAGCGGTCCAGGACCGTACCGCCGACATAGTCGAGCACCAGGTCGATGTCGCGTGCGATGTCCTCGAAGCGCTGTGCCTGGTAGTCGATGACATGGTCCGCACCGAGGCTGCGGACGTAGTCGAGGTGCTCGGTGGCGGCGGTGGCGAAGACTTCCGTACCGGCCTGCTTGGCGTACTGCACGGCATACCCGCCCAGCCCGCCTGCTGCACCGTGGATGAGGATCCGCTGGCCAAGGCGAAGGGCGCCCGCGTGATGGAGGCTTTTCCACGCCGCAACGGCGGCAACGGGCATCGCAGCGGCATGCAGGTCGTCCAGCCGGTCAGGGGTCGGGGCCAGCGACCGTTCGTCGACGACGATGAACTCGGCATATGCGCCCAGCCCGCCCACCGCGCCCATGACCCGGTCACTAAGCTTGAAGCGCCCCGCGTCCGGGCCGACAGCGTCGACAACACCCGCCAGCTCGGCGCCCAGAACGGCGGGCAGCTGGAGTGGAAAAACCTCACGCAGATACCCTTCGCGGACCTTCCAGTCGATACCGTTGATGCCGGCGGCGCGAACCCGCACCCGCACTTGGCCCCGTCCCGGAACCGGCATTGGCAACGCTGCCACCTGCGCGACTTCAGCGCCGCCGTAGCCTTGGATCAGTACAGCCCGATGCGTCATGGTCATGGAGGATCACCCCGAAATGGATTCGATGGGGAGACGATAGACCGTTGCGAAGTCAGAACGAAGACGACAGTATGTAGACCCGCCGTTCCGAAAGTGAAACACCATGCGCCTGAATGACCTGGATGACTTCCTTCTGGTCGCGGCAAGCGGAGGGCTCGGCAAAGCCAGCAGGGCGAGCGGCAAGTCCAAAGCGACCTTGTCCCGGCGGATTTCAGACCTGGAAGAACAACTGGGTGTGAGGCTGGTCGAACGCAGTTCGCGAGGGTTGATGCTCACTGATGCGGGCCAAGTGCTCGCCAGCCGCATTGAAGCGCCCTTGAGCGAGGTCGCTGAGGCGATGACCGCCACGCGTGAAGGCGTAACGGTTCCGCGCGGTCGCCTGCGCATCGCAGCGCCCGTGCTGTTCTCTCAATTGGCAATGGGAGGAATAGGCGCTGATTTTTCTGCGGCGTACCCGGAGGTGTCTATCGAGGTCGTGGCCGAGGACCGCTTGGTCGACTTGGTTGAAGAGCAGTTCGACGTGGTCATCCGAGTCAATCCGAGTCCAGACAGCAACCTGGTAGGACGCTGTTTCGCCAAGGATCGCCTCGTTGTTGTCGCCGCCCCCAGCATGACCGTGCCAGAACCGGGTGCGGTGAGACAGGTGCCAGGAATCGTCGCTTCAACGTTCCAACCTGGCTATTGGGACCTGGACGAAGGGCGGCTGGTTCTGGAGCCGCTCCCACGACTCAGATTCTCCTCGTTCCTGATGATCCGCGACGCTGCACTTGCAGGTGCAGGGGCCGCCCTGATGCCGCAGTCCATTGCCTGGAGTCATCTTGCCCAAGGCGATCTCGTGCAGTGGGGCATCATTTCCGGTGCAGAGCCGGCGCTCTGGGTACTGCACACCTCCAGGCGCTTGGCAGCACCAAAGGTTCGTGCCTTTGTAGACTTCATGTGGGCCAGATATCCGAGTATGTCGCTGGTGCTGAAGGGATGAGGTGTCAGCCTGCGAACGATGCGATGGAGATACGGATCCATCAGGTACACGTGCTCGACGCAGCGTGCATGGCGAACGAGCGATCTCGCTGCCGATCTGGCGATCACGGTCGGCGCCTCACGCGCGGACCGTGACAGCCCCTGGGTTGACGACGCTGTGCAACGAGCCCCGCCTCACT
This sequence comes from Stenotrophomonas sp. TWI819, assembly GCF_039673075.1. Classification (NCBI taxonomy): domain Bacteria; kingdom Pseudomonadati; phylum Pseudomonadota; class Gammaproteobacteria; order Lysobacterales; family Lysobacteraceae; genus Stenotrophomonas; species Stenotrophomonas sp. TWI819. The sequence continues at coordinate 212,978 of NZ_JBDJKY010000001.1, read as the reverse complement.
TGCTGGCCGACCGCTCCCGACGTCCATCCTCGCCCTGCGTAGCCTCACGGCTTTTCGCGAACTCGGGGAATGTCTGCGCGATCGTTTCTTTATCCGGCAGGATGTAGAACACCCCACCACGCTCGAACGTGGACCGGACGATCTGCTCGTAGAACGCAGGCGAGACGTTGATGCAGCCGTGCGTGACGCGGTTGTCGTCCGGCGAAGGGGACGCGAGGCGCTCTGCGCGCTTTTCCGCCGGGACGCCGGTCGCGGTCGGATGAATGGAGACGGCGGACTCGTAGTCGACCCACAGCACGCGCCCCGCATCGATCGATGGGCCATAACCGCCCACAAAGCGACCGGCGGGCGTCGTGCGGTCCCGCCCGGGAATCTCGCGAAGCGCAAGGCCGGCGACGCCGGGGGCCGTATGGTCGCCGGCGGCCGAACCGAACAGCCCAGGGGCCGCGCCACGGAGCCGACCGTCGCCGTCGAAGATGAGAACCTGTGCCGCGGCCTTGTCCATGATCGCGAACGGATAGCCTTGGGCATCCTTGCTTGCGACCACCCAGCCGGCCAGTTCAATCACAGTGGCGGAAACGTCCTGGCCTTCCGGGAGCTCATCCACGGCGGTAACCGGAGGTGCAACGGTATCGTCTGCACGGGCCACACCCATGCTGGCCAACGCCAGCGCCAGCGCCATGGCCAGCGCGCCACATACGGCGCGGGATGCAGGATAGGAATGCGTACGGATGGGAATAGTCCTCGAAATCAGGTCTGCATTACAGAAGCAAGCCGGTGGACGACAACGTCCACCGGTCGCCTATTCAGACGTTTCTTACAGCGTGTTCAAACGCAATCAACCGCGCGGCGTGCGCTTGGGTGCCCTTTCGAGCTGCTGGACGCGGCCTTCGATCTGATCCAGACGCTGGTTGGCCTGCTGCGCGGACTGGTTGGCAGACTCGGCGCTCTGTGCAGCACCCTGCACCTTTACGTCGAGCTGATCGAGCCGGGAGTTGATCGTTGCAAACTCGTCTTTGTAGGTCGCGCAGGCGCTGAGGCCAACGGTGGCGACAAGCGCCACGCCGAGCGTACGTGCCATTTTCAGATGTTGCTTGGTCAGAATCATTGCAGTCCCTCCTTTGTGTGGGGAAATCGGACTATAGCGGCCTTTTCGCCAGAGCCATGACCGGCTTTCAGCTTCAGTTGGAGGACGTAGAGGGTGCGTGAAGATGGTCGGCGCCGCTCCTGCTGGTGCCTCAGAACTCCTGCCAGTCGCCGCCGGTGTCGGCCATGGCCACCCGCGGGAGCGCGGATTTCGGCGCCAGTGCAGGTCCACGAGCGGTCGCGGAGGCCTTGGTTGTCACGCTGGCGGCGGTCGGCGCACGCGCTGGCCGCGGTGCTTCTGCATAGCTGGAGTGAGACAGCTTGAAGCGCGCGACGGCACCGGAAAGGGTGGTCGCCTGCTCTTCCATCGAGCGTGCGGCGGCGGTGGCTTCTTCCACCAGCGCGGCATTCTGCTGTGTGGTTTCGTCCAGCTGCACCACCGTCTGGCTGACCTGCTCGATGCCGGCAGACTGCTCCTGCGATGCCGCGGAGATTTCCCCCATGATGTCGGTCACGCGCCGCACCGATGTCACGATTTCCTCCATGGTCACGCCCGCCTTGTCGACCAGGCCCGCGCCGATGGTCACCTTGGTCACAGAGTCTTCGATCAGCTCCTTGATTTCCTTGGCCGCCGCCGCCGAGCGCTGTGCCAGGGTGCGCACCTCGCTGGCCACCACCGCAAAACCACGCCCCTGCTCACCGGCACGCGCCGCTTCCACGGCGGCATTCAGCGCCAGGATGTTGGTCTGGAACGAAATACCATCGATGACCGTGATGATGTCGCCGATCCGCTTGGACGAGGTTGAGATCTCGCGCATCGTGGACACCACATCCAGCACCACCTTGCCACCGTCGGAGGCGACGCCGCCAGCGCTGATGGCCAGCTGATTGGCCTGACGTGCGTGCTCGGCGTTCTGGCGCACGGTCGAGGTCAGTTCCTCCATGGACGCTGCGGTCTCCTCCAGATTGGCGGCCTGCTGTTCCGTCCGCCGGGAGAGATCGTTGTTGCCGCTGGCGATCTCCACGGCCGCGGTGTTGATGCTGCCCGCGGCAACCTGGATGCTGCCGATGATCGTGGTCAGCTGGCCGACGGTGCTGTTGGCATCGTCACGCATCTGCGCGAACACCCCTTGGAACTCACCGTCCATGCGCGCGGTGAGGTCACCGGCAGCGATCGCCTTCAGCAGTGCGGACAGCTTGCGCAGGTTCTCGTCGCTGACATGCATCATCAGGTTCAAGCGCTCGATCATCGCCTTGAACTCATGTTCGAACGCGGCTTCGTCGCCGCGCACGCTGAAGTCGCCCGCGGCCGCCGCCGAGCCCAGCATGCGGATCTGCGCATTGATGGCCGACAGGTTGCGCTTGGTGACCGCCATCGCCTCGGTAAAGCGCGCCTTGTCCCCGGGCAGCGCTTCCATGTCATCGCGAAGATCGCCAACCGCGTAGTGCTGCATCACATCGACCAGGCGCTGGGTCAGCGCGATGTTGCTGCCCACCACCGCATTGGTGCCGGCGGCGATGCGCCCGAAATCGCCCGGGAACGCGGTCTCGTCGATGCGGAAGTCGAGCTCGCCCTTATCGTGGCGCTGCGCCATCTCCTGCTGCGCCGCAGAGAATGCGCGCAGGCGATGGGCCATGGCGTCCATGCTGGACAGCAGCTGCCCGGTTTCGTCGCGGCCGGCCCTGCCAATCGGGGTATCGAAGCGCCCTTCGGCGATCGCACTGGAGACCGACATGGCCCGGCGCAGCGGCCCGGTCAGGCTGCGCGCGGTCAGCCAGGCCAGCAAGCCGCCGCAGAGCAGCGCCACCAGCGAGAAAACGATCATCAGCGTCCGCGACGTGGCGATGGCGGTATCGATCGCGGCGGCCCCATCGGCATTGCGCTTCACCTGCAGCTCCACCGCGTTCTGCAGGCTGGTGGACCGCGCCTGCATCAACGGCAGCGCCTCGCCGTAGAGCAGGCTTTTGGCGGCATCATCCTCGTTGGCCTTGGCCAGTTCGATGATCTGGTTGTGGATCGGCAGCGCCGCGGCGCGTGCGTCCTTGATCACCTGCTTGGCCGCCGTGCCCGACGCATCGTGCGGCATCGCATCGAGGGCCTCACTGCTCTTGGCGTAGTCGGCACGCGTGCTGGCGATATCGGCGAGGATCGCCTCGCCGTTGTCGGTACCGTTGAGGATCAGGTCACGAACATTGCGCTCATTCTCGAAATTGTCACGACGCAGGGCATACAACAGCTGCACTTTCTTGCTGTTCTGTTCCATCACATCCACCTGCCGGCCGATCTTGTCGGCCTGGTACAGCGCAAGCGAGGACGATGCGATCAGAAGGACAAGGATGAGACCAAAGCCGGCGGCCAGTTTTGCGCCGACATTGAGGTTGCGGAAGTAGTCCATTGCAGAGCTCTGTGAATTCGCCGATGACCGGCCTTCATTCCAGTTTCGGCGGCAATGTCAATATCTTTAATCGATAACAACATACGTATTCACTGTGCTGATCGTGGCGGATCGATGTGGCGGCCACCACAGACCCGCCCCTCCGCCTATGCGTTACTCTTCTGCCCGCCCCAAAACCTCGTCTACCGGATGGATTCACGGATGAAGCACTCCCCCGCTCTACTGGCGTCGGCACTGATGTGTGCTCTTGCCACCGCTTGTGCGGCCAGCGAAGGCGCCGCCGACAAGGCCACCGCCGTCGACTCGACCCTGCCCGAATGCCCCGTGGCTGCCGAACTCGCTGGCGGAAAGAGCATCGCCGCGTTCAACGCACTGCCACGCCAGTTGCAGGAGAACATGGACGATCACTGCAGCCCGGCGACAGTTTCGTCGATGATCCTCAGTCACGAGGGTGTGTGCCGGATCGGCAACGTGCCGATGACCGCCTCCAGCCTGACCACACTCAAGGACTCTGGCAAACCCGTCGCCTTGATGTTCATGGCCCCCTACCGGCCGGACACGCACGCGGCATTGCAGGCGTTGCTTGAGGCCCGCTATGCGAAGCTGCCGCTCTCCGCCTATCGGCGCAGCGTGCCGGTGCACCAGGAGCAGACGACCATCGTCAGCCAGCCGGGCGGCACGATGGTCATCCTTGGGAAACCATCAGAGGGAATGCCAGGCGCCTGGATGTCCAGCATCCAGCAGCTCGCTCCGGGCAATGTCGACCTCGTCAACCGCGATCTCAACCGCTGCCGTTGATGGCGTCGGGTTGATTATCGGGCCGCCAATCGCGCCAGGACGTCCGCGCGGCAAATGTCGAGAATCTCATCGGCCAGCGGCGCATCGTCCGGGCAGGACCTGGACAACACTACCGCGCCTACGGCCATGGCCATCAAGGCGATCCTGCGCGCACGTCCGTCCGGGCTGACGTCCACGCCTGGCTGAGCATCGTCGAGAGCGGGACGGTCCACCTGCGCATCAATACCGGCGGCAAAGGCCGCCTTGACCGATGCTGGCTGCCGCGCGGCGTCGGCGCACAGCGCGGCCATCGTGCAGCCCTGTCCCGGGTTGTCCCGGTGCTCGCGCGAAATGTAATAGCTCAGAAAATCTGCCAGCTCCATGCCTGCCGCGGCATCGGCAGACTGCGCCAGACCGCAGGCGGAAGCCTCGGCCATCAGGTCGGCCTTGGACCCGAAGTGCTTGTAAAAGCCACCGTGAGTAAAGCCGGCGGCCGCCATGAGATCTGCCACCCCCACGCCGTCGTAGCCCCGCTCCCTGAAGAGCGTGGAGGCGGTCTCGACGATGTGCGCCCGGTTGGCCTGCGCCTGTGCCTTGGTGACTTTCATGACGGGTTGTCTCTTGACGCTCTGCCTCTTTAGGCGCGCAGCTTACCACGGATAGATGACCACCATCATCAAACTGTTGACATCTAAGATTACGGTCATCATCATTGCCGCATTCCCGGACGACGCCACTGCCGGCCCGCCCGCGCCACCTCTCAACGATCACGACCCCGCACCCACCATGACGACCTCGACACTCTTCCAGCCTTACTCCCTTGGCCCGTTGACCCTGGCCAACCGCATCGTGATGGCCCCGCTGACGCGCAACCGCGCCGGTGCCGACCTGGTGCCCAGTCCGCTCGCCGCCACCTACTACGCCCAGCGCGCCTCGGCCGGCCTGATCATCACCGAGGCCACCCAGATCTCGGCGCAGGCCCAGGGCTACCAGGACACGCCCGGCCTCTACACGCAGGATCAGATCGATGGCTGGCGCAAGGTCACCGACGCCGTGCACGCGCGCGGCGGACGCATCTTCGTGCAGCTGTGGCACGTGGGCCGCATCTCGCACGTGGATCTGCAGCCCGGCAACGCCGCGCCGGTATCCGCCTCGGCCATCCGGGCGCAGACCAAGACCTTCGTCCACAACGGCTTTGTCGATGTGTCCGAGCCGCGTGCCTTGGAGATCGACGAACTGCCGGCCATCGTCCACGACTTCCGCCGGGCCGCCGCCAATGCGATCGCCGCCGGCTTCGACGGTGTCGAAATCCACGGCGCCAACGGCTACCTGCTTGAGCAGTTCATCAAGGACGGCGCCAACCAGCGCACCGACGCCTACGGCGGTTCGATCGAAAACCGTGCGCGCCTCCTGCTGGAGGTCACAGCCGCCGTGGCAGCCGAGATCGGTGCCGATCGCACCGGCGTGCGCCTCTCGCCCGTCTCGCCGGCCAACGCCATCGCGACCATCAGCGATCCGCAGCCGCAGTACGACTACATCGTCGATCAGCTCAGCGCGCTGGGCATCGTCTACCTGCATATGGTCGAAGGCGCGACGGGTGGCCCGCGCGATGTCGCCCCGTTCGACTTCGACGGCCTGCGCCGCCGTTTCACCGGCACCTACCTGGCCAACAACGGCTATGACCTGGCGCTGGCCAACGCGCATCTGGCCGGTGGCAAGGCTGACCTGTTCGCCTTCGGCCGTGCCTTCATCAGCAATCCGGATCTGGTCGAGCGCCTGAAGACCGGCGCGCCCTTGAACGCCCTGAACCCGGCCACGTTGTATGGCGGCGGCGCGGAGGGCTACACCGACTACCCCGCCCTGACCGACACGCTCGCGCAATAACTCCGTCGCCATCGCCGCGCTGCATCCCCGTTCCCCCATTACATCTCAAGAGACACACCATGAGCCTGCTTCCTGCTGTCCTCATCACCGGCGCCTCCAGCGGCATCGGCACCGTTTACGCCGAACGTTTTGCTCGCCGCGGCCACGATCTGGTACTGGTCGCGCGCGACACGGCGCGGCTGGACGCACTGGCCGCGCGCCTGCGCCACGACACCGGCGTTGCCATCGACGTACTTCCGGCCGACCTCACCCAGCGCGCCGACCTGGCCGCCGTTGAAACCCGCCTGCGCGACGATGCCCGCATCGGCATCCTGATCAACAACGCGGGCATCGCCCAATCCGGTGGCTTCACCGAGCAGTCGGCCGACAGCATCGAACAACTGATCACGCTGAACACCCTCGCCCTGACCCGCCTTGCCGCTGCCGTTGCACCACGGCTGGCCAGCGCCGGCGAAGGCGCGATCGTCAACATTGGCTCGGTGGTCGGCCTGGCGCCGGAGTTCGGCATGTCCGTCTACGGTGCGACCAAAGCCTTCGTGCTGTTCCTGTCGCAGGGACTGAGCCTGGAGCTGACGCCCAAGGGCGTCTATGTGCAGGCCGTGCTGCCCGCGACGACGCGCACCGAGATCTGGGAGCGGGCCGGTATCGACATCAACACGTTGCCGGAGGTGATGGATGTCGGCGAGCTGGTTGATGCGGCGCTGGTCGGCTTTGATCGCCGCGAGACCGTCACCATTCCACCGCTGCATGTGGCCGAACGCTGGGACACGCTGGACGCATCGCGTCAGGGCCTGCTCTCGGACATCCGGCAGGCGCAGGCGGCGGAACGCTATCGCCCCACCGAGTGAAGCCCTGACCCCACAGGTACGCGACCATGACGCTTTCCAGCACGCCCCCCGACTCCAGACGTTCGTTCGAGAATGCACCGACCCGCTTGCTGGAGGTCGATGGCACCCCGTTCGCATACCGCGAACTGGGGCCGCAGCACGGCATCCCGCTGGTCATGCTCAACCACTGGGGCGCGGTGTTGGACAACTTCGACCCGCGCATCGTGGATGGCCTGGCCAGCAGGCATCGGGTCATCGCCATCGACTACCGTGGCATTGGAGGATCAGGTGGCAAAGCACCGGTAACCGTCGCGGAAATGGCGCAGGACACGATCGCGCTGATTCGCGCGATGGGCTTGGGCCGCATCGATCTGCTCGGCTTCTCGCTCGGCGGCTTCGTTGCGCAGCAGGTGGTGCTGGACGCGCCTGACCTGGTGCGTCGGCTCATCCTGACCGGTACCGGGCCAGCGGGTGGCCGCGGTATCGACCGGGTGGGCCGCGTGTCCTGGCCCTTGATCCTCAAGGGCCTGCTGACGCGGCGCGATCCCAAGTACTACCTGTTCTTCACCGCCAGCGCCCGCAGCCGACAGGCGGCCACCGCGTTCCTGCAACGGTTGAAGGAACGCACGAATGATCGCGACAGGCCAGCCTCACCCGGGGCGTTCCTGCGGCAACTGAAGGCGATCACGGCGTGGGGCAGGCAATTGCCCCAGGACCTGGGCGACATCCGTATCCCGGTGCTCATCGCGAATGGGGACAGCGACATCATGGTCCCCACGCCGAACAGTGGCGATCTGGCCCACCGCATTCCCGATGCGACGCTTGTCCTCTACGACGACGCCGGTCATGGCGGGATTTTCCAGTATCACGCTGAGTTTGTACGGGACGCGCTAGCGTTCCTCGATAACTGATGCGCCCACCACATTCCCTGCCCCGCAGCCCGACGGCATCCCTCAACCAGAGACACACCGCCCATGAAAGCCTTCCTCATCGACCGTTATGGCAAAAAGGAGACCGGCCGCATCGGCGACGCCCCGCAGCCTCCGCTGCGCGATGACGATGTGCTCATCCGGGTGCACGCGGCCAGCGTCAATGCGCTGGACACCAAGATCCGCACCGGGGAGTTCAAGCTGATCCTGCCTTATCGCCTGCCGCTGATTCTTGGCAACGATATGGCTGGCACGGTGGTCAGTGTCGGCGCCGGGGTGCAGCATTTCAAACCCGGCGATGAGGTGTATGCCCGTCCCGACGATGATCGCATCGGCACGTTCGCCGAGTTCATTGCGGTCAATGCTGCCTCGGTGGCGCTCAAACCCGGCAACCTCACCATGGTGGAGGCCGCCTCGCTGCCCCTGGTCGCGCTGACCGCATGGCAGGCGCTGGTCGAAACCGCCCAGCTCAAACCCGGGCAGAAGGTCTTCATCCAGGCCGGCTCCGGCGGCGTCGGGACGGTGGCGATCCAGCTGGCCAAACATCTGGGCGCCTTCGTGGCCACCACCACCAGTACCGCCAACGTCGCGTGGGTGAAGGATCTCGGCGCAGACGTCGTCATCGATTACAAACAGCAGGATTTCGCGACGGAACTGCGTGACTACGATGTGGTGCTCAACAGCCTCGGCAAGGATGAGCTGACCCGCTCGCTGCAGATCCTCAGGCCGGGCGGGCATCTCATTTCCATCTCAGGGCCACCCACGCCCGCATTTGCCACTGCGCGTGGCCTGGCCTGGCCGCTCAAGCAGGTCATGCGCCTGCTCAGCCATGGCATCCGCAGCCAGGCCGAGCAGAAGGGCGTGACGTACACGTTCGTGTTCATGCGGGCCAGTGGTCAGCAGCTGAGCGAGATCACCTCGCTGGTGGAGGCTGGGGCGATCCGTCCGGTCATCGACCGGGTCTTCCCGTTCCAGCAGACCCAAGACGCCCTGGCCCACGTTGAGAGCGGCCGGGCCAAGGGCAAGGTGGTGGTGGAGATGCGGTAGGTCGCAGACGATCCAGAACCTCTTCTACCTGCGGTTACCGTCTTCCTTCCGGCGCGTCAGACGCCACCCGTCAGAGTCCCTCTCCAGTTGCCAGCCCTCGCTGAGAGCGAGGGTCCAGCCTGGTCCTGTCCAGTTCGAGGCACCACCAGCAAGCGCCCCGCCGCCCAGGGTCACGAGCGCCCAGTCTTTCGACAGCAATGCACCAGACTCCGCCGTCAGCTCGCCCCATTCGTCGCGCACCGTCAGCGGCGTATAGACCGTTCCCGACTCGCCCAGCGGAAAGAGCGCGCGCGGATCGAACGACGCGGAGGGCTTGCTCAGTGGCAGCCGAACGGCATCGCTTCCGAGGAACCGTTCGCGATACACAGCACTGCGCTGCGCCCGGATCGCTGCGCGCTCCTGCTCCTGCGCACGCACCTCGTCCATCCCATAACCGCGCCCGACGTCCTCGAGAACGGACGCGCTGGGCGGCATCCCGATTTGATCGGTAAGCAGCCCGGGCAGGTCGGACGTGGTCGACAGTCCGCTGCGCCAGCCTGGGGACCAACGATCCAGCAGAACGCCGTACGCCGGCCCGGTCACGTACGCCGCCGAGCGGACATAGCTTGCCGAGGCATCTGCCGCAGCCAGCGACCTCACCAACGCGGGCCGCACACTCTCTCCGTTGGCAGCGGCCGCCACCTTGCGGCCTGTGTACTCGGCAAGGCCCTCGTTGCGTTCAACCTTCGCTTCTTCGGCGAGCGCGCGGGCGCCCGACGCCACACCTCCAGATCGAAGCGCCCGGAACCGCAACGCGGCCGCAATATGCCTTCGGCTGTCGCCGTCATCGGTCGCGGACAGCGCCTGCCCGAGCGCACGCAGCTCCAATCGCACTGCCGTTCGGCCACTCTCGTCATCCAGATGCGCTGTATCGCCTTCAGACGCCGAGAGTCCAAGCGCTGTCTGCACGCAGTGCCATTGTTCATGCCAGAACAGGGTCGCGAGTCCGTCGTTGTCCACGGGCAAAGGCAGCACCAACAGCACGTTGGAGGTGCCGTCGATTTCGATGCAGGTGTTCGCGGGCGGTTGATCCTTGCGCAGCGCAACAGACTCCACACCGCCAGTGACGGCATTCAAACGCCAACTTGTTCCGGTGGTGCGGTCATGCAGCACCACGGGCGCATCCAACGGCGTTCCCCACAATGTCTCTGCTGCCTGCTTCGAGGCGGGCGCCTGCGCGACGGCCGCTACGCGGTGGAGCGCCAGCTCCAATCCGGTGGGCAGCGCCTCGGTCGCTGCAGCAAACGTCGTCAAGCCGACAGAGGAAAACGCAGTGGCGAGGAAAGTGGGCATGGATATCCTTATCATTGCAGGCACGTCTCCTTGACGATCCGATGGCAGGTTTCAGGCCGATTCTAAGCCATACGGGTTACTGCCCGAAGGCGTCATAGGCCCGCACAAAAAGCGCGACGGTTGCACCGCACTCGGCCACGGGCCTGGCCCCACCAGGCAGGCCATGCCCTGCAAGGAGGAGCGTGAGGAACTTCTCGCTGTCACCGGCATTGCTCGCGCGGACTGAAGCCTTCGCAAACGCTTGCTCCGCACACGTGAGATACGGCTCCAGCATCGCGTTCCAATGTTCGATGTAGACCTCACTGGCGTAAATGGAGCGCGACAACGAGGCGCAGAATGCCCGACAGGAAGCATCTGCGGCCAGTCGTCCGATACCACTACTGATGCGCATCAGCGCGTCGCCCAGGCCTGCCGTTCCCTGCATGTCGGGCTCACCCGACGGCATCGCTGCGAGATGGCTGTCCATGACCGTCTTGTAGAGGCGCTCTTTGTCACGATAATGCGCGTAGATCGTGACCTTGGTGACGCCACAGACGTCAGCGATGCGCCTCATCGTTGCGCCCTCAAACCCTTCCTCTGCGAACACGGTAGCGGCCGCGTCCAGGATGCACCGTCGGCTCTGCGCCCTGGCACTCTCCCAGCGCAGCGTGGTTTTGCTTGCGAAGGCGGTTGAGGCGGCCGCGTTCATAGGCGTCGGAACAGCACACTGGCATTGACGCCGCCAAACCCAAACCCGTTACTCAGGGCAAACTCGATATCTGCCTTCTGTGGCTGACCGGCGACGATTGAGAGCCCTTCTGCCAGCGCGTCAGGACGGACGAGATTGAGGGTCGCGGGCGCAACCTGATCACGCAGGGCAAGAACGGTGAAGATGGCCTCGATGCCGCCAGCCGCTCCGAGCAGGTGGCCCGTGCTGGACTTGGTGGCGGAGATCAGAAGATCGGGGCGTGAACCAAACAGCGCACGCATCGCCGCGAGCTCTGCCCGATCACCTACCTGCGTAGAGGTCGCATGCGCATTGATGTGATCCACCTGCGCCGGCGTGATGCCCGCCTGCGCCAGCGCAATCTCCATCGCCCGCCGCGCGCCACTGCCGTCGTCGGGACCGGCCGTCAGATGGTAGGCATCAGAGGTTGTGCCGTAGCCCACCAGCTCGGCGAGCGGCCTGGCGCCACGGGCCAGGGCGTGGTCCAGCCGCTCAATGACCAGCAACCCTGCCCCTTCCGACATGACGAACCCGTCCCGCTGCGCATCGAAGGGGCGAGAGGCGGCCTGGGGGGTGTCGTTGAACGACGTGCTGAGCGCCTTGGCCGCCGCGAAGCCGCCCAGGCTGACCCGGTGCATCGCGGCCTCCGCACCACCGCACAGCGCGATGTCAGCCTCTCCGGCCCGGATGAGGCGCGCTGCGTCGCCGATCGCCTGGACGCCCGCGGCGCACGCCGTGACCGGCGCACCCTGCGGTCCCTTGAACCCGTAGCGGATCGATGCCTGCCCAGACGCCATGTTGGCCAGGAAGGTGGGCGCAGTGAACGGCGACAATCGACCAGGCCCACGGCTTTCGGTGGTGTGGACCGCATTGACAATGGATCCAAACCCGCCGATCCCGGTGGCGATCACGGTCGCCGTTCGCAACAGCCCTCGCTCATCGGCCGCGCGCCAGCCCGCCTGCTCGAGCGCTTCGTGGGCGGCGACCAACGCGAATTCGACGAACCGGTCCATCTTTTTGAGGTCTTTTGGCGCGATGATCCCGGTGGAATCAAAGCCCGCCTCCGGGTCTTGAACGCGGTCAGGCACACGGCCGCCGACTTCACATCCGGTTCCGGCCGCAAGATCAGCACCCAGCGATCCGATGCCGGAGCGCCCCGCCAATAGACGGGACCACACGGTTTCAACCCCGCAGCCGAGTGGGCTGACCACGCCCATTCCGGTCACCACGATGCGGTCTTTGTCAGCAATGCTCATGTGTCACTTCCCATATAAAAGAGGTCCGCGCCAATATCAGGCAGCGGGGGTCTTCTCCGCTCGGACCTTGAACCAGATGGCATACATCGCCGGCAGGAAGACCAGCGTCATCACGGTGCCGGCGATGGTGCCGCCGATCAACGTGTAGGCAAGCGTTCCCCAGAACACCGAATGGGTCAGCGGAATGAAGGCAAGCACTGCTGCCAGGGACGTCAGGATCACCGGGCGCGCACGGTGAACCGTCGCCTCGATGATGGCGTGGAAGGTTTCCATCCCGGCTTCTTCGTTCTCGTGAATCTGGCCGATGAGGATGAGCGTGTTGCGCATCAAGATGCCCGACAACGCAATCAATCCCACCAGCGCATTGATGCCGAACGGCTGCTGGAACAGCAGCAGGGTCGGCACCACGCCGATCAGCCCCAACGGACTGGTCATGAAGACCATGATCATTGCCGAGATGGACCGCACTTGCAGGATGATGATCAGCAGGGTCACCGCCAGCATGATCGGGAACAGTGGCAGCATGGCGCTCATAGCCTTGCCCGATTCCTCGATGGACCCGGCCTGGGCAATGGCGTAGCCCTCGGGCAGCGAGGCAATGAGGGGCTCAAGCTGCTTGCTGATCGCGGCGGATACGTCCGGTGGCTGCAACGCATCGTCAATGTCACCGCGCACGGTGATGGTGGGCACCCGATCACGGCGGCGCAGCACCGGCTCTTCCATTCGAACCTCTACCGTGCCGATCTGGGACAGCGGCACGCGCTGGCCAGCAGCCCCGACAAGGGTGAAGTCCGCAATCCGGGCAGGATCCAGCCGCGTGTCCCCGCCTGACCGAGCAACAACCTCGACGGTGCGGATGTCCTCACGAACGGCAGTGACCGGCACCCCGCTCAGGAAGAACTGCAATTGCTGTGAGACGGATGCCGACGTCATCCCCATCGCTTGCAGACGGTCCTGATCCAGCGTGAAGTGCAGCGTCGGCGTGCGCACGCCCCAATCGGTATTCACAGTGCGCATCATCGGGCTGGCGTGCAGGGTCTGCTCGACCTTGGCCGCAATGCCCCGAATGACGTCCGGTTCCGGACCACTGACACGGTAGGCCACCGGATAGGGCGAGTAAGGCCCAAACACCAGCTGGGTCACGCGCACCCGCGCCTCAGGCGCCAAGCCCTCGGCCACGGCCTGACGAAGCTTGGCTTTCAGTGCATCGCGCTGTTCCTGGCTGTCGGTGCGCACCACGATCTTGGCAAAGGCGGGGTCCGGCAGTTCCGGCGAGATGGCGAGATAGAACCGGGGCGCGCCCTGACCGATGTAAGCCGTGACGATCTTCGATTCGTCCTGCTTCGAAAGCCAGTCCTCGACCTTTTTGGTTGCCAGGCTGGTCTGTTCGATGGCGGTGCCGTAGGGCATCTGCACCTCGACTAACACCTCCGGGCGATCAGAGATGGGGAAGAACTGTTTTTTGACCAGCCCCATACCCACTACCGAGAGCACGAACAGTGCAATCACCGAGCCTGCGGCAAGCCACTTGCGCGCGATCACACGTGCCAGGATCGAACGGAAACGGTTGTAGCGCGGCGTGTCGTAGAGACTGCTGTGACCGCCTTCCACGGTCTTGAGTTCAGGCAGAAGCTTCACGCCCAGATAGGGGGTGAAGAACACCGCGACCACCCAGGACACGATCAGCGCAATACCCACGATCCAGAACATGTTGCTGGTGTACTCGCCCGCGGTGGACCGTGCAAAGCCATTGGGCATGAAGCCCACCGCAGTCACCAAGGTGCCAGCCAGCATGGGTGCTGCCGTATGGCTCCATGCATAGGCCGATGCCTTGACCCGGCTGTAGCCCTCCTCCATCTTCACCACCATCATTTCAATGGCGATGATCGCGTCGTCCACCAGCAGGCCAAGCGCCAGGATCAGCGAGCCAAGCGTGATGCGGTCGAAGTTCTTGCCGGTTGCGGCCATGACCATGAACACGGCAGCCAGCGTCAGCGGCACTGCCGCAGCGACCACGACACCCACCCGCCAGCCCATGCTGACAAAGCACACCAGCATCACCACCAGCAGCGCGGCGAAGAACTTCATCATGAACTCGTCGACCGACGCGCTGATGTTCACGGCCTGATCGGTGACCTTGTCCAGCGCCATCCCGACAGGAAGCCCGTCATTGATCTTCTTGACCTCCGCATCGAGTGAGGTGCCAAGATCCAGGCCATTCCAGCCGTCGCGCATGACGATGCCCAGCAGCATGGCCGGCTCGCCGCCGTTGCGGATCATGAAGGTCGACGGATCTTCATAGCCACGCTTGACGGTGGCAATGTCCCGCAGTTTCAGCGTCTTTCCCTGTGCCACAACAGGCGTGTTGCGAATCTTGTCCAGCTGATCCAGTGCGCCATCGAGGCGAATGAAGATCTGCGGGCCCTTGGCCTCGACCGAGCCCGCGGGCGTCAGGGCATTTTGTCCGTTCAGTGCCCCAAATACGTCCTGCGGCGTGATGCCCAAATTCGCCAACCGCTCGTGGGAAAGCTCCACATAGATGCGCTCGGACTGCTCACCGATGATGTTGACCTTCTTCACACCGGGCACGTGCAGCAAGCGCTGGCGCAGGGTTTCGGCATCGCGCGCCAACGCGCGGAATGGTTCGCCCTTCGCTTTCAACGCAAACAGCGCAAACGTGACATCCGCGTATTCGTCGTTGACCATCGGACCGATCACGCCTGCGGGCAGGTTCGCCGCTTCGTCGGCCATCTTCTTGCGCGCCTGGTAGAACTCCTCCTGCACCTCCGAAGGCGGCGTGCCGTCCTGCAATGTCAACGTGGTGAAGGACAGCCCAGGCCGCGTATAGGTTTCGCTGCGGTCATACCAACGCAGCTCCTGCAGGCGCTTTTCCAGCTTCTCGGCGACCTGGTCCTGCATTTCCGCGGGCGTGGCGCCCGGCCAGGCCGTCACGATGGTCATGACCTTGACCGTGAACGCAGGGTCCTCAGCGCGACCGAGCTGGAAGAAGGACACGATGCCGGCCACGGAAATCAGAAAGATCAAAAAGACCGTGATGGCACGCTCGCGCACCGCAAGCGCCGACAGATTGAACCCACTCACTGACCGGCTCCGTTCGCAGCGGTGCTGTTGGCGCTGTCAGCCAGGCGAACCACCTGCCCTTCGCGGAGCATATGTGCGCCAAGCGCCGCCACGCGATCCGAGGCCTTCAAAGCGCCCTCCACCAAGGCCTGGTCGTCGCCCAGCTGCTTGACCGCGACCGGCGTCCAATGGGCCTTGAGCGGCTCACCGCTGATTACCCATACGCCGGTTCCGGTGCCGGGATCGAACAGCGCGCCCAGTGGAACCTCAACTCCGGCCGAGACGCCGACAGGTTCTGCGCCAGCAAGCTCGACCGCCACCGTGGAACCCAGCGGCAATGGGGTGCTGCCCTCTTCCAGCGTGTAACGGGCTTCGAAGGTTCGGGTGGCCGGGTCTGCCGATTCAGAGAGCACGCGCAACCGTGCGGGGATCTTCCCGCTTCCCCCGAACGAGGAGGCTGACGCCGCAGAGCCGATCTGGGGACGCAGCGTCTCGGGCAGTTGGACCACTGCCTCCCTGCTGCCTGCACGGGCAAGCCGGGCGACGATCTGCCCCGCCGCCACAACCTGACCGGGCTCAGCGGAGATGGTCATGACCACCCCATCAGCATCGGCAACGAGCGCGGTGTATTGACTGGCATTACGCGCTACCCGGGCTTGCGCTTCGGCTGCCCTGAGCTGCGCTGAGGCCGCCTCCGCCGCCGCCTTGATCTGATCATAGGCCGACCGGGACACGACGCCCTTGGCGGCCAGATCGCGATACCGCGCTTCGTCGGCAATGGCCTGAACGCTCTGCGCCCGAGCCGCAATCACCGCTTGCTGCTGGGACGCCGCGGCCAGATTCAGATCGATGGGATCGATCCGGTAAAGCACGTCACCACGCTTGACGGTCTGCCCGGTCTCGACGAGGCGTTCGGTGATCTTGCCTCCCACTCGGAACGCCAGGTCGCTCTGCACCCGTGCGGCGATCGTGCCCGTAAACGTGCGTGCGTTTCCCGCGCCCGCGTGGACCTGGGCGACCCGGACGATGGGGGGCGCGGTGCGGGGGTCGATGTCGTCCGACGTGCCGCAGGCCACAAGGAACAACGTAGCAACGCAGGAGATGGCTAGGACTACAAAACGGCGACGCATACGGCCTTCCGGAGTGGGGTATCCGGACGCATTCTGTTCCTAGTGACTATCTGAGTCAATAGTCACTACGAGTGCGGCGCGAGACTCCGAAGGACCAGTTCCTGCAGCGCCAGCGGCGCTTCAGCGTGCAGGCCCGAGAGGTGTGGAAGCGTCACTGGGTTCAGATAAGGCACCAACACCTGGTACACCGCGCGACTGGTTTCGTCGAGCGGCGTTCTGGTCTCAAATACCCCAGAGGCGCGCCCCTGTTTCAGGATCACTTCGACCAGATCCCGGATGCGGCCTTGGTAGGCCTGGGTCGACGGCCATCGATCCGTCGCGGCGGCCACGGCAATTTCATAGAGCCGGCGATCCTGGACGAACAAGCGAAGACTGGCGTCCACGATGGCGGTGAAGAGCACCCGAAGCCGGTCCGGCGCCGCTTCAACCCCTTCCAAGGCGGCATGTACGTCGCTTTCGATCTGGGCGAGGCAATTGGCGCAGATCACCTCCCCGATCGCCTGCTTGGAGGCGAAAAACTTGTAGATGTAGGCCTTGGAGAAGCCAATGGCTTTGGCCAGGTCCGAGACCGTGGTCTTGTCGTAGCCGTAGTGGCTGAAATGGGCGGTGGCAGCCTGGATGATCTGGGTGCGCACATCATGCTCAGCGGGGCCGCGCTCGGTATCGAGCGCTGCGGAGATTGAAGTAGACATGAGGCAAGAGTAGCGCTGAGCAGGGATGCGGGCAAATGGTGACCATTCGGGTATTGGTTCACAAAATAGCACCCACAATGTGACGCTTGACTTTATTGGTCACCAGACAAAGAATCCGGCACTGCCTGCTGGCGGATGGGAACCTGATGTCAGGCATTCCTGGGCACAACGGCGGGCCACTCGCGCCGGTAGGAATGACGTCTGGGTCCCGGATATCTCCTCACCTGCGCACTCTCGGATCGACATTTGCCTGTGGAGGGCAAGCAATGACCACAAAAACGATGCTCGCACTCGCGTTGCTGGGTGCTTTGGCCAGCGCGGCTGACAACGCAAGCGCTGCGGCATTCCAGCTGAAGGAAAAGAGCGCCAAGGGCCTGGGTCGGGCGTTCGCGGGCTCGATCAGCGCGCCAGGCGACGCATCGGTCATTGCCGATAACCCCGCAGCAATGCGCTTGCTGGAGGGTCGGGTTTTTCAAGCCGATGCAAGCGTTGTGAACTACACGATCGACTTCAAGGGCCAAGGCCGGGACGCCCTGGGCCGTCCTCAATCGGGAAGTGATGGGGGTGACGCTGGCGACACGAGTCCGGTCCCGGCGCTGTATTTTCACACCCCTTTGGGTGACAAGGCTCACCTCGGGCTTTCGGTGACGGCACCTTTTGGCTTCAAGACCGAATACGACAGCAACTGGATCGGTCGATACAACGGGATCAAGACGGAGATCAAGGCCGTCGACCTGGGCGTCTCGTTCTCCTATGACGTAAATCCCTATGTGTCCTTCGGGGCCTCGGTCTTCATCGAACGCGCAGAAGCCGAACTCTACGATGCCGTCGACTTTGGCGCGGTCTTGGCCGGCGCGAGGGCGCCTGGCTTTTCCCCCGGCAGTGCTGATGGCTACACCCGCATCGAGGCCAAGGACGACGCGGTTGGCTTCACGCTGGGCGGTCTTTTCACGCCAGTGGAAGGAACCAATATCGGCATTGCTTACCGGTCCAAGGTCGATCACAAGCTCAACGATGCGGATATCAGCTTCGGCGTTCCAACCAGTGCTGCACCCTTCTTGGCAGCGGCCCGCCCGGGATGGTTCGTCGACACGCACGCCAGCACAGCGCTCAATCTTCCCGCCACGCTGACCGGCAGCATCAGTCATCACGTCAATGATCGCTGGACGGTCATGGCCGATGTCACGCGCACAGGCTGGTCCAAGTTCGCGGAAGTGCGGCTGGACTTCGACTCAGCACAGCCGACGCGGACCTTGGACTTCGGGTATCGCGATACGACCTTCGCTTCGATCGGTGCAGAGTATCGGTACAACGAAAAGCTGACCCTGCGTGCGGGCGTAGCGACTGATCAAAGCCCGGTCACCGACGACATCCGCGATGTGCGCGTGCCCGACACCGATCGCAAATGGCTGTCCTTGGGCGCTACCTATCGTGCGTCCGAGTCGGCCGAGTACAGCTTTGGCTACACCCATCTCTTCGTTGATGAGCCCGAGGTGTCGCTGGTGTCGGCGACGGGCAGCACGCTGCAAGGCAAATACGATGTCGGCACGGACATCGTGGCCTTCTCCGCTGCCTACTACTTCTGAAGAACCGGGCGGGTCCCCTCCCGCGTCCGTAGGCTGGCGGCGAACGCCGCCGGCCACCCTTGGCAATGGGCACCGGGTCTCTCGTCCTACCGATACGCACACACGTATCGCCATGTCCAAGCCAGCGTCCAGCCGGTCCCCGCGATCGTAAGCTCCCCCGGCACCCCGCCTTGCGGATCGTCGATGCCTCATTGATCATCCTGTGCCCGCTCACTTCCGCGGGTTCGCCTGCACTGCGCAAGACCCTGAATGCCACTACCCGCATGGAATGCACAATGTCCCCCCTCCCCCGTGCGTTGGCTGTCCTGCTCAGCGTATGCCTGCCGGCGGCGGCCCAGGCCGAACCTGTTTTCTTTACCAACTATGGCGATTTCTACCGGTCACTCGGCGGTGCCATGTTTCCGGAATCGGGAACGTCGCTGGCCATGCCTTGCACGGAATCACCCCGGCACTGCATCTGGGTGACCTCCATGCACCAGGCGCTGCGCCGGTACGACCCACCGTTGTGGACCACGCCCGGCGATCTGCCCATGACGCCGCCCAAGGGCGGCCTCGATGTTGCCTTTGATGGCCAAACGTTGATGGTGGGGACGCGGCGCTGGCCCCTGAGCCGCGCCGTGAACCTGGCGTCACCACAGTGGCGCAGCGAGACGCCGATCGACCCGGAGAACCTGACCGCCGTAACGGCCTGGCAGCGCGGCACGTCGGTTTGCCTGGATATGCGCTACTCCAGCAGTGGCACAGCCGTCCGCTACACAGCGGTGCTGTTGTTGCATGGTGAGCGGCTGTACACCCTGCCGCCGCTGTTTGCCACCTGTGCAGCCATACGGGAAGCGCCCCATGACGGCTTCAGCTATCCGAGCAACACCTACCTCGGCGCTGACCAGGAACACCCTCGGACCGGCCTGCAGGTGGACTATGTGTTGTCCGACGGCAAGACACGCATTGCGCGCTATGTGCTGCGCTTTGCCGATCAGGGCAATCCCTACCGCTTTGAGGCAACGCGCGGCGAATGACCGTCATGCCACTCACCGCATCGCTGCGGTGGAATAAGCGCACGCTTTAATACGGAACGGGGGCATGCATCCGAGTCGGTGGCCGCGGCAGGATTCCGTTCTTACCCGATCAGCGCCAGCCGCGGTTGTGGTTGCGGCGGTCATGGTCCCAACGGCGCTGGTCGTGACGACGATCGTGGCGGCTGGTGCGCTCGTAACGATGGTCGCGGTCATAACGGCGATCACGGTCGTAGCGATAGTCGCGGTTGTCGCGGCGATCCTTGGTGGTCACATTGCCGATCGCGCCGCCGGCTACCGCGCCGCCGGCGGTCATCAGCGGGTCGCCGTTGGACAGCACGTGCCCCGCGACGCCACCCACGACGGCACCCACCAGTGTGTTCTTGTCCTTGCGCGAAAGCGCGGAGGCATCCCCTGCGGCAATGACGCCAGCGGTCAGAGCCAGTGCCATGGCCAGGCCACGGAAGCTGAAAGCGGTTGAGGTGAGCATCGTTGGATCCTCCAAACGTATCGGTGTGGAATTGAATCTGGTAGCCGAAGGTTGCCGGAACATTGCGTACCCTCCACTGAACCGACGCCTGTTCAGGTTGGAGTCTGGCCGGTCTTCGAACGCCATCCGGACGTTACTTCCGGCATTCGCAGGAGGACCCGGTAAAGCCGCATCGTCACGCTCCGTCCACCGATGTCAGTTGCCCATGCTTCGCGCCGCGCTATATGTTGTGTTGCTGGTCGCCCTGCCCTCGTTGGTCCACGCAGAAATCCACGCATCGCCGGTGTCCTGCGATGATGCCGCGCCTTCACCGCAACTGCGGGATTCGCGCTGCATGACGGTGCAGGTCCCCCTGCGCCATGCCGCACCGGAAGGCGAGACGATCTCGTTGTTCGTCCGTCGAGTACCGGCCGCGACCGATGTGGCGAGGCGAGGAGAGGTCTGGTTGCTGTCCGGCGGTCCCGGCGAAGCAGGCGCCTCGCTGTATCCGATGCTGTCCACTTACCAGCGCGCGTTCCCGGGCTTCGACCTGGTGATTGCCGATCACCGCGGGACCGGACGGTCATCGCGTATCTGCCCGGTTCAAGAGGCGCCCGACAGCCCAGACGGTGTCGCGCTTGCCGGGACCGAATGGGGGCCGTGCATCGGGGCGATGTACGCCAACCCCACACGGACCATGGCGTTTTCCATCACCGAAGCCGCGCAGGACCTTGGTCTTCTGATCACAAGCCAACGCGGCAGCGGCGAGTTGCTGGTGTACGGCGTTTCCTACGGCACCCAGCTCGCGTTGCGGGCGTTGCAGGCTGCACCCTTCCCGCTGGACGGACTCATTCTGGATGGCTTGGTGCCCCCCGAGGCGACCCAGCAGTGGGACTTGAGTCGGCGCACGGCACTGGTGGACGAGGTCGGGCGGCAGGTGCTGCTCGGCCCTGATGTGGCGACGTACTCGCAGCTGCTTGCGTCTGCACCTGATGCGTCATGGCGTAAGCAGGTACCCGGCGGCGACCTACGTCGGTTCTATGGCGCGCTGCTGAGCTTCCCGGTGCTGCGCGATCGCATTCCGCAGATGACGCGGGACCTGTCCGGCGACGATGCCCGCTCGCTGGAGCGCACAGTGACCGACTGGAATGCCGCATTGGCACAGCTTGGACAGGGCGGGGACAATCGCCCTGCCCTGCCCCTGGTGATGCTGATCGCCGCGTCGGAAAACAACGCGCGGCCGGAGCTGACCAAGGCCATGGTGGAGGCCGAGGAGAAGGGGAAACTGTTCATCAGTCCGATTCCGGGCTTGCTGGTCGACAGCCCGGTGCCGCCCTATCCGCGCGACGCGTGGTTCGGCAAAACGCCAACCGGCCTGCCAAAAACGCTGGTGGTGCACGGCACGCTGGATCCGAACACGGCTTACGCTGGTGCCCGCGAGCATGCCGCCGAGCTCGCCAGAACCACGGCACTGACATTCCACACGGTAGACGGTGGCGCGCACCTGCTGGCATTGGTTGCGCCATCCTGCTTCGCCAACGCGACACGGGCCTTCGTTGAGGGGCGCAAGGTGTCCCAGCGGTGTACAGAACCGAAGGGGCCCTGATCCTGGTCGAAGGGCTGGGCACCAGCGGAACGGCTGTTCCAGGCGGCATCGCACGCGAAAAGATGACTTCACACCGGCATTTGCTATGGTGCCCACCGTCAGTCCTTTCTTCTTTGGAATTCCATGCCCCGCAAGCCCTCCACCACCCCGTCCGCGTCGAAGATGAAGGCCACCTTGGCAGCTGCGGTAGCGCGATCGGGAATGGATGAAAGCGCGCTGCTGCGGGCCGCCACGAAGGAGGCGTTCGAGCGCGCACTGCTGCTGCTCAGCTCCTCCTACGCCGATTTCAGCCCGGAGCAACAGCGCAGGATCCGGGCAGCGGTGGGCAGCGAGGGATCGGCCAGCGCCGTTGCACGCGCCAAGCCAGCGAAAGTCCCCCGCGAAGAGCTGCCGCCGCGCTTCTGGCTCCCGCACAGCGGTGCCACCTGGTCCGGCCGCGGGCGCATCCCCGGTGCCTTCCTTGCGTGGGAGGGCACCGTGGCCCACACCGAATGGAAGAAGACGCACCCGGATCAGCGCTTCCCGTCCTACCCGGGCTGAGCAGGCACTGCGTTTCGCGACGCAGGGCAATTGATCCAAGCGACTATGATGGTCGCCATTGAACGAAGCAGTGGTTGCAGATGAATCGCGGAATCAAGATGCGCAAGGCCGTGGGAACGCACGGCACCCTGCACCGGCTGGCCGACCTGCAGAAGCGGCATGACGCGCAGCAGACCCTGCCCACGTTGCTCTGCGATGGCTGCAACGTGCCGGTGCGATTCGTCCCGGCGCACGACAGGAGCGGTGCCGACGGTGCCCTTCCCGCCTCGGTTCCTGCGTACATCGCGTTGAACAAGGGGGCTGAGCATCTGCCAGGGTGCCGCTACAACGCTCCCTCACATCTGCAGGCCCTGCTCGCCAGCGGAACCGATCCCGAGTTCCTGCCTGCGCTGGGGGATGGCCGGCATGAGCTGCGTTTGTTGATCCTCCATCAGGCCCTGAAGCGGGGCAGCGCCGGACCGACCCTTCTCCCGGCAGACGCACCGCTCGACGGTTACCTGCGCACCCTCGGCGACCTGCTCACGCTGCAGGCGATGTGCGAGGACGACACGCTGCTGACCGCGCAGCTGACCCTGCGCCTGGGCAAGAAGCGGGTCGATTGGGCGAATTTCCTCTACGGGCAGGACCGCTACGACGCAGCATGGGAGCGGCTTGGCACGGCATCCAGCGAGCTGCCGCTGGCGCTGCTCGGGACGGTGCGGTCACATCGCACGCCCCAGCCCGGTGACCCCCATGGCGTCACCTTCCTCAACTGTGCCCCGAAGTATCAGCACACCGGCGTGACCGACCGCCGGGATTTCTACGAAGTCAGCGTCGGGCACACCGATGCGGCGTGGCTGAAGTCCTTCCCGGTGGGCGCGGAGATCGTGATGTTCGGGCTGTGGCGCCAGGGAAGAAGCAGCACCGCCTCCCGGCCGCACCCGACCGACCCGCGCCGGACCATCACCAGCATCACCCACAAGCTGGCACTCCGGCCGGTGGTTGCCGGACAATTGGTCTTGGTGGAATGAAAGACAAGCACTACTGGTTTGTCGCGCGGTCCCATGGCTGGGGATGGGGCCTTCCGTGCGCCTGGCAGGGATGGGTGGTCTACGCCATCGCGTTCGCGCTGCTGGTGGCCTGTCCGTTCTTGTTCTCGCCCTTCAAAGAACCCGTGGCGTTCCAGGTGTGCACCTGGACGGTCGTGGTGGCGCTTGTACTGATCTGCTGGAAGAAAGGGGAACCCCCCAGCTGGCGCTGACCAAGGGGACCTGCAGCAAACGTATCCTTACATTTCAAATGCGAATGGTTCGTGATACGATTGTTAAGAGTTGTTGAAATTCCCACACGGACGTCCCCAAGCCATCGCCAGCGGACCCCTCTTTCCCAGGAGTACTGCGTCGATGTTGCCCCCCTCTCCCCGTTCCCGTCGTTCCGTTGCCACCCTGACGGTGGCCATTGGTCTTGCCTTGGCCAGCCAGGCCCATGCGGATGCCGCTGCAGACGCCGCCTCGGCCAGGCAGATGGATACCGTGGTCGTCACCGCCACCGGCGCCCAGCAGTGGATCAAGGACGCCCCCGCCAGCATCAGCGTGATCACCCGCGAGGAGATCGAACGCAAGCCGGTCAGCAGCATCGGCCAACTGCTGAGCACCGTGCCCGGCGTGACCGGCGGCTACGCGCTGTCTGGCGCGCAGTCCAAGATCCGCCTGCGCGGCCTGCCCGAGCAGTACACCCTGATCCTCATCGACGGCCGCCGCCAGGGCAATTCCTCCGGCGTGAACTACCGCGATGATCTGGGTCCTCAGGATCTGAACTGGCTCTCGCCGGACATGATCGAGCGCATCGAGGTGGTCCGCGGGCCGATGTCCTCGTTGTACGGCTCGGATGCGATGGGCGGGGTGATCAACATCATCACCCGCAAGATCGCCGACGAATGGGGCGGCTCGGTCACCTTCAACTACAGCAAGCCCGATTCCCCGACCCGCGGCGATACCACCCAGATGGGCGCGCTGTTCAGTGGTCCGCTGACCGAGAACCTGGGCCTGCGCGTCGGTGCCAATGTCACCAACCGCGAATCGGATACCGGCCGCCGCCAGACGCCCGGCAACAAGGCCGAGAACGCCAACGCCCTGCTGAACTGGCGCGTCAATGATGACCACACCGTTGGCTTTGAAGCCTCGCGTGGCGAGCAGCGCAACCGCGGTGCCGGTGCGGTCGGCGCGTGGGGTCTGTCCAAGCTGGTGCAGACAGGCTACGTGGTCATGCACGATGGTCGCTACGGCGATGCCGCCACGTCCAAGACGACGCTGGTGCAGAACGATTACGAAGACAAGGGCAGCGCCGTCGGCAACCACTCCAAGGAGACGGTGTTCGATACCGCGTTCACCCGCAGCTTCCATTGGGGCTTCGAGCAGAGCTTGAATGTGGGCGGCCAGTGGAAGCGCGAAGAGTTGAAGAACGGCGACACCATCGGCACCGTGCCGGTGACCTGGACCGGCACCGGCCGTATCAGCCCGGTCAGCGAAGCCGACTCCTGGGCGCTGTTCGCCGAAGACCACATCACCCTGCACGAGCGTTTCATCCTGACCGTGGGCCTGCGCTGGGACAACACCGACAATTACGACGACAACCTGAGCCCGCGCGTCTACGGCGTGTGGCACCCGTCCGATGACTGGACCGTGCGCGGTGGTGTCTCGCAGGGCTTCCGTGCGCCCACGCTGAAGCAGGGCACGGCCGGCGCGGCGACGCAGTCCGGTGGCAACGGCTGCACCGCCCTGACCGCCGAAGGCTGGACCAATCGCTCGGTCAGCGCCGATGGCACCACCGGCTGCTACATGGCCGGCAATCCGAACCTGGAACCGGAAACCAGCACCAACTACGAGCTGGGCGTCGGCTTCGACAAGAACGGCTGGTCGGCCTCGGCCACCTACTTCCTCACCGATTTCGATGACAAGATCCAGCAGGTTCCGCTGCGCGAGATTCCGGGCCAGACGACCAGCTTCGTCAACGGGTTCTGGTGGACGGTCGCGCAGAACATCCAGAAGGCCCGCACCCGCGGCGTCGAAGCCAGCGTCACCGTGCCCCTGCATGAGCGACTGAACTGGGTCACCAACGCCACCCGCATGCTGGAATCGAAGAACCGCACCACCGGCGCCAGCCTGCTGGTGGTGCCCAAGCTGACCGCCAATACCTCGCTGGACTGGCAGGTGACCGATGCCTGCTCACTCAACCTGAGCGCGCAGCACATCGGCGAGCAGCTGGTGTCCTCCACCAGTGCGACGTTCGCCAAGGCGTACACCACCTGGGACCTGGTCACCGGCTACGACGTCAACGAGCACCTGACCGTACGCGCGGGCGTGCTCAACCTCGGCGATGTCTCCACCATCGAAGAAGGCAACAACTACGACGGCGGTGCACGCACCTTCTTCGTGGGTGCGACGGCGCGGTTCTGACCGCGCCGGGTCGAGTGCAGACCTGAAGTAACGAAGGGCGGCGCTGACTAAACCGCGCCGCCCTTCTACGTTGTGAAGCAGCGCGTCGTTGCGCGCCACCGTCCATGCCCGCAACCCCATCACGGCCAGGCCGACGAACACCAGATACAGCACGGCGGTCACGTGCAGTGACTTGACCATGTACATGCCGACGTAGACAACGTCGACCAGGATCCACAGCCACCATGCGGCCGTGTGACGCCGCGCCTGCCACCACTGGGCCACCAGACTCAGCGCAGCCAGCATTGCATCCAGCCACGGCAACGCTGCATTGGTGAGGAAGTGCATCGCCGCGCCGAGCGCGATGCCGAAGGCGACGCCGATGCCGAGGTCACGCCACATGGCCGCCCGCGCCAGCGGCATGATCGCGACCCGGCCATCGTCCTCCACCTGGCCACGCCAGCGCACCCAGCCGTAGACCAGGAAGCCACCGAAGACGACCTGCAGCAGCGTGTCCGAGTACAGCCGTGCCTCGGCGAACACCAGCGCGTACAGCGTGACCGAGATCAGCCCGACCGGCCAGGCAATGGTGACCCGGCGCGTCATCAGCCACACGCCAAGCATGCTGACGATGGCCGCCGACCATTCCAGGATCGCCGGGTTCATAGCGCGAACGTGACCGACAACCGCGCCTGACGCGGTGCGCCCGGGAACAGGTAGTAGTCGCCCGAGCTGCTGCCGGTGTCACGCCAGTAGAAGCGGTTGAACAGGTTGTCCACCGAGAGATTCCAAGTCACCGGATGCTCACCCAGCTGATGTTTGAAGCGCAGGCCGGCGTCGAACACGCTGTACGCCGGTGCGCTCACGCGGCCATCGGCGGTGGCCACGTTGGAGGCCGCGTAACGCCAGCCGCCGGTCAGCCCCAGGCCGGTCACGAACGGCAGCTGGTATTCGGCATGCACGCTCGCGCGCGTCTTGGGCACGTTGATCAGCTGATGGCCTTCGTAATCCGGCGTGCCGGCATCGCGGGCGCGGGCGCGCAGCACACTGGCGCTGGCGGTCAGCGACAGGCGCTCGGTGAGCTGGCCCTGCGCGGTGAGCTCCAGCCCGGTATGGGTCTGCTGCCCTTCCTGGACGAAGGTGTAGCCCACATCGCTGCCATCCGGCTTGGCGTACTGGAACGGCTGCGAAGTGCGGAACAGAGCGGCACCCAACGTCAGCGCATCGCTGGGCACATACTTGACGCCTACTTCGGTCTGGCGCGACAGCACCGCGGGCAGGAACGTGCCTTCGTTGGAGGTCCAGAACGGGGCTTCCTGACCGAGCGAGATGCCCCGCACGTAGCTGACGTAGGCATTGAGCTCATCGGTGGCCTTCCAGACCAGCGCGGTCTGCGGCAGGAAGCGCGACAGGCGGCTGTGGCGCTCGGGGTTGCCGCGCTTGTCATAGGCGCGCTCGTCCAGGCGGACAAAGCGGCCACCGGCCAGCCACTGCCAGTCGCCGAAGCTCATGCGGTCCAGTGCGAACACCGCGGTCTGCGCGCTGTCCAGACGCCGCGCGGAGGCGCCCGGCATCAGCGGTGACGGTTCGAACTGCGGCACCTGTGCATCGTGGATGTTGGCGGTGCCCACGTACTCGTTGACGTTGCGGCGCTTGTCCACGGTGCGCTCGAAACGGTCCGCACCCACGCTCAGCTCGTGCCGGACATCGCCGGTGGCGAACCTGCCGCGCAGTTCGCCACGGAATTCGAGGTTGCGGCGGGTGTCATCCGGGCTGCGGTAATCGTAGATGTCGTAGTCGCCGTTGGGCGCGAAGTAGTTGCCCGGCACGCTGCCATCGGCACAGCCGGCGGCGTAGTAGCAGCCGTAGGCGAAGGCGACGTTGTCGTCGATCACCGAGCGGCTGTAGCTGGCCGATACTCGCGATTGCCACGTCGGGCTGAAGTCGTAGGTGTGCAATGCAGTGAGGTTGGTGCTGTCGATGCCGACCGGCCGCTGCCAGGCCTGGTAGCCCAGCATGTGCTTGCGGTCCACGCCGCGCGGCAGCTCGGTGGCGCCCAGCAGCTGATAGCCCGAGGCCGAGCGCTGCGCGCTGGTTTGGTAGTTGGCATCCACCTCCAGCTTGCCGCGCTCGCCGATCAGCCAGTCGGTGGCCAGCGAATAGAAGTTGCGGCGCCCGTCGGCGTGATCGATGTAGGAATCGCTGTCTTCCCAGGCGGCATTGAAACGCACGCCAAAACGCGGCGACAGCCAGTGGCCGAGATCCACCGCGGTGTAGCGTGAGCCTTCCGAATCCGTGCCGAGGGTGACATTGCGCACCTCGGCCGGGCGCTTGCCCACGTAGTTGATGATCCCACCCGGTGCCATCACGCCCGCGGCGAGCCCCGCCTCACCCTTGAGGATCTCCACCGACTGGATGTTCTCCAGCGCCAGGCGCTGCTCGCCCGTGATGGACAGCCCATTGAAACGGTAGCCGGTACCGGTATCCAGCGGGAAGCCGCGGATCGCGATGTTCTGGTAGTAACCGACCGGCGCGTAGCTGTCGCCCAGCGAGGCATCGTTACTGGCCAGTTCGGACAACGTACGCACCTGGCGGCTGTCCAGCAGATCGCGATCCAGGACGTTCACCGAGGCCGGGGTGCTCTTCCAGTCACCCGCGCCGAAACTGCTGGTCTGCGTGGTGGTAGCTGCCGGCTGATGCGCCTGCACGCGCACGGCGGCGAGCTCGGTCGGCGAGCGCTCGGGCGCGTCCGCGAGATCGTTGGCATGAAGAGGCAGCGCGGCGCAGAGGGCGGCGGACAACAGCGTGGGGCGGAAGCAAAGGTTCATTCGATTCGTCATCAGCTGGGGGAGACGAAGCGAAGGCACGCACGCGCACCGACCCATCACGGCGGTATGCCTGCTGCTCAAAGCTCCCTACGCCGGTGCAAACCGGATCAGGTTCCAAGGGACTCTCTCAGCCTGGTTTCGCCAGGCACCCCCGCTTCTGTGACTATTTCACTACAAACCGTACGGATTTGCGAGCCTGCCCTCAGGCGGCGGCGTGCAGCGCCTTCAGCAGGCCCTGCCCTGCCGGGGTGCTGAACCAGTCAGCATGCCCGAGCAGGAAGGTGTGGTAGGCCACGTCGGCATTGGCCGGCGAGTGGGTCACGGCCTCGAAATACTCCACTTCCGACAGTGCGAAGTCGAGCTGGACGACAGGCAGCAGATCGGCCAGCAGGTGCACGCGCTCGGCAGACAGCGGCACGATCTCGCGGTAGCCGGCCAGCAGGGCCAGCGCGATATCCACGCGCACGGCCGCCTCGCCGCGCTCCAGCGCCAGCCAGGCCACCGCGTTGCGTTCAATGGCGGTGGCCAGGTCGAACAAGGCACTGGTCGGTGAGGCAAGGCCAACATCGAGCACGGTCTCGACGACGTACGTATCGCCGTCCTGACGCCAGAGCAGATTGGACACATGCCAGTCGTTGTGCGCCCACAGGCGAGGCTCGGCCTGCAGGCGCTGAGCCAGCCCGGCGTGCCAGGGCAGCACCGCCCGCTGCAGATCGGCCTGCCAGTCCTGTCGCGCAAGGTAGGCCGCCAATCCAGGGCGATCACCCAGCCCGGCGTGAATAGCGGCAACCGGATCGACAGCGCGGAGCAGATCATCGCGCGCGACCAGCAGGTGGGTGCTGCGCTGGGGTGCGTGATAGCTGGCTGACGCGCGGTGCAGTCGCGCCAGCATCCGGCCCGCCTCGCGCGCCTGCGCGGTATCGGTCAGCAACGTCCAGGACGGCGCGTCGCGATAAATGTCCTGGCCGCGGCCCACGGTATGCAGCTCGTAGGTCCAGCCCTCGTGTTCGACCGCCGTTGCACCGTCGCGGTCCTGCAGCACCTCGACCACCGGCACGCCCTGGGCAGCCAGGTGCTGGAGCAGACGGTGCTCTTCGGTCAGGCCGGCTGCGCTGCGGACGCTGCCATGGTGGCGCTTGACGAACACCCTGCCCCGTTCGCTCTGGACAATCGCGGCGGCAGACATCGGCCGCGGGCTGTGCCACAGCACCTGGCTCGCTTCGCCCAGCTGCGGAAACCGCTCACGCAGCCAAGTGATCTCGCGGTCGGTGATGGCGGGCCAATCGGCGGCCACCTCATCGTTGTTGAGGCCTTGGACGCGGTGGGTGCTGTTGCTCATGGGATAACGGGTCGATGACGGCGAAAAGGCACGCTGTCACCAGACAGTGGGCGCGGCGAGGATACCAAGCCGGGCCCACCGAGGGGAGCCGTCTACTCCCTCAGGGCGTGCTGTTGCCCTGCTTCGCGGCGGCCGGCTTGGCCGGCAGCAGTCGCGGTTGCTCGGCATACCAGTCGCGGGCGCCGGCAAGGTGCCATTTGCGCTGCTCGCCTTGCAGCTCGATGCCGGCCCCCAGCACGCCCCAGCGTATATACAGATCACCGCGACGCTGCGCATGACGAAGATCCAGCCGCGCCTGCAAGGACAGACGTTCGTTCTCGGCCTTCAGGTCCTCTACGATCAGTTGGCCGCTGCGCCAACGCAACTGCCCACTGGCCTGCACTTCCCCGGAATCCAGCATCCCGAGCACCCAGCGCGGGTATTCGCTGCGCTGAGCGAACACGCCGAGCAACGGCCCGGCATCGCGCAGGCGCAGATCCGCCAGGCCATCGACCTGGAACGGCGCGGCCGCATCAATATGCCCGCTGCGGATCGCTACGTTGCCCCACCAGCGTCCGTCACTTTTTTCGTCGCCCACGTAGATGTTGCGCAGGTCCACCGTGGTGCCGCTCAGATCGAACTGGCGGCTGTCGAAATCCGCACGTTGCAGCCGGGCCTGCAGCTGCGCATCGCCGCGCATGGCAATGCCGGCGACGCTCAGCCGTGCCCCGGTGCCGCGCAGATCGGCACTGCCCTTGCCCACACGGCCGGAGGCATCCAGCGACACATCGCCGCTGAGCAGACCGGTACCGCCGAGCAGACGCACGTTGTCGTTGCCAAGATAGCGGTTGTACGCGGTCAGGTCCGGGACCCGTGCATCGGTGAAACGCAGCTGCGCCCGCATGCCATCACTCAATTCCTTGAGGCGCGCATCACCGCGCAGGGTCAGCGCCAGCTGCCGGCCATCGAACAACACGTCCTTCGGCGCATGGGTGGGCGCAGCCTGGAAGCGCGGGATCTGCACCTTCAGCTCTGCCTGTGGCGGCTCCCCCTCGACAATCCGCCCCTGTGCATGGGCGTCGCCGCGCATCCGTACCCCTGCAACCTCGGCCACAGCGGCCACCTGCGGGATATCCACCGTGCTGCCCGGCGCCAGTTGCCCGTCGGCGAGGATGACATCGGCCTTGAGCAGACCGCCGCCATCGAGATGGAACCAGGGCTTTTTCACGAACAGGTCGCTGATCCAGTTCAGTGACTGGAACTGCCAGGCGCCCTGCACCCTGCCGGACAGACGCGGCAGCAGTTCGGCAGGCACCTGGAACGGGATCTTCCGGCCGGTCACGCGGACATCGGCATTGAGTTCACTGCCCGTTTCCGGGTCACGCGGCAACCGCGCCTGGACCCGCATGTCCTGCGCCACATCCAATTGCAGCGACATCAGCCCGCGGTCATCGGCGTTGACGCCCGCGTGCAGGGGAAGCCGCCAGACCAGCCGGCTGCCCGGCCGCAGCGCGCCCTCTTCCAGGGTTACATCCGCCGTGAGGCGTGCATTGGAGACGGCACTACCCACCTTGACGTGTGGGCCACCGGTATCGATGCGCAGGCCCTGGCTGCGGGCATCGATCTGCAGCTGTGCCCAGGTGATGCCGAGTTTCTGCAGCCCCGGCGCGTCGTCACGATAGTGCCGCGGGAAATGGAAGCGCGCGGCGATATGGG
The DNA here is from genome assembly GCF_039673075.1 of Stenotrophomonas sp. TWI819. Taxonomy (NCBI): domain Bacteria; kingdom Pseudomonadati; phylum Pseudomonadota; class Gammaproteobacteria; order Lysobacterales; family Lysobacteraceae; genus Stenotrophomonas; species Stenotrophomonas sp. TWI819. The sequence goes on along the minus strand of NZ_JBDJKY010000001.1, from coordinate 181,346 downwards.
CATCGTCCAGCGCGTTGACGCCGTCGAAACTGACCTGGGCATCATCGAAGCCGGCGGTGGAATCAAACAGCTCCGACGGCCCGCCCTTGAGCTGCTTGAGGAAACCGACGTTGCCGTGCCCCTGGCCCACGATCAGCAGCTTGCCGAAGCGCCCGCTGCGGATGGTGTCGCTGTGGATCGCATCGAAGCGCAGGGTCCAGCCGCGGTCACCCCGCGGCGGCGGCGGAATGGCCTTCTCCACACGCTCGACCTCGGCCTCCACTCCCGTGGCATCGATGCGCGGAATGCGCACTTCCTTGCGCAACAGCGCCGGCAGGTCGATCCATGCACTCGCCCGGTCAGCGCGGAACACATACTGCGTCCGATTGGCCTGCCCGCGCATCCGGATGTTCCACACCACCGCCTGCCCCGGCATCAGGGTCAGCGCCGGCCCGGTCTGCATCGTGAATTTCTCAGGTTTGCGGTTGGTGACCGCATCGAACAGCGGCGTATTGAGGAATACGTTGCCCGCCAGCAAATACAGCGCATACAGCACCAGCAGCGAGAGCAGCGCGACGCGCCACGGTCGGGGCCAGCGCTGGACGCGCTCGGGAATCAGGGGCATGTGGGTCGGCGGCCGAGCAGAATAGGTGCGTTCACTATCGACAAGCCGGCAGCGGTGCAACGTGAAGGCGGACGTGCGAGATTGCCTGACGTCCCTGTGCACGCGCTGCAGTGCATCCTGTGCTGGACAGTCATAATCTTATTGCTTATCAATAAACATGGCGGGCATCGTGGTCCGCCCATCAAGGAGGCACAGTGGCAAGCACCAACGGCCGACCGTTCGGGTCGGACGGCATCATCAACGTAACCCATGCGGCCATCCGCGGCGTGACCGCCATCTGCTGGCTGGGCATCCTCGCCGCAGCGTGTGCCCTGCCTGTCGTGTATTTCGACCGCAGCTGGCTGCACACCTCGATAGAAACGAGTGTGGCGCATGGCAGCAACCTGTTTCTTCATTTCAGCCTGGGCCTGGTGGCCATCGCCCTGTTGCTGGCGATCGGGCTGGTGTTCCTGCGCCACCTGGAGCGCTTCGTCCGTGCGGTCAGCAGCGGCCACTTCTTCGCCCATGGTCATGCGCTGCGTCTGCGCCGCATGGCATGGTTGATGCTGGTCATGGAGCTGCTCTCCATCCTGATCGGCGCCTACGCCACCTGGATGGGGCCGGATTTTGCGTGGATGGAGATCGGCGGTGGCCTGTCGATCACCGGGCTGATCGCGGTGCTGATGCTGTTCGTCATGGCGCGGGTCTTCGCGGTGGGCGCGGCGATGCGCGAAGACCTCGACGGGGTGGTCTGATGGCGATCGTCATCACCCTGGACCGGATGCTGATCAAGCGGGGCATGACCTTGTCCGAACTCGCTCTGCGGATCGACATCACCTTGGCCAACCTGTCCATCCTGAAGACCGGCAAGGCGAAAGCGATCCGCTTTTCCACCCTTGAGGCCATCTGCCGGGAACTGCAATGCCAGCCCGGTGACCTGCTCGGCCATGACCCAAAGGCAGGCGACCTGCCGCCGCTCGACTGAGTGTGGTCACACATAGCGAATGGGGCAGCCGAGCCAAGCCCGGCGGCCGGGTTCAGTCGGGCAGCCGCTCGCCCCCGCGCAAGGTCAAGACCTCAACCCCGTCGGCAGTGACCAGCACGGTGTGCTCGGCCTGTGCCGAGAGCTTCCCGTCACGGGTGGTCACCGTCCAGCCGTCGTCGCTCATGTCGATCGCCGCGCGGCCCTGGTTGATCATCGGCTCGATGGTGAAGGTCATGCCTTCCTCCAGCTCCAGCCCGTCGCCGCGGCGCCCGTAATGCAGCACCTGCGGCTCTTCGTGCATCTCCTGGCCGATGCCATGACCGCAGAATTCGCGCACCACGCTGTAGCCATGCGCTTTGGCATGCTGCTGGATCGCAAAACCGATGTCGCCCAGCGTCGCGCCCGGGCGCACCACGCCAATCCCCTTCCACATCGCTTCGCGGGTCACACGCACCAGCCGCTTGGCCGCGTAGTCCACCTCGCCGATCAGATAGGTCTTGCTGGAATCGGCGATGTAACCGTCCTTCTCCAGGGTGATGTCCAGGTTGACGATGCTGCCGCTGCGCAGGATCACATCCGGTGAGGGCACGCCGTGGCAGACCACGTTGTCGATCGAACTATTGAGCACGTAGGCAAAGCCGTACTGGCCTTTGCTGGCCGGGCGGGCGTGCAGCTGATCGACGATGAAGCGCTCGACCCAGTCGTTCACCTGCAGCGTGCTCATGCCCTCCAGCGAACGCTCGTCCAGCGCGTCGAACACCTGTGCCAGCAGGCGTCCGGATGCGCGCATCAGCGCCTGTTCTTCAGCGGTCTTGATCATGCTTCGGCCACCCGCAACGCGCCCGGTTCGACCCCGGCGGCACGCAGTTCACGGCTGACGATCTCCTGGTAGCTCATCCCCGGATTCATCTCGCACAGCATGCCGATCTTGATCCAGAACCCCGCCTGGGCATTGATCGAGCGGCCCGAGACGCCGCTGGCGCGGCGCAGGTTGTCGTGCAGTTCGTCGTCGATGTTGACGATGCCCATGGGCGAGCCCTCTGAAGTGATATACACATCATATATGTTTCATATATCACATGAAAAGGCCCGCCCCGGATCGCTCAGCCGGTGTACGCCGTCGCCTCGATCTCGAACAGCATGCCCTCCAATGCCAGCCGCGGCACCGGAATCAGCGTGCAGGTCGGCGCACGGCCCAGCGGCCAGCGGCGGCCGATCTGATCCGACAGAATGCCGAGCCGGTCCTGATCGTGATCCACCACCAGCACGGTCAGCTTCGCCACGTCGGCCAGGGTGGCACCGGCCGACGCCAGTGCGAGGCTGAGGTTGTCCAGCGCCTGGGCGACCTGCGCCTCGAAGCGCGGCGACAACGCGCCATCTGCGGTCTCCCCGCCCTGCCCGGCGATGTGGATCACGCGGGCCGGCAGCCGCACCACGGCAACGTGCGAATAGCCGTTCGCGGTCGGGTCGTACAGCCCGGACGGATTGATGAAACCAAACAGGCCGGCAGGCGCAACAGGGGCATCGCTCAACATGGGGGGAGACTTCGTCGGGGAGTGAGTGCGAAGTCTCCGGCCTCAACTGCGGTTGAGGTCAACGCAGGGCGATGCCACAGTGCGTTGCAGGAACGACGCGCGCCGGGCAGGACCCGGCGCGAGATACACCGTTCGGAGGGGCAGCTCAGCGCGGGCCGAGTACCACCGTCATGTCATCGCCCTGCGGCATGCCCGAGCGGCGCTGCACCATTCCCTGCGCATCCTTGAACAGGATGCCCGGGGTGCCCTGGAAGCCCAATTCGATCATCAGCACCTGATTGGCATCAAGCTTGTTGGCCACCTCGGCGGTCAACGACGCCGCCGGCTTGATGCCCCCACGGTCAAACAGCCGCTCGTTCTCCAGCAGCGCTGCGCTGGGGTTGGGCGCGGTGAGAATGGCCGCGGCCTTGGCCGGGCTGTCTTCGCGGATGACGCCGACCATGACGTGGCGCAACTGCACCTTGCCGGCATCCACCCACGGGCGCGCCGCTTCCCAGAAGCGATGACAATAGGGGCAATTGGCATCGCTGAAGGTGTAGACCACGCGCGGGGCGTCGGCGCGGCCATCGCGCACCCAGGCACTCTCGTCGAGCTTCTTCCAGGCGCGCTCGGACATCGGCTTGGCCACCAGCTTTTCCAGCGGTGCCTCGCCCACGTCCTGGCCATTGGCATCGAACAGGCTGCCGACCACGACGTGCTTGCCGTCTGCGGTTACATATGCGGCCGCCGGCTGCTGCCCGCCGACCACGCCGGCGAACCCGCGCAGACCACCCGGCGCATCGAACTCGCCGATCACTTCAAAGCCATGCTTTTCGATGCCCTTCAGGACCGCTGGGCGATCACCGCCGGCTGGCACCGTTGCCGCATCGGCTGCCTTCGGCGTCTGCGCCTGGCTGCAACCGGCCAGTGCGATGAGCAACGCGGTGACCAGCGTGCGCGGGGAATTCAACGTCATGGAAACTCCAGGAATCATGGAACAAACGACCCGCGACCGTTACAGGTCGTCGAGCTTGGATTGCAGGCCTGCAGCGGTCAGCTCGCCCAGGTGCAGGTGCCGCAGGCGGCCCTGCCCATCGAAGAACAGGGTAGTCGGATAGGCGTGGACCTGCAGCTGCTCGGCGGTGAGCGCGTCTTCATCAAGCAGTACGTTGTGCAGCGACAGCTGCTCGGCCGCCATGAACGCGTCGACCTCGTCGCGCGTTTCCCCTTGGTTGACGAACAGGAATCCGATATCCGGGTGGCGCTGCTGCGCGCGGGCGAGCACCGGCATTTCGCGGCGGCACGGGCCGCACCAGCTGGCCCAGAGATTGATCACCACCGGCTTGCCCTGGGTATCGTTCAGCGCGGTCGGGCGTCCCTCCAGCGAGCTCAGCGTGATCGGCGGCAACGTCACCCGTGATTGCTGAAGCCACCCGGCACCGGTCGACAGCACCGCCCAGCTCAGCAGACCCGCCAGCGCAGCGGCACCCACGCGACGGCGCAGTGCGGGCCAGCGACGCAGACGCCATGCGCCCCACCCCAACCCCACCAGCAGCGCCGGCCACAACAGGAATCCACCATCGCCGATCCGCAGCATCGCCCAGGGATCGGCGGCATAGTCGCCAGCATGCCGGATCACAAAGCCGGCACGTCCCGCCAGCAGGCCCAGCAGCAGCATGTCCACCACTACCGACCGAGGACGCGGCGCGCCTTCGGTTGTCGTCCCCCGCATTACGCTGGCCACCAGCATTGCGATGCCGGTGGCCACCAACACCCACACCACCGCAAGCGGTACCGGGCCTGCACTACTGATCATTCGTCGCCTCCACCGTCGCCCAGGTTGTTTCCGGGCGACAGCTGCATTGCATCGGGCCCGTGGGCATGGTCACCGCAAGGCCTTGGAGGATCAAGCACGACGACCGTGCACGATTCAGGCAGCCGAGCGGATCGGCTCGACCAGCCGTCCGGATGCCCCGCTGGCGGCGCGCTCGCGGTGCTGCGCCGCCACCTGCCGGCGATAACGCGCGGGTGTCAGCCCGACGATGCGCAGGAACAGACGACGGAACGCGCTCTGATCGGAGTAACCTACCGCCCACGCCACCTGGTCGACCACGCCCCCGCTCTGCAGCAGCAGCTGCGCCTTGGCGATGCGCAGCCGCTGGCAGTACTCGATCGGGCGCATGCCGGTGGCCTTCAGGAAACGCCGCTGCAACGTGCGCGGCTCGAGCCCGGCCTGCGCGCAGATGTCATCCAGGCCCACGCCGCGGGCCGCGATGCCGTGCAACCAGCGCTGCGCCTTGAGAACGCAGCGGTCGCCATGCGCGAAGTTGGGGCTGAAGCGCTCCAGATCGTCCAGCTCGCTGCGCGGAATCATCAGCTGCAGCTGCTGGATCACCGTGTTCATCACACTCTGTCCGTAGACCCGCGCCAGCAGCCGCAGGCTGAGGTACTTCCACGCCTCCTGCCCTGCGGCGGTCAACAGGTCGCCGTCGTCGACCAGGGTGCGCTCGCTGGGCAGCCAGCTGGGCACCATCGTCCGCAATGCCGGGCAACGCGACGGATCGGGCACGCTCACTGAGCGGCCGGCCAACACGCCGGCAGCGGCGAGCAGAAGGCCGCCTTCGTCGCACCCGGCCATCAGGCTGCACCCCTCATGGCACTCGCGCAGCCAAGCCAACAGGCGCTCGTCCGGCACGGACATCGCCCAGCTGGACTCACTGCCAGGAATCACCACGATGGCCGGCAGCGCATCGCCGAACAGCTCTGCACCGGCGACGCGCTGCATGCCACGCGAGGACATCGTCCAGCGGGTCACCAGCATCCGCGCGCCGCTGCGCCGCCCGGCAGCGACCGTGCGATTGCAGCGCTGGGCCAGCTCGGACAACACCGGCGCGGCAGCCCGCAGGCTGCCGGGAAATTCAACCACCGCCACTTCCATCAGGGTCGGGGTGTCCAGCCGACGATCGGGCTGGAGCGTGTTACGGGGTGCATCCATGGCCAAACTCCTGAAACGTTGCGGCCGGGCATGGGGCCCGGCACACCTGGGCGGTACGTGAGATGGCCTGAGGCTACGACCCTCCCGGACGGACAGCCATGCAACTAGTTGCAAATTTCACGCGGAGTGAATTTCCAGTGGGGTTTCAGTAAGGCTTGACTCTGGACCAGACTCCAAGGTTCACAATCACCCCATCATCCAGGAGGTGGTCATGAACATTGGACAGCTCGCACGCCAGGCCGGCGTGCCTATCGATACCGTCCGCTATTACGAGCGGCAGCACCTGCTTCCCACGGCGCAACGCAGCGCGGGCGGCTACCGCGTCTTCAGCGCCAACGACCTCACCCGCCTGCAGTTCATCCGGCGCGCCAAGGCACTGGGCTTCACCCTGGAGGAAATCGGCGAACTGCTCAGCCTCAGCGATCAACGTGGCCAGGACATGGCCCAGGTCCGCGACAGTGCGGTGGACAAACTCGCCGACATCGAAACACGCATCCGCGAACTCCAGCGGATGCACGCCGCGCTCAAGCAGTTGGTGGATGCGTGCCCGGGCCACGGCGATCTGCAGCAGTGCCCGATCCTCTCCGCACTGACGGAGACTCACTCATGAGCAAGCCCCACGCGCAGGGTGGCGGGAGTTGCTGCAGCGCCAGGGCAGCGAGCGGCGCCACTACCGTGAAGGATCCGGTCTGCGGCATGGATGTGGATCCCGCCACGACCGCCCATCACGCCCGGCATGACGGCAGCGACTACCACTTCTGCAGCGACGGGTGCCGGCGCAGGTTCAGCGCCGATCCCCAGCGCTACCTGGAACCGTCCACGCATGTGGCCGAGCCGGTGCCGGCGGGCACGCTGTATACCTGCCCGATGGACCCGGAGATCGTGCAGGAAGGCCCGGGCACCTGCCCCATCTGCGGCATGGCGCTGGAGCCGATGATGCCCAGCCTCGAGGAGGGCGAAAACCCGGAACTCATCGACTTCCGCAGACGGTTCTGGTGGAGCCTGCCGCTCAGCGTGGCCACGATGACGCTGGCCATGCTGGCGATGACGCCGCTGCTGCACGGCTTGTCGCCGGACCTGCGGGTGTGGATCGAGTTGGCCCTGGCCACCCCGGTGGTGCTGTGGGCCGGCTGGCCGTTCCTGCAGCGTTGGGCGCAGTCGATCCGCAACCGCAGCCCGAACATGTGGACGCTGATCGGGACCGGTGTACTGGCCGCCTACGGCTACAGTGTGGTCGCCACGATCGCACCGGGCCTGTTCCCCCCCTCGTTCCAGCAGCATGGGCATGTGGGGGTGTATTTCGAGGCGGCCGCCGTGATCATTTCGCTGACCCTGCTGGGGCAGCTGATGGAACTGCGGGCCCGTGCCAAGACCTCTGCCGCGATCAAGGCACTGCTCGGTCTGGCGCCGAAAACCGCCCGCGTCCTGCGCGACGATGGCCACGAAGAGGACGTGGACATCACCGCCCTGCAACCCGGCGATCGCCTGCGCGTACGGCCGGGTGAAAAAGTACCGGTGGATGGCACGGTGCTGGAAGGCCGGTCTTCCATCGATGAATCGATGCTCACCGGCGAGCCCGTGCCGGTCAGCAAGGCCGTCGGTGATACGGTGATCGGTGCCACCCTCAACGGCACCGGCAGCCTGGTGATCCGTGCCGACCGGCTCGGCGATGACAGCATGCTGGCGCAGATCGTGCAGTTGGTGGCGCAGGCACAACGCTCGCGTGCGCCGATGCAGCGCATGGCCGACACCGTCGCGTACTGGTTCGTCCTCGCCGTGCTTTCCGTTGCGGTGCTCACCTTCTTCGGCTGGGGTCTGTTCGGACCCGAACCGTCCTGGACGCACGCCGTACTGAGCGCCGTGGCGGTGTTGATCATTGCCTGCCCCTGCGCACTGGGGTTGGCGACGCCGATGACGATCATGGTCGCCACCGGTCGCGCCGCGCAGCACGGTGTGCTGTTCCGCGACGCTGAGGCCATCGAAGCGTTGCGCCAGATCGATACGTTGGTGGTGGACAAGACCGGCACGCTGACCGAAGGTCGGCCGGCATTCCGCGCGGTGCAGCCGGTTGCACCGTTCAGCGCCGATGAGGTGTTGCGCTGGGCAGCCAGCCTGGATCAAGGCAGCGAACACCCGCTGGCCGCGGCGATCGTTGCCGAAGCGCGTGCACGCGGTGTCACGCTGACCAGTGTGGACGAGTTCGATTCCCTCACCGGCATGGGCGTACAGGGTGTGGTCGAGGGCAAGGCAGTGTTGTTGGGCAACACGGCGCTGATGGATGAGCACGGCATTGCGCTGGATGCGCTGCGAGACGCTGCAGAGCAGCTACGGGAAGCCGCCGCCAGTGTGATGTACCTTGCCGTGGACGGTCGGCTCGGTGGTCTGCTCGCCGTGGCCGATCCGATAAAGGCGTCCACCGCGGAAGCGATCGCGCAGTTGCATCGTGATGGCCTGCGCATCGTAATGGCGACCGGCGATGGAATCGCCACGGCGAAGGCCGTCGCAGCGGAGCTCGGCCTGGATGAAGTGCACGGCGAAATGCGCCCTGCCGACAAGGCCGAGCTGATCCGCTCGCTGCAGGCGCAGGGGCGCAAGGTGGCCATGGCCGGCGACGGCATCAACGATGCGCCGGCACTGGCTAGCGCGGATGTTGGTATCGCAATGGGCAACGGCACCGACGTGGCGATGTCCAGTGCGCAGGTGACCTTGGTCAAGGGCGATCTGCGCGGGATCCTGCGGGCACGCCAGCTATCGACGGCGAGCGTGCGCAACATGCTCCAGAACCTGGGTTTTGCGTTCCTCTACAACGGGCTGGGCATTCCGGTTGCAGCCGGCGTGCTGTATCCGCTCGGCATCGCGTTGTCGCCGATGTTGGCCGCGGTTGCGATGAGCTTGAGTTCGGTATCGGTGATCAGCAACGCATTGCGTCTACGCCATCAACGACTGCCCAGCCGATGAGCGCGCATGCATGATGAACTTTCTTCACTTTTTCCTTGCCAATCCAAAACGTCGTCGCTATGATTTCGCTCCTCACGACGTGGGGCCATAGCTCAGCTGGGAGAGCGCCTGCATGGCATGCAGGAGGTCGGCGGTTCGATCCCGCCTGGCTCCACCAATCCGATCATTAGGCCGATCAGATTGCAGTGACAAAATTTAAAGTTTTCGTGCGTCCCCATCGTCTAGAGGCCTAGGACATCACCCTTTCACGGTGGCGACCGGGGTTCGAATCCCCGTGGGGACGCCAATTGCAACGCACTAAGCCCTGACTTCGGTCGGGGCTTTTTGTTTGTGGCGCGTCGATCAATGTCCGGCATTCTTTCTTCGGTATTTCAGAAAAAAGACTTGGCGAACGCTTCACGGCCGCGTAGAATTCCGCCTCCAGCATCGTGGGGCCATAGCTCAGCTGGGAGAGCGCCTGCATGGCATGCAGGAGGTCGGCGGTTCGATCCCGCCTGGCTCCACCACTCCGGACCTTAGGCCGTTCGGGTGTGCTGAACAATTTGATGAGTTTATGCGTCCCCATCGTCTAGAGGCCTAGGACATCACCCTTTCACGGTGGCGACCGGGGTTCGAATCCCCGTGGGGACGCCACTCATCAGAAGAACACCGAGGCCCGGCATGCCGGGTCTTTTTGTTCACCGCCTACTGCGGTTGCGATGCGGATGCCCGAAAGGCTTCCACAAACGTGAACAGGCAGATATACTAGGCGGCTCGCGGTACAACGTGGGGCCATAGCTCAGCTGGGAGAGCGCCTGCATGGCATGCAGGAGGTCGGCGGTTCGATCCCGCCTGGCTCCACCACTTCTCCGGACACAGGCCGTCCGATAGAAGCCAAAATTCGGTTTAACGCGTCCCCATCGTCTAGAGGCCTAGGACATCACCCTTTCACGGTGGCGACCGGGGTTCGAATCCCCGTGGGGACGCCAGCTTCAAACAAACAGCCCTGACTTCGGTCGGGGCTGTTTGTTTTTACGAACCCCCTTCCCATCCGGTGAAACCACCGCTATGATAGGCGGCTCGCAGCACAACTGTGGGGCCATAGCTCAGCTGGGAGAGCGCCTGCATGGCATGCAGGAGGTCGGCGGTTCGATCCCGCCTGGCTCCACCACTTCTCCGGACACAGGCCGTCCGATAGAAGCCAAAATTCGGTTTAACGCGTCCCCATCGTCTAGAGGCCTAGGACATCACCCTTTCACGGTGGCGACCGGGGTTCGAATCCCCGTGGGGACGCCAGCTTCAAACAAACAGCCCTGACTTCGGTCGGGGCTGTTTGTTTATGGGCGCTATGCCACGACCTTGGCCATTCCCACCGAACGCGGCGCGGTCAAGGCAAAGCCGAACTGCGCGTACAGCCGGTGCGCCTGGCCGTCGGCGATCAGGCTCACATACGCACCCACGGCATGACCCCGCAGCCAGTCATCCAACTGCTGCATCACAGCCTTGCCCAGGCCCTGCCCTTGGCGGTCCGGCACGACCGCGATATCCACCACCTGCAGGAAACAGCCGCCGTCGCCGATGATCCGGCCCATCGCCAGCAGCCGGTCACCCTCGCGCATGCTCACGCCAAAAATCGTGTTGGGCAGGCCTCGCGCCGCCGCCTCGGCCGTCTTGGGGCTCAGCCCGGCGAGCACGCGCAGCGCGCGATACTCCTCCACGCTGGGCGGCAACGGAATGCAGTGAACACCGGCGGGCAGCGACATGACGCGGCTCCAGTAATGAATGGACGCTCAGCTTGCCCGAATGGATTCGCAGGATGTGCGACCCATCGGCCTATCCTGTCCCCCTGCCCGCCCTGTTGCCCTGCCATGTGCTATTCCGCCCAGATCCGTGCCGACTACACCAAGCTGGTCCGTGAGTACGGCGCCATGCTGTCGCTGGACGAGTTCGCCCAGCTGTATGCCCACGACGCCGGCAAGCAACGCCCGAAAACCCCCAAGGCGATGGACGATGGCTTCGCTGGTGCGCGCACGCCCCTGGGCCAGGAGATCGTGGCGCGGATCCAGCAGTGGCATGCCGAGGAAATGCAGGCCCTCGACGAAGAAGTGCGGCTGCAGGGCGCGCGTTTGAAGGCGGCCGAGGCGCAACTGGCCGCGCGCGCCACACAGAAGGTACGCAACGAGGTACGCGTCGCGGGCAACCGCATCGACCGCGCACAGACACGCCTGTCCGATCTGCAACGCGCCGGCCTGGTTCCACGCGACAGCCGCATCTTTCCCGGCGTGTATGCACCCGTGATCGTGTCCGAGCAGGGCCAACGCGTGATCAAACCCATGCGCTACCAATGCCGGCTACCGGACAAGCCCGCGCGCAACGACGTGCTGTATCCCGGCACCTACAACGCGCGCCGCGACAGCCTCGAGGCGTATTGGAAATCCGCGTTTGGCCATCAGCATGGCGTGGTGGTGGTGCAATCGTTCTACGAGCACGTGCCGCGGCACGCCCTGGAACAGCGGTTTCTGTCGCCAGGCGAAACAGCCGAGAACGTTGTCTTGGAATTCAGCCCGCAGCCACCGCGCGATCTGCTGATCGCCTGCCTGTGGTCGGAGTGGGAAGGGCCGGAAGGCCGGTTGCTGTCGTTTGCCGCCATTACCGATGCGCCGCCGATGGACGTGGCGCGCACCGGCCATGACCGCTGCATCGTGCCGATCCGGCCGGAATATCTGGACGCCTGGTTGAACCCGGATCCGCAGGACCTTGCAGCGCTGTATCGGATCCTCGACGACCGCGAGCCGGTGACACTCGCCCATGCCGAAGCTGCGTGAGTGCTGCTCAGCCGGCGACGGAATCGCCGACCTGCGCGCGCGCCAGCGCAGCGTTCAATTCGGCACTCAGGTACGGCTTGCTCAGGATCACGCCCGAACGGAAGGCATCGGGCAGATGCGCGGTGGCCATGCCGGTCGCCAGCACGAAGGGAATCTGGCGCGCCGCCAATGCCTGGGCGACAGGCTCGCTGGTTTCGTTGTTGGCCAGCCGATAGTCCAGCAGGGCAACCTGCGGCTGGGTCTCGCCCAGCAGGCGCAGCGCCTCGCCCACCGAGGCCGCCAGCCCCACCACGATGGCGCCGGACTGGACCAGCTGCATCTGCAGCAGGGCCGCGCTCATTTCGTCGTTCTCGACCACCAGTACCCGAAGATCCTGCAGCGCGCTCATGACGACTCCCTGTATGGTTCAGCGCGATGAGTATAGCGTCCTGTGTAGGTGAAACCCTGACAGGAACTTAAGCATTCAGGTCTGCACAGATGTGTGAATTTTGTATACACTACGCGGCCAGCCAGCCGAAGTGGCGGAATCGGTAGACGCAGCGGACTCAAAATCCGCCGCCCTTAAAAGCGTGTGGGTTCGAGTCCCACCTTCGGCACCATGGAAAACCAGAACGCCCCGGATCGACGGATCCGGGGCGTTTTTTCATTCCGCTCGGCAGCGCCGCGACCGTTACCCGGCCGGCCCGATGGGAGGCAGGGTATGTGGCGGGATCGCGGGAACCGGCGGCACGGACGGCGCCACCGGTTCTTCGCGCCACAGTAGTACCAGCCGGCAGTCCCCTGCCTTTCGCCGGCACATCGACTCGGCCTTGCGCTGAGCAGCTGCATCGTCCTGTGCGGACAGGGCAATACCCATGGCACCCGTGCCCGTATACAGCGCCGAGTAACCGCCCTCCGAGGTGCTGGCCACAGTGCTGCAGTCAGGTGAGCGCTGCGCGCAATACCCCAGCGCCTGTTGCATGGCCGTGCTGATGCTGCGCTTGTTCATTGAATAGCCGTAGGCACCGGTGTGTGCGTCGTAAAACACCGCCGACGCCGCCCCCGCAGTGCAAGGCAGGGCCATCCCCATGACCAGCAGCATGTTCAACCGTGGTGCAATCCGCATTGTGATACTCCGACCTGTCCTTGGAAGATCGAGTATCCCAAAGCCGCGCGCCGTGTGCATCACGGTTTACTGCGGCGCGCGGTAGGGGTTTCCCGCACTGCAGTTAGACCAGACGCAGCGCGGGCTGGCCGGTAATGGGATTGAGGTGCACCGAGCGATGCGTGCCCGCTCCCCCCACCCGGAATGCCGCCACCGTCTGCAGCAACTGGGTGGACTGCTCTTCCATGCTGCGCGCGGCGGCCGAGGCTTCCTCCACCAGGGCGGCATTCTGCTGGGTGCTCTCGTCGATATGCTCGACCACCTGGTTGATCTGCTCGATGCTGTCGCTCTGCTCACGCGCGGCCGTACTGATGTCGGCCATCAGATCGCTTACCCGCCTCACGCTGACCACGATCTCGTCCATCGTGCGCCCGGCGCTCTCGACCTGGCGCGTGCCCGCGCCCACCTTCTCGACCGAATCCCCGATCAGCTGCTTGATTTCCTTGGCCGCTTCGGCCGAACGCTGCGACAGCGAGCGGATTTCCGACGCCACCACGGCGAAGCCGCGACCGTGTTCGCCGGCACGCGCCGCTTCGACGGCCGCATTGAGCGCAAGGATATTGGTCTGGAAGGCGATGCCGTCGATCACCCCGATGATGTCGACGATGCGGCGCGAGGAGTCGTTGATCAGCGACATGGTCGAGACCACCTCGTGCACCACCTGGCCCCCCTGCGCAGCCACCTCCACCGCCCCGCCCACCAGCTGGTTGGCCTGCACGGCATTGTCGGCCGTCCGCCGCACGGTAGCGGTCAGTCCCTTCATCGAAACGGCCGTTTCTTCCAGGGCAGCGGCCTGCTGCTCGGTGCGCACGGAGAGGTCGCTGTTGCCTTCGGCGATCTCGCTGGCGCCCACCGCGATGGTGTCTGCGGCCAGCTTGATCTGGGCGATGATGCCGGCCATCGCTTCGACCAGCGCATTGATGCCGTCGCAAAGCTCGGCGATCGGGCCGGTTTTGTCCTGGGTGGCGATATGTCCGGTCAGGTCCCCGCTCTGGGCGGCGGCCACCACTTCGCGCGTCTGTGCCACGGCCTCCTGCAATGCCTGGGTGTCACGCACCTGAGCGGTGATGTCGGTTGCATATTTGACGACCTTGAACGGACGACCGTTCATATCGTAGATCGGGTTGTACGAGGCCTGGATCCAGACCTCGCGCCCGCTCTTGCCCAATCGTTTGTACTGGCCGGCGTCGTACTCGCCACGGCCGAGTTTCGCCCAGAACGCACGATACTCGGCACTGTCGCGGTAGCCAGGCTCGGCGAACATGGAATGGTGCTGGCCGCGCACCTCGTCCAGCGTATACCCCATGGCGGCGAGGAAGTTTTCGTTGGCGGCCAGGATGCGGCCGTCGAGATCGAACTCGATCACCGCCTGGGACTTGTTGATCGCCGCCAACTGGCCGGCAAAATCGGCGGCCTGGAATTTCTGTGCGGTGATGTCGGTGGCGAACTTGACCACCTTGTAGGGCCGCCCGTCGGCGTCGAACACCGGGTTGTAGGACGCCTGGATCCAGATGTCACGGCCGCCTTTGCCGATGCGGCGGTACTGTCCTGCATCGAATTCGCCGCGCCCCAGATTCGCCCAGAAGTCCCGATATTCCCTGCTTTTGGCGTACTCGGGATCGACGAACATGGCGTGGTGCCTGCCCTGGATGTCGTCCAGCGTGTAGCCGAGCGTCTGCAGGAAGTTCTCGTTGGCCTGCAGGATGGTGCCGTCCAGGTCGAACTCGATCACGGCCTGGACCCGATGCAGGGCCTTGACCTGGTCTTCCAGCTCGCACTGGCGCTGTCGGGCGGCGGAGACCGCGCCCTCCGTGCTGCGGCGGGAAGCGAACAATGTGGCGAAAGCGTGTCGCGGGGACCATGCACCTGTATCGGATGCACGGTCGGGCACATGCGTGTGCAAGCCTGAAGTAAGCATCGTTAGACCTCGGTGTCCGTTTAGCGAATAGGTCAACCCCGGGCGGTGGCCCGGTAGCGGTATTCCGTTGGCTGGACTCACGAAGATCGCCAGTGGGGCTGACGTTACTTCAGTGCGCTTCAAACACCGCGACAGGCGGCGGCAATGAACCGTTCAAACAGGTGTAAAGCCAGATATCCACGTGAGTGTGCAGGCAATGACTGCGAGTCATACAACGGCCGAGATTCCGGGAGCTTTAGGGCGCGCTGCGGTTAAGCCTGCACCGGCTCACTCGCCACCCTCCGAGCCGTCCTGGCTCTCAAGCACCTCCACGTCCCCCGCCACCAGGGTCTCCACCTGCACGTTGTCACGTCCCATCGCCTTGGCCCGGTAGCACTGCGCATCGGCGGCGGCCACCGCATCATCCACGCTCATGCTGCCACCGATCCGGGCGATGCCGATGCTGGCGCCCACCTTCAGCCGCTGCAGGTCCCAAGGAATGGACAGCCCGCGCAGCGACTCCAGCAGGTCGCTGGCGATCCGGCGCGCGCGTTTGAGCGAACAGCCGGCCAGGATCACCGCGAACTCATCGCCCCCCAGCCGCGCCACGATGTCCGAATCACGTACCCCATGGCGCAGCAGAATGGCCACCGCCCACAGCACGGCATCGCCGGCGAGATGGCCATGGGTATCGTTGACCGGCTTGAACCGGTCCAGGTCGATGTACATCAGCGACGCCGACTGCCCCGTCCGGGCGACCCGGGTGATGGCCTGCTGCAGGTGAGCCTCGAACCCGCGCCGGTTGCTCAGCTCGGTGAGCGGGTCGACTTCGGCCAGGTGCCGTGCTTCCCGCTGCCGGGCGCGCTGCTGGGTGACATCGCGGATGACCCAGACTGCGCCGGTGGTCTGCCCGTCCTCGCCACGCAGCCAGGCCCGGGTGACGTCCACCGGCAACAGGTGGGCGCCCACCGAGAGCAGCAGATCCGAATGGAGGTCGACGGCATTGCTCTCCGGGTCCAGCAGCACGGCCAGGTCCAACGGCGAGCGCGGCGCGTACTCGGTGGTCAGCTCCATGACGTCCTGCAGCTGACCGCCGGCCAGTGATTCAGCCCCCTCGCCGGCCAGCGCGCGTGTGGCCGCCGCGTTCGCGTACTGGATGCCACCGTGCAGATCCAGGGTCAGCACCATGTCGGCCACCGCATCCAGGGTGACCCGGGTGCGCTGTTCGGATTCGCGCAGTTGCTGGCCACTCTGGCGCTGCACCGTCACGTCCTGGATCTGGGACACGAAATGCAGCGGCTCCCCACTCTCCGAGCGCACCAGCGAGACCGAGAGGCGCCCCCAGACCAGGTTGCCGGCCTTGCCCAGGTAACGTTTTTCCATGTGGTAGTGGTCGCGACGCCCGGCCAGCAGGTCGCCAAGCAGGGCCAGATCGGTGTTCAGATCATCGGCGTGGGTGAGCGTCTGGAAGTCGATCTGCAGCAGTTCGGCGCGGGTGTAGCCGAGAATCCCGCACAGCGCATCGTTGACGTCCAGCCAGCGACCTTCCAGCGAGACCAGGGCCATGCCCAGCGCCGCCGATGAGAACGCGCCGGCGAACTTCTTGGCCGCCACATGGGCCTGCTCACGCACTTCCAGCAGCGGGGTCAGATCCACCGCCATGCCCACGTAACCGATCCGGCCGCCCGCACCGTCGAGCGGGCTGATCGACAAGCGCACCTGGCGGCGCTCACCGTCCTTGCGCACGAAGGTCCACTGACGTGACCAGGTGCCCTGGGTCGCGCGCGCGGTGAGTGCCTGGAAGATGCTCGGTACTTGCCCGTCCGCCGGTGCGTCGGCCTGCAGATAGGCACGCATTTCATCCGGATCGTGGAACCGGCCCAGGTCGACCCGGCCGATCACCTCCTCGGCGGCGTAGCCCAGCAGCTTCTGCGCGCCGGTGTTGAACAGATTGATCACGCCGTCGATGTCGGTGGCGATCACCGCTACTTCGTCGGACGCATCGACCACCGCTTGGAGCCGCTGCCGCATGTCCGCCGCGTCCTGCCGGGCCTGCTGCAGATCGGTGACATCGGCATGGGCGCCGGCCATCCAGATCGGCCTGCCCTGCCCATCCCGCTCGTAGACGCGCCCGCGATCCTGCACCCAGATCCAGTGCCCCTGCTTGTGGCGCATCCGGCACAGACTCTCGTAATGCGCGGAGCGGCCTTGCAGATGCTCGTCCAACAGCGCATTGGACTGCGCCAGATCCTCGGGATGGACCAGCCGGAAGAAGGTCTCCGGCGTGATCGGCGCCAGCTCCTCCCGCGTATAGCCAACGATCTGCGCCCAGCGTTCGTTCACCCGCATCAGGCCGTCGGGAATGTTCCAGTCCCAGGTGCCAGCCGCGGTGCCCTCGATGATCATCTCCAGGCGACGGGCGTGCTCGGCCATGGCCGGCAGGGCGGCCTCGACGTCACCACTGTGGCCCGGCCGGTCGCCCGGCGCTGCCTGTTTGTCGGTCATCTGGCCTCCCCGCCGCCCATCCACCATACCGGCATTCAACGCAGAGTTTGCGTAAACCCGCGTCAAACCAGAAGTGCCTCCGGCACGAACCGGTCGCCTGAAACGCCAAAGGCCGCCCGAAGGCGGCCTCTGGGCGTTCCCGCGCCGGCCTCAACCGCCGCGCTTGGCCCGCGCGAAGGCATCGGCCAGCGCGTTGTTGGCCGGCGGCGCCGCACTGCCCGGCCGCGGGCCGGACGGGGTGCCACGACCGCTACCGCGCGGCCCATTGCCCGCCCCGCCGTCACGGCGGCCGCCACCGGCCGGGCGCGCATCGCGCTCACCGGACGCCTTGGCCGGGGCCGGGGTGTCATCCAGACGGCGGGTCAGCGCGATGCGCTTGCGCGCCACGTCGACCTCCAGCACCTTCACCTTGACGATGTCACCGGCCTTGACCACGTCACGCGGATCCTTGACGTAGGTATCGGACAGCGCGGAGATGTGGATCAGGCCATCCTGGTGCACCCCGATATCCACGAAGGCACCGAACGCGGCCACGTTGCTGACCACGCCTTCCAGGATCATGCCGACCTTGAGGTCTTTCAGCTCCTCGACCCCGTCGGCGAAACGGGCCGCCTTGAACTCCGGGCGGGGATCGCGGCCGGGTTTTTCCAGTTCCTTGAGGATGTCGCGCACGGTCGGAACACCGAAGGTGGCGTCGGTGAACTGCTCCGCCTTGAGCCCGCGCAGGAAGCTGCCGTCGCCAATCAGTGCCTTGATCGGGCGTGCGGTGGCGGCCACGATGCGCTCCACCACGGGGTAGGCTTCCGGGTGCACCGAGGAGGCATCCAGCGGCTGGTCGCCGTCGGCGATGCGCAGGAAGCCGGCGCACTGCTCGAAGGTCTTCTCGCCCAGCCGCGGCACCTTGAGCAGATCCTTGCGGCGCTTGAACGGACCGTTGTCATCGCGATGCCGCACGATGTTCTCGGCCACGGTGGACGACAGCCCCGACACGCGCGAGAGCAGCGCCGCCGAGGCGGTGTTGACGTGCACGCCGACCGCGTTGACACAGTCTTCCACGCGCGCATCCAGCGCACGCGCCAGCCGGTACTGGTCCACGTCGTGCTGGTACTGGCCCACACCGATCGCCTTGGGCTCGATCTTGACCAGCTCGGCCAGCGGATCCTGCAGGCGGCGCGCGATCGACACCGCACCACGGATCGACACGTCCAGGTTCGGGAACTCCTTGGCCGCGAATTCCGACGCCGAGTAGACGGACGCGCCGGCTTCGCTGACAACGATCTTCTGCAGCTTGGTGTCGCCCAGCGCCTTGATCACGTCACCGGCCAGCTTGTCGGTCTCGCGGCTGGCGGTGCCATTGCCGATCGCGATCAGTTCCACGTTGTGCTGCACGCACAGCTGCTTGATCGTGTGCAGCGACTGGTCCCACTGGCGGCGCGGCTCGTGCGGGTAGATGGTGTCGGTGGCGACCAGCTTGCCGGTGGCATCGACCACCGCGATCTTGCAGCCGGTGCGGATGCCCGGGTCCAGGCCGAGCACGGCCTTGGGGCCGGCCGGGGCGGACAGCAGCAGGTCCTTGAGGTTGTCGCCGAAGACCGAGATGGCTTCGGCCTCGGCCTTTTCGCGCGCCTGGTTGAACAGGTCCAGCAGCAGGTGCATGTGCAGCTTGGCGCGCCAGGTCAGGCGGCAGGCGTCCAGCAGCCAGCGATCACCGGGGCGGCCGGCATCACGGATGCCCGCGTTGTGCGCGACACGGCCTTCGGCATACAGATTGCCGGCCTCGGCATCGCTGCCCGGGTCCAGTTCCAGGAACAGGATTTCCTCGCGGCGCGCGCGGAACAGGGCCAGCAAGCGGTGGGACGGAATCTTCGCCAGCGACTCGGCATGTTCGAAGTAATCGCGGTACTTGGCGCCCTGCTCTTCCTTGCCTTCGGCGACACGTGCGCGGATCACGCCGTTCTCGCCCAGCCAGGTGCGCAGCTCGCCGACCAGCGCGGCATCTTCGCCCCAACGCTCCATCAGGATCGCGCGCGCACCTTCCAGGGCCGCCTTGACGTCGGCCACGCCCTTGTCGCTATCGACGAAGGTCGCGCCAAACACCTGCGGGTCCAGGCCCGGATCGGCCAGCAGGCCATCGGCGAGCGGCTCCAGGCCGGCTTCGCGCGCGATCTGGGCACGGGTGCGGCGCTTGGGCTTGTACGGCAGGTACAGATCTTCCAGGCGCGACTTGGTGTCCGCGCCGAGGATCTCGTTGCGCAGCTCGTCGCTGAGCTTGCCCTGTTCGTCGATGCTGGACAGCACCGCGGCGCGGCGGTCTTCCAGCTCACGCAGGTAGGTCAGGCGCGTTTCGAGGTTGCGCAGCTGGGTATCGTCCAGCCCGCCGGTGACTTCCTTGCGGTAGCGGGCGATGAACGGAACGCTGGCGCCTTCGTCCAACAGGGCGATGGCGGCCAGGGCCTGGGCGGTCTGGGCACCGATCTCATCGGCGATGGTCTGGGCGATCTGCTGCGCGAGCTTGATGTCAGGCATTGCTTCCGGCCGGAGCCGCTTTTGCGGAAAGAACCCATTCTGGCGATGCGCGGCGGCGGGGGAAAGCCGTTGACAGGTCGGGCCGAACCTGTCGCCCCGTGGCGATGACCACACGAAGGTCCTGCGTTCACGCCGGCATCCTGCGTGGGGCTGCGATGCCGGCGCGGGCGCCCGCGACAACCGGGCACCTCTGCGGTGTGACTGGCTTACCGGTAATGCACGGCCGCGCGTTGGTAGACGATCTCGTCGTGCATCGACTCCAACGCCATCACCCGCACCTTGCCCACACCCTGCAGTTCCATGAACCGCTCGGTGTAGATCTCCGGACCCAGCTCGGTATCGGCCTGGGACTTGCTGAAACCATGGGGCACCAGGCCCTTGTCGCCATCCTTGCTACCACCGACATAAAGAACGATTGCCATGTGATGTATTCCTCCAGAAAAACGGTTGCTCATACAGCGCTGCAAGCTTACCCCGGCAAACCTGACTGATTCGTCATGCAGGCTAATAACGTTTTTTTGCATGCAGATGACGTCGCGTTGTCGACGTTTTTCTTACATGAAATTAACGCGGAAATAACGTCACCGCGCAGCACGCCACGATGGCCACCAGCCCCGCCCCTGCAGCGCATAGACATCGGCCGCCCGCTCGAACGGATTGCGTGCACTGACCCCACCGCACAGCAGGTACACCGGCAGGTACAAAGGCCCCAGCACCAGATACTGGTAGACGTGCGCACGTTCGTGGTCGTGCAACCCGATCACCGGCTCGGTGGCGTGACCGGCCTGGTGTGCATAGGTGCGGCATGGCACGTCCAGCACCGGCCCGGTGTGCAGGATGACGTTGCCCAGCGTGATCGCCCCGCCCGGCCCCCACGGAAATTCGCGGAACACGATCGCGCAGTCACGCCCGTTCCACGACGGGCGCGCACCGGCCAGCATCCCGGCGGTGCCAGCGGCCAGGCCGATCAGGGTGTTGGGTGAGGTCCACAGCGCGCCAAGCCCCTGCAGCGCGCGCAGCAGCCCCGGCGAGAGGCTCAATCGGCCTCGTTGGGGATCAACAGCCACAGGATCAGGTAGACCAGGATGCCCGGGAAGGCGGCCGAACCGATCGAGATCAGCACGAACAGCACCCGTACCAGGGTGACGTTCCAGCCGTAGCGATGCGCGATGCCGCCCATGACGCCGGCGATCATGCGGTCGTTGAGCGAACGGGACAGCGGGCGCGGCGGTGTGTTCATGCACGGGGTCTCGAGCCGGTAGGTGCCGACTCTAGCGCGAACCGTGTCTACGGGGTGCGTTGGCGCAGGGCCTTGAGCCGCGCGCCGAACCACACCGCTGCGGTCTGCTCGGGCTGGCCCGGACAGGCAATCCGGTAGGGCTTGCCGCTCATGCTGCTCTGGCTGGCGGCACGTTCGATGAACTGCTCGGCCGTGTCCACCTTGTCTTTCTTGAGCAGGTAGTCGTACTTGCGCTGCAGATGGGCCCGCGCCTCGGGCGCATCGTGCCAGCTGCCATTGCGCTGGAACCGGCAACTGGAGCCATCCAGCGCGCCGATCAGGCCGGCGATCTCGCGGCGGGCGGTTTCGCTGGGTGCGGCGTGGGCGGTACCGATGCCCAACAGACCCACAGCCAGCCAGAGAAGGCGACGAGGCTTCATTGCGAACGCTCGTTCAACCAACGGGTGATGGTCACGGGCACTTCGCGCTGGGCCCGCCCGGAGACATAGATACCGATATGGCCGCCGCGGAAACTGCTCTCGGTGTAATCCATGTTGCCGATCCGGCCGCGCAACGCGCGTGACGCATCCGGCGGGACCAGATGGTCCTGCTCGGCATAGATGTTCAACACCGGCAACGTGACCTGCTGGAGGTCGACGGTGTCCTCGCCGATGCGCACGCCGTCATGCATCAGGCCATTGCCCTGGTAGAACTGCTTGATGAAGTCACGGAAGGCTTCGCCGGCGAGATCGGGCGAGTCGAAGATCCACTTCTCCATGCGCAGGAAATCCTCCAGCGCGTCCTTGTCGTCCAGGATGTCCAGCAAACCCACGTACTTCTGCACGTTGAGGCGGAACGGCTTGAGCATCAGGTAGCTGGCATTCATCAGGTCGGCCGGGATGTTGCCCAGCGTGTCCACCAGCAGGTCCACGTCCACCTGGCGCGCCCAGTGCGAGAGCATGTTGTCCGGTGTGTGGAAATCGACCGGGGTGACCATCGTGATCAGGTTGGCCAGCTTGGCCTGGCGCAGCGCGGCATAGCACAGCGCGAACACGCCACCCTGGCAGATGCCGAGCATGTTGATCGGCTCGCCGCCGTTGTGCGCCTGCAGGTGATCCACCGCACCATCGACGAAGCGCAGCAGGTAATCCTCCAGCGTCTGGTAGCGCTCGGAGCGGTCCGGGTAGCCCCAGTCCAGCACGTAGACATCGTGACCCAGTGCCAGCAGTTTCTGCACCAGCGAGCGGTCGGTCTGCAGGTCGACCATGTACGGCCGGTTCACCAGCGCATAGACGATCAGCAGCGGCGTGGCATGCACCGGCGGCTCGCTGCCGACAAAGCGGTACAGCGTGACCTTGCCGTCGCGCCAGACTTCCTCGCGGGTGGTCACGCCGTAATCGACATCGTCCACGGAGGGCAGCAGCTTCAGCCCGTCCATCAGCTTGCGCTGCATGGCCAGGGTTTCCTGCAGCAGGTCTTCGGCGTTGAAGCCCAGGGGGCCTTTCATTCGCTGCGCTTCCGGGGCTTGGTGGTGGGCTTGGTTGCCTTGGCCGGCTTGGCCGCGCGGGGTGTGCGCTTGCTCGCGGCGGCGGGTTTCACTGCGGGCTTGCGCACCTTGGCCGCACTGGCAGGTGCCGCACCCGCGCCGGCGGCCATGCGTCGCACCAGCCGCTCAAGCTCGGCGATCCGGCGATGTGCTGCATCCATTTCGGTGCGTGTCGGCAGCCCGAAGCTCTCGGTCAACCGTTCGATCTCCTGCTGGGCGGCCGCGCGCAACCGCATCTGGGCGTTGCCCAGCGAGGCGTACACCGCCTGGAACGGCTCGGACAGCGCGACCTTCGCATAGGCCTCCTCGGCCGCATCGATCCACAGATCGAACATCGCCCGCGCGCTGGTCAGCTGGTTGCCCGGCTGTTCGTGCTCGGCCAGGCGCTGCTCGAACAGGGTGAACGCATCGTCCAGCGCCTGCTTGATCTGATCCACGTAATCGCGCGAGTGCGCCTGGTAGTCCTGCTGGGCCCGCAGCAGCGCCTGCCAGCGGGCCTGGTGCTCACGGCCGGGACCAAACGCCGGGCTCTGCAGCCATGGACCGAACTGACGCTGCAGGGTTTCCAACAGCTGCAGCAGATCCGGCCCCTCGGCCTGGGTATGTCCGCGGGCGCCCTGCAGCATCCACTGCAGCAGCCCGTCGCCCTGCCCCAGCACCGCCGTGCGCCACGCCTGCGCGACTTCTGCGCTGGTGGTATCGCGACCAGCGAACTGCGCGGCGACCTGCTGCATCGTGCCGTACCAGCCACCGGCCTGTTCACGGAAGCGATGCACCGCTTCATCGGCCGGGCCGCTGGCGGCGTTGGGCATCATCTGTGCCCACCAATCGATCGCCTGCTGCCAGTTGCCTTGGCCTTCGGGGCCGGCGGTAGCGCCGGGCGGTGCCGCAGCGTGCCGAAGGGCATCGCCCCACGCACTGAAATACTGCCGCGCCAGGGCTTCTACATCGCCTGCGCCGCTGCCACTGCCCGCCGTGGTCATGACCGTCCTCCCGTCTCGGGGAACGATGATAGCAATGCCGCGCTGCCGTGCCTCACGGCTTGGGGATGCGCAGGGTCTTGCTGATCATCAGCGAGCCGGACAGCGCGAACAGCAGCACCAGTGGGTGCAGCTGCCACGGCCCCAGCTGCCATTGGCCCAGCCACAGGTCCGCGCCGGTAGCGCCGACGCTTGCCGCCACGGCCAGCACCACCACCAGCGCCAGGCTGGTCGGGATCGGGGTGCCCTCGAAGTAAGGCACTTTGTCGCCCTCGCCGGCCAGCGCTTCGGCGGTCACGTTGTAGCGCGCCAGGCGGCTGACGCCACAGCAGACGAAGTAGCTCAGCACCAGCCAGTCCCAGCCGCCCTGCATGCCGCAGGCATAGGCCAGCGCCGCCGGGGCGACGCCGAAGGAGATGATGTCCGACAGCGAATCCAGCTCACGGCCCAGCGTGGAGCTGGACTTGCGCCAGCGGGCGATGCGCCCGTCCAGCGCGTCGAAGATGAAGGCCAAGGGGATCAGGGCCATGCCGAACAGCAGATAGCTGCGCTCGCCATCCTGCAGGTAGCGCATGGCGGCAAAGACCGCGCCGGTGCCGCAGAACGCGTTGGCCAGGGTGAACCAGTCGGCCAGGTGGAACTCGCGCAACATCGAGAAGTGACGTTTCATGAAGGATCAGGTGGCGGCAATGGCAAGAGAGTACCGCGAGCGGCCCGCGCCGGGACAGCGTTCCCTACGCCACCGTACTCCAGCCTTGCCGCGCCGTTCACGCCAGCACGACCTGCGGTGAATTTTTGGCCACCCATCTTGACAGCGAGTACCGGCGGGGGCCGACGCGGCTTATCCACAAACTTGCCCACGAGTCATCCACACCCCCTGTGGACAACTCGATCTCAATAGACGCGACGATGGTCATTTGTTGATCACCGATCCTCATTGCCTCGTCCCGATCCCGCTCTGCATCCCTCCCCACAGCGGCCGCGGGTCGGCTAAGCTGGTCAATGGACTCCGCCGCCGCCAGGTCCTGCCGCCCACCGACAGGAGTCTTGCGCGTGCTTTCCCACGATGATCTGGCCGCCCAGTTGCGCCATCCGCACGGTGAGCATGCGCTTGCCGTGGCCGACGCCATGAACCGCAGCAACGGTGACCTCAACCGCGCCGCCATCGCCCTGCTGTCGATCACCCCTGGCGAACAGGTGCTGGAGATCGGCCCGGGCAATGCCGCCTTCGCACCGGACCTGCTGCGCACGCCGCGCAGCCGCTACGTGGGTGTCGATGTCTCAGCGGCGATGGTCGACGCGGGTAACGCGCTGCTGGCCGCGCACGCGCTGCAGGATCGCGCCGACGTCCGTCTGGGCGATGCGCATGCCCTGCCCCTGGACTCGGCCTGCACCGATGCGGCGCTGGCAGTGAACACCCTGTATTTCTGGGACGAACTGAAATTCCCGTTCGCCGAACTGACCCGCGTGCTTCGCCCCGGTGGCCGGCTCTGCCTGGCCTTCGGCGATGCCGCCTTCATGCGCACCCTGCCGTTCACCGCGCACGGGTTCCATCTGCATGAACTGGCCGACGTCGAGTCGGCACTGCGCAGCGCCGGCTTGACGGTGCAGGCCTGGCGCACGCATCGCGAAACCGGGCGCAGCAACGACGGCCGCGAAGTGACCAAGCACTTCCACCTGCTGCTCGCCCGCCGGTAGTGCCGGCCGCCGACCGGTATTACAGCCGGGTGTAACTCCACGACTGCATGGCGCCGTCGCGGTAGGGCATCACCCCGTGGAAGGCGCGCGGTTCGTCGTCGAAGACCAGCGGCAGGAAGCTGCGATCGCCCTCCCACAGCGGCAGGCTGTCGATCTTGTCCACGTCCACCCACTCCAGCGTGCCCTCCGGGTTGGAGGTCAGCGGTGTGCCGGTGAAGTCATCGATGACGAACACGAAGCCGAACCAGTCCTCACCGTTCTTGCCGAAGCCCGGCCAGCTGATCGTGCCGCGCAGGCGCATGGTCCCGCACTCGATACCGGCCTCTTCGCGGATCTCGCGGCGCATGCAGGCAGCGGCATCTTCATCGCGCTCCATCTTCCCGCCCAAGCCGTTGTACTTGCCCAGGTGCAGGTCACCCGGGCGGGCATTGCGGTGGATCATCAGCACTTGCTTGCCGTCGGCGGACAGCACGTAGCCCAGGGTGGCCACGATGGGGGTATAAGGCATTTCGCAAAGGCTCGGGAACACAGACCCCCGATTATGCGTGATCCGCCCGGGGACGGCTCAGGGCACCAGGCTGGTGCGGCGCGCGTCGGCCGGCGCCGTCACCGTGCCATCGCGGCGCAGCGTGGCCACGCCGTGGCCGCGCTCGGCCAGGTATTCCAGCCATTTGCCGAGAAAGGTGTTCATCCGCATGCGGTGGCTGATCAGCTCGGCCGGCGGCGGGTACATGCCCACCACATCCTGCCAGCGGCGGCCCACGTAGCAATGGGTAGTCTCGGCCTGGCGGGCGTCACGGTACAGGCGCACATACGCCGAGGGATCCGGCTGCCCGGTGACCGGGTCGGCAAAGTCATAGGTCAGGCGCAGCTCGACGGTGTAACGGTGACACTCGATCACGTCCAGACGTACATCCAGCCCATCGCCGATCGAGGAGACGTAGCTGCCCGGGACGAGCTCGGCGGGGGCGAACAGGCGCACGAGGTGCTGGTAGTTCTCGGCGTACAGGCCCATCAGCCAACTCAAGCGGCTGAGCCGGGGAATGCGTTCGATACGGGGCGATGCCTGGGCCATGGGTCGATCCTACACGTTGATCTCCCAACGTGGGGGCGGCAGCCGCCCGGCCAAAGGGGCGGCCCGCCACCGGTTCACGGACGCAGGGTAGTCCCGGCCCCGGACGAAGGAAGAGCCCCCTTTGTTGTTCAAGGGGCGCGCCGGATCAGTACATCTCGCGCTGCAGCCCCAGCGTGCCCAGCACCTTGCTCGAGATCTCCTCGATCGAGGTGTGGGTGGTGCTCAGCGTCGGGATCCGCTCCATCCGGAACATGGTCTCGGCCGCGGCGACCTCGCGGCGGCAGGTCTCCAGATTGGCGTAGCGCGAATTGGGGCGGCGCTCCTGGCGGATCTGCTGCAGGCGGTCCGGGTCGATGGTCAGCCCAAACAGCTTTTTGCGGTACGGGCGCAGCCGCGGCGGCAGGCGGTCCTGCTCCAGATCCTCATCCGTCAGCGGGTAATTGGCCGCGCGGACCCCGTAATGCAGGGCCAGGTAGATGCAGGTCGGGGTCTTGCCGGCCCGGGACACGGCCACCAGGATCACGTCGGCATCGTCGTAGTTGATGGCGATGCCGTCGTCGTGGGTCAGTGCGAAGTTCATCGCATTGATGCGGCGGTGGTAGGTCTCGAAGTCGACCATGCCGTGGGCCTGGCCCACCCGGGAATGCCGGTTGACCGCCAGTTCGCGCTCCAGCGGCTCGATGAAGGGGGCGAACACGTCCAGCATCAACCCGCCGCTTTCGGCCAGGATGATGCTCAGCCCGCTGTCCACGCAGGAACTGACCACGATCGGCCGAACCTGGTAGCGCTCACCCGCTGCACGGATCCTTTCACAGGCTTCCCGCGCTTTTTCCGGATCATCGATGAACGACATTCGGTCGGTGATGAAGCTGAACCCGGAGAACTGGGTCAGGAGGCTATGCCCAATGGTTTCAGCGGTGATACCGGTTCCATCGGACACGTAGAACACCGGACGGATCGTCGACATACGGCTTTTACCCCCTCCGAAGCTTAAAAAGGCTGTCGATACAAGCTTGTGCCGACAGCGGTCTGCCCGGCATCATATCGGCTTCTTCCTACGGACGTGGCCATCCAGCCCGCCTCGGGCGATGGCCAAACGGAGCATCGCGCTTGAACGAGAACATCCTGTGGTTGCACGAACTGCGCCTGGCCGATCTGGCCCGCGTAGGCGGCAAGAATTCGTCGCTGGGCGAAATGATCGGCAATCTTGCCGGTCTGGGGGTGTCTGTCCCCGGCGGTTACGCAACCACCTCTGAAGCCTTCAAGGACTTCATCGCCCACAACGACCTGTCCAAGCGCATCTTCGACAAGCTGGCCACGCTGGACGTGGAAGATGTCGGTGCCCTGACCGTGGCCGGCAAGGAAATCCGCGGCTGGGTGATCGATGCCCCGCTGCATCCGGCGCTGGACCAGGACATCCGCACCGCCTACGCCAAACTGTGCAGCGAAAACGGCGGCGGCGACGTGGCAGTCGCGGTGCGCTCCTCGGCGACTGCCGAGGATCTGCCCGATGCCTCCTTCGCCGGCCAGCAGGAGACCTTCCTCAACGTGACCGGCGCCGACGATGTCGTGCTCAAGGTCAAGGAAGTGTTCGCCTCGCTCTACAACGACCGCGCGATCGCCTACCGCGTCCACCACGGCTTCAAGCACGAGGACGTGTTCCTGTCCGCCGGCGTGCAGCTGATGGTGCGCTCGGGCGTGGGCTCCTCCGGCGTGCTGTTCACCCTGGACACCGAGTCCGGCTTCCGCGACGTGGTATTCGTCACCTCCTCGTTCGGCCTGGGCGAAATGGTCGTGCAGGGTGCGGTCAACCCGGACGAGTTCTACGTCTACAAGCCCACCCTGAGCGCCGGCAAGCCGGCGATCCTGCGCCGCTCGCTCGGCAGCAAGGCGATCCGCATGGTGTATTCGGATGTCCCCGGTGAGCGCGTGCGCATCGAAGACACCCCGGCCGAGCTGCGCAACACCTTCTCGATCAGCGACGAGGACGTGCAGGAACTGTCCAAGCAGGCGCTGGTCATCGAAAAGCACTACGGCCGCCCGATGGATATCGAGTGGGCCAAGGACGGTGTCAGCGGCAAGCTGTTCATCGTGCAGGCGCGTCCGGAGACCGTGAAGTCGCGTGGCCATGCCACCCAGATCGAACGTTTCGCACTGAACCAGAAGGACGGCAAGGTGTTGGCCGAAGGCCGCGCCGTCGGTGCCAAGATCGGTGCCGGTACCGCCCGCGTGGTGCGCACCCTGGACGACATGGCCCGCGTGCAGCCCGGCGACGTGCTGATCGCCGACATGACCGACCCCGATTGGGAGCCGGTGATGAAGCGCGCCTCGGCCATCGTGACCAACCGCGGTGGCCGTACCTGCCACGCGGCGATCATCGCCCGTGAGCTGGGCGTGCCGGCCGTGGTCGGCTCGGGCAACGCCACCCAGCTGATCCAGGACGGCCAGCAGGTCACCGTGAGCTGCGCCGAGGGTGACACCGGCTTCATCTACGACGGCATCCTCGAGTTCGAGCGCACCACCACGGACCTGGGCAACATGCCGCCGGCGCCGCTGAAGATCATGATGAACGTGGCCAACCCGGAACGTGCCTTCGATTTCGGCCAGCTGCCGAACGCCGGCATCGGCCTGGCCCGTCTGGAAATGATCATCGCCAGCCACATCGGCATCCACCCGAACGCGCTGCTGGAGTACGACCGCCAGGACGCGGCGACCAAGAAGAAGATCGACGAGAAGATCGCCGGTTACGCTGATCCGGTCAGCTTCTACGTCGGTCGCCTGGCCGAAGGCATCGCCACGCTGACCGCCTCGGTCGCCCCGAACCCGGTGATCGTGCGCCTGTCGGACTTCAAGTCCAACGAGTACGCCAACCTGATCGGCGGCAGCAACTACGAACCGCACGAAGAGAACCCGATGATCGGCTTCCGCGGCGCCAGCCGTTACGTCGATCCGAGTTTCTCGGCCGCCTTCGCCCTGGAATGCCAGGCCGTGCTGCGCGTGCGCAACGAGATGGGCCTGGACAACCTGTGGGTCATGATCCCGTTCGTGCGCACCCTGGAAGAAGGCCGCAAGGTCGTCGAGGTGCTCGAACAGAATGGCCTCAAGCAGGGCGAGAATGGCCTGAAGATCATCATGATGTGCGAAGTGCCGTCCAACGCACTGCTCGCCGATGAGTTCCTGGAGATCTTCGACGGCTTCTCGATCGGCTCCAACGACCTGACCCAGCTGACCCTGGGCCTGGATCGCGATTCGTCGATCGTCGCGCACCTGTTCGACGAGCGGAACCCGGCGGTGAAGAAGCTGCTGTCGATGGCGATCAAGTCGGCGCGCGCCAAGGGCAAGTACGTCGGCATCTGCGGCCAGGGCCCGTCCGATCACCCGGACCTGGCCGAATGGCTGATGCAGGAAGGGATCGAGTCGGTGTCGCTGAATCCGGACACCGTGGTGGATACCTGGCTGCGTCTGGCCAAGCTCAAAGCCAAGGGTTGATCCCCTCGGCGACGAGATGAAAAACAACACCCCGCGCAAGCGGGGTGTTGTTTTGTGTGACGTCGATAGCGCCTTCAGGCCTCGGCGGTCATGGCAATCAGGTACGCTCGGCCGCCAGCATCGAGTAGGCCGCCCGCACGGTCTCGTACCCGTAAGTCCGCTCCAGCCGGCGCACGATGAAATGACCGCGCGCCACGTCCTGGTAGTAGTCGGTGAACATGGTATTGAGCGTCGCGCCGGCCACCGCCCCGACGATCGGCACCGCCTGCGCGGCGAACTTCTCGGTCACCACCACACCGAAACGCGCGGCGACCTTCTCCACGAGCTTGGCCAGCCATTTGCCGGCTTCCTTCGGGGTCAGCCCGATCATCACCGGGCTGCCGCCGACCGCGCGGCCGGCCAACTCGGCGGACAGGTGACGCATCACCTCGGCAGTGAAGCCACGCGTGATGTAGTAGCCGGTCTCGCTGGCATCGTCCTTGCCGGAGTTGCCACCCAGCGCAAACACTTCCAGGCAGGCATGCCGGGTGCTCATCTCGCGCAGGTCGAAGCCCTCGCTGCGGGCCACGTCGGCCACCGAACGCATCATGATCGTGGTGGACACCGGCAGCTCGATGAACAGCGTGGTGAAGCCGAACGCGCCGCCGACCGCACCGGAGGTGGCTGCGGCCAGCTTGTGCCAGCGTGTCGAGGCGGCTTTACCGGGCGTGTTGTCCATCGTCCACAACGCGGCCTGGGCGGATTTGAACAGCGCCGCTTCGACCGCGCCGTGGATGCGGCGGGACACCGAATCCGGCAGGCGCTTGACCGCGAACTCCAGCGGCGAACCGATCAGGTTGGCCATCTTGGCGGTCAGCGTGGGCGATTCGAGCAGGTCCACCGCACGCTGCAGGTCGCGCCAGTCCTGCGAGGTGGGCAGGATCGAGGACGACAGCGGCGGCGGTTGCGGCGAAGTGATGGCGTTCATGGCCGCGATGATAGCGCCGCCGATGTATACCGCTCGTTGCCTCGCCTGCCGGTGGCTGAACGCCTGCGCACAGGCCGCGTTGCCGGGCGACGCCCGGCGTTCGGGTCAGGCCGGCAGGCCCGACAGCGCGCCCATGAACTGGCGGTAGTGGCGCAGTTCTTCGATGGAATCGTGCACGTCGCTCAGCGCGGTGTGGCTGGCGGTCTTGCCCACGCCGGCGGCCACGCCCGGCGCCCAGCGCTTGGCCAGCTCCTTGATCGTGGAGACGTCCAGATTGCGGTAATGGAAGTACTTTTCCAGACGCGACATTTCACGGTGCAGGAAGCGACGGTCCTGGCAGATCGAATTGCCGCACATCGGCGAGGCGCCTGCTTTGATCCACTGCTGCAGGAAGGCGATGGTCTGCGCTTCCGCCTGCCCGAGCGTGATGGTGCTCTCGACCACGCGCTGCCACAGTCCCGAGCGACGATGCTGGTTGCGGTTCCATTCGTCCATCGCCTCCAGCCGCTCCACCGGATGATGGATCGCGAACTCCGGCCCTTCGGCGAGCACATTCAACTGCGCGTCGGTGACCACGGTGGCGATCTCGATGATCGAATCGTTGTCCGTGTCCAGGCCGGTCATTTCCAGATCGATCCAGATCAGTCGCTCGCCTTCTGCGCCGTTGTCCGCCATGTGTTCGCCTTGTGCTGGGCCACCGCTTGCGCCGCGACCGGGAATGGATAAGGCCCACATGATACCGCCAACCCGTCACGACCCTGTCGCTGCGGGGTCTTTACTCCAGCAGCAGCGGTGGCTTGCCGCGCTTGGCGCGGAAATAGTTGGTCAGCCGGGTGCTGGCATCCTTGGCCAGAACGCCACCGTGGATCTCCACACGATGGTTGTGCCGGGGGTCGCCGATCAGGTCGAACACGCTGCCGCAGGCACCGGTCTTGGGGTCGGTGGCCGCATACACCAGCCGCGCCACGCGTGCGTGCACGATCGCCATGGCACACATCGCACAGGGCTCCAGGGTGACGTACAGCGTGCTGCCGATCAGCCGGTGGTTGGTGATCGCCCTGCCCGCCTGCCGCATCGCTACGATCTCGGCATGCGCGCTGGGGTCATGGTCGGCGATGTTGAGGTTCCAGCCTTCGCCGAGCACGGTGCCATCGGCACCGACCAGCACCGCGCCGACCGGAATCTCGTTGAATTCACGCTCGGCACGCTCCGCCAGGCCCAGCGCGTGACGCATCCAATGCTCGTCCTGGTCGTGCACGGGCACGCCCAGCGGGGGCGGCGGCGCGAGGCGCTCAACCATGGCCGTTGGCCTTGCGCACGAAGGCCTCGAACGCGGCCAGGGTGGCCTCGCTGACGTGGTGCTCGATCCCTTCCGCGTCGCGTCGCGCCGAATCGGCGTCCACGCCCAGCGCCAGCAGGAACTGCTCCACGGTCTGGTGCCGGGCACGCATCTCCACCGCCAGCTGCTCGCCGGCCGGGGTCAGGAACACCCCGCGATACGGCCGTTGGATCGCCCAGCCCTCCTTGACCAGCCGCTTGAGCGCCTTGGCGACAGTGGGCTGCGCTACGCCGAGCCGGGTGGCGATATCCACCTGGCGGGCTTCGCGGCCATCGGCGATCAGATCCGCGATCAGCTCCACGTAATCCTCGACCAGCTCGGACCGGCGCGCTTCACGCACCTGCACGAAACCCTCGACATGCACCTGGGCATCGATCAGGGGCGAGGCGGCTTTACGGGTCGAGGACGGCATGGTGGCTCCAGCAATGGGCCGGTGGCGAAGGGCTGCGGCGCCGGAACAGTTTACCTAACGCCGAACCTCAGCGAGGCCGACGCTGCAACACCGTCTCGAACAACACGGTACTGTCCTCGTTGACCGCCACCAGCGTGCCGCCATGCGCACGCGCGAACTCGCTGGCGATGAACAGCCCCAGCCCCAACCCGCGGCTGTCGTGGAAGCTGGCCTTGAACGGCTCGAACAGCCGCGGCAGCAAGGCCTCCGGAATCTGGCCCGCGTTGCGCACCTGCACGCGCAGCGGCCCGGTACGCTCCCCTTCCAGGCGTACCAGCACGGGCGCATCGCCGCCGTGCAGCACGGCATTGCTCACGAGATTGGACAGCAGCTGTGCCAGGCGATCCGGGTCCCCCTGCAGATGGGCATCGCCCTGCACCTGCAGCTCGATGGTCGCCTGGGGATGCGCCCGACCAATCTCGGCGACCACCAGCGAGGCAAGCTCGGCGAGGTCGCAATCGGTGGTGTACAGACGCAGCCCGCCGGTGCGGATCTTCGAGAAGTCCAGCAGCTGCTCGACCATCCGCACCATGCGCTGGGCACTGTTCTCCAGATGCACGAGGGTGCGTTGCACCTGGCTGTCCTCGGGCAGGTCCAGCGACAGCTTGTCGGCACACAGCAGGATCGCGGCCAGCGGCGTACGCAGATCGTGGGTCAGCACCGCCATCATCGTTTCATTGAGCTTGAGCGCATGCTCCAGCGCCTCGTTGCGCGCCTTGAGCAGCTGCTTCTGCTGGTACAGCTCAATGAAGACGTTGACCTTGCTCATGATCACCTGCGGCTCGATCGGCTTGTGCAGGAAATCCACCGCCCCGGTTTCGTAGCCCTTGAAGGCCCGCACCGGGTCGTTCGGTGAGGCGGTCAGGAAGATGATCGGCACGTCGCGGCTGCGCTGCGAGCCGCGCATCAGCTCGGCGAGCGAAAAGCCGTCGATCTCCGGCATGTGCACATCCAGCAGCGCCAGCGCGACCTCATGCTCCAACAGCAGTTCCAGTGCCTCAGCGCCGGAGGGGGCACACAGGATCTCCAGGCCCGGGCGGCGCAGCAGCGCTTCCATCGCGACCAGGTTCTGCGGAATGTCATCGACAATCAGCAGCTTCACGCAATCGGTGGTGGCAGTCGACCCGGCGGGCTCGATCAGGTTCATCGGGTAAGACCTTTCATACGCGTGCAGATGGAGGTGAGCGGGAGCACCGCGTCGGCGCCGGCGTGTGCCAGGGCCGATGCGGGCATCATCGAGGAATAGGCCTCCTCAGGGCATTGGATCCAGGCTTCGCCGCCCGCCTGGCGGACCGCGGCGACCCCGTCACTGCCGTCGCTGCTGGCACCGGTGAGCAGGATGGCCAGCACGCCGTCACCAAACACGTCGGCAGCGCTCTCGAACAGGGGGTCGATCGCCGGGCGCGAGAACAGCACGGGCGGATCGATGGACAGCGCCAGCGTAGCGCGGTCCTCCACCAGCAGATGGTAGTCCGGTGGCGCGAACGTCACCGTCCCGCGTTGCAGTGGCTGCTTGTCCTCGGCCTCGCGCACGGGCAGCGGACAGCCGGCGTCGAGCAGGTCGGCGATGCGGCTGGGCCGGTCGCGCGGCAGATGCAGCACCACCAGCACGGGCAGATCCAGCGTCGCCGGGAACGCGGACAGCAGCGACTGCAGCGCACTGACGCCGCCGGCGGACGCACCGATGACCACCAGATCGAACCGGCTGCGCTGCGACGCTCCGAGCATCAGGCCAGCTTCCGGTACAGGCGCTGGTCGCGCGCGCAGGCCTCGAAGGCGGCCGCGTGCTCGCCGAACTGCAGCGACTCCTTGCTGCCCAGGCCGAGAAAGCCGCGGTGCACCAACGCCTCATGGAACAGGCCGATGGCACGGTCCTGCAGCGGGCGCTGGAAATAGATCAGCACGTTGCGGCAGGAAACCAGGTGCACTTCGGAGAACACGGTGTCGGTGGCCAGGCTGTGGTCGGCGAAGACGATGTTGCGCTTCAGCCGGCGGTCGAACACCACGCTGCCATAGCCACTGCTGTAGTAGTCCGACAACGAGCCGGTGCCGCCGGCCGCCAGGTAATTGCGGCTGAACTGCGCCAGCCGGTCCAGCGCGAAGGCACCGGACTCGGCGGCCTGCAGCGCTTCGGGATTGATGTCGGTGGCATAGATGATGGCCCGGTCCAGCAGACCCTCTTCATGCAGCAGGATCGCCAGCGACCACACTTCTTCGCCCGTGCTGCAGCCGGCCACCCACAGCTTGATCGAGGGATAGGTGCGCAGCACCGGAACGGCGTGCTCGCGCAGGACCCGGAAGTACGGCGGATCCCGGAACATCTCCGAGACCTGCACGGTGAAGTACTGCATCGCCTGGGCGAACGTCTCCGGCTCATGCAGCAGGCGGTGCTGCAGTGCGCCCATGGTCGGGCACTCGAACCGCGACATGGCATGGCGCATGCGCCGCCGCAGCGACGCCAGCGCATAGTCACGGAAGTCGTAGTGGTAGCGCTGGTAAACCGCCTCCAGCAGCAGCTTCAGCTCCAGGTCGAACAACTCCGTTTCATTCATCGGCGCGAGCACCACACGCGGCACAGCGAGACCAGCTTGTCCACGTCGATCGGCTTGGCGATGTAGTCGTTGGCACCGGCCTGCAGGCAGTGCTCGCGGTCATCGGGCATCGCCTTGGCGGTCAGCGCGATGATCGGCAGGTCGCGCCAGCGGTTGTCCGCC
Organism: Stenotrophomonas sp. TWI819; assembly: GCF_039673075.1. Classification (NCBI taxonomy): domain Bacteria; kingdom Pseudomonadati; phylum Pseudomonadota; class Gammaproteobacteria; order Lysobacterales; family Lysobacteraceae; genus Stenotrophomonas; species Stenotrophomonas sp. TWI819. The sequence goes on along the minus strand of NZ_JBDJKY010000001.1, from coordinate 145,957 downwards.
CGGATTTCGCGCATGGCGGTCAGCCCGTCCATCTCCGGCATCATGATGTCCATCAGCACCAGGTCGATCTCCGGGCGCAGCTTGTCCAGCGCCTCGCGACCATTGCGCGCGATTTCCAGGGTGACGCCCAGCGGCTCGAGCACGCTGGACAGCGCGAAGATGTTGCGCACATCGTCCTCGGCCAGCAGCACGATGCGACCATCAAGCACCGCATCGCGCCGGCGTGCTTCGCGCAGCAGGCGCTGCTGGTCGGTCGGCAGCGAGGCCTCTACGCTGTGCAGGAACAGGGTCACTTCGTCGAGCAGGCGCTCGGGCGAGCGGGCGCCCTTGATGATGATGCTCTTGGAATAGCGGCGCAGGCGCTGTTCTTCATCACGGGTCAGCGCGCGGCCGGTGTAGACGATCACCGGCGGGAAAGCGACCGCATCATTGCCGGCCATGCGCTCGAGCAGGTCGTAACCGGTGCCGTCCGGCAGCGCCAGGTCGGTCACCATGCAATCGAAGGTGGAGCCGGCCAGCTCGGCCATCGCTTCGGTGATGGTGCCCACCGCCGTGATTTCGAGCTGGTCGCGGCCGAGCAGCAGCTGCAGGTTGGAGCGCAGCTCGCTGTCGTCCTCGACGATCAGCAGGCGGCGCACATCGCGCTGGCTGGTGGCTTCCAGCTGCTGGATCGCCCCGACCAGGCGCTCGCGCGTGGCCGGCTTGATCACGTAGCCGATCGCGCCCAGCTCCATCGCCACCTGCGACCGCTCCAGGCCCGAGACCACATGCACCGGGATATGGCGCGTCGCCGGGTCGCGCTTGAGGCGCTCCAGCACGCTGAGCCCGGAGACATCCGGCAGACCGATATCGAGCAGGATGCCGTTCGGGCGCAGCTCGGTAGCCAGGCCCAATGCCTCTTCGGCAGTACCGGCGACCACGCAGTCGAAATCCAGCTCGTGCGCCATCGACACCAGCGCGCCAGCGAAGGTCGCATCGTCCTCTACCACCAGGATCATCCGGCCCGCGCGGCTGCGGCGGCCCCGGTCATCCATCACCTTGGCCGCAGGCGCGGGTGCAGGGGTGGCGTCGGCGTGGGCACGGCCCAGCGGAGCAGCGGCAGGCACGGCCGGTGCTGCCATGGTGGCGGGGCGTACGTCGTGCACGACGTTGTGCGCGGTGCCGGTACCGCCACCGGCCAGCAGCGGCAGTTCAAGCGTGAAGCAGCTGCCCCGGCCCGGCTCGCTGGAGACGGTGATGCTGCCCCCCATGCGGGCCGCCAGATCGCGCGAGATCGACAGCCCCAGCCCGGTACCCCCGTAACGGCGGCGGGTGCTGCCATCGGCCTGGCGGAAGGCCTCGAAGATCACCGCGGTCTGTTCTTCCGGAATGCCGATGCCGGTATCGGACACCGCGAACTGGATCCGCCCTGCCCCGGCCCTGCGCACCGTCAACGACACGCTGCCGTGTTCGGTGAACTTGACTGCATTGGCCAGCAGGTTCTTGAGGATCTGCTGCAGGCGCTGGCTGTCGGCCAGCAGTTGGGTCGGCGCGTCCGGCGTGGCGCTGATCTCCAAGCTCAAGCCCTTCTGCACGGCCATCGGCTCGAAGGTTTCCTTCAGGCGCTGCAGGACGCTGGACACCGCGAGGTTTTCTTCGACCAGCTCGACATGGCCGGCCTCGATCCGCGACAGGTCCAGAATGTCGTTGATCAGCGCCAGCAGGTCGTTGTTGGAGGAATGGATCGCCTGGGCGTATTTGACCTGCTCGGCGGTCAGCGTGCTTTCTTTGTTGTCGGCCAGCAGCTTGGCCAGGATCAGCGAGCTGTTGAGCGGCGTGCGCAGCTCATGGGACATGTTGGCCAGGAACTCGGACTTGTAGCGCGAGCTGGCCTCCAGTTCGGCGCTGTTCTGCACCAGTTGTGCCTGGGCCAGCAACAGGGCCTGCTGACGCGACTCCAGCTCGTGGGTGCGCTCTTCGAGCTGCACGTTGGTCTGTTCCAGCTCGGCCTGCTGCTGCTCCAGGTTGGCCTGTGAATGCAGCAGGCTGCGGCTCTGCTCCTCCAACTCTTCGTTGGCCACGCGCAGCTCTTCCTGCTGGGTCTGCAGCTCTTCGCTCTGGCGCTGGGTTTCCTCCAGCAGTTCCACCAGCTGCGCATTGAGCAGCGCCGCGCGCAGCGCGATGCCGATCGGCTCGGCGCACTGCAGCAGCAGGGCCATCTCCAGGCCACGCGCAGGCGAGACGCCGGCACGGCCCAGTTCAATCACGCCGATCACCACGCCGTCGGCCGTGATCGGGCCCAGCAGGCGCTGGTGCACCGTGGTGCGGCCCAGCGGGGTATCGATATCCAGCGGGCTGTCACTGTCCTCCAGCCGACGCGCGCGGCCCTCGCGGATGATCTCGCCCCATTGGCCGGCATGCGCCGGCAGGGTCTCCGGCAGCTGCGAAGGCAGCGCGGCGCCACCGACCAGCACCAGCCGCTCGCCCTGCAGGCGATACATGGCGCCGACATCGGCATTGAGCTGCGCGCACAGCGCGCGCATGGCCGCGTCGGCCAGTTCACGCGGGGTGGGATCGCCCTGCAGACTGGTGCCCACCACGTTTTCGCCGGCCTGCAGCCACAGCGCATCGGCCGCTTCCCGGCGCGCACCGATGGCCTTCATCACGGTCAGCGCCATCATCAGGAAAGCAACGCCGCCGATGCTGCGGTTGACGAAGGAGAACGCCGAGTTGCTGCTGGACGGCGCCACGTTGTACCCCACCGCAAGCAGGATGCAGGACCCGATCGCCACCAGCAGAGGCACTTCCATCCGGCGCTGGAACAGCGTGATACCCACCGCCATGAAGTACGTGAGCCAGACCGCATAGCCCAGCGGCACCACCATCTCCGTGCCCAGCGTGGCGGCCATCAAGGCGGCCGACGCAAGCCAGATCCAACGGTCACGGGAGGTGGGCGCAGAATTCATGCCGTGTTCCAGCTTAAAAGGGGGCTGATGGTACCCGAAGCGGTAAACGGCTGTTAAGCGCCAGAAGTCAGCGTGTTTGGCACACGTTCTTGACACGTTCTTCACATCCCGCCCCCTACGGTTCGGACCCTTATCGGGGGAGTCGATAGCCGTCGTGGTCCAGGCCGTATCCAGCGTTGCACCGCTTGCCGACGAAAGCCGGCAGCTGAAGCTGTTGATCGACAACGTGAGCGACCACGCGATCTATCTGCTCGATACGCAGGGCCGCATCTGCAACTGGAACCGCGGCTGCGAGCGGGTCAAGGGCTACACCGCCGAGGCGGTGATCGGCCAGCATATCGGCCTGTTCTATACCCCCGAAGACCAGCAGCTCGGCGTGCCGCAGCAAGCCCTGGACTATGCCCGTGACCACGGCCGCTTCATCGGCGAAGGCTGGCGGGTGCGCTGCAACGGCGAGCGGTTCCGCGCCGGTGAGGTGATCGAGCCGGTCCGCGAGGACGGCTGCCTGCTCGGCTTCGTCAAAGTCACCCAGGACGTCACCGAACGCTACCAGGCCCAGCGCCTGCTGCAGGACGCGCAACGCGCGCACGTGCAGCAGCGGCAACTGGACAATGTCGGTCGACTGACCCGTGGCCTGGCCCACGAATTCAACAATCTGCTGACCACGATCGGCAACGCACTGGATCTGATCGCGCTGCGCCCCGGTGCCGACGGGCGTAGCAAGGAACTGGTGGATCTGGCCCAGGCGGCCGCAGACCGTGGCTCGCTGCTGACCCGCCAGCTGCTGGCCTTTTCCTCCGATCAGACCCTGGTGCGCGAGCCGGTGGTGGTACAGGAATTCCTGCTCGATGCCTTGCCGGTGCTGCGTCGCGCCTGCCCGGCGAGCATCGAGGTAAAGCTGAATCTGACCTCGGATCTGCCCCCGATCATCACCGATGGCGTACAGTTGCACAGCGCCGTGTTGAATCTGGTGCTCAATAGTGGCGAAGCGATGCCCCAGGGCGGCACGGTCACGATCACGGCCGAGGTCGAACAGCGACTGGCACCGGATCTGTCCCAGCCCATGCGCCGCCACTATGTCGCCATCGCGGTGACCGATGAGGGCAACGGGATGCCCCCGGACATCGCCGAGCGCGCCAGCGAGCCGTTCTTCACCACCAAGGAAATCGGCAAAGGCAGCGGACTGGGGCTGAGCCAGGTGTTCGGCTTCGTTTCCCAGTGCGACGGCTTCGTCGACGTACAAACCGCCCCCGGACGCGGGACCACCGTCCGCCTGTTGTTACCTGTCATTGAGGAAGTCGAGCATGTCTGAGCCCCTACGCGTATTGATGGTCGAAGACCAGCAGGACCTGCGTGAACTGATCGGCCAGGCGCTGCAGGACTTCGGTATCGAAATCCACACCGCCGACGACGGCCCGGCCGCGCTGCGGCTGATGCAGGATCCGGGTGGGTTCGACGTGGTGTTCAGCGATATCAGCATGCCCAATGGCATGAGTGGCGTGGAACTGAGCGAGCATGTGGCCGATGTGCTGCCCAATGCGCGCATCATCCTGGCCTCCGGTTATGCGCGCTCGCAGCTGCCGCCGCTGCCGGAGCATGTCGAATTCCTGCCCAAGCCGTATCGCCTGCGCCAGCTGGTCACCCTGCTGCAGTCTCCCGTCTCGCCCTGAGCGGGCGCAACGCCGCCAGCGTGAACGCTTCATCCCCGCTGTACCTGCTTCACACCGGTTCGGCATGACACCCCGGATAGTAGCGGTGTAGTCGTGACAGGGCGCGGTAGATGCTGGACAGAAGCAATGATGTAGATCGGATCGCGTTGATCGAGGCGCTCAACGTGATGGATCCAGCGTTGGGTACCGCGCTCGATCCCATCGCCGAGTTGACCGCCTTCAGCTTCGGCGTCCCGATCGCATGGGTGTCCATCCTCGATGCCGATCACCAGCACATCATCTCCCGCGTGGGCTTGGCAATACGCCGCACCGATCGGCATGCCTCGATCTGCGCGCGGGCGCTGGGATCCAACACCGTCATGCAGGTCCCCGATCTGCGCCAGGACCCGCGCTTCGCCGATAATCCCCTGGTGACCGGGCCAGAGCAGCTGCGCTTCTATGCCGGTGCGCCACTGGTCACCAAGGCCGGCGTCGCGCTCGGCACCCTGTGCATCATGGATCGCGCACCGCGGCAGCTCTCTGCCGAAGAACAGCTGCAACTGCTGACCTTGTCGCGCGTGGTGGTCGCGCAGATGGAACTGAAAATGTCACTGGGCCGCCGCGAGCAGATCAGCGGATTGCCCAACCGGCACCAGTTCCAGGCCGACCTCAACGCCCTGTCCCGCCATGCCGATGCGCGTGCGTTCACTGGCGTGGTGCTGGATGTGTTCGATCTCCAGAGCGCCAATGATGCCGGCCAGGCGCTGGGCATGAAGCCGGTGGAGACCCTGCTGCGCCAGGCTGCCCTGCGCGTGCAGGATGTGCTGCGTGACCTGGCGCAGGTCTACCACATCGGGGTGACCCGCTTTGCGTTCCTGCTGGCCGACCACTCGCATGAACAGACCGAAGCGCTGCTCGATCGGCTCCGCATCCGCATGCGTCGGCCACTGATGGCCGGCAGTATCCCGATGTCGCCGCAGTTCCATGCCGGCGTCTGCGATTTTCTCCCGGTCCCCGGGCAGACCGGCGATCTGGTGCGCAAATGCCTGGTCGCCATGCACCACGCCATCCAGACGGACAACTGCCTGTGCTGGTATTCGCAGGAGCGCGACGATGCGTTGCGTCGCCGCTATCGGTTGGCCTCCGACGCCGGGCGCGGCCTGGCCCAGCACCAGTTCAGCCTGGTCTACCAGCCACGCTTTGATCTGATCACCGGACTGCCGGTATCGGCCGAGGCCCTGCTGCGCTGGACCCATCCGCTGCTTGGTCCGGTCAGCCCCGGGGAGTTCATTCCAGTGCTCGAGCGCACCGCGCTGATGCCCGCCATCAGCCGCTGGGTGATCGACCATGCGCTTGCCCAGGCGGCGCAGTGGCAGAAGCGCGTGCCCGGCTTCAGCCTGTCGCTCAATCTCTCACCGCGCGACTTCGACGACCAACGGGTGTGGAACGTGCTGTCCGAACGGCTGCACGCGCATGGGTTGGCACCGGGCCTGATCGAAATCGAGATCACTGAAGGCCAATGGCTGAACCACCATCCTGCGGCCCTCCCCCAGCTGCGGGAGATGGCCGCCGCTGGCGTACGCATCGCGATTGATGATTTCGGCAGTGGGTACAGCAACTTCGGTTACCTCAGCGAGGTGCCGATCAGCCACATCAAGATCGACCAGACCCTGGTCACCGGCCTGGCACGCTCGCGCACCGCGCGACTGAAGGTGGAAGCGATCATCAAGCTGGCCCGCCAGCTTGGGTATCGCACAGTGGCCGAGGGCGTGGAGAACGACGCCGAACTCTCGCTGCTGCGGCTGTGGGGCTGCGACGAAGCACAGGGCTATCACCTCGCGCGCCCCATGCATCCCGACGCGGTGCTGCATCTGGTCAGCGCGTGCCGGGCCGGTCCGCTGCCGGACGCGGGCTGACCCCGCGCGACGTCCTCGGCACCTCAGACGATAATGGTCGGCCCGCCTGCCTCACTGCCCGACCATGTCCGATCTCGCTCCGCTGCCCCCCCTGCCCCTCGGCCACTACCGCCACTTCAAGGGCGGCAACTACGAGGTGATCGGCGTCGTGCGCCACAGCGAAACCCTGATGCCGATGGTGTTGTACCGGCCACTGGATGCGGAGATCGGGCTGTGGGTGCGCCCGTTCGAGATGTTCGTCGCGCAGGTGGAGGTGGACGGGCAGTGGCGTGCGCGTTTTGCGCGGATCGAAGTGGACGGCTGAGGGCAGAAGGACCTGCGCATCGCTGGCCCAGCGGTGCGATCAGCCCAAGACCGCCCGTCGCGCGTCCACCAGCTCACGCAACCGCGCGGTCACCGTGCGGAACTGCTCCGGCAGCATCGCCGCATCCAGCGCGTCGACCTGACAGGACAGCACTGACAGTGCCTCGCTCATGCTGGGCACTTTCTGGCCCGCCTCGGCGGACGCCTCCGGTACCTCCAGCTGCGCGCCGATGACGCCGGCCAGGATCTCGAATGCCTTCACCGTGGCGGCATCGAGCCTGGAGGGGTTTGGATCGAGCGCGCACAAGGTGCCGTGGAAGCCGCCATCGCGGCGGAACATCGGCACCGAGATGTAACTCTCGAACCCATACAGCGCCGGCGTGGGGTGGCTGGAAAACACCGGGTGGGTGCTGGCCTGCTCGAACTGCACCAGATGGCGATGCTCGCGGATTTCATCGCAGATGGTGGTTTCCAGCACCAGGTCGTCGCCGGGTCGCAGACCAAAATCCAGATGGTCATGCACCGCACAGGCAGTCCATCGATCCGCCGTGACACGTGCCACGGCGACGAAACGCATGCCGGTCATCGCGCTGGCCAGTTCCAGCATGCCCGGCACGGCAGGCATCGCCAGCAGCGCCGCGACATCGTCCAGACGCGGATCCGCCGAGATCGCAGGATCGGCCAGGGGAGCCACGCCGGGACCGTCTTCGTCGAGCGGGTTCTCCATCGCGGCCAAGCGGCGCTCCAGCGCCTTCGCGTTGACCTCGTTGAAGAGACCACGCACCGACGCGGACAACGCGCGCGGGTCCTTGATGGCGCCGACGAAATGGATGCCCTGCCCGACCAGCCGGATCTGCTCGACGCCGTGATCCAGGCGCAGCGATGGCCACGCCAGGCGGTGCAGGATGCGCATCCAGTCATTGGGGGGCGTGTCATCCAGAAGCGCGGTGACGATCACGCGTGACGCGCCAGGCCCATCCTGCAGACCGGGCAGATCAAAGCCGATGAGCGCTGGAAAGCCCGTACTGATAGACATCACAACCCCTATGGCCACATGGCGCAGCCATCGACAGGTGGTGGCTTTGAAGGCAAATTGTCGCACGAATGAGCGAGACTGGGCTTGACCGAAGCCTGCGCCTGCGCCGCTGCCGCCCAAAAGGTGCAGCAGCTATCATGCGCGCACGGACATCTCTGCCACGTACAAAGGAATGCACATGTTGGATGGTTTCTCGCTGTTGATTGGCCTCGGCTGGGCGCTGTTCGGGCTGTTGTGGATCTTCGTTCCCTTCGCCATCTTCGGCATCAAGGGGCTGCTGCGGGAGATCCTGGCCGAACAGAAGCGGACCAATGAGATTCTCAGCCGCGCGCATGGTGTCAGCCCCCCGTTGGAGATGCCGGAAGGTCTGCCGTTCAGGCCCGAGCGTTATCCGTGAAGACTCGGCAATAGCCCATCAGGGCAGGCGTTGCGGGCTTACTCGGCTGCCCTTTCCGCAGGTGCGGGGGTGTTGCCCGGATCCAGCGTTCTACCGGATGCCCTGATTAATGTTGCGCTGCAGCAGTACAATGCCGCGCTCCCCCGTTCGACGCCCCCTGAATGAGCTCTTCTTCCGTCCCCCTGGCCGCCCGGCTCTCGCCGCGCGAGCGCACCCTGATCCTGCTGGCCTTGTCGCTGGGCGGCTTTGCCATCGGCACCAGTGAGTTCGCCAGCATGGGGCTGATGCTGGAGATCAGCCGCGGGCTGTCCATCAGTGAGACCCAGGTCGGTCACCTGATCAGCGCCTACGCCGTCGGCGTGGTGGTCGGCGCCCCGGTGCTGGCCTTCGCCGGTGCAGGGTTCGCACGCCGCAACCTGCTGCTGGCGCTGATGGGCTTTTACGCCATCGGCAATCTGGCCAGTGCACTGGCCCCCAACTACGGCACGATGCTGCTGGCCCGGTTCGTCGCTGGTCTGCCGCATGGCGCGTACTTCGGCGTGGCGATGCTGGTGGCCGCCGCGATCAGTCCCCCGGCCCAGCGCGGCGCGGCGGTATCTAAGGTCTTGCTCGGCCTGTCCGTCGCCATTCTGGTCGGTAATCCGCTGACCACATGGCTCGGCCAGCAGCTCAGCTGGCGCACTGCATTCGCCGTCGTCAGCGTGTTGGCGATTGCCACAGTGGCCATGATCGCGCGCTTCCTGCTGCCCGATCCGGATGAAGTGCGCACCTCGCCGATGCGCGAACTGCGCGCGTTCAACCGCACCCAGGTGTGGCTGGCGCTGGCGATCGGCTCGGTGGGCTTTGCCGGCATGTTCTGCGTCTTCACCTACCTCGCCCCGACCCTGGTGCAGGTCACCGGCCTGGCCGAATCGTGGATGCCGCTGGCGGTAGGCATCTTCGGCATCGGCGCGATCATCGGCAACGTGGCGGGCGGCTGGCTGGTGGACCGCTTCCAGTTCCGCGCGGCGGCGGTGGTGCTGGTCTGGTCGATCATCGTGCTGCTGGCGTTCCCCTTGGCCGCGCAGTCGGTGTGGAGCGTGTTCCCGATGATCATCGCGGTGGGCACCATGGGCGCCCTGGCCGCGGTACTGCAGACCCGCCTGATGGATGTGGCCGGGGAAGCGCAGACCCTGGCGGCGGCCTCCAACCATGCCGCGTTCAATACCGCCAACGCGCTGGGCCCGTGGTTCGGCGGCATGGCCATCGGCGCCGGCTTCAGCCCGGCCGTGACCGGCTACGTTGGCGCGGCCACCGCGCTGGGCGGCCTGCTGTTGTGGGGCGTGGCGATGCTGGTGGACCGCCGTTCCCGCAGCGAGCCGGTGCTGCAGCAGTAAGCGCACGCGTCCATCGCAGGCCGACTCGACATCCCCGCCCCGGCGGGGATTTTTTCATTTCCTTATCATGGGTGTCCGATCAAACAGCGCTTACCGATGACGTACGAATGGGCCCCGAGCGACTGGGGTCAACGCCTCACGCGATCGCCGCACTGGCGCCTGCGCCTGGAAGACGACCAGCTGATGCTGACCCTCGACGGTCATCCGTTCCACGCGCCCCTCACCGCGCTGCAGGTGCACCCGCGCCTGCCGTGGGCACGACTCACCCTGCATCGCGATGGACAGGCCCCCTTGGTGCTGGGGGGCCTGTCCCCTGCCGCCGCCCGTCTGCTGGCCGAGGCGCTGGGCCAACGCCGTGGCGCGCAGCGTCAACGCGACCAGGTCACCCTGTTCCAGCAGGCCCACGCCGCGATCCAGCGCTGGCTTGCGCAGGTGCAGGCCGCGACCGATCTGGCCGATGATGAGTCGCTGTGGCTCACGCATGACCAGCAGCAGGCCCTGCTGCAGGCGCGCCCCGCGCTGCCGCTCGATGAGGATGCACTGTGGGCGGTCTTTGATGACGCCGACCTGCGCAGCGGGCTGGGCGGCGATCCCTCGGCCATCGAAGAAGCCCTGATGCTCTGGCTGGCCGACTGGCCGGCCCTGTGGGCGCGCCGCAATGACGCACATGAGGCGCGCGAGCTGGTCGCCTGCCGGCCCCTGCTGGACCGTGTCGAAAGCCGTCCGCTCACCGATGAGCAGGCCCGTGCGGTGATCTGCTTCGACAACCGCGTCCAGGTGGTGGCCGCAGCGGGTTCGGGCAAGACCTCGACGATGGTCGCCAAGGCCGCCTACGCCGTCGAGCGCGGCCTGGTCGCGCCCGAGCGCATCGTCATGCTCGCCTTCAACAAGGACGCCGCCACGGAACTGCAGGCGCGTGCCGACCGCGCCTTCCAGCGTCTCGGCCTGGGCCAGGTGAGGGTGGAAGCACGCACGTTCCATGCGCTGGGCCGGCACATCATCGCCCAGGCCACCGGGCGTATGCCGCAGGTACCCGACTGGGCCGTCGATGCCACCCAGGGGTTCCATCGGCTGGCCGAGATCATCGACGCGCTGAAAGACCGCTCCCTCCATTTCCGCACGCAATGGGACCTGTTCCGGCTGGTGTTCGGCCGTGATCTGCCCGTCATCGGCGGGCCGCTGGAGGCCGAAGAGTGGGACAAGGACGGCCAAGGGTACGTGCGTACCTTGCAGGGCGAGCGCGTGTGCAGCATCGAGCACTGCGTGATCGCCGACTGGCTGTTCTACAACGGGGTGGCGTACACCTATGCACGACGCAACACATTCGATGCCGCGACCGATGCGTACCGCCAGTACCGCCCGGATTTCCACTATCCGGGCATCGCGCTGTATCACGATCACCTCCCCCTGGAGGGGCATGAGCGGGCGCCGGCGCATCGCGCTGGCACCCCGGTCGCCGGCCATGGCATCGAGCGGATCCAGACCACTTCGCACCAGTTGCGGACCGGCGACCTGTTCGTGCGGCTGGGCGAGGCCTTGTCGCAGCGGGGCATCGAACTCGATCCGAATCCCGACCGCGAACTGCCTGATGGCGGCGCAACGCCGATGCCGGACACCGAGCTGATCGGCCTGGTCCGGACGTTCATCAGCCACGCCAAGAGCAACGGCCTGCACGTGGAGGACATGGTCGAGCGGCTGCGCCGGCTGCCCGACGATCACTTCAAGCACCGTTACCGCCTCTTCCTCGAACTGATCATCCCGATCCTGGACGGCTGGGACGATGCGCTGGTCGCCGAGGGCGGCATCGATTTCGAGGACATGCTCAACCAGGCCGCCGAACACCTGGAACAGGGGCGCTACGTTGCCCCGTTCGATCTGGTGATGGCCGACGAATTCCAGGATGCCTCGCGCGCCCGTGCACGGCTGTGCCGTGCCCTGGTACAGGCGCCGGGCAAGCATCTGTTCGCGGTCGGCGATGACTGGCAGTCGATCAACCGGTTCGCCGGCGCGGACGTGGCGGTAATGACCGGGTTCGTGGCGTGGTTCGGCCAGGGCCAGGTGCTCAAGCTCGAGCAGACGTTCCGCTGCCCGCAGGCACTGTGCGATGTCTCCAGCGCCTTCGTGTCACGCAATCCGGCGCAGATTCCCAAGCAGGTCCACTCGGTCACGCCCGCGTACGGGGCGGTCCTGCAGGCCTTCCAGGTGGCTTCGCGCGACCAACTGGTCGGAGCGGTCGAACAGTATCTGGCGCAGTTGCACCAGCAGTTGCTGACCGGCCAGGTCCCGCCAGGCCGCGATGGCAAGGTCACGGTGTTCGTGCTTGGTCGCTACAACGCCGACCGTGCGTTGCTGCCGGCCACGTGGCGCGCACGCCATGGGCAGCACATGGAGGTCAGCTTCCTCACCGCGCACCGCTCCAAGGGTACCGAGGCGGATTACGTCATCCTGCCCGGCCTGCTGGATCGGCGCTTCCCCAACACGCGTGCCGACGACCCGGTGCTGACCTTGGCGATGCCCGAGAGCGATGCATATCCACTCGGCGAGGAACGCCGCCTGTTCTACGTCGCGTTGACGCGTGCGCGCCGCTCGGTGGCGATGTTCACGGTGCAGGGGCGCCGCTCGTCGTTCCTGACCGAACTGGTCAACGACGGCGCGGTACGCGTGACCTCGATGGCCGGCGATATGATTCACGAGCAGGCCTGCCCGGCCTGCAGCGTGGGTGTGATCGTGCCGCGCACCGGGCCCTATGGCGCGTTCCAGTCGTGCTCGGGGTACCCACGCTGTGAGTACAAGCCGCCGAAGATGGGCGGCATGGCGTAGACCGACCCTGGCGCCTACGTCTGGATCAAGCGGCGGTCCCGCATGTCCGCATCGATCTGCTCGATCAGCGCACGACGCTCCGGCACGCCGGGCATCACCCGCACCAGATTGCGGACCATGCGCAGGTCCTGCTGCCAGCCCAGCTGATCGCTCAGCGCATGCAGGGCACGCGCGTGCTTGCTTTGTCCGGGTCCCTTGATCGGCACCGAGCGGGACGGCGCCAACTGCGGCAGCGCCTCCAGTTGCATGCGCAGACGACGCACTCTGCGGCGCCAGCGATGCAGGTCGTCGGCATCGTGGCTGCGTGTCGCGCGCTTCTCCGCCTTCTGCGTACGCCGTTCACTGCGTGCCAGTCCTTTGCGGATGTCACCGCCTCTCAGGGATTCCCATGGCTGCGCCTGGAGATCGGTCACGATACGCAGCAGTGCCGCTTGGCGGCGGGCAAAGGCAGGATCGCGCGCCAGCACGCGGGCGAGGACTGCCTCGCGCCGTGCGGTCAAGCGGATGCACACCGCCTCCCAACGTTGGTCGGGCTGCGCTGACGCCAGCCGTTCGCAGGTCTCCACGACCACGTGCGCGTCGCGCAACGCCGAGAGGCCATCTCCCAGCCGACGCAGTGCGGCGTCTGCCGCGGCTGTCACGAGCGCGCTGCTTTCCAGCAACGCCAGCAGGGCACGAAGGCGCCGGATGGTCTTGCGCGCCCGGTGCACCGCCTCGTGCACCTCCGGCGTGCGCTCAAATGCGTCGGCGATGGCCTGGCACTCACCGTGCGCCAGCGCGCGGGCGGCAGGACCGATCTCGGATGGCGTCATCGCAGTCTCCCCTGGGGGCGTCCGGCGATTGTACCCATGCCGCAGCGCGGGGCCCGCTCAGCCCGGGTTGAACATCTGCCGCACGCCCCGGAGCAGCTCGTTCACGCTGAACGGCTTGGGCAGCAGGGACATGCCCTGCCCCAGGAACTCATTGCGGACGGCCGCACTCTCCGTATAGCCGGTCACGAACAGCACCGGCAAATGCGGGCGCAGTACCCGCGCCGCATCGGCAAGTTCCCGGCCGTTCATGCCCGGCAGACCCACATCGGACAACAACAGGTCCAGCTCACGGTCCGAATGCAGCTCCAACAAGGCCTGCTGTGCATTGATGGCTTCCACGACCTGGTAACCGGCCTCGACCAGCATCTCCCGGACCATCATGCGTACCGAATCGGTATCGTCGACCAGCAGAATCCGCTCGGCGCTGCCACGGGTCAGCGGTAAAGGTGCCGAGGTGTCGTGGGCTGCAGGCTGGAGCTGGCCCTCGGGCAGCAGCAGCTCGATCTCGGTCCCCTCGCCACGTTCGCTGGCAATACGTGCACTGCCGCCGGATTGGCGTGCGAACCCGTAGGTCATCGACAGCCCCAGCCCGGTCCCTTCGCCCTGCGGCTTGGTGGTGAAGAACGGCTCGAACACCTTGGTCAACAGCTCCGTGGGTATGCCGACGCCGTTGTCGAGCACGGTCACGGTGATGTAGTGGCCAGGCGCCAGCTCATGGTCGCGCTCGATCTCGGCGCGCCCGGCACGGATGCGGATCAGCCCCTGGCCCGCCAGTGCATCGCGGGCGTTGATCACCAGGTTGAGGATCACGTTCTCGAACTGGTTCGGGTCGGCGACCGCGATCAGCGGTTCAACGCCCAGCTCCAGCTCGAGTTCGATGTTCTCACCGATTGACCGCTGCAGCATGTCCTCCAGCGAGCGTACCCGCGCGACCACATCGAAGGTCTGCGGATCGAGCGGTTGCTTGCGGGCAAAGGCGAGCATGCGCTGGGTCAGCGCGGCCGCACGGTGTGCCGAGCCCGTGGCGATCTCGACGTAGCGGGAGGCCTTGTCCCATTTTCCGCTGGAGGCGGCGATCTCGATCATGTCCAGCCCGGAGATGATCGTGGTCAGCAGATTGTTGAAATCGTGCGCGATGCCGCCGGTGAGCTGGCCCAGCGCGTCCATCTTCTGCGCCTGCATCAACTCGATCTCGGTGCGCTCGCGCTCGGCGATCTGGAAGGCGAGCTCGGACGTCGCGCTCTCCAGTTCCTGGCGCTGCTCGTTGGCGCGCGCATGGTGTTCGGTGGTGTCTTCGATCAGCACCAGGCCCTGCCCGGCGGCCTGGTACGGCGTCACCCGCCATTCGGTCATGCGCAGGACTCCGCCCACCCGAAGGCTGAAGGTACCCTGCCAGCGCTCGCCTTCGGCCAACGCCACTTTCAATGCACTGAGCGGGACGACCTGATCCTGCAGCAGCTGATCGAGTTGGCCGGCCCCTGCCTGCTGACCCAGCAGACGGGTAAAGGCATCGTTGGCATCGTGTGCGTTGAGCGACGCATCCAATACCGCGATCGGGGCATTGATGTGACGGAAAATCTCGCGGAACCGCGCCTCGGTATCGCGCAGGGCTTCCTCGGCACGACGGGCGCGCAACAGGCTGCGCAGCGTGGCCAACAACACATCCGGATCGACCGGATGGATCAGATAGGCATCCGCGCCCGCGTTGAGGCCCGTGATCATGTCACCGGTGGCGATCGACGCCGCCGAGACATGCACCACCGGCAGCAACTGCAGCCGGACATCTTCGCGCAGCTGGCGCACCACATCGAAGCCGCTCATGTCGGGCAGGTTCACATCCAGCACCAGCGCGCCGAAATCATGCTCGGCCAGCCGTGCCAGGCCCTCACCGCCGGTACCGGCTTCCTCCACATGAAAGCCGTGGTGCTCCAGCACGCGGCGCACCGCATAGCGGGTCGCCACATTGTCATCCACGACGAGGATGCGATCAGGAATCGCCATTCACGGCCTCCGTGGCCAGGGTCAGCGGCAGCACCACGTAGAAGTTCGAGCCTGTGCCGATTTCGCTCTCGACGCCGACATGGCCACCGAGCAGCTCGGCGAAGCGTTTGCACAGCGACAGACCCAGCCCGGTCCCGCGCAGGCGCTTCTGCAGCGGGGTATCGACCTGCACGAAATCCTCGAACAGGGTGGACTGCAGCTCCGCCGGAATGCCGATGCCGGTATCGCGGACACTGAAGCGCACCGCGTTCTCTCCCTCCCGCTGGGTCGATACCACCACCTGCCCGCTGGGCGTGAACTTCAGCGCATTGGAAATGAAATTGCGCAGGATCTGTGCCAGCTTCTTGTCATCGGTGTACAGCATCGGCATCACCGGTGGATCCTCGAACAGCAGGTCCACCTGGTTGCCTTCCACCAACGGGCGGAACATGCCCCGCAGCGCCGAAAACAGGTCCATCAGATCGAACCAGGCCGGCGAAATGGTGATGCGCCCTGCCTCGATCTTGGCCAGATCCAGCAGGTCGTCCACCATCTCGCGCAGCTCACTGGTCGAGGCGCTGATGAAACGCACCTGCCGGCGCTGCTCCGCGGTCAGCGGGCCATCCATGCCATCCTCCAACAGCCGCGTCATGCTCAGGATCGAGCCCAGTGGCGTGCGGAATTCATGGCTCATGTAGGACAGGAACCGGCTCTTCAGCTCGGACACCTCACGCAGCTGCTCGGCCTGTTCGTCCAGCTCAGCGTACAAGGCGAGCACGCCCTGATTGGTTTCATCCAACTCAGCGCGCAGCGCATCGGCTTCCAGGCGCAGCCGCTGCAGCTCCTGGTCATGGGGTGAGGCGCTCAATGCAGGTCTCCAAGACGCAGGGCGACAATGCCGGCGTCATCCCGGCCACGATCGAAATCACGGTGCAGCACCGCCACGATCAACGCGGGGTGGCGGTGGAACAGGCCGGGGTAGTCGCGCAGGCTCCAACGCGCCTGCAGTCCATCACTGTGCATGACCAGCAGCGTGCCTGCCGCCGCGTGAAAATGGAATGGTTGCGCCTTGCGGTATTGCACCCCGACGATGCCCGGGTGCGAAGCCAACCCGCGTGATCCGGTGGGCTCGCACAGGCTGGCGGCGATATTGCCGATACCGGCGAACTCCACCTGTCCACTCGCCACGTCCACGCAGGCCACCGCCGCCGCACCGCCGCGGGTGCCGGACATGCCCGCGTGCATGATGCCGATCAAGGCCGGCGCCCCGGCGACAGAGGCCTGTGCAACGGCAGCCACACCGGCCTGCGCTGCGTCGGCGGCGGGCAGTCCATGCCCCAGCCCGTCGATCACGGTGACCGCCACGGTCTGTGCATCGGCCCGCAGATGCCAGGCATCGCCACAGGCCAGCTCGTGGCGCATCGGAATCCGCAGGGCACCGTAGGGAACGTCGATATCGCCAGGCGCACGGCTGGCGTAGATGCGCGCCACGACAACCGCGCCCTTGGCATCGGACCAGGCATCCAGCACGGTGGCCTGGCGCTGGATCGCGCCCAGTCCCAAGCCCTGGGTACCGCCCGTTGAATACCCGTCAGGGAGACATTCGGCCAACGAAAAGCCGGGGCCGGCATCCACCGTACACAGCTCCACCCCGTTGCCGCCGCGGCCACAGACCGCGGACAGGTACATGCGGCCGCTGCACCCGTGCTTGAGCACGTTGGTGGCCATCTCGGTGGCCACCAATGCCGCACGCCCCGCGTCCATTTCATCCAGGCCGATCAGGTCGGCGAGCGCCAGCGCTTCGCGCCTGGCCTGCCCGACCTGTGAGGATTCCTCGACCACCACGATCCGCGTCACCTGGCCGCCGAAATTCAGCTCCATTTGGTGATCGTGATACGGGTGCCCTGCCCCGGTGCACTCTCCAGTTCGAACTCATCCACCAACCGGCGCGAACCCGACAACCCCAGGCCCATGCCGGAGCCGGACGACCAGCCATCGGTGAGCGCCTGCGCGACATCCGGGATGCCGGGACCATTGTCGGCGAAGACCAGCCGCACGCCCTTGCGCAGTCCCTTCTCGACCACTTCCCAATCCATGGTCCCACCGCCCCCGTAGATGACGGCATTGCGCGCCAGCTCGCTGGCCGCGGTGACCAGCTTGGTCTGGTCGATCAGACGCAGCTTGCACGCCACGCAGATCTGGCGTGCGGCCTGGCGGGCCAGCACGACATCCTGCTCGATGCGGATCGGCAGCGAACCACTGGACGCACTCATGAGGCTGCTTCGTCTTCGTCGGTCCGCTGCAGCAGCTTCATGCCCCGCTCCACATTCAGTGCAGTGCGCACGCCACTGAGCGTCAAGCCCAGCTCGACCAGCGTGATCGCCACTGCAGGCTGCATGCCGACCACCACCGTGGTGGCATCCATGATCCGGGCGAGCGACGAAATGGTGGCGATCATCCGCCCGATGAACGAATCGACGATATCCAGTGCGGAGATGTCGATCAGCACACCGCGCGCGGAGGTGCTGCGGATCTTCTCGGTGAGGTCGTCCTGCAGGGTCAGCGCGAGCTGATCATGCATGTCCACCTGGATGGTCACCAGCAGCAGATCGCCCATCTGCAGGATCGGGATGCGCTCCATCTCAGCGGGCGGTCCGGGTAACGGTCTGGCCGGTGCGCTTGAGCGCCAGCGCCAGGGCGTCGGCCAGATTGGCCTTGGTCACGATGCCCTGCAGGTCCAGCCCCAGGTGCACGATGGTCTGGGCGATCTGCGGGCGTACGCCGCTGATGATCGCGTCGGCTCCCATCAGGCGGATGGCGGTGACCGTCTTCAGCAGATGCTGGGCCACCAGGGTATCCACGGTCGGGACGCCGGTGATGTCGATGATGGCGATTTCAGAACCGGTATCCACGATGCGCTGCAGCAGCGATTCCATCACCACCTGGGTGCGCTGCGAATCCAGCGTGCCGATCATCGGCAGCGCCAGCACGCCGTCCCACAGCTTCACCACCGGCGTGGACAGCTCAAGCATCTCTTCCTGCTGGCGCTGGATCACGTCTTCGCGGGTTTTCTGGAACACGCTGACCGTGTGCAGGCCCAGCTGATCGATCAGTTCGGAGATCGCCCACAGCTGGTCGCCCAGCTGTGCCGGGTCATTGGCGTATCCCTGCTGGATCACCTCGAACAGCGGCCGCTTCAGCGAGAAGATGAAGCTGGCGGTCTCAGAGGAATTGAAGCCCTTCAGCACGCGCTCGCGCGACAACTCCTCCAGGAAGCGCCGGATGTCCTTCCACTCGGCCCGCGCGACGGAGCTGACGTCGGCTGCCGACAGTGCCTCCAGGAACAGCCGCCAGAATTCGCGGACCTGGGTGTCCAGCTCGCGGGCGGAAAGGCGGCCATCCTGTGCCTGGGCGGACCCGGCCAAATTGCCGGCCCATGCCGCCAGCAAGGTCTCCTGATGGCTGCGGATGAGATCGATCGTGCGCTGCTGCAAAGCCGCCATGGGAACGTCCTGGAAGATGAGGGAACACCGGGTGCGGTATCGACCCGTCATTCGAATGAATGGGGGTCATAATCGCCAAAGCTTAAATGAATTCAGGAAGATTGGGCATCACGGGCGATGCTGATGATGTGAAGACGATCTGCACGTCGCTGACCCGTTCATGCAGCGGCGATGCCGCACCTCGAAGGGCTGGTGAAACGCGCGCCCCTGCAAACGCATCAGGCCGCCCGGAGGCGGCCTGATGGTTGATGGGTCAGCGCAGCAGCGCGAACAGCAGCAACAACGGAATCGGGATGCCCAGCATCCACAGCAGAATGTACTTCATGGTGTTTCCTCCCTCAGGTGGTCAGGTTCACAGGTCGCGGCGACGGCCGCCCCAGGTGGCACTCAGGCTGGCGATGAAGGCACCGATCAGCAGCGTGATGAACAGCCACAGCGCGGCGTAGGCGGTTGCCTTGCGGGCATCGTCGGCCGCCTGCTTGGCCTGCTGCTTGGCGTTGTCCAGCGCCGCACGCAGGCGGGTCTGCACATCGGTCACGCGGGCCTGGGCTTCGGCCTGGCTCATACCGGTCTCCGCCGCCACCAGCTGGCCCAGATACTGCGTATCGGCCGGGTCCATGGTGTCGGACTTCAGGCTGTTGAGGATGATGCGGTTGACCTCGGTGCGCACTTCACGGCTGTCCGGACGGCGGTCGGCACCCGGCATCGGGCGCGGCGGCAGCGGTGCACCATTGGCAACGGGTGCCGGGGCGAGTGCGGGCGCATCGGCTGGACCAGCGGGGCCGACCGGCGGCGCGGGCTGCGCAGCGGTCGGGTTGGCACGGAACAGCGAATCCACCCAGTACTGCACGTCGCCCTGATCGCTGCCCATCGCAGCCGAACCCGCACCGGCAGCGGCAATACCGCCTGCGGTCGAGGCGGCGGCACCGGCAGTGGCGCCGGCCACCTTGGCACCGGCACCGAGAATGCCGCCGATGGCCGAGGTCAACAGCGCCGCAGTCAACAACGTCGCCACGGCCCATGACACGAACCCATGTGCGGTATCGCGGAAATAGGTTTCATCGCCATGGAGGTTGCTCCACTTCGTCCGCAGGCGACCGGCCAGATAGCCGCCCAGGCCAGACGCTGCGATGGCAGTAAAGGTCAGCCAGGCAATGCTGGACCACCCGAAGGTTTCGGCAGTCACACCTTCAAACGACCACGGCGACACCGATGAAAGGCCCAGGCCCACACCGAGAATGACAAGAATCAGCGAGAGCGCAGCGGCGGCGATCGCGCCGGCAAGAATCGCGCCCCATGACACCGCGCTGTCGCGCGGAAGATCCACCACCGGCGGTGGGGTGACCACGGCCACGGTCGCAGCGGCGACAGGCTCGGGGTGGGCGTAATCGCCTCGGGTATTCATAGCGGGTGGAACTCCTTGTGGATCCGCTGCGGACGCAGCGCGCAACGGCAGGCTGCGCTCGACGTCGTGAAATACGCGAGACGCTGAAAGCAAGACGGCGTGGATGCGGGTCGGGACCACACCGACGATCGCCCTGGCGATGGATGGCTCACGATGTGCATCGAAGCCGCACACGGCGCTGATATCAAAACGGTTATCAGCCTGCCATCGTCGCGCTGATGAATATGCTGATGAACATGCGTTCCAAGCCGCGATGAACTTTTACGACATTCACGTGGCAATAATCCTGTCACGCCATGGATGGCTCATGACCGGCCAGGGATGGCCATTCTGCGGATGCAGTGGAACGGGGGCTGCATCGCCGGCGACTTGGCGCGACCAAGGGGATTATCTGGAAGCACTCTCATGACACTGGCATTATCCGGTCGCATCGTCGCGACCCTGTTCCTCGCCTCAAGCCTGTCGTTCGCCGCGCCTGCACCTGCTGCGGCGAAGGCGCCGTTCCCCGCCGAAGGCGTCTGGCGGGGCGAGTTCACCATCGACGGCGACCCGATTCCCTTCAATTTCGAAGTGAAGGGCAAGCGCGCACAGGACGCGACCTTCACCCTGCTCAACGGCTCGCGCACGGACAGATTCAAGGTGACGCCGCGCGATGACGGGACGTTCTCGGTGCGGATGAATACCTACGATGCCGTGCTGGAAGGCAAGGTATCCGACGATGGAAAGCACCTCGTGGGGCAGTACAAGGACCTGGTGCCCAGCCGCAACGGTGCGCGCAACCTGGCCTTCACCGCCGAACACGACGCGGCGTGGCGCTTCGTCAAACCCGGGCAGGACGAGGCACCGGCGGCAGACCTCAGTGGCAAATGGGCCGTGCAGACCATCGACAAGGCCGCCCGCCAGGACAAGCGCAATCAGGTCGCCCTGCTCAAGCAGGAGGGCAACCACCTCTCCGGCGTGTTCATGACCGTGGTTGGCGATACCCGCGAGCTGGAAGGCACCGTGCAGGGCAACCGCTTCTACCTGTCCGGCTTCAGCGGGCCGAGCCCGTTACTGATCCGCGGCACGATCGATGAGGACGGCAACATCCAGGGCGCGTTCGGCAGCGGCATCTACAACGTGGTCAAGTTCGAGGCCGAGAAGAGCGACAAGGTGGAGCTGCCCGATCCGTACAAGCTCACCTTCCTCAAGGATGGCCAGGACCGCATTGATTTCAGCTTCCCTGATCTGCAGGGCAAGCAGGTCTCGCTGCAGGACGACAAGTACCGCGGCAAGGTGGTGATCGTTGAAGTGATCGGCACCTGGTGCCCCAACTGCACCGACCAGACCTACTTCCTGGCGCCGTGGTTCAAGCAGAACCATCACCGTGGGGTGGAAGCGGTGGCCGTTGCCTTCGAGCAGGAAGACAACTTCGATTATTTCCAGAAGACCCTGACCACCTTCAAGGATTACTTCGACATCCGCTACGACATCGTGTTCGGCGGTATCGCCGACAAGAAAGTCGCTACCGAGAAACTGAAGGGGCTGAACTACATGGCCGCCTTCCCGACCACCATCATCATCGGGCGCGACGGCAAGGTCCGCGAGATCTACACCGGCTACACCGGCACGGTGACCGGCGAGTATCACAAGGATTATGTAACCCGCTTCAACAGCCTGCTCGATGGGCTGATCGCCGAGCCGGATCCGTATGCCGCCAGCGCCGCCACACCGGCCACCGCAGCGTCCTTGGCGGTCGCTCCGTAATCCCCTGCGGCGGCCGGCACGCCTAGCCGCTGCTTCCCTCCTGCACCGCACACCCCGCGCGGCCTCTTCTGGATGCCGCGGGCGACTGCGCGCCACTGCTTAGAGACCTTGCCATGCGTACTCCCCTGCTACTCGCCCTGCTTGCCCTTTCCAGCGCCCCCGCCGTGGCGACCGCCGCACCGGTGACCTACCAGCTCGACCCCACCCACACCGATGTGCTGTTCACCTGGAACCACAACGGCTTCTCCTTCCCGACCGGCCGCGCGGCGATCAGCAGCGGCACGCTCATCTACGATGCGGCCACGCCCGCTGCGTCGCAGGTGCAGGTGGAGCTGCCGCTGGCCGAGCTGGACACCCACGTCCCGAAACTGGACGAGATCGTCAAGGGCGACAAGCTGTTCGATGTCGCCAAGCACCCGCAGGCCAGCTTCCGCAGTACCTCGGTGGTGTCGCAAGGCACCGGCCGTCTGAAAATCACCGGTGATCTGACGCTGCATGGGGTGACCCGCCCGGTCGTGCTCGACGCCACCCTCAACAAGGTGGGTGAGCATCCCAGCCGCAAGGTGCCCACGATCGGCTTCAACGCCACGGCCGTCATCCGCCGCAGCGAGTTCGGCCTGACCGGGTTCCTGCCCAACATCGCCGACGAGGTGCAGCTGCGCATCACCACCGAGGGCCAGGGGGCGAAGGAGTGAGTCCCAGCCTTGCCCCATGGGTCGCCGCGCTGCTGCTCATCCCGTTCGGCGCGGTCGCCGCCGATACGTCGAAGGTCGTCTTGGATCCGCGCGTGGAAGCACACTCCGACGGCACCCGTGAGCTGGTGATCGACGCCCGCATCGAACCGGGTTGGATTCTGTATGCCTCGGATTTCGAGCAACCGCAGATCGGCCCGCGGGCGGCGCGGGTGATCCTGGCCGGTGGTGAGCAGGCGCAGGGACCGCTGCGATCGGTCGCGCCGCGCGAAGGGCACGGCCGCAGTTTCGCCGGCGAGTATCGCTATACCTACTTCAGCGAACGTGGGCAGCTGCGTCTGCCCATCGCCGCAGGCAGCACACCGGTGAACGGCACCCTGCGTGCCCAGGTGTGCTTCGAAGAGAGTGGGCTGTGCGAGCTGGTCCAGCAGGAGATCGCCGCGCGTTGAGCGCGGCACTGCCATGCCCCGCCCTGTCCGCTCCCTCGCCCTGCTGTCCGCACTGATCGGCGTTGCGGTACTGGCGCCGGTGTTCTCCGCCGATGCGCCGACCTATGACGGCGACCTGAGCGACAACCCGCGCGCCCAGCTCGGCCGCCAGCTGTTTTTCGATCCCATCCTGTCGCGTGACCGCACGGTGTCCTGCGCCAGTTGCCACCAACCTGCCCGTGCATTTGCCGACGACCGCGCGCTCAGCCTGGGCGTGGAGGGGCGTGTGGGCACCCGCAACACTCCCAGCGTGATGAACAGTGCCGGCCGCACCCGCTTCTTCTGGGATGGTCGCAGCGAAACCCTGGAAGAACAGGCGCTGGCACCGATCGCCAACCCACTGGAAATGGACCTGCCGATCGACGAGGCGATCGCACGATTGGCCGCGGACCCGGCCTGGGTGGCCCGCTTCCAGGCCACCTACAACGCACCGCCCAGCCCTCGCACACTGGGGCGGGCCCTCGGCGCTTACCAGAAGACGCTCAACACCGTGGACAGCCCCTACGACCGCTATGCACTCGGCCAGGAAGACGCGATCAGCGACGCGGCCAAACGCGGCCGCCTGCTGTTCATCACCAAGGCCCAGTGCGTGAGCTGCCACGCCGGCGAGGATTTCACCTCGGACCGCTTCAAGAACATCGGCATCTACAACGGCCGCCAATTCAACGACGAGGGTCGCGGCGGCGTCACGGGCGACCCCGCGCAGAAGGGCGAATTCAAGGTGCCCGGCCTGCGCAACGTCGCGCTGACCGCCCCCTACATGCACAACGGGATGTTCAACACCCTGCGCGAGGTGATCGTCTACTACGACGATCCCGGCAAGGTGATCCCCGATTCGATTGGGCGCGATGCGCAGCTGCGCGATCCGCTGCACCTGACCGAAGCGGAGATCGATGACATCGAGCAGTTCCTGCACACGCTCACCGACGACCGCTTCGCGGCCCGCACGACCTCCTCGACGGCCTCCCCGCCATGACCCTGCCCCACCTCCGATCGGCCATCGTGCTGGCCCTCACGCTGTCGGCCGCGCTGCCGACAGCCTCCCGCGCCGCACCGCTGACCACCGCGCCACCCGCCGGCCAGGCCGCACCCGCCCTGCAGTGGACGGACCTGGAAGGCCGCCCTGCGACCCTGGCGCAATGGCGCGGCCGCCCGGTCCTGCTCAACTACTGGGCCAGCTGGTGCGGACCGTGCCTGAAGGAACTGCCCGACCTGCAGCGCTTCTCGCAGGCGCAGACGCCGCTGCCTGACGGCGTGCACGTAGTGGGCATCGCCCTGGACGACATCGACGCCGCCACGGCACTGCGCGACCAGCTCCAGCTCACCTACCCGCAACTGGTGGAGAGC
Organism: Stenotrophomonas sp. TWI819; assembly: GCF_039673075.1. NCBI lineage: Bacteria > Pseudomonadati > Pseudomonadota > Gammaproteobacteria > Lysobacterales > Lysobacteraceae > Stenotrophomonas > Stenotrophomonas sp. TWI819. Next base: position 121,542 of record NZ_JBDJKY010000001.1, on the reverse strand, counting down.
GACGGGCCGCCCGGCAGCGCGGCGGCCTTCGGAAACCGCATCGGCACGCTGCCCTTCTCGGTGTTGATCGATGCGCGTGGCACGGTCCTGCAGGTCCACAACGGACCGCTGCATCCGGCCGATCTCGAGCGCTGGGCCGCTGCCGCGAGGGGGGCGCCGTGATCCACGCCCGGCGCATCGCTGCCGCGGCGGAACGCTGTTGCCCGGGTGCGCTGCGTCACCGCACCTGCTGATCCGGCGCTACCGCCGTTGCCTGCCCGCCGCATGCCCCTGCGCATCGGCCTTTCTTCTCCCTGGGGATCCTCCATGCTGCCCACGCACCATCGCCCGCCGTTGGCCCTCGCCATCGTTTCCGCGCTCTCCCTGCCACTTGTCGCCCACGCAGCGCCGGAGACGAATGCCAGTGCCATCACCGCTACCAGCACCGCAACGCTCGATACGGTCACCGTGACCGGCACCCGTGCACAGGGTCGTACCGTGCGTGAAAGTGCGGCGCCGATCGATGTGCTGTCCGCCGAGGATATCCGCGCCGCCAACGCGACCAGCCTGCTGGACGTGCTCAACACCACGGTGCCGAGCTTCAACCTGCCGCTGGAAACCGGCGATCTGAACAGCATGGTGCGCGCTGGGCAGCTGCGCGGTTTGAATTCCAGCCACGTGCTGGTGCTGGTGGACGGCAAGCGCCGCCACGCCACTGCCTTGCTGGGCGCCGGTGGGTTTGGTGGCGCTGCGCCGGCCGATCTGGGCTTGATCCCCACCGGCGCGATCGAACGCATCGAAGTGCTGCGTGATGGCGCCTCGGCAATCTATGGCTCGGACGCGATCGCCGGCGTCATCAACATCGTGACCAACAAAGCCGCGCGCGGGGGCAACGTCTCTTATCGCGATGGCACCTACTTCGCCGGCGATGGCCGTTCGCGCGTGGTGCAGGCCGATGTCGGCTTCGGCATCGGCGATGGCGGCTATCTGCATCTGGCCGCACAGCTGGATGATCAGCACGCCACCGACTACACCAGCCCCGCACGCGATACCTTCCTGTATTACTTCCCGCGCAACGCGGCCGGCACGGCGATCCGGCCCGGTGGCAACCAGGCCAGCAACCCGACGCTGCCCGCCGGTGCCACGCCGGATCCGCGCGAGGCCACCCGCGACAACAACGCCTGGCGCAACCGCGGCATCCGCGCGTTCCGCACCAAGACCGCCACCGCCAATGCCAGCATTCCACTGGCCGCGACAGTCGACGCCTACGGGCTGTTGACCCTCGCCCAGCGCGATGCATGGGCGCCGCAGAACTTCCGCCAGCCGCTGCGCAACGAAGTGGTGCGGGCCATCGATCCAGACGGCTTCGCCCCCACCGAGCACATCGACGAGAACGATGGCGCGCTCACGCTCGGGCTGCGCGGGCAACTCGGCCAGTGGGATTGGGACCTGAGCAGCGGCTACGGGCGCGATGCGATGGACATCAACCTGCACAACAGCATCAACCCGACCTACGGGCTGGACAGCCAGACCGATTTCTACATCGGCGACCTGCGCTACAGCGCGTGGACCTACAACCTGGACCTGCGCCGTCAAGTGCAGACGGGGTGGTTGGCCGCCCCGCTGGAGTTCAGCGCGGGCGCGGAATACCGCGACGAGCGCTACCGTATCGGCGCCGGCGATGTGCAGTCCTACACCCATGGCGGGCAGCGGGTGCTGGACGGGCCGTATGCGGGCACGGTGTTGGGCATCGGCCTGGGGGGATCGCAGGCACTGCCGGGCTATCGCCCAGAGGACGCAGTGGACGTCAGTCGCAACAGCGGCGCGGTCTACGTCGGGGTCGCCGCAGATCTGGGCTCGCGCTGGCGCGTCGATCTGGCTGGCCGCCATGAGCGCTATTCGGATTTCGGCAGCGAAACCACCGGTCGCCTCTCCACCCGCTTCGCACTGCACCCCAGGCTCGCCCTGCGCGGCACGATCAGCAACGGCTTCCAGGCACCATCGCTCGCAGCGCAGGCCTACCGCAACACCTCCAACGGCAACTTCTACACCGACCATATCCTGCAGGCCGGCTCGCCCCAGGCCATCGCCCTGGGCGCGCAGCCGCTGCGCCCGGAAACTTCGCGCAGCCTGAGCCTGGGCATCGTGGCCGAGCCGTGGGAAAGCGCGTCGCTCACCGTGGACGCCTACCGCATCGATGTGGACGACCGCATCGCGCTGTCCACCACCTTCCGCGAGGGGCTCTACCCCGGCTCGGGCGCGCTGGTCACCTCGGTGGGCCTGGGCGCCCAGGACGGTGTGCGCTACTTCATCAACGCCGCCGACACCCGCACCGAGGGCGTGGAGGCCACCCTGGAAGGCCGGTGGGACCTTGGCCGCGGCGGCAGCCTGCGCTGGACGCTGGCCAGCAGCCATACCCGCGCGAAGATCACCGGCCTGGCACCGACGCCGCCCGTGCTGGCCGCCTTCAACGTGCCGGTGTTCAGCACCGGCTCGCAGAACGATCTGCTCTACAAAGCGCCGAAGTCACGGCAGGTGCTGGGCCTGGACTGGACGCTGGGGCGCTACCGTGTCGGCCTGCGCCAGAGCCGCTATGGCGACATCCAACGCTACGGTTCCCCCGCCACGGTGGCCGCCAGCGGTCCCTATGCCGGGCAGGCCGAGATCGCCTATGACATCGGTGGGCTGTGGATCACCGATCTGGAGCTTGGGGCGACACTGGCGCGCGGCTGGGACGTCGCCTTGAACGCCAACAACGTGTTCGACCGCCGGGTCACGAAACTGCCCGAGCCGCTGCTCGCGGCAAACGAGTACTACCGCTACGCCAATGGCGGCCCGATCGATGGCTCCGGCGGCCTGTGGTCGGCCACGGTGCGCTACCGCTGGGACTGAGCCGCCGCAGCGCCCCAGCGCGCTGACCCTGCACGCACGTAGCCACGCCAGCGACCGCATCGCGCCTGCCGATGCGGTCGTTGCCATGCATTCAGAAATCCGCATCCTCACAAATCCACATAGGCGGCTGTGCAAAAATATCGCCACTGCGGCATACCGCGTTGCGGCGTTCCGTGCTCATGGACCTGCCGTGCGGAATGGCGCCATTCGAGCGGTTTTCAGCAGCGTCAGCAGCAGGAGTCAGTGGATGTCATCGAGGAATGCCGGCGGAAGCAGCCTGGACCTGTCCAGCTGTGCACGTGAACCCATCCGCACCCCCGGAGCGATCCAGCCCTACGGATTGATCCTGGTCCTCGATCCCGCCACCTTGACCGTCAACGCCCGCGCGGTTGCCAACCCGGCGCTTGTCGAGGAAGTCGGCGACCCGCTTGGGCAGCCACTGGACCAGATCCTGGCCGGTACCCTCGCGCACTGCGGTCCGGTCCTGCAGAGCCTGCAGCAGGGCACGTCGCATTTTCTCGGCGCCCATCGGGTCGGCAGTGGCGGCTACCACCACACCGTCGCCCACCGGATCGGCGGGGACATCATCGTGGAGCTGGAGGCACCGGTACCGGGCGAGCCGGGCTCGCTGGAAGACCTCTATCCCTCGATCCGCCGCTTCATGGCAGCCATCGAGCAGGCACCGACCACGCAGGCGCTGTGCGAGATCGCCGCCGTACACATCCGCGAGCTGACCGGTTTCGACCGCACAATGATCTACCAGTTCGACCCGGACTGGAACGGCGCCGTGGTGGCCGAGGACCGCAACACGGTCCTGCCCTCCTACCTGGACCTGCGCTTCCCCGAGTCGGACATCCCCGCCCAGGCGCGCGAGCTGTACCGGCAAAACCGGGTCCGACTGATTGCCGACAACCAGTACACCCCGGTGCCGCTCGTACGGGTGCCCGCCATCGCCGATGCACCGCCCACCGACCTGGGTCCGGCCATGCTGCGCAGTGTCTCCCCGGTGCACCTGCAGTACATGCGCAACATGGGCACCGGTGCGTCGATGTCGGTCTCGGTCGTGTCCGAAGGCGAACTGTGGGGCCTGATCTCCTGCCACAACCAGCTCGCGCGCCGCGTGCCGTACCACGTCCGCACGGCCTGCGAGTTCATTGGCCAGATTCTGTCGCTGCAGATTTCAGTCAAACAGCGCGCGGTCCTGGTCGAAGAGCGCATCGCGCGCCGTGCCATCCAGGTGCGGCTGATGGGCCGCATGGCCGGTGACACCGACTTCATGGCCGCACTGGGCCGCGACCAGCGCAACCTGCTGGCCCTGACCGAGTCCACCGGCGCTGCGATCGTGCACCGTGGCGAGTGCATATTGCATGGTGAGTGCCCAAGCCAGCAGCAGGTCATGCAACTGGTGCAGTGGTTGACCGCACAGCAGATGGACGGCGACATTTTCTGCACCGACACCCTGCCACTGGACTGGAAGGAGGCCGAGGCCTTCGCCGGTGTGGCCAGCGGCGTGCTGGCCATCTCCATCTCGCAGATCCACGACAGCTTCGTGATCTGGTTCCGGCCCGAAGTGGTCCGGACCGTCCGCTGGGGCGGTGATCCGCGCAAGGAAGAGAGCGCTCAGCCGTTGTCGCCCCGGACCTCCTTCGAGGGCTGGAAGCAGACCGTGCGCAGACAGTCCCTGCCGTGGAACGACGTGGATCGCGACGCATCGCTCGAGCTGCGCACGGCCATCGTGGACATCGTGCTGCGCAAGGCCGAGGAAATGGCCGCGCTCAATGAGCAGCTGCTCCGCAGCAACAAGGAGCTTGAAGCCTTCTCCTATTCGGTCAGCCACGACCTGCGGGCGCCGTTCCGCCACATCGTCGGTTACTCCGAGCTGCTGTGGTCCTCGGCCGGCGAGCGATTGAACGATTCAGAAAAGAGATTCCTCGACACCATCGTGGAGTCGGCAAAATCGGCAGGAACGCTGGTGGATGATCTGCTCAGCTTCTCGCAGATGGGCCGCTCCACGATGGGCCAGATTGCCATGGACATGACGGCCCTGGTGGATGATGTGCGCCACAAGCTGGACATGGAGTACACCGGGCGTGCCATCGATTGGCAGATCGGTGCGCTGCCCAAGGTACAGGCCGACCCCGGCATGCTGCGGCTGGTGTGGCAGAACCTGCTGTCCAATGCGATCAAGTTCACCCGCGACACCTCCGACCCGCGCATCGAGATCGGGCACGACCGCAACGACACGGAAGACATCTTCTTCGTGAAAGACAATGGCTGCGGCTTCGACATGCGCTATGTGGACAAGCTGTTCGGCGTGTTTCAACGGCTGCATCACGTCGATGAGTACGAAGGCACCGGCATCGGCCTGGCCAACGTGCACCGCATCATCACCCGCCATGGCGGCCGCACCTGGGCCGACGGCCAGGTAGGCGCCGGCGCCACGTTCTTTTTCACCATTCCCTTTGTTACTGGAGACCACCTATGAGAGATCTGCGACCGATTCTGCTCGTAGAAGACAACCCGAAAGACGCTGAGCTGACCATGGCGGCGCTTGCGCGCTGCCAGCTGCTCAACGACGTGACCCATGTGCGCGACGGCGTGGAAGCGCTGGAGTATCTCCGCTGCCAGGGTCCCTACGAAGGCGCGATGCATGGCGGCCCCGTGGTGGTTCTGCTCGATCTGAAACTGCCCAAGCTCAATGGCCTGGAAGTGCTCAAGGAAATCCGCAGCGACCGCGCCCTGAGCAGCACCCCGGTGGTGATGCTGACCTCATCGCGTGAGGAGCAGGATCTGGTCCGAAGCTACGAGCTGGGCGTGAACGCTTTCGTGGTCAAGCCGGTGGACTTCAAGGAGTTCCTCGAGGCGATCCAGGGGCTGGGCATGTTCTGGGGCATCACCAACCAGCCGCCACCACACGGCACATTGTTCGGCGGGAAGAGTAGACAAGATGGCTGAAGCTGCCACAGGAAAGGCCATCAGGATTCTGATGGTCGAAGACAGCGCGCTGGATGCCGAGCTGATCACGGCGCAGCTGCGACGTGCAGGCGTGCCCTTCACGTTCGAACGGACCTGGTCCCATGACGGCCTGGTCCAGGCGCTGGCAGACGGTGGCTTCGATGTGATTCTGGCCGACCACGTGCTGCCGGGCTTCGATGGCGATGCCGCCCTGGCCCTGGCCAGCGAGCTGGCGCCCGACACCCCCTTCATATTTGTCTCCGGCACGCTCAGCGAAGAGCTTGCCGTCAAAGCGCTGAAGCGCGGTGCGCGCGACTACGTGGTCAAATCGCGCCTGCAGCGCCTGCCCGATGCGGTGGTCCGCGCCATCCAGGAATCGGAGGAGCGCCGCCGGCTGCTGCAGGTCGAAGCGGAACTGCACGACAGCCACCAGCGGTTGAAGCTGATCACCGATGCGTTGCCGGCCCTGATCGCCTACTTCGGCCATGATCACCGTTTCCGCTTCGCCAACAATGCCTACGTCGAATGGCACGGCCAGACACCGGACAGCCTGATCGGCCGACACACCCGCGAGATCATCGGCGAGGCCGGTTTCGAGGCCATCCAGCACCATCTTGACCGCGTACTGCAGGGCGAGAAGGTGAGCTTTGAGATGCTGTCACTGCGCAGTATCGGCGAGCCCCGCCAGGCCCAGATCGACTGCGTGCCCGAGCTGGCCCCCGATGGTTCGGTGGTGGGCTACTACGCCATGGCACGCGACATCAGCGAGCTCAAGGCCGCGCAGTCGCAGTTGAAGGCGAACAATGCATCGCTCGAACGCCAGGTGGACGAACGCACGGCCGAGCTGCATCGCAGCGAAAGCCGCCTGCAGGCCCTGTTCGAATCCAGCTTCCAGCACCAGAACCTGCTCAGCCTGGACGGGCGCATCATCGACACCAACTCCGCGTCGCTGGCGGCCATCCTGGCCGACAAGGACGACGTGCGCGATGCGCTTTACTGCGAGTCTGCCTGGTTTGCCGATACGCCCGGCGTGCCCGAGGTGGTCTGCGCCGCCGTGGTCGAGGCCGCGGCCGGCATGCCGTCGCGGCATGAACTGGAGCTGCGCCTGCCTACCGGCAAGCGCGCCTTCGACTTCTCGTTCCGGCCGTTGTTCGATCACCAGGGCGCGATCACCGCGGTGGTGTCCGAGGCGGTGGAAACCACCGCCCGCCGGCAAGCCGAAGAAGCCCTCCGGCAAAGCCAGAAGATCGAGGCGGTGGGCCAGCTGACCGGCGGCATCGCACATGACTTCAACAATATCCTGACCGTCATCGCCGGCAACGTCGAGTACGCCAAGATGTTGACCGATCGTCTCGGCGACGGCGCAGGCAATTCCTCCCGCGCCCTGGACAACGCGATGAAGGGTGTGATGCGTGCCGCCAACGTGACCCAGCGCCTGCTCGCCTTCTCGCGCCGTCAGCCGCTGAAAAACATGCCGGTGGACCTCAACGAGCAGCTGCGCGGCATGCAGGACATGCTGCAGCGGTCGCTTGGCGAACTGGTGCAGATCGACATGCTGCATGGCCCGGATCTGTGGTGCGTGGAGATCGATCCGAGCCAGCTCGAAGCCTCGGTGTTGAACCTGGCGGTGAACGCACGCGACGCCATGCCCGAGGGCGGCCGGTTGACCCTGGAGGTCGACAACATCCACCTGGACGACGATTACACGGCGCAACACCCTGATGTGCCCGCAGGCCAATATGTGATGGTCCGGGTCCGCGACACCGGCCAGGGCATGTCCGCCGACGTCATGGCGCGCGTGTTCGAGCCGTTCTTCACCACCAAGGAAGTCGGCCGCGGCACCGGGCTGGGACTGTCGATGGTCTATGGCTTTGCCAAACAGTCCGGCGGGCATGTCCTGCTGGATTCGACCGCGGGCGTCGGCACCACGATCACCCTGCTGTTCCCGCGCTCGGCCGCAGCACTCCCCACCGCCCGGCTTGGTGACGAGCAGGCGTTGAACGGCTACGAGGCGCAGGCCGAAACGACCGTGCTGGTGGCCGAGGACAACGACGACGTGCGCGCCTACACCGTGGAGACCCTGCGTCAGCTCGGCTACCGCGTGCTGGAGGCCCACGATGGACCTTCCGCATTGCGCCTGCTGGAACGCAACGAGGCCCACGTGGACCTGTTGTTCTCGGACATCGTGATGCCCGGCATGTCCGGCTGGGCCTTGGCCAAGCAGGCGCTCGGTCAGAAGCCGGACCTGCGGGTGTTGTTCACCTCGGGCTACCCGCGCGACATCGAGGCCAGCGGCGGCGGCGGCAGGAACATCACCATCCTGCCCAAGCCGTTCACGCGCACCGATCTGGCACGCTCGATTCTTGGTGCCCTCCGCGAGGACAGCCCCGCTGCCGGCGGCGGCAGCGCTCTGCCCCCATGACGCGGGCCTCCCGTGCGTTGCACGGTGGGCTAACATGCGCGGGCGCTAAGGTGGAGCGCTACGCAGTTACCTGCATGCCATGAGGGCGAGCCACCGCAATGACCGTTGTGACAGACCACCCGCGATGCCGCGTGCTTCTGGTCGAAGACGATGCGCCCATCCGGGAGATGACCAAGGACATCCTCAGCGAGGACGGTTTCGATGTCCTCGATGTTGCTGACGCCGAGACAGCGTTGGGCTGCCTGAAACGCGGACCGTTCGACCTGCTGGTCTCCGATGTCGGGCTGCCCGGCATGGATGGCCGCGATCTGGCCACGCTCGCCACCACGCTCCACCCGGCCATGCCGATCCTGCTGGTCACCGGCTACGCCGGACAGGCAGGCGCCCGCCCCGACTTCCTGGCCTGCGGCATCAAGCTGCTACGCAAGCCATTCACGCTCCGGCAGTTGCTCAGTACCGTCCGGGCGCTCGTTTAGCCGCCCGGATCGCGTTCAGTGGTTGCTGCTGGCAGACAGCAGTGCGCGTGCCCTGCGCTCCAGCTCGGTGGTGGTGAAGGGCTTGGTGAGTACTTCCATGCCCTCCTCCAGCTGACCGGCACCCACCGCCGCAGAGGCGGCATAGCCGGTGATGAACAACACCGGCAAGCCCGGGCGGACCTGACGTCCTGCGTCGGCGACCTGGCGACCGTTGAGTCCACCGGTCAGCCCGACATCGGTGATCAGCAGATCGATGGTCTCCTCCGACCGCAGGGTATCGATCGCCTGCCCACCCTCCGGTGCCTGCAGAACCCGATAGCCGGCCCCGCCCAGCACCTCGGTAAGCAGCGCACGGATCGCCTCCTCGTCTTCGACCACCAGAATCGTGCCGACGCTCGGTGCCGATGCCACCGGCACGTCCTGCACCGTGTCTTCGGCCGGCGCGCCCGCCGCTTCGCCGATGAAGCGCGGCAGATACAGCTCCACCGTCGTGCCCTGGCCGAGCTGCGAATCGATCCGCACCTGCCCGCCGGATTGCCGGGTGAACCCATAGATCATCGACAACCCCAGCCCCGTACCCTGGCCGATCGGCTTGGTGGTGAAGAACGGCTCGAACACCTTTTCGATGACCGCCGCGTCCATCCCGGTGCCGGCGTCCTTGACCGCAAGGCGGATGTAGTCGCCTGGCGGCGTATCCAGAAGCGCAGCGGCCTGCCCCTGCAAGGTGACATTCGCGGCACTGATGATCAGCGGACCACCGTCGGGCATTGCATCGCGTGCATTGATGCACAGATTGAGCAACGCATTTTCCATCTGCGGCACATCGACCAGCACGGCCCAGGGATCGGAGTCCAAGTGGGTGGAGATCGCGATCGACGGCCCCAGCGTGCGCGAGATGATGTCGAGCATCCCGCGCACCATCGTATCGGCCACCACGGGCGTCGGCGCCAGCGTCTGCCGGCGCGAGAAGGCCAGCAGGCGTTGGGTGAGCGCGGTGGCGCGTGCAGCACTGGACTGTGCCATCTCCAGATAGCGGCCGACATCGTCATAGCGCTGCTGATCGATACGCAGCTCCAGCAGCTCCAGGCCCACCGAGATGGCGGTCAGCAGATTGTTGAAGTCATGCGCCAGACCGCCGGTCAACTGGCCGACCGCTTCCATCTTCTGGCTCTGCCGCAAACGCTCCTCGGCCACCTGCAGCTCAGCGCTGCGGGCCTGCACGCGCTCTTCCAGGGTCTGGGTCAGCTCACGCAGCTGGTCTTCGGCCTGGCGCCGCTCGGTCACATCCGCCGCGGTGCCGAACCACTCGGTGATCACTCCCGTGCTGTCCAGCAGCGGCACTGCCCGCATCTGCACCCAGCGCACGCTGCCATCGGCCAGCAGCGTGCGGTGTTCCAGCGCCAGCGGCTGACGATGCTTCATCGCGCGCGCGATGGCCTGCTCCAGCAGCAGCAGATCGTCGGGATGGACGTACTTTTCGCGCCAATCGGTGATGACCGGGAGGCCATCGTTGGCTGCCTCCGCACCGGTGGGCAGAATCTGCCGCATCTCGCGCCAGTCCGCGCTCACCGCATACAACGACTGCGAGGAGGCACTCACCAGCGCGCCAAGGCGACGCTCGCTATGCACCAGCGCCGCGCTCGCCCGCTGCTCTTCGGTGCGATCGCCCAGCACCTTGACGAAGCCCAGCACCGCCCCGTCTTCGCCGCGAAGCACGGTCATCGCGCCGTTCGCCCAGAAGCGCTCGCCGGACCTGCGCATCAACCAGCGTTCACCACTGACGCCGCCGGATGCGATCGAGACCGCGCGGTTGTGTCGCAGCCGTTCGGCCTGGATGTCCTCGGCGGTGTAGATCACCTCGACGCTCTGGCCCAGCATCTCTGCCTCGGTCCAGCCAAAAATGTGCTCGGCACCGGCGTTCCACAAGGTCACCCTGCCCTCCAGGTCGGAGGCCACGATCGCATAGTCCTTGGCACTATCGATGATCTGGCGGTTGCGGGCCTCCACCCGACGCATCGAGCGCTGCAGCTCGATGTGGGAGGTGACATCCAGGCCCTGCACGAACACGCCCGCCGTGGTGCCATCCTCCCCGGCCACGGGCTGGAACACGATATCCAGCATCCGCCTGGCCGATGAGGGGTCGGACGGGTATGGGGCGTCGTACACCACCTCATTGCCGATGTAGGGCTTGCCGGTGCGATACACCTCGTCCAGCAGCGGCAGGAAGCCCTGCTCGACGATCTCCGGCAGCGCGTCACGGATCGACTTGCCAAGCACGTGCCGATTGCCGACCAGCCGCTCGTAACCGGGATTGGCCAGCTCCACCCGATGCTCCGGCCCGCTCAGGAACGCCATGAACATCGGCGATTTGTCGAACAGCGCGATCAGCCGCTCGTTCTCACGGGCCAAGCGTTGCTGGGCCACAACGATGTTGGTCACCTCGTTGGTCACACAGAACGCCCCGCCAACGCTGCCGTCGTCGAGATAGATGGGCGAGAACGAGAAGGTCCACCAGGTCTCTTCCGGCTCACCGCGGCGGCTCATGGCAATGGGCAGGTTTTCGTAGCGCGAGGCATTGCCGGCAAATGCCGCCTCGATCGGGCCCCGCACCGCATCCCACGCATCGGCCCACAACCGCTTCAGCGGGGCGCCCAGCGCACCCTCCAGGCGGGGGCCCAGAATCGGGCTGTAGGCATCGTTGAAGAAGAAGGTCAGATCATCGCCCCAGACCACATACATGCTCTCGGGCGAGGCCAGGATCAGGTTGATGGCATTGCGCAGCGCACTGGGCCAGGTCTCGATGGCGCCCACCGGCGTGGCCTGCCAATCCAACGCCCGGACCTGCTCGGCCACCCCCCCGGTACTGCCGGGGAAGCGCCCCGGCGGTCCACTCACGCGCACCACCACAGCAGCACCGGAGCACGCGCACCGCGCACGGGCGCGGGAGAGGATGGACAGACAGACGTCATCGGGCACCAGACCTTGAACTGAAGGTATTGCAGAGCGCGGGGGGAAGGCGGCGGCCCACGGGTGGCCCACCAGAACGGGAAAGCAATTTACGCCACCGCCTGCAATTCTGCGTCAAGGTGAGGGCCGGTGGAATCCTGGCGTCTTTCCGGGCCGGCCGATGGCCTGCACGCCGTCCGGACAACGGGTTCCGGATGATGCGCTTCTCCCTTCCCCTGCGCCTCCGTCATGGCCAAGCCTACCGGCTCCCGTCTCGTCATCTACGCCGCGCTCGCCGGCAACCTGGCCATCGCCATCGCCAAATTCATCGCGGCCGGCATCTCGGGCAGCTCTGCGATGCTCAGCGAGGGCGTTCACTCGCTGGTGGACACCATCAATGAACTGCTGCTGTTGTATGGCCTGCGCCGGGCCGAGCAGAAACCCGATACCACCCACCCGTTCGGCTATGGGCGTGAGCTGTACTTCTGGAGCTTCATCGTCGCGCTGCTGGTATTCGCCGCCGGTGCCGGTGTCTCGGCCTACGAAGGCATCCAGCACATCCGTAACCCGGAGCCGGCCACCAACCACCTGATCAGCTACATCGTGCTCGGCGTCTCGCTCGTGTTCGAGGGCGCCTCCTGGTGGATCGCGCTGCGCGAGTTCCGCGCGACCAAAGGCGCGATGGGCTACTTCGAGGCCTTCCGCCGAAGCAAGGATCCATCCACCTTCACGGTGTTGCTGGAAGACAGCGCCGCCCTGCTCGGGCTGGGCTTTGCCCTGATCGGCCTGCTGGCCGCACAGTTGCTCGAGATGCCGATCCTGGATGGTGTGGCCTCGTTGTGCATTGCCGGCGTGCTGGCCGTCACCGCCTTCCTGCTGGCCCGCGAAACCAAGGGCCTGCTGGTAGGTGAGCCTGCGCATCCCAGCGTGGCCAAGCGCATCCTTGCCGTGGCCACCCACGATACGGACCTGCGCCGGGCCAACGGGGTGACCACGATGCAGATGGGGCCGGAACAGGTGGTCGCGATGCTGAGCGCGGAGTTCGAGGACGACCGCACGACGCCGCAGATCGAGGCGTGCATCACGCGTATCGAAAAGGCGGTGAAAGCGGAGTATCCCGAACTGGTGGCGCTGTTCGTGAAGCCGCAGACGCCGGAGGTGTTTCAGGAACGCAAGGCGGCGTTGGGGGATCCGCAGTCCGCACCCTGATCGGGAAAAGGCCAGCACGACGCCATCACACCCCCCGGTGGATGCTCACTCCACCCCACTGCCTCAGGTACAACGATGCCCCACGCACGCCCCTTCGTTGTCCATGCCTTCGAAGCCGCCTACTCCTACACAGGCGCGGTCGAACGCATCATCGCGCTGACTGTCGAGTGTGGCCCCTGCGGCACCACCTCCTCGGCAGACGCCAGTCTGATCCACCTGCCTGGCGGCGCACTGTTCCGCTGCCACCAGTGTGGCTCGCACCAGGCGATCAGCCACGCACGGCTGGATGCCCGCAACGACATGGTGCCGCAGACCTCCAGCGTCGCGCTGCTCTGAGCGAAGCGGCCCCGAAAGCCGGGGCCATGAGCCAACGCCATGCGCCGTTTTGCACAAGCCAGTGCTGACACGCAGTCGCTTCCTGAGGGACTTCCGGGGTCGCTGCGATGAACGCCAGGCAGACCAGTGACGAGGAATGACATCGCCTGCACTGGAACTTCACCAGCACGACACCGCGACTGCCGCAGTGTGGCGTTGCCCAGCACGGGCACTCTCTTCCCAACTATGTGGAGTCAACCATGGACAAGAATCGCACTGAAGGCGCCAAGAACCAGGTCAAGGGCACCGTGAAGGAAGTCGTGGGTAAAGTCACTGGCGACAAGACCAAGGAAGTGGAAGGCAAGATCCAGAAGGGCGTCGGTGAAGTTCAAAGCGACGTGGGCAAGGCGCGCGACGACGCTCGCCGTTGAGGTTTGATCCCGCGGCTCTCTGACCCGTTCAGGGCAGAGAGCAGCAGGAAGGAAATCAACTCCGCTGCCTAGAACTTGACCGACACGCGGGCCCAGTAGAACCGGCCGAGCACATCGTAGGTGGCGACGTCTGTATTGCCGTTGCCGCCATTGTTGGCGTAGTAAAGCGGCGCCTGCTTGTTGGTCAGGTTGTCGACGCCGAGCTCGAAGCTGGTGTGCCACGGTGCGACGGTGTAGCCCACCTGCACGTTGTGATACACGAACGACCCGATCCTGCGGACCACACCGGCCTCATCGGTATCGGCCGACAGGCCCTGGTCCAGGTCGCTGCTGCCGATCCGGGTCTTGCCGACGTAACGTGCCCGCCAGGCGGCACTCCAGTCGCCCTGCGCCCAGTTCAGCGTTCCCAGCGCACGCCAGCGCGGGAAGTTGCCGTACGCATAGGTGTACATGCCGCCATTGCGGATGGTCACCGTGCTGGGGTCGGTGGTGTCAGGCAGCACGTCGTAGCGCTCCAGGTAGGTGCCGTTGAGCCCCGCCGAGAACGTACCCCAACTGGTGACCGGCAACCGGTAGGTTGCGTTGAAATCGACACCACGGGTGGCCAGCGTACCCAGGTTGACGGTGGGTTCGGCCACGTAGTTGATGGTGCCGTTGCCGTTGCGGTGGATCAGCGCGCAGAACGCGCTCGCCGGGTTGGCATAGCACTGGTTCAGCACCGTCTGCGCCGATACGCCGGTGATGGTGTCCTCCAGATCGATGCGCCACCAGTCGGCACTGATCGACAGCCCCTCCAGCCAGCGCGGATCGTAAACGAAGCCCACGTCATACGACTTGCCGGTTTCCGGCTTGAGCTGGTAGCCCGCGACCTCGGCACCGGACGCCTTGCCCGAAATCTGGCCATCGGCCTGGTGGTAGCTGCCGTTGGTGGGCACGTTGGCACAGGCCACGTCGTTGCCACCGGTGTAGCCATTGCACGGATCATTGACCGTTGGCGCATCGCCCACCACGCCCGAGTACAGCTCATTGATGTTCGGTGCACGGAAGACCTGCGAGACGGTGCCGCGCAGCAACAGGTCCTGGATTGGACGGTACTCGATGGACACCTTGCTGTTGGTCTTGCTGCCCACCGAGCTGTAATCGGAGAACCGCGTGCCCAGGCTGAGGTTGAGCGACTGCACGCCCGGCAGATCCTTCAGCAGCGGGAACAACGCTTCGGCATACGCTTCTTTGACGTCGAAACGTCCGCTCAACTGCGAGGCGCAGAATTCGATCACGCCGCACAAGCCGTTCTCGTCACCCGTCCACAGCGCGTCGGCCTTGCTGGTGCTGGTTTCCTTGCGATACGACACACCGGCCGCCAATCCCACCGTGCCGGCCGGCAGCTCGAACAGATCCCCGTTGGCATTGGCTTCGAACTGCTTGACCGTATACACACTGGTCGCCACCGGGTTGACCACCATCGACTGCAGGGTGCCCAGGCTGGACGGGTCGTTGATATTGAAGATGTTGAGCGGCGTGCAACCGGCGATGACGCTGCCGGCGCTGCCGCACTTGACGGTGCCGTCGCTGTCCAGGAACGCCGGACCGACCGCCTGGTTGAAGGCGGCGTAGTCCAGGAAGCCGTAGTTGGTCGAGGTCTGCTTGACCCGGCCATAGTTCAGATTGACGTCCCACCGCCAGGAGCTGTCACCAAAGCCACCGCGAAGGCCGGGGCTGATCTGGACATTATCGGTCTTGTACTCGTAACGGCGATTGCCAAGCACCGTGACCCGCGTGTTGAGGTCGTTGTAGGACGTACCGGTGGTGCGATCGGTGCCGAAATTGACGCCAAACGGGTTGTAGTAGCTCTGCGCGGAGACCAGGAAGTTGTCGCCATTGGCGAAGATCGGGATCGGGGCGATTACCGAGGCCGATTCGGTTTTGCTGAACCAGGTATTGAGGTAGCCCTCGACGTTGTCGGTGAACCGGAACGTGCCCAGCGCAAAGGCGTTGGTGCGTTCCTGGGGCGTCTGCAGCAGGTTGTAGGGCTGATAGTTGTACGAGTCGTTGGCGGCGGTGTAGCAATGGAAGTCGCCCGGGTCCGTCGCGCCGGACACACCCCCGTTCAACGTCACCCGCGAACAGCCGTTGCTCGCCGCCAGTGCACGTGATGCGGCCGAGCCGTCATTGAAGTTGATCGACCCGGTCGGTGTCGCGGACGAACCCTGTTTGACTGCCACGCCGCTGCTCAGGTACAGGGCATCCTTGGAATAATCCCGATTCAGCGCGGAAACCGCGTCCAGGTTGTGATACGACACGCCAGCCACGATGCTGCCGCGATCCCAGGCCTTGCCACCGGTGAGCGAGAAATTGCGGCGATTGCCGTCACGCTCACCACTGGTGCCGAAATCCGCGGTGAACTGTGCGCCCTCGAAGGTGTCGCGCAGGATGAAGTTGACCACGCCACCGATGGCGTCTGAGCCATACACCGCCGATGCTCCATCGCTGAGCACCTCGATGCGCTCGATCATGGTGGCCGGGATCGCATTGACGTCGTTGTAGGCAAGGCGCACGCCGTTGACCAGCACGAGCGTGCGCTTGTCACCCAGACCGCGCAGCGAAATGGTGGAGGCGCCGGTGCCGCCGCCGTTGTTGGTGTTGGGATTGGTCGAATTGCCTGCAATGGATGGCAGTTCCTGCAGCAGATCGCCGACCGTTGCCTTGCCGGTGGCCGCAATCTGCTGCTGGGTGACGGTCACCACCGGATTGGCGCTTTCGGTATCGACGCGGCGCAGGCGCGAGCCGGTGACGACGATGCTGTCCAGGGTCGTAGGTGCGCTGCCGGATGGGGCGGCCGTGTCCTGCGCAAGCACCGGCACAGCGGCCGCCAGCATCACGACGGTAGCGACCGCGGCCGCGAGTGGGCGGCGGACCGCCAAGGCGGATCGGGACAACGACAACGCATGCGGTGCGGGGGACGGATGGGGCGTCATGGCGGAGTTCCTCGGTCATGTGCAGGCCAGCGGTATCGAGGGGCAACAGTCCCCCGCACCGGCATGCGCCAGTGAATCGGTTCGATGGGGCTTGCGAGCTGGCGTTCCACGCCAGGGCGCACATGGGCAGACGGTGTTCGGATGCCTACAACGTTTTCATCTCACGGTCACAATGTGCGGGGTGGCTGGACCTGGCGTCTTGTCGCATTTATCGCGTCTGGATGCGGAATAAGGCATGGCGCACCTCACGCAGGCATCAGCCACCCACCGAACAACGGTCCGGCGGTGTCGCCGTGCTGGGGCTCGACGCGGAAGGTCAACGGCTGGCCCGTGCGGGTCAGTGCATGCGGCAGCGGATAATCACGGTCGACGAAGTCGATCACCTGCCCGCGCTCCACCGCCACCTCGACCGCCAGCGCACCATTGACGAGGATGTTGAAGCGGCCCTTGTCGCTACCCCAGAAGCGCAACCGCAGGACCAAGGGCTGTGTACTGCCCTTCATCACGAACGCCACGAATCCCTTGCCGCGTACATCGCGGCATTGCTGACGCCGGTAGGCCGCAGCGAACGAGGTGTCGCTGGCCAGTCGATGGTCTTTCTCCGAGGCCTCGTTGCCGAACTGGATCATGTCCACCGCACTGGCCTGAAGCTCAGCATGCTCGGCCTTGGCGCGATCCCGGCGCTGCGCTTCGTCCGCCCACTGGGCCGGGTCCATGCGCTTGAAGTACAGCGCACTGCGCCGGTCGTGCTGAGCGTAGAACGGGGAAAACTCCAGCGCCCGCGGGCGGGTGGTATTGGCCAGAAAGCGGGTGGGCTCGCGCAGCGCGACAAAGCCGGACAACGGAGACACGTCCGCCACCAGGGCAGGATCCATCGCGTCGTACGGCGTTGCGGCCGGGCCCAGATCGGCGGCCAGTGCCAGTGGGCCGCGCATGACCACCACCGTGTCCGGGTCGCCTGCGGCGGGCTCCAGACGCAGCGGCATGTCCAGCGCCAATTCGACCACATCACCCGCCTTCCACCGCCGTTCCAGCGCGATGTACCCCTCCTTCGGCGTGGCAGATACGGTCCGCCCATTGAGCTTCAGCGCCTGGTGCCCGTCGGCCCAGGCCGGGATACGCAGCATCAAACGCCGGGGGGCTTTGTCGTCAGCGCGGGTCACCTGCACGCGCACGTTGCCGGTGTGCGGAACGTCGCTGTCCAGCTCAAGGGCCAACCCGCCCTCCTTCCAGTCCAGCTGCGAGGGAATGTAGAGGTTCACGTACAGCGACTGCCCGTCGTGCCAGTAGATCGAGTCACCAAACTGCGCGTGCGCTTCCATGCCGCTGCCCACACAGCACCAGAAGGAATCGAACTTGTCGGAAAAACCCCGCTCGGCACCGGTGATCATCGGCGTCATGTAGGTGAACATGCCCGTCTGCGGATGCTGCGCCGCCATGGTGTGGTTGAGCAGCGTGCGTTCGTAGTAATCAAAATAGCGCGCCTGTGGCGTCCACTGGTACAGATGCCGGGTCAGCTTGAGCATGTTGTAGCTGTTGCAGTGTTCGCAGGTCTGTTCGGTCAGGAAGGCGGCGATGGTGTCAGGCTGCTGGAAGTACTCGCGGTCGGCATTGCCGCCGATCACGTAGCTGTAGTGGCCGGTGACCGTCTCCCAGAAGAATCGTGCCGCCGCAGCGCTGTCAGCGTCACCGGTGACCTCGAACTGACGGGCCTCACCGATGAACTTGGGCACCTGGGTATTGGCGTGGTGATGCGGAAGATCGTCCTTGCCGGCGATGGCCGGATCGACGATTCCTTCGTGCCGAAGGCGCTTGCCGATCGCGATCCAGCGCGGATTGCCGGTGCGCGCGCCAAGCTCGATGTAGGATTCGTTGAGCCCGCCGAATTCGGTGGCCAGCAGCGACTGCATCTGCGCGTGGTCGAGCGCGTCGAACACGCCGGCGAGGTACGCCGCCAACGGCTCCAGCACCTGCAGTGCCTGGGGGGTGTCGGCCAGCGCATCGGCGTCCAGCAGCCCGGCGAACAGCTTGTGCACGGTGTACAGCGGCGACCAGCTGCCGTTGATGTTGAACTTGCTGCCATTCACCGCGCCGGCGCGCACACTCTCGAACACGCTCTTGCCGCCGACGATCTCGCCCGCATCGGTCTTGCGGGTCAGCCCGCCGACATAGCCGTCCGGATCCTGCGCCTGGGCCCGCGCCAGCTCGGCCACGATGTACTCGATGCGTTGCTTGACCTGGGCATCCCCGGTCTGCGCATACAGCTTGGACAGCGCGCTGAGGTAATGGCCCAGCGTGTGCCCGGCGATGGTGTCGCCTTCCCAGCCACCATACACGTCGCCTTTCGGCGGCAGCCCCGCGTACTGAAGGAAGTTGTGCAGCAGCCGATCCGGTTCCAGTTCAAACAGATAGCGGCGGTTGACCAGCAGTGAGTCCAGGAAGATCGATGGCGTGAGCCGAACCGCCTGCAAGGGCAGCGCGGTGACCGTGCCTGCGGCCGATGCTGCCACCTCCAGTGGAAAGCGCAGCATGCCGGCGGCGGCCAGCGCGCTCCATTGCAGGAAGCGGCGACGCGACGGATCAATCGTGATGTCAGGATGAAAGGCGGGCATGGGCGGCGTCCTCAGTCGTAGTGGGCCTGCACCACGACCGTGGCACCGGCAGCGAACGGAATCTGCACGCGGTCGTGCTGGGGCCCAGCCGTCTTCGCTGGTCGTCCGTCCACCGTCACCTCACGCAGCTGCGTCCCGGTCGGCGCGCGCAGTGTGAGCCAGATGGCATTGGGCCGCGTAGCGGGCAGCGTGAGTTCGGCGTCGATGCGGCGCTGCCCGGTATCGGCCCGCAGGCGCAGTCCGGCCCTGCCCCACGGGGTCGGCGCCTCCTGCAGTTCGATCGGCTTGCCGGTCGCCAGCCAGTCCCGCGGCACCGCGCGGGCCAGATACAGGTCCTGGTCCTGGTCGAACACCAGCATCCAGCGCAGCAGCAGCGGCACGGTCATCTGCGCCGGCATGCAGAACAGCGGCATCCCGCCGGTGATGCCGGCAACCTCGCCTGCCGTCCAGCTGCCACGGGTATGCGCCTGGTAACGGTGCGCATACAGGAACAACAGGTACTCCTCGATCCGGTCCAGGCGGAGCAGCTGCTGCGCGTGCCCATAGGAGATGAACCCGAGGATGTCGCGCCCTTCCGGGCTCGGTTTCCAGATATTGGAGACGATGCCCAGTGTGGTGCCACCGTGGCCGCGCAGGCAGTCGATCACCAGGTGGGCAATCTCCGGTGGCAACACATCGGCCTGCAGCAGCTCGGCGTAGGCGCGATGCGACCATAGCTGCTCGCTCTTGCTGGGGTCCTCCTGTGACATCGCCTGGCGGAAGGTTTCAGTGGTCCCCGGCAGCGGCCCGAGATACGGGGGCCGAAGGTCATGGCGGATATCGGCCCGGATGCTCTGCAGCATCCGCGTGCGCAATTGCCGGGCGTGCTGGCGCCACTGGCGGCTGGCCCCTTGGCCGCCGGCGATGGTCGGCCATACGGCGGCGATGTCTTCCCAACCACGGATGGTCAGCGCACTGTTGCCGAAGTACGGTTTCCACCACAACGTGGGATCGGGATACAGACAGGCATCGGACTCGCTCCAGCCATGGATCAGCCCGTGCCCGCGGTCGCTGCGTGGCAACGCCAGGCTGACATCATGCAGTTCCACCAGCAGCGCAGCGGTCGCCTCGATCTTGCCCTGGTGGCTGCGCAGCAGTGCGACATCGCCGGTGTAGCGCAGATAGCGCGCCAGCAGGGACAGGGTCAGCCCGAACTGGCCGATTTCCGGCCCGCGCATGTTCACCAGCCCATCGGCCTGGGTGTACTCGCTCAGGTAGTTGTCCAGCACCGCCCTGGCCTGGTCGAACCGTCCCCATTCCAGGTTGGCGTACAGCGAGCTGGTGAACGTGTCCTGGAAGCCGTCGTACTCGTTGCCGACGTAATCCCGATCAACCGCACCGTACTTCGGATACACGCCGCCCGGGCGCACCACCAGCTCACGCGCGAACGCGAACCAGGCCAGGTCCGACCAGCTGGCATCGGGCAGCTGCGCGGTACTGGCCTGGGCCAATTGTGCCTGCCAGCTCGCGGCGAAGTCGATCACACCGCGATAGAAATCTTCGACGCTGGCGCCAGTGCGACGCGGCGGGAAATCGGGGTAGCTGTAGCCGACCACCGTGCGTACCGCCTTGCCCTGCTCCACCAGCACCGTGCGGTGCCAGGTCTGCACGATGAAGCGGTCCTGCGCGTTCACATCGGCGAACACCAGCACGTCGTACCAGCGCCCCTCCCCGGCAGGGACCACCTTGTGCACCGCCGGCATCCAGCCACCGAGCAGGCCTTCGGCCCGGTGCGCGACGTTGTCTGCATCGGCAAGCGCCGGGAAAGACTGCACCGCGCGATAGGTGCGGCTGCGCCCATCCGGGTAGATCTGCATGGTGTCGTTGGCCTGCACCGTGCCCACGAAGGTGGTCCACGGCAGGCGACCGTTGTGATCCTTGGGGTCCAGCCGGGAAGCCGGAGGCGGTGCAACGTCACGCACCGCCTGTTCGCTCGGGTCGCCATCGCGCAGCAGCGCGTCGGCCAGCACGTCGGCCTCGGCCATCGCCAGTTTCGCCAGCGGAATGCCGAGGTAGGCGGGCGTGTCGCTGCCCCACACGTCCTCGGTCCGTTTGCCAAGCTCGAGCAGGCCGTCCGCGCAGACCAGGACCAGCGCGCCCTGTGGCGTGCGCAGATCCTCATGCGCGGTCCACACCACGCCACGGTGCTGGAAGCTGGCCAGCGCGGTGAAGCCGGTGAGATCGACCGATGCCGCAGGCTGCAGCACGGGCCGGGCAAGGGGCGCTGACACCTTACCGCGCGCGTCGGCAGCGCCGCTGCTCAACGCAGGAAGAAAACCGACGGCAGCGGTTGCCGCCATGCCCTGACGCAGGAAACGTCTGCGATCCATGTTGCCTGTGCCTTGCGATGACCAGCCTTCATGCTGCGCGGTGCAGGTCCCGACGTCTTGTCGCGCACCCCTGCCTTCAATGCGGTTTTCCGCATAGACCGCCCTGCGCCAGCGCGGCGTGGCGATCACGGTCACTCGTCAGTACGTGCCGACCGTGACCCGCAGCACCGGTGGGGAATCGCGCACGAAATTGAGCCCGTAGTCGGTCTGGTCACCGTTGAGCAGTCGCTCGAACCGCCACTGGCCGTCCACGTAGCGCCCCTGCTCCACCCGCAGCAATTGCCCGTGCTGCGCATCGTCCGCCACGCGCACGAACTCCGCACGGGCGGAAAAGCCGGTCAGCAGGAACTGGTCAGCCGCCGTCTGCACCACCAGCAGGCGGCCGCCGTGGTCGGGGTTGCCGGGCAGGATGGGATCGGCATCCCCCCAGTACGGTGCGCCGTAGGAGACCTGCACGTCCCAGTCGCCGAAGTGCAGGGTGCGCCGGGGCTGGCCGGGCTGTTCGGCCACGGCCTGCAGGCGGCCCTCGAACGCGGCCTTGGCGATCATCCGCTGGAGCGGTGCCAACTGTCCGAAATTGGCTGCATGCGCAGCGGTCGCCGCCTGCTTTTCGGGCGAGTCCAGGCCATCCATGCCAAACACCGAAAACCCGAGACCGCCCTGCCCCAGCACATGGAACAGATACGGCGCGGTGGCTGGCTCGAAGCCGGTCTCGGAGACCCACGCCGGGTTGTCCGGGCGGGCGTACTGACCGATCACCTTGGTGTATTCGTTGTAATCGCTGGTGTAGATGTCGGTACCGATGAAGTCGATCGACGGGGTGGCCGCACGCCACAGGTCGAAGACATTGACCGTTGCCCCGCCGGAGGGATAGTCCACGCCCGGGAACCTCTTGCCCTTGTAGCGCAGCCAGGTATTGACGTACATCGGCATGGCATAGGCGCGTTTGCCGGCCGCGGCGACCTGTTCGATGTAGTGCGCGGTGCCATAGGCATTGAACGCTTCGTCGGCCTCCGGCCCGAACACCTGCCGCCACGTGCCGGGGGGCTTGCCCAGCCGGGTGGTGATCGCCACCGGTACCGGCTGCGCGAAGGCCGCATTGGCCGCCGCGCCATGGTCGCGCACCGCGCCCACGGTGCCGGGCTCGTTCTCCACCTGCACCAGGATCACCGTATGGCGTTGGCCATCAACCTTGCGCAGGTGCCGCATCAATGCCGTGAACGCACGTGCGTCGGCCTCCACATTGGCGGCGGCGTACGGCGACAGCACATCCACCGGCTGGCCGCGCTCATCCAGCACACGTGGGTAGGTGCCGGCATCGCGCTTGATCCACTCCGGCACATAGTGCATCTGCCCGTTCTTCCAGCTGCCGAACCACAGCAGCGCCACGCGCAGGTTGCGCTTGCGGGCCTGCTCGATCAGCGCGTCCACGTTGGTGGTGTCGTACTGGCCCGGCATGGGCTCGAACTGCTCCCAGTACACCGGCGCCTCCACCGTGTTGGCATTCAGCGCCACCACCTGGTCCAGTGCACCTGGCAGCACCGCCGGCCACGCACTGGAATTGTGCAGCTGCGCGGCCAGCACGGTATAGGGTGCCCCATCCACGAACAGCGCGTGGCGGCCGTTCCCGGTCACGAAGCGCGGCATCTGCTCTGCTGCCCAGGCGGTCGTGGACAGGCCGGCCAATGTCATGATCGCCGCAGCAACCACGCGGCGCAGCGGCAGCCGGGTCAGGAAGGCGATCCTCATTGCTGTTGCGCCGCGCGCGAATTCCAGTGCGGCGTCGGCGCCTTCATCATGTGGCGGACGAAGAAGTCGAACTGGCGGCGGGTCACGTACTCGATGGGACCGGTGGAGCGGCCGACCGAATGCTCGCCCCCCGGCACGTTCAGCAGATCAAAGTCCTTGCCTGCCTGGATCAGGGCGTCCACCACCTGTGCGGTCGAGGCGGGATCGACGTTGCTGTCCTGCTCGCCCACGACCAGCAGCAGGTCGCCGCGAAGTCCGGCTGCGTTGACCACACCGGAGGCGCGCGCGTAATGCTCATCCACCGGCCAGCCCATCCACTGCTCATTCCAGCTGATCTTGTCCATGCGGTTGTCGAAGCAGCCCGCCATCGCCACGCCCACGGTGTACAGCTCCGGGTGCAGCTCAAGCGCGCCCAGCGTGCTCTGGCCGCCGGCCGAGGCCCCGTAGATGCCCACACCGCGACTGATGTCGTACGACGGATCGCGGGCGGCCATCGCCTTGTGCCAGGCGATGCGGTCCGGGAAGCCGGAATCGCCCAGGTTTTTCCAGGCCACGTCATGGAAGGCCTTGGAGCGGTGGGCGGTACCCATGCCGTCGATCTGCACGACGATGAAGCCCAGATCGGCCAGCGCCTGCATGCCGATCTGCTTGTCGCCGCCGGAGTGATACCCGAACGGCCAGAAGGTCTTCGGCACGAACGCATCGTGTGGACCGGCGTAGATGTTCTCGATCACCGGGTAGCGCTTGCCCGGGTCGTAGTCCCGCGGCCGCACCACCATCCCCCAGATGCCGGTCCTGCCGTCGCGGCCCTTCGTCACGACGCTCTCCGGGGGCTTCCAGCCGGCGGCCAGCAGCCGCGAAATGTCGCCACGCGCAAGTTCACGCAGCCGCGCGCCGTCGATGCTGCGCAGTTCGGCGATGGGGGCCATGTCGGGGCGCGAGTACACATCGATGTAGAACCGGCCATCGTCGGAGATCGCGATGTCGTGGTCGGCCGGCGCATCGGTCAGGCGGGTCAGGCCCCTGCCGTCGAAATCCACCCGGAACAGATGCCGCTGGTAGGGATCCTTGCCTTCATCCATGCCGCTGGCGGTGAACCAGATCCGTCGCTGTGCATCGTCCACGCGCAGCACGTCGCGCACCACCCACGCACCGCGGGTGATCTGCTTCAACACCTTGCCGCTGGTACCGTCCACACGGTACAGGTGCCGCCAGCCATCGCGTTCGGAGATCCACAGAATCTCCTTGCCCAGCCCACCCACATCATGGGCGTAGGTGCGATCGGCATACACGAAGGTCTTCGCCGCTTCCTCCACCGCCGCATGCGCGTGGCCGCTGGCCGCATCCACGGCCACCACGCGCACCGCCTGGAAGCCGCGCTGCACGTACTGCAGGCTGAAACTGCTGCTGTCGCTGCGCCACTGGATCGGCGAGAGCTCGTAGGGGTTGGCCAGCAGTGGGGTATCGATGTCCTTGCGGGTGCCATCCACATCAAACAGCACCGGCTGCTCGATGTCGACCGGATCGCCCGGCTTGGGATACAGCTGCGTCTGCAGCAGCGGCTGCAGCTGCCCGCGGGGTGACGTTTCAACCCGGTTGACCAGCCGGGCCAGCCCCGGCTTCACCCGATACACCGCCAGATGCTGCGAATCCGGCGACCAGGCCAGCGTCTCCGGATCGTAGAACGCATCGCTGCGGCCATCACGCGTCAGTCGCTTCACACCGCCATCGGCGATGGATCGCAGCACCACGTCGAAGCCTTCGGCATAGGCCTCCCACTTGCCATCCGGGGAGCGCCGCGGCGCGTTGTCGGCCGCGATGCGCAGGTCGCGCACCACGCCAAACCCGCGAGGCCGCCCGGGTGTGGCGACCGGCGCACAGACGTAGTCACGCAGCGTGCAACGCCAAGGCGTGTAGTCGCTGTCCTGGTAGAAGCGGATCGCACCGTTCGGGTCGTTGCCTTCGGCCACATAGTCGAACCGCGAGAACGGCAGCTTCAGGGCGGTCTGGGGCTGCTGGCTTGCCTGGGAGAGCCCCTGCGCCAGCCGTGCGGCATCAAATGCCGGCTGCAGTGCATCGCTGCCCGGTGTGCCAAGCACGAACGCAAAGCCCCCCTCCACCGTGCGCCGGTAGTAGAAGTGACCGTCGCTGCGCCACTGCGCCGGGAACGCCACGTCGCGGGTCAACCCGCTCCATGCCTCGCGCAGACCCAGTGATCGCTCGTAATCGGCGACGCCTGGCGCGGCACTGGCCGAAGCAGCCACCCACGCGATGCAGGCCAGAGCGATCCGTGCCTGCCACTTACTCACCATCGTCTTCCTCCAGTGTGAGTTCCGCGCTGCTCAGACCGCTGCGCGCGCCCCAGTGATAGATGAGAAATGCAATCACCGCCACACAGGCGGTATCCCACGGGTGCGCGATCACACCGATGCCCCCGAACGTGCCCAGCCACGACACGCCCATCACCAGAAGGAAGAACGCGATCAGCCAGGCCGAGCTGCGCACCTGACGCACCACGCGTGCGCGCCGCTGCGGATCGAACAGCTGCGACACCACATAACCGACATAGATCACGACCTGCAGGCCAAGCAGCCACGAGACCGTGGTCCAGGTCGACCAGTAGACGATCAAGGCGGCGATCACGAACGACAGCGGCCCCAGCACTACCAGCCCTTTCACCCGGAACGGGCGCTCCAGGTCCGGCGCACTGCGGCGCAGCGCCGCGACCGTGACCGGCGCGATGGCGTAGCTCAGCACCAGCGCCGCCGAGACCACCCCGATCAGCGTCTCCCACGAGGGGAACGGCAGTGTCCAGAACACCGACAGCGCAAAGCTCAGCCACAGTGCCGGGCGCGGAATGCCCGACTTCGCATCCACCCGGGTCAGGATGGAGAGGAAGCCGCTGCTGCGTGCCCACCCGTACACCACGCGCGGCGTGGCGTTCATGTAGATGTTGCCGGTGCCGCTGGGCGACACCACCGCGTCGGCCACCACCAGCGTCGCCAGCCAGCCCATGCCCAGGGCGAGCGCGATATCGCGATAGGGCAGCGAGAACACCTTGTCCATTCCGGCCCAGCCGTTGGCCAGCACATCGCCGGGCACCGCACCGAGGAAGGACAGTTGCAGCAGCACATAGATCACCGTGGACAGCGCAACCGAGAGGATCAGCGCGATGGGGATCGTTCGCTGTGGATTACGCACCTCGCTGGCCACCGACACGATCGGGGTCAGCCCCAGGTAGGCGAAGATGATGCCACCGGCGGAGATCGCCGCCTCCACGCCCGCCATGCCGGAGGGGGCAAAGCCCTGGCTGGTCAGGTTGTCCGGATTGAAGTGCGCGAGCAGCAGCACGATCACCAGCAGCGGCACCAGGAACTTGAACACGCTGATGATGTTGTTGGCCCGTGCGAACGTCTTGACGCTGAAGTAGTTCAACAGGAAGAACAGCACCAGCAGCCCGAACTGCAACAGCCAGCCCAGGAGCGTGGGGTGGCTGCTGCCCGGCTGGCTCAGCGAGGGAAACCACGCCGCGGCGTACTGTCGGCAGGCTTCCACTTCGATCGCGATCAGGCTGGAGAACGCGATCAACGTGATGAACCCGGTCAGCCAGCCCAGCAGCGTGCCATGCGAGTACTCCGGGTAGCGCACCACGCCGCCGGCCCTCGGCAGCGCTGCGCCCAGTTCGCAATACACCAGGCCGAGCAGGAACACCGCGATGCCGCCGATGATCCACGACAGGATGCCGGCCGGCCCGGCGATGGAAGACACATGACTGGCGGCGAACAACCAGCCTGAGCCGAAGATCGAGCCCAGGCCGATGAAGGTCAGGTCGGTCAGGCTGAGGCGTTTGTGGAACTTTCCTGCTGAAGCCATGAGCGTGCTCCGGTGAAACGTTGCGGGCCGTTACCGTTGCGGCAGCAGCGCCGCAACGTGCAGGCGAAGAAGGTTCGATGCGTCAGCGCGGGCCATCCGCCCATGGCGACGTGCCGCCCTCGGCGATGAAGCGGTCGATGCGCGTCTCCAGCACCGGCAGCGGCACCGACCCGAGCGACAGCACCGCATCATGGAAGTGGCGGATGTCGAACCGCTCGCCCAGCGCGGCCTCGGCCTTCCGGCGCAGCGTGAGGATCTCCAGTTCACCGAGGTAGTACGACAACGCCTGGCCCGGCCAGGCGATGTAGCGGTCGACCTCGGTGGTGATTTCATGCTCGCTCAGCGCCGCGTTGTCGCGCAGGTAGGCCAGCGCCTGTTCGCGGCTCCAGCCCTGGCTGTGCACGCCGGTGTCGATCACCAGCCGCGCTGCACGCCACATCTGGTAGGTCAGGTAGCCGAAGCGCTCGTAGGGCGTGGTGTACATGCCCATCTCCTGACCAAGGTATTCGCAGTACAGTGCCCAGCCCTCTCCGTAGGCGGAGATGTAGGTGTAACGACGGAAGTCGGGCAGGCCCGTGTCTTCGGCCGCCAGCGACATCTGCAGCGAGTGGCCGGGCGAGGATTCGTGCAGGGTCAGTGCCGGCAGCACGTACAGCGGCCGCGACGGCAGGTTGTAGGTATTGAGCCAATAGGTATCCAGCCCGCCGCGCCCACCGGTGTAGAACGGTGCCAGATCATCGGGCACCGGCTTGATGGTGAAGCGCTGGCGCGGTACGCGACCGAAGTAGCGGCCGAGATTGCCGTCCATGGTCTTGGCGATCCAGGCGGCGTGGTTCAGCAGTTCCTGCGGCGTTTTGGCATAGAACTGCGGATCGGTCCGCAGGAAGGTCAGGAAATCGGCGAAGCTGCCCTTGTACCCCACCTCGTCCATCACCTGCTGCATCTCCGCGCGCAGCCGCGCCACTGCATCCAGGCCGATCTGGTGGATCTGCGCAGGCGACATGTCGCGGGTGACGAATTCGCGGATCTGCGCGCGGTAATACGCTTTTCCATCCGGCAGCGCTTCGCCGGCCAGCGTGGTACGTGCCTTCGGCACATACTCCTCGCGCATGAAGCGCAGCAGCGCGCTGTACGCCGGGATCACGCTGCCGGAGATCGCCGCCAGCGCCTGCTGCCGTAGCTGGGCCTGTTGCGCGGGCGGAATGCTGGCGGGCATCTGCTTGAACGGGGTGTAGAACAGATTCGCCTCGCCCGTGGCCTGCGCCACATCGGCGATCGACTGGTCACGGCCGGTGAGCGTCACCCGCGGTTGACTGAAGCCACGCGCCAGGCCGGCGCGCATGTTGGCGGTCTGGTCGTTGAAGTAGCGCGGGATGTCGGCCAGCTGTGCCAGATAGCGGCGATAGTCATCGGCGCTATGGAAGGTGCCGCGCGCGGTGAACCCCAGATTGGTCCAGAACGCGGTATCGCTGTTGAACGGCATTTCCCAGGCACGGTAGCGCTGCTGGTCCAGCAGCACCTCGATCTGCTGCCGGTAGACCTGGTAGTTCACCTGGTCCACCGCCGGCAGCTGCGCCTGCGGAACCGTATCCAGTTCCTTCAATACCTGCTGCCAGTACGCGGTGCGCATGTCCTGCGTCGCCGGGTCGACCCTGGGCAGGTGGTCTGCCGGCCGTCCGCCACCGTTCTCGTCATCGCCCCCGGCCTGTTGTTGCGCGCGCCAGGTCCATTCGCGCGTGTACAGCGCCTTGAAGCGTGCCGCAGCGTCATTGGCGGTCGCGGTGCCAGCGGTGGCACCCGCGCCTGCGGCGTCGGCAGACGGGGTCATCAGGCCGGTCGCGCTGATGCCCAACAGCAGGGCAAGCGACAGAGGGGAACGCAGGTTCATGGGGTCTCCTTGGCGGTGGCATCGGCGCTGCGCACCGGTGCGGCCTGGGCATGGGCGATCCAGGCCTCGATACGGGCGTCGAGCAGGTCCAGCGGCATCGCGCCGCCGCCCAGCACCGCGTCATGGAACGCGCGGATGTCGAACCGGTCACCCAGCGCCTGCTCTGCACGGGCGCGCAGGGCGAGGATGTCGAGCTGGCCGATCTTGTACCCCAGTGCCTGCCCCGGCCAGACGATGTAGCGGTCGGTCTCGGCCTGGATGCTGGGCTCATCGTCGGAGGGATGGGCGTGGAAGAAGTCCACCATCTGCCGACGGGTCCATCGCTTGTAGTGCACGCCGGTGTCCAGCACCAGGCGGTTGGCACGCAGCAGCTCGCCAGCCAGGTGGCCGTACCGGCTGTAGGGATCCTTGAAGAAGCCGACCTCGCCGGCCAGCTGTTCGGCATACAACGCCCAGCCTTCGATGAAGGCGTTGTAGCCGGCCTGCTGGCGGAACGGCGGCAGCGGCAACGTCTGCGACAACGAAATCTGCAGGTGATGCCCCGGTACACCCTCGTGATACGCCGTGGTTTCGATGTTGACCAGCGTGCGTTCGGTCGCATCGTTGGCGTTGACCATCACGATCGCCGGCTTGGTGCCCTGCGGATTGCTCTGCCAGTACTCGGCACCGGGCGCTTCGCGACGGAAGGCCGGCATCCCCTGTACCTCCAGCGGCGTCTTGGGCAGGTTGCCGAACAGTTTGGGAAGCTCCGGCTCCATGTCGGCGATGTAGCCGCGATACAACGTCAGGATCTGGTCGCTGGAGGTGGCGAAGTGGCGCTTGTCGGTGGCCACCGCCTTGCGGAAGCTGGCCAGGTCCGGGTAGCCCTGCCCGATGGCGATCCGGGTCATCTCGCCTTCGATCCGCGCGACTTCCGCCAGACCGATCTGATGGATCTCCTCGGGCGATTTGTCCGTGGTGGTCTGGGTATGCACGGCGAACAGATAGCGCTTGTCGCCGTCGGGCAGCGACCAGAGGCCTTCGTGCTCCCGCCCTTTCGCCGCGTACTCGTCCTTCACGAAGGCCGCCAGACGGGTGTAGGCCGGGCGCACCTGCCCGTCAATGGCAGCCATCAGCTGGGTGCGGATGGCCTCGCGCTGCGCCGGGTCGGCCACGGCCGCGTCCAGTTTCTTCAACGGCGAGGCGAACGCACTGTCGGCACCGGCTGGTGCGGCGATGCTGGCGATCTGCGCGGGCAGCCTGTCGAGCAGATAGCGTGGCTGCACCAGGCCATCCTTCGCACCCTGCCGCGAGACCTCGATGATCTGCGCCAGCAGGGCCGGAACGGCATTGAGCCGCGCGATGTAGTCCTGGTAGTCCTTGGCGTTCTCGAACGGGAAGGCATCGCCCATCCCGGCCAATCCCAGCTGGATGCCACCGACCGGCTCCAGCGGCATCTCATGTGTTTTCAGATCGATCGCGGTCAGCTTGTCGCGCAGCTGCCGCTGCATCATCTGCAGGCTCAGCTGCCGCTGCTCATCCAGTGCCGTGGCATCGACCGCATCGAAGCGCGCCAGCAGCCCGGCCGTTGCCGCGCGATCGGCAGCAACAGCGCTCAGGCTGTAATCGGTCCAGCGGTCGTTGTAGCGCTTGTCGCCGATGATGCTGGCGAACTCCGGGCTGTGCGACAGCTGATACTGCCACTGCTCATCCAGCAGCGCATCGAAGGCCTTCGCCGCAGGGGCGATGGCATCGGCGCCGGCAGGGCTTTCAACGTCCGCCGGCGGGGCGGTGGACGGTTGGCAGGCAGTGGCCAGCGCGGCAGCCAGCAGACCGATGGCGAGAGGACGGAACAGGGCCATGCATCAACTCCAGTAGCAGCGATCACGAAAGAGGCATCAGGCGAACGGACGATCGATGGCCGGCGACGGTGGGGTGAACCACTGCGCGCCCTGCGCGGTCACGAAAAAGTGGTCCTCGAGCCGGACACCGAATGCACCCGGCACCACGATCATCGGTTCGTTGCTGCAGCACATGCCGGGCTGCAGAACGGTGTCATTGCCGCGCACCAGGTACGGCGCCTCATGGATGGCGAGGCCGCAGCCGTGGCCGGTACGATGCGGCAGGCCCGGCAGGCAATAGTCCGGGCCGAGCCCGGCCGCCTCCAGCACTGCGCGGGCGGCAGCATCGACCGACGCGCAGGTCACCCCGGGACGCACCGCCGCGAAGGCAGCCGCCTGCGCTGCATGCTCCAGCGCCCAGATGCGGCGCTGCGCATCATCGGGGGTGCCGAAGATCCACGTGCGCGTGATGTCGGAGTGGTACCCCTGCACCGTGCAACCGGTATCGATCAGCACCAGCTGGCCCGCGGCCAGATGCTGAACACCCGGGATGCCGTGCGGAAATGCGGTGGCATGGCCGAACTGCACGATGCAGAACGTGGACCCGTTGTCGGCGCCCAGCGCACGGTGTGCCTGGTCGATGAAGCGCACGAGTTCGTCCGTACCGATCCCTTCACGAGCGATGCCGGCGGCAAGGCGATGCACCTGCAGGGTCATGTCGCAGGCCTGCTGCATCAGCGCCAGCTCGGCCGGCGACTTGCACATGCGGCAACCGTCGATGATCGCGGTGGCATCGCCGATCGCCGCCGCAGGCAGGTGCCTGGCCAGGCCCGTATGCACGCCGAAGGCAATGCCCGGATCCAGCGCCAACGTGCGCGCACCGCGCTCGGCCATCACTGCGGCAACCAGTGCATACGGATCGTCGTGTTCCTCCCACAGCCGCTTCCCGGCCGGGAGCTTCAGCACGGCATCCAGCGAGCCTTCCTCGAATACCGGGCACACCAGCAGCGGCTCGCCGCTGAGCGTCAGCAGCAGGCCCACCAGGCGCTCGGTTGCGCCCCACGGCACGCCGCTGAAGTAACGCAGCGACGTGCCCGCGCCGACCAGCAGCGCATCCACGCCCTGCGCCTGCATCAGCGCCCGCGCATGCGCGATCCGCGCCTGATACTCGTCCGCAGCGATGGCCGGCGCACGATCCTCCCAGGGCTTGAGCTGGGCCTGTGCCTGGGCCAGGCTGAGCCCACCGATCTGCCCGCTCATGCCGCGCTCCCCACATCCGCCGTGGTGCCAACACCATCGATGTTGCGTTGCACGCCGCCGGGATTGCGGTCGCGCAGTTCCACCGGCAGCAAGGGATCGGGTACCGCGTCGTAGCTGTGCAGCGCCGCGAAGCGGTGGATCGCACCCGGCATGCCCACCGAGGTGAAACCGGGGTGGCCGGTGCTCGGGAACGGTCCACCGTGGTTCTGCGCCGCGCTCACCGCTACGCCGGTCGGCATCTTCGAATTGATCAGGCGGCCCACCCGCGCGCGCAGCGCCGGAGCAATCCGCTGCCACGCCGCGTCGTCGCTGCCATCGGCCGCGCGGTACAGCGTGCCGGTCAGGTTGCCCTCGAACGCCGCAGCGACCTGCGCCATCGCCTCAGTATCCGCGACCCGCACCAGCAGACTGACCGGACCGAAGGCTTCGGTCTGCAGTGCCTGCGGCTGGGCGATGAACGCCTCGGCATCCACGCTCAGCAGCGTCGGCACATACCGATAGCCGCCCTCGCCGGCCGCACCGCCGGCCAGCAGTTGCGCACCGGCCCCGCGCAGCGTCGCCACCCCGTGGGCCAGATGGTCCAGGCCGCCCTGGGAGAACAACACCATCGGCGCGGCCGCAGCGAAGTGCGACGTGGCGGCGGCAACGAAGGCATCGCCATCGGACCCGTGCGGCACCACCACCACGCCCGGGTTGGTGCAGAACTGACCACTGCCCAGCGTGCAGGATGCAAAGAACTCCTGCGCGAGGGCCTCGCCGCGTTCGGCCAGCACGCCCGGCAGCATGAAGACCGGATTGACGCTGGAGAGTTCAGCGTAGAACGGCACACCGGCTGCATCGGCGGCAGCTTTCAGCGCCAGGCCACCGCCACGGCTGCCGGTGAAGCCGATCGCCCCCAGCCGCGCGTCGCCGGCCAGCGCCAGGCCCAGCGGATTGTCGAACTGATACAGCAGTTGCACCGCCGCCGCCGGCAGCCCGGCCTGTACCAACGCGGTGTGGGCCAGCTGCGCCATGCGCTGGCTGGTGGCCGGGTGCAGCGGATGGGCTTTGGCGATCACCGGATTGCGGGCTGCGATCGCCGAGGCGAAATCGCTGCCCGCGATCGCGTTGAACGCGAACGGGAAATTGTTGGGGCCGAACACCAGCACCGGCTTGGACAGGGGCGCAAGGTGCGAGCGCAGTCCCGCAGCGGTGTCGATCACCGGCTGGGTCCAGCTGAAGCTGCGCACGGCCACTGCGGCCTGGCGCAGCTGGCCGGTGGTGCGCGGCAGCTCGTTGCCGCGCAGACGCGTGGGGGCCGGCAACGCGGTTTCGGGGTGGGCCAGTGCCACCAGCGTGTCCGCATCGGCATCCAGCGCGTCGGCGTAAGCCTCCAGGAAGGCCGCGACGCGCGAGACGGGTGCGGCGGCCAGCTCGGCCGCCACCGCACTGGCCGCCGCGACCGCGGTCTCGATGTCGGCCGCACCGCTGACGGGGAATGCGGGTCCGATGTGCTCGCCGGTGGTGGGATCCGCCGCGCGGAAGCTTCCCTGCAGCGACAGGCTCGGTTGCCAGCGTCCCGCCAGCAGAAGCGGTTCGACATGCGTCATATCAGGCCTTCTTGGTTGCAATGGCGTGGTCGATGATGGCCAGTGCGTCCGCACGTTCGGCGCCTTCGACCACCAGACGCGGGGCGCGCACGGTTTCGCTGCCCAGCCCGACCTTGGCCTGGACCAGTTTGATCAGCTGGACGAACTTGGGCACGGTATCCAGGCGCAGCAGCGGCAGGAACCAGTTGTACAGCTCCGCAGAAGCGGCGTACCCGCCATCACGGGCCAGCTCGAACAGCTGCACCGACTCCACCGGATAGGCGTTCACCAGGCCCGCAATCCAGCCTTCGGCGCCCATCGCCAAGCCTTCCACGATCGCATCGTCCATGCCGACCAGCAGCACCAGGCGGTCGCCCAGCAGTTCCTTGATCGCCGCGAAGCGGCGGATCTCACCCGAGGATTCCTTGACGGCCTGCAGGTTGGCGAACTCACCGGCCAGCTGCGCGATCTGGGCCGGCAGGATGTCGGTGCGGTAGGCCACCGGGTTGTTGTAGAGGATGCACGGCAGATCGGTGGCACCCAGCACGGCGCGCGCATGCGCGGCAGCCTCGTGCCAATCGGACGTGTAGACATAGACCGGCAGCACCATCAGGCCACCTGCACCGGCGGCCTTGACCGCCTGCGCCAGCGTGACCGCTTCCTCGGTGGACAGCGCGGCAATGCCCGGCACCACCGGCACGCGGTCGCCGACCGCCTTCACCAGGGTGGCGACGATGGCCACCTTCTCATCAAAGCTCAGCGTCGCCGCTTCGCCCAGCGAGCCCAGCGGCACGATGGCGGTGGAACCGGCATCGACCAGCTGCACCGCATGCTTGGCCAGGAACGCATGATCGACGCTGCCGTCGGCATGGAACGGGGTGGTGATGGCGGGCAGGACGCCCTTCCAGAAAGAGGCATTGCTCATGGATGTATCCCTTGCGAGTCGTCGGTGAAGGAGTCGGCCAGCGCCGCGAGGCGGACCGGGAACAAGGGCGGCCGGCGGCCGCCATCGGTGGAACGTTCGGCATCGCCCAGGCCGAGTTCGGCCAGTGCGGTGCCGCAGATACGGCCTTGGCAGGCGCCCATGCCACAACGCGAGGCGAGCTTGGCGTCGCGCGGGTCGGTGAAACCACGCAACGCGCGCAGTGGCACGTCTTCGCAACGGCAGACCAGGGTGTCGTCCTGCGCCAGGGCATGGATGCGCGGATCCAGCGCAAAGGTGCGCTGGAGTTCGGTGGCGAACGCGCGCACCTGGCGGCGCCGCGACTGCAGCGCCTGTGCGGCATCGGTGCCCCCGGCCGCCATGCAGCCGGCGATGGCGCCTTCGACCAGCGCGCTGTCGCGCCCGCCGATGCCCAGCGCTTCACCTGCCGCGAAGACATTGGCCACGCTGCTGCGCAGCAGCGCATCGACCGCCACCTGCGGGTGCGCACCGCTGCGTTCCAGACGGCAGCCGAGCAGCTCAGCCAGTTCAGTGTTCGGCACCAGGCCGTAGCCGACCGCGAGCTGATCACAGGCGATATGGTGGCGGCCGCGCGGACCCTCGATCTCGATTTCGCGCAGCTGCGTGTCGCCATACGCACCCACCACCACGCTCCCGGCGTGGTAGCCGATGCCGGCCAGCTGCACCTGCAGCGCAGCGGCCTGCAAGGCCTTGCTCGGCCAGCGCGGCAGCCGCAGTGCGAAGCCGGCCAACGCGCGCCGCGAGGCCTGCTCATGAATCCCCAGCACGCGTGCACCGTGGCGACGCAGTGTTGCCGCGCTGGCCAACAGCAAGGGGCCACTGCCGGCCACCACCACCCGCCGGCCCGCCAGCGGCCAGCCCTGCTTGGCCAGCGCCTGCGCGCCCCCCGCACCCGTCACACCGGGCAGCGTCCAGCCGGGGAATGGCAACAGCAGCTCGCGCGCGCCAGTGGCCAGCACCAGGCTGCCGTAGTGCAGTTCGCGGGGACCGGCAGGGCTGTCGGCCAGCAGCCAGCCCGATTGGGCCATCGTCACCTGGGTCTGGGCGAGCCACTCGACCTGGCCGGAACCGAGGATGTCCAGCGCGCGTCGCGCCATCGGCGGCGCACCATGGGCCACATCGTGACGCCAGACCTGGCCACCGGCGCGCGGCTGCGCATCCACGATGCCCACACGCACGCCATGCGCGGCCGCGGCACGGGCAGCGGCCAGCCCGGCTGGACCGGCGCCCACCACCAGCACGTCGTAATGGCGCACGGACTCAGCCATCGGTACGTACCTGCATGCCTTCGCGCGCCGGGGTCATGCAGGCGCGCAGCTGGGCAATCCCATCAATGCGCACCCGGCACTCAAAACACACGCCCATGCCGCACAGCGGCGCGCGCTGCTCCCCGCCGCGCGACGTCCGGAAGGCGCCTCCGGCGAGCGCGATCGCCACCGCCACCGTTGCCCCTTCAGGCACGTGGACGGGGGTTGCGTTGACCGACAGACACACGCGCGAGCTCATGCGGCCACTCCGGTGATCGCGCGGTCCGGCAGATAGGGGGCCGGGTCGATCGCCGGCGTGCGGCCCAGCACGCTGTCCACGATCAAACGCGCCGTGCCCAGTGCCGTGGTGACACCCAAGCCTTCATGGCCCGCTGCCACCCATACACTGCGCCGCCCCAGTACCGGCCCCACGTAAGGCCGCCCATCCGGCGTGGCCGGGCGCACCCCGGTCCAGATGCGGATCGCCTGCAGTTCGCGCAGCACCGGCAGGAACGCAAACGCCTGCCCCAGCATCTGCCGCAACAGCGGCAACGACACGTCACGATCGGACACGTTGAATTGGCGAGAGGAGCCGATCAGGATCTGTCCGGTGGGCCGCGGCTGCACGTTGAAGGCAACGCTGGTGTCCGCATCGCCATGTGCCGAATCCGCATAGTCCAAGGCCAGCAGCTGGTGATGGACCAGGCCCGGGTAGCGGTCGGTGATGACCAGCTGACCCTTGCGTGGACGCATCGGCAGCTCCGGCAACAGCTGTGGCAGATCCACGCCGCTTGCCACCAGCACCGGACCGGACAGCGCTTCGCCATCATCCAGACGCACCCCGTGATCGAGCAGCCCGACCACGCGGCGCCCGGCATACAGCTGCGCACCGTGTTGGCAGGCCTGGTCGACCAGATAACGCGCCATGCGCGGTGGATACACCACCGCCTCGCTGGCGACCCGCATGCCCCCGGCCAGGCCGGGCACCAGGTTCGGCTCGAACTGGTACAGCTGCGTGGCATCGACCAGTGCCGCATCGATGCCCGCCTTCGCCAACCGGGCGATCTTGGCCGGTACCGTCTCCAGCTCGCGTGCGTTACGTGCCACCCACAAGGTGCCACAGCGGCTGAACTCGGCCTCTTTCAGGCGCGCATAGCGTTCCCACAGCCGCAGCGAGTAAGCCGACAGCGCCAACTCCGCCGGATCGTCATCCATCGCCACCAGATGCCCCATCGCCGCCGCCGTCGAGCCGCCACCGACCGGGCCCGGCTCGATCACCGCCACGCGCAGGCCTTCGGCCGCGGCGGCTTCCGCGCACGCTGCACCGACAATGCCGGCGCCGACGATGATCAGGTCGTAGGTGTTCATCCGTGCGCGCTGGCCTCGGCACCGATGCCCCAGGCGAACGGGTCGACCGGATCGATCAACAACTGGGCCCGGGCAGTGATGTGCGCGGTGCCGCTGATGCGCGGTGCGATGCCACGCCCACTCAACCGGTAGCTGCCTTCGAAGGCGCTGCCCAGAATGCCCTGCTGGATCCAGCGCGCCCCCTCGGCCAGCTTGCCGTCCGCCGCCAGACAGGCCAGCTTGGCGCTGGTACCGGTGCCACACGGCGAGCGGTCATAGGCCAGGCCCGGGCACAACACGAAATTGCGCGCCTGGCCGCTGCCATCCGGTGCGAGGCCATTCACCTCGACATGGTCGATCTCGCCACCGTCTGCACCGGTGATGCCCGCGGCCGCCAGCGCCTGGCGGATGGCCTCGGTATAGGCAGTGAGCTCGCGCTGGTTCGACAGCTCCAGTGCGCACGGAGACTGCTCGGTGATGTAGAACCAGTTGCCGCCCCAGGCGATGTCGCCGCGCACACGGCCATGGCCGGCCACCTCCACCTCGATCCCCGCGGCATGCCGGTAGCTTTCCACGTTGTCGACGGCGATGTTGCCGGCCGCGTCCAGGTCGACACCGACGTTACCGACCGGCGTCTCGATCAGGTGCTGTCCCGGTCCGATCCGCCCGAGCTCCAGCAGCGTGCGGACCACGCCGATGGTGCCGTGGCCACACATGCCCAGATAGCCCACATTGTTGAAGAAGATCACCCCGACGCAGGCGCGCGGATCCCGCGGCGGCAGCAGCAGCGCGCCGACCATCGTGTCCGAGCCACGAGGCTCACAGGCGATCGCACTGCGCCAGTGGTCGAACTCGGTACGGAAGCGCTCGCGGCACTGCGCAAGGTCGCCCTCGCCCAGGTCGGGGAAGCCGGAAAGGACGACCCGGGTAGGCTCGCCGGCGGTGTGGGAGTCGATCACGTCGATGGTATGCATGGCAACGATGCTCCCATCCGGCCACCACCGCGACTAGCGTGGAATGGCGGTGGCAAATGCGGAAATCTGCACAATCGACGCCGCTTGCAGGCGCCCCGCTTTGCGCTAGGATCGGAGCCACATGCCCTCCAGCAGACCGCCAGTGGATTCGATGGACGTCAACCTTTCCGGCAAAGAAATGCAGTCTTTGTTCGATGAACTCCCTGAAGTGGTGTTCTTCATCAAGGACCAGGAGGGGCGTTACACACACTGCAACCTGACCCTGGTGCGACGCCTCGGCCGCAAGCAGCGCAGCGACGTGATCGGCAGAACCGCGCTTGAGCTGTTCCCGCTTCCCCTCGGTGGCAGCTACACCATCCAGGACCGTCGCGTGCTGTGCGGCGAAGTCATCGACAACCAACTGGAAGTGCATCTGTATCCCAACCGCATGCCGGGCTGGTGCCTGACGTTCAAACGTCCGTTGTGCCAGAACGACGAGGTGTCCGGTGTCATCGGTGTCTCACGCGATCTCGGCCAGCCCGACAACAAGCACTCGGCGTTCGAACGATTGAACAAGGTGCTGGAACACATGCAGAACCATTACGACGAACAGCTGCGCGTGCAGTCGCTGGCCAATCTCGCCGAGCTGTCCGTTGCGCAGCTGGAGCGCCACTTCCGGCGCGTGTTCCAGGTGACGCCGCAGCAACTACTCACGAAACTGCGGATCGAAGCGGCGATGCGCCTGCTGCATGGCGATGAGAGCATCGCCAGCATCGGGCAGCAGTGCGGTTTTGCGGATCAAAGCGCATTTGCACGGCAGTTCAAGGCGACCGTGGGGATGTCGCCGCGGGATTATCGGGGGATCAAAGGGCAGTTGTAGGGTGTGCTGTTACGCGAGAAAGCGAATTGCATGCAAGCGACTTGATGGCGCATCTGCGCCATCAACTTGGGATGATTTGGCTGCATGCCGTTTTCACGCAGCATCATGAACGTCCATCAGCCAGAAACGCGAGCACGTTGCGGACATCGGTATCGAACAATCTCGCGGCCTGAGTCGCTAATGGAGGTCAGCCTGTTCCCGTCATCACTAAGCTTGAACTGTGCGGTTGCAAGCCATGTGTCGCCCTCACCCGATAGCTCGGCGATCAACGCCACCTCATTCTTTCCGTTTACCACGACAGCTTTGATCGGCCCATCGCTTTCCCAGTAGATGATTCGTTTGGCCCGAATGGTAATCGCCGTGTCATCGATCTCGCTGCCGCAATACGCAGGCCCTGCAGCCCATTCACCCTGAAATCGAACGGGCATGGAACCTGCAGGCTCGGCAGCAGCCACCGGCATTGAAACCATCAGCATCAATGTCAGCAGACGATGCATAGCCTTTTCCAGTAAATCCAACAATATTGAATGGCGGGACTATGGTGTGGCCATGCAGGCCGCACTCCCTTACGTTTCTTCAGCCGCTTCCGCAGACTGTTTCTCTGCACGCACCCGAAGCGCTACTGACGCCATCTCCTTCCCCTGGATTATCCGCGTGGTTTCGACTCTATCCCGGCCGGAGGATACGTACAACCACACAAAGCAATGGGACATTTACCTGTCCCGATTCGTTCCTGGCGAATCCGTCAAACCCGCGTGGCGTCGGCACCCGTTGCAGAGCCGTCGAAGCTCCTGCTCCAGCACCTACACGCGCCTGGCTGCTGCTGCGCATCCCCGTGCCAGTGCGAGTCATACACCGTCAACGCAACAGTGGCATCCTGCATCTTCGTGCGGGAGACCAACAATGCGGATGACGGGAAATTCCATTGCAGCAACTGCTGTCACGCTGAAGGTCGGCGTGGTGTTCTGGGTGCTGGTGGCCTGGCGGACGCCCGGGGGCGAGCCTTGGGACGCGCCTGCGTTCTGGACCGTCGTCTATCCCATCGCATTGGCCATTGCCGCAGTGCTAGGCGCCTGTTTCCCCCGGAAGGCGTGGCTATGGGGACTGTTGCTCATGGCGCTGCAGGTGCCGGTGGTGGTCGTGATGTCGGGCGTTGGTCCGTTGTTGCTGGCCGGGCTGGTATACGCGCTGGTCCTCGCGCTGCCTGCGATGGCCATCGCGGCAGCGGCGGGCGCGCTGCGTCGCCGCCTGCATGGGAGGGGTTGAGACGCTCAGCGCTTCGCCGGCTGCCACCCTGCGCGCATGGCATCCGCAGGGCTGCAGAACATGCGCTCGCCGCGGCTCAGGTCGATGCTCGTGCGTTCGTAGTCCCGCTGGCCTGGCACGTGGTAGATCTTCCTGCCTTCGCGGGAGATGTTGCCCTTGATGCGGCATCCTCCCGCCGCCGGCGGAGCGGCCACCGGGGATTGTCGTGCCGTCTGCTCACGCTTGCTGCGACGATAGTCAGCTGGCATCTGGAACGGCCCCTGCCAGAGGTTCCGCTGGTGCTGGCGCGCGTCGGCTTCATCTGGGATGAATGCCGTCGCATATTCGCGATACGCGACCGCCCAACCCGCGCGCACCATCCGCCGATTGACCGACTGCCCTTGGACAAAGCACTCCGCCACCACCCGGCCGTAGCGGTCCGTGTCCTTGGGCTGGCAACGAACGGTCTTGTCCAGCACATAGCCGTCCAGCGCAGCAGCGGACCGTCGGCCACAGGGCCATGGACGTCCGTCGTTGGCGGTGCATTGCTGGGCGCTCTCCGGCGCATCGATGCCCCACAGGCGAATGCGCTGCTTCGCCACGGTGAGCGTGTCCCCGTCCGTGACCGTCGCGCGGCCGACCAGCTCTGCTGCCATGCCAGGAACCGAAGCCAACACCAAGAACAACACCACCAGAGCTTTCAACATCATCAACAACAACGTCCTCTAAGCGCATGCTCGTATGCGGGCGCCAGTTCAAACAGGGTGCGACACTCTAGCGGAAGTGGTCGACTGTCGGCTAACTATGAAACGCCGGGCCTGCCGACAACGTCGGCGGGCTCACCCTGACCCTCAACGCAATGAGCAGGCTGGCGAGCAGCATTACTGCCGCAGCAACGGTGAGGACGGCAACGATGCCCCCCAGCCCAAACACCAGACCGCCCAAGGCGGCGCCCGCTGCGATGGAGGACTGCACCGCAGCGACCACCATCCCGCCGGCACTCTCGGCCTGATCTGGCACTGCGCGCGCGACCCAGCTCGACCAGGCAACAGGCACGCCACCGAAGGCCAGGCCCCAGAGCGCGACCAGCATCGAAAGCCCGCCAACGCCCACCGGCAACAACACCATGCCAAGCGCGGCGACGCCAACCATGGCAGGCATGATCACCAACGTGACTTTCAGACTGCGCTCCATGAGCCAGCCGGCAAGGAGTGTGCCGACAAAGTTCGCCACACCGAATCCGAGCAGAATCAGCGCGAGGCCATCAGCGCTCATCTGCCCCAAGCTCTCCAACGTTGGGCGGATGTAAGTAAAGAGCGAGTACTGACCGGTGTGCGCCAGAACGCAGCCCAGCATTCCGACCGCAATGCCTGGCCGGCGCAACAGGCCCACCACCGACTCTGGGAGCGCCGCCTTGCGCGGCGCCATTCGGGGCAGCGTGAACCACTGGAACGCAAACGTGAGTCCACCCACCGCCGTCGCGGCCCAGAAGGCGCTGCGCCAGCCCAGCAGCCCGCCGAGGTAGCTCCCCAAAGGAACCGACACCACCGTGCCGACCGCAATGCCACTGAAGATGATGGACAGCGCGCGAGGCACGCGCTGTTGCGGTACCAACCGCATGGCCACAGCCGCTGCCATGCTCCAGAACCCGCCCAGCGCGATGCCCAGAAGGACACGCATCACCAGGAGCACTCCCATGCTGGAAGACAGCGCCACCAAGGCGTTGGAGAGGATCATCAGACCCGTGAAGCTCAACAGCACCACGCGCCTGTCCATCAAACGGGTCAGCCGTGGCACAAGCAGGCCGGCGAACAATGCCACGACAGCGGTGACTGTCACTGCTTGACCGGCCAGCGCCTCCGATACCCCCAGGTCCGCCGCCATCGGCGTCAACAGGCTGGCAGGCAGATATTCCGCCGTGAGCAGCCCAAAGACCCCCATGGCCAGCGAAAACACCGCCACCCATGCCGATGAAGACGGCTCCCCGCTCTCCCTGGCCACAGAATCAGGCGTGTTCGCGGCATCAACTACGTTATTGCTCATCACAGATCCCAGTGCATTGGTGCAGCCGAGAGTCTAGGGAGCCAGGTCAGGATGATCTATGATTGTCCAACCTATATTTTTGATCGAAACCCCGAGCCGCCTCAGTGAGCCACGCTCCACACCAGTCCCAGCCCTCCGACCTGATCAGCGAGCTGCTGACCGGCATGCGACTGCATGGCGTTCAATACCGACGCATCCAGACCGGGCCGACCTTTGGGCTTGGATTTCCACCGAAGCCGGGCCATGCCTACTTCCATTACCTGGCAGTGGGCACTGCGATTCTTCGTGGCGCGGACGGCAGCCAACACGCTCTCTCCGCCGGGGATGTCGCGCTTCTTCCCCGCGGAGAAGGCCACACATTGGTCTCGGGCGAGGACCATCCCGTCCAGTGCCTGGAAACGATCGACGCAGCGCCACTGGGTGACGCGGTGAGCGGCATAGACACGTGCCCGAGTACACATGCCGTGCCAAGCGCAGTGCTGTTCCACGGATGCATGCTGTTCGATCTGGGGGGCATGCAAGGGCTGAGCAAGTTGATGCCGGCGGTGATGTTGGCCGATGGCAACGCCACTGCGTTTCCTGGACTGTTGCCGATGGTCGACGCGATGAAGCGCGAGGTGTGCTCCGGACGCATTGGCTATGCAGGCATACTCGCCCGGCTGGCGGATGCCGTCGCGGCCATGATCGTGCGTGACTGGGTCGAGCGCGGTTGCGACGGCGCATCCGGCCTGGTCATGGCCATGCGCGACCCTCGTCTGTCGCTGTCGTTGCTTGCCCTGCACAGAGACCCCGGGCGTGACTGGACCGTCGAAGCGCTGGCTGCAGAATCCAACATCTCGCGATCTGTCTTTGCAGACCGGTTCCAGAGTGTGATTGGAACCGCGCCCCTGCGATACGTGACTGAGCTGCGTATGCAATTGGCGGGTCAATGGCTGAGCCAGCAAAGCTTATCCATCGAGGTAGTGGCAGAGCGTCTTGGGTACGCGTCGCAGGCGGCTTTCAGTCGCGCTTACAAGCGGGTCATGGGGCAGTCTCCTGGCGCGACTCGGCGCGGGCGTGCCTCCGTAAGCTCCCCCAGCAGCCAGACACCCGATAAGTAGAACTTTCTGGCATCTTTAACCAGCCAGGAGGTTGCATGCGCACATCAAAATTCACCGAGACGCAGATCATCACGATCCTCAAGCAGGGCGATGCCGGGCTTGCGGTGAAGGATCTATGTCGCCAGGCCGGCATCAGCACGGCGACGTATTACCAGTGGAAGAGCAAGTACGGCGGGCTTGAGGCGTCCGAGCTTCGTCGAGTCAAGGACCTCGAAGCTGAGAACGCCAAGCTCAAACGCATGTATGCGGAAATGGCGCTGGACAACGCGGCGCTGAAGGACCTGATCGCAAAAAAACTGTAGGGCCGGGTCAGAAGCGTGAGGCAGTGCGTTTCCTCACCGAGGTGCACGCGCGCCCCCTGAGCCGGTCCTGCGGTTACGTGGGTTTGTCTCGTGCGGCCTGGTATGCGCCGCCACTGGACTGGACCGTGCGCGATGCGGAGTTGATCTCGGCATTGGCCCGGCTGGTCGAGGAGCGGCCCAGTCGAGGTTTCTGGAAGTGCAGCGATCAACTACGCAAGAAGCGAGCGGACTGGAATCCGAAGCGGATCTATCGGGTATACAAGGCGATGAAGCTCAACCTGAGAAGAGCGGCCAAGCGCCGTCTGCCAAAACGCGAGCGGGTGCCGCTGTATGTTCCCAGGCATCCAGATACCGTCTGGTCCATGGACTTCATGAGTGACGCGTTGGCCTGTGGCAAACGATTCCGAACGTTCAATGTGGTCGACGACTTCAACCGCGAGGTGCTGCATATTGAGGTGGATACATCACTCAACTCTGGTCGCTTGGTGCGCGTGTTCGAGCAGCTCAAACGTGATCACGGATTACCGCAGGTTCTACGGCCGGACAATGGCCCTGAGTTCCTGGGCGAAGCATTTACCCAGTGGGCCAAACTCAGCGGCGTGGCGCTGCGATACATCCAACCTGGCAAGCCCAACCAGAACGCCTTCATCGAACGCTTCAACCGCACGTTCCGTGAGGAGGTGTTGGACCAGCACCTCTTCGCACGCCTTGTGGACGTACGCGAGGCAGCCCATTGGTGGATGATCGATTACAACGAGATTCGTCCACATGACTCGCTCA
This sequence comes from Stenotrophomonas sp. TWI819, assembly GCF_039673075.1. Taxonomy (NCBI): domain Bacteria; kingdom Pseudomonadati; phylum Pseudomonadota; class Gammaproteobacteria; order Lysobacterales; family Lysobacteraceae; genus Stenotrophomonas; species Stenotrophomonas sp. TWI819. The sequence continues at coordinate 76,942 of NZ_JBDJKY010000001.1, read as the reverse complement.
GCGGCATGAGCCCCGTCGAGTACCGTACCGCTCACGCCAGAAGCTCTACTTTAGAAATGCCTGCTTGACGGGGGAGCTTACGAGCGATCGATGCCTAGCGCACAGAGGTGACCTAACACTGCCCTGGCTACGAGTTGCGGCTTGACTCGAACGGTCTGCGATCCATCAAGCAGGATCGGTGTTCGCAACATCGCAGTCACCTGGTCTGCCATTGCCACTAGGGCCTTGTCGTAGCGTGACAACACGACGCCATTGCAGCGCTGACAAAGGCTTCTGAACTTGATGCCGTCTGGCATCTTGGTGCCGGGAGGCGCCTTCTCTGCACCCAACTCAGAAACGAGATGGTTGAGTCGCAGGGCGATGTTTTGCGCCAGCGCTTTAGGCGGGATGTGATCTTCGGTCAAAGGCCCTACGGCGCCACAGATGTTGCACCTACCCGACTTCGGACCGACAACGTTTATGACAGGCATCAACGCCTCCCCATGTCTTCCAACTTAAACGTGGCTCTTGAATTTGAGCAACTTCGACTCATCATATTTGTGATAGCCAACTTTATCCGTGTCGAACGAGTATTCAACTTCCGTTACAGATCTTACTTCCATCGAATTTAGGTTTAGAAAGAGAGCTGTCTCGCGGTTGTCGGAGTCTTCCCAGCCATCCCTACGATCATGTGGCTCCATGCCATTCCACATGATTTCCGGCTGCATGAATACATATTCTTCTTCGTTGTCCATTAGCCGCGAACTTCGTCCGGATTTGTATTGGATCTCAGCTCGATCCACCCGAGATGCCTTATGGAAAAGCACGACATTGCGGACAGCTTCTTGCTCCCTGTTCTTTACGCCTTGCGCGGATTTGAAGTAGATTCCATCAATTGAAACGCTTCGATGTGTAGCCAAATAGTCAGCGATCGCTTGTGTGATCAAGTAATCCTGCGCTTCGTTTTCAGGCATCACAGGCATAGTGAGGCGTTGCGTAAGCGACCTCAGGAAATCACACCTAGCATGTTCGGCCTTGGCCAGAGGATCAAACAGACTTCTTGAGGGGGATGGAACTAAGCGACCCAACTCATCAAGGTTCAAGAGCCTCAGTTCGCGCATGATTTCAAAGGATCCAACAAGCACCCTACTTCCCACTGGCGGGCGAACCTCGGCAAGCGCCACAGTCGCGTCAGTTGCTCCATAAAATACGGAAACACCCGAAGAGTTCATCCTTCCAGCTCTTCCCTCGCCTATCGGCAATGGACCAAGCTCTCGCTCGGGATGTTTCAAAGCCTCGTTAAGCTTTCCGTCACTTTGGAACACGCGTGCCCGGTAGAGATGACTCACGCTCTTCCCCGGCCCGGCAGATACGAACACGTCAAAGCCCTCAGCGGTCACATCCTCTGAGATCTGGCCGAACACCACATTGAAAATGTCCACAACGTCAGGATTGATGAGCCTTGCCTCGTGCTTAAGACTCTGTGAGACCCGTTCCCATTGATCCCCAATCACACCCCCGAGCTGACTGCTTCTGATGTAGAACGGATCGGCTTCGTCAAGATCACCAGTGCTCAAGCGGCCGAGCAAAACTTCTGCCAGATCCTCATTGAGCTCGTCTTCTACCCCTGCCAGTTCCTCTAAGCAGAAGCGAATATCGTCGCCTGCCGGGTCGCGATCATGATAGACGACCGCATACGTGTCAGCAGTGCCTTCATAGAAGGTCTCAAAGGCAGCAGCACACTTGTCAGCCAGCTCTTCCAAACTGATTGTGGGGCCTTCTTTTGCACAGTAGTCACAATTTTCAACTTGGTTGCTAGCACCGATGATCTGTGCGAGAAAAGCATCTCCGACACAGCCTTCGCAAACACGGTTCTCCGGATTCATGCGGTGCCCTCAGGCACAGGCCACATCTTCACCATCTCAGCGAAGAGCACTTCACCGCGAGCACGGACCTCATCTTCGCCCCAGGACTCTACGCTGTGGAAATACTGGGTTAGGTTGAGCTTCGAATACCTCAGCAACTCCGGCTTCTTCTCGCCCCAGGCCTTGTGCTGGAGACCACTATTGAACTCGCCCGTGATGAGTGTGAGGTTGCCCAAGGTGTGGATCAGCAGGTTGCGCCGCGCAGCGAACTTGATCCTCTCGACATCATCAATCAATGAGGCAGGAAGGGGCCAATGCTTCTCCCATGACTGGGGCATGACATGCTCGACCGTGAGATTTGTAGGCATGGTGAGCGCCTCGCTTTTTCCCGACCGGAAACGGTCGTCCAGCGCTTCCAGCACCGTCCTGGACTTGGTGACAGTGCGACTGGTGTAGAGCGGCTTCTCAAACACCGCCACACGCAGCTCATCGTCTGTGGGGAACTTGCTACTGTCACCGACACCACGGATCAGCTGCTCGCTCACGGACCTTGCCGTGAGTTCGCCCGACCTTTCTACTGCCTTGATGAGGTCAATAAAGAATCGGTTGTAGTTCTTCGGTGTGAGATTGACGATCCATCGACGCATCAGGAACGATTCGAGGACTACCAGGATCTTGTTGAACTCAGCTCGGTTGTCCGGCATCAACCGCGCATAAATGTAGAGCAAGAACGGGTAGACAGTTGCAGTGTTGATGGCGCTCAAGCGACGCAGGAACAAGGCAAGTTCTGGATGATGATCTGGGCTGTAGAATTCCTGGAAGATGTCGCCAAACTTCGCCAGCTGGATGATGTGCTCTGACGGACTCTTTGGCGTATCAATGCCGACCACCGACACATCGGCCGAGTTCTCAAAGAAGCGCTTGTATTCGTTGAACAGGTGCGTTGATCGCACCTCTTCTCTGAGCATCATGCTCAGATAATGGTTGATGAAGAGATCGATTCGTGGCCGCTTCAACCGGCCCTGTGTCACCTCCTCACGCCAGTAATCGGAATCGATCCGACGCCAGTGCTTCTCGTGGAGCTTTTCAACGTCTCCCTCCTTAGCCCCTGGCTGCTGGATCGCCTTACGGAACAGGAGGTTCTTGATCAGGTCGGCAGGAAGGAGCGGTTCGCCCCGGTGGTTGAGCGTCTCAAAGATCAACTGACTCTCGTCCCCAGCAGTGAGGTCGATGACAACTAGGAGCAACCCTTCGGTTACGACCTTCCAGATGCATTCGATGCGATCTTCCGGCTTGGTCTCTGCAAATTCATCGGCGCGATCCACATCCACATCATCGCCATTGACCCAAGCAGCAATGTTCGCAGCGAAGAAGAGATAAGCCTCTACCAGTCGGTTTTCAGCCAGGGTCTTGTCAGCCTTGACCAGAGATCTGACCTCATCGTCAGACGAGCAGGCATGGATAGCCATGAACGCAGCTCGATCCGCATTTGTGGGGAGAAGCTTGTATTTCTCTACCTCTTCATCGATATCGAGAGCACCGTTCTCAACCAACGCGCCAAGTCTATGAGTCTGCTTCTCACTCCCCACCTTCCGGGAGAGGTTGCGTGCAGCCATCAAGAAGAGCTGCAACGTGGTGAAACGCTGCTGGCCGTCAATCACCAAGCGGGTCTGCACAGCACCGGACTGGCTGGTTGCCAGCTCAAACACTGCTGCCCCGAGGAAGTGCGGGTGGGCACTGCCCTGGTAGAGATGCTTGTCCAACAGCGCTTCGATATCCTCCCAAAGAGGCATCCAGTTCTCATCCTGCTTCCACACATAGGGACGCTGGAAGAGCGGGACTTGATACTGGACCGAAGGTTCCAAGAGCTTCCTAAGATTTCGTGTTGTCGCTTCCATTATTTATGCTCAGTTGGGGCAATCCGCGCCTGGCGCACGAAACGCGATATTAGAATTCTTAATTTTTGGTGCTGCCTGAGCGAGTCAGCCGCTCGGCCCGGTTGGTATGTTGAACTCGCGACCAAACGTATTCAGCACCTCTTGCGCCAGTTCAGGGTTGCTCTCACCCGCAACCATGATTGTCACAAGCACCGAAGTGATCCCGATTGCTTCGATGCTCTCAAGAGCATGGAAAACATCCACATCTGCATATGAGGCACCAATCTCGTTGGTGACCATGTAAGGCAGCGCAATCTGATTTCCCCCATGTGTGAAGCTATGCAGATGGTTGATTCCGTTTTGGTGTTGCATGGAAAAGATAGGGAAGCTTCGAAACGGCTCTTCTCGCTCTATGGCTTCGACCATCACGTTGGACGGCGGAAGTCGATCATGCGTGAGGAACTGGTCAGCCTGCTCCTCGGTCGCCCCAAGGAAGAACCAACAGCCTCGCCTCAGCTTCTCATTCATGGGCCGCACCAGACTCAGCGCGCTGCCAACTAGGTCCGGCCCATAGTTCCCGATCAAGAGGGTGGCTGCTCGTGCATCATCATAAGCCGCAGCGAGAAGGGATACGGCAATTCGGTGAGCAAGGGTTGCATGCTCAGCCAACTGCAATCGCCCACGAATTTCGCCCGCACGGTTTAAAGCGTTATTGACTTGCAACGACTTGTCATGGCTTCTCGTCACGGAATCACGATCCTATATCGCTCAGCCACGTCGCCCTTCCCTCGAAACCGTGCCCCGTTGAACTTTTTAGCCAGATGAGCGATGCCCACACCCGTTTCTCCGCCGCCCAGCAAGGTAACCGTCTTACACCGAGGATGGTGCTCTTTTACGTTTCTCATGAGACCAAGCAAGAGTGCTGTGCCAAACCCCTTGCGATCTTGCATCTTGGATGTCGCGAAATGGCCGATTTGCAGCTCCGTCCCTTGGTCAATTAAAGCAAAGTTCTGAATGTGACCAGCATCCAGGCTACCAATCCTAAGTCCGATTGAACGAAACGACTTCGCTCCAACCGCACCCCATACGCCAAACTTACCTACTTCATTGCAGAGTGCAGCCCAGTAAGCAAAGTCATCATTCAACGCCCAGCGAATCTCCTCAATGGTCTCGCTGTCAAGATCAAGGATGCGGAATTTCGTCACTATCTTAGATTTTTTCACAAGGGCTTTCAGACGTTCGCGTCGTGCACGAAGTGCATGGGCGTCTCGTAACGAAAGAATTCTGCGAATAATCATGCAGCAAACCGGTGTTCGTAGAAGGGATGTTGCTTATCGTCCATGATGTCCTCCATGCTCTGTAGATTATTTGGGTCGGGATTGAGCCAAGCCGTGATGTGCTCTGGCTTGAGATTGATGACGGTGCGGTCATGCCCTGCTTCTGCAACCTCAGGCTCCGGATCGTCAGTCACGGCAGCGCAGCTGTAAAGATCAGGCGCTTCACCTTTGGGGTCTGTCCAGTGTGACCACAGGCACGCGATGAACATCGGCTCATGCGTGCTGGGGTTGAACTGAACTTCACGCGTGACACCGTCCCGTTCGACCATCTCATAAAATTGGCTGGCAACGATGAGGCCGTGGGTGTAGCCAAATTGTTTGCGCCAAAATCGGGTCAAGTTGTCCCGGCGAGCGTTGTAAGTGCCCGAGACCTTGCCATCCTTTGTGCGGTCAACGCTGACGGGTTTGCCAGCGGGACGGCAGTGATAACGCATTGGCCGAACGACAAGCCTCCCGTGCTCAGGAATCAGCACGGGCACATACCAGTCCGGCCACATGCGATTGTCCTTGACGGGATCGAGCTCAACGCGCTTAGCGCCAGCGATCCATCGCTTCATTTGCTTGATCTTGTTCGTTGCAATGCGCTGCTCGTTGAGTGCCGTCTTCGTCTCCTTGACTGCAAGCTTCCTTTCAGCATCCGCCAAGCGCTTTGCCTGCTTGAACATCTCTTGTTAGCTGTCGCTGATCAAGCTGCTTTTGTAGTCCTGGACAAGCTCTTGGATCTGCTTTTCCAGATCGGTCTTCGGCTTGTCGAAGGCGCGATCCATGCCCTTCGGTATTTTGATTTTCGGGGAACTCTGGCGAGCGAGGTAGAGCTTAGCGAACTCTTTGATGTCGACGTCAGCATTGAACTGATCGACATAGCGGTGATAGTCCGTCCAAACTTCCGCTGAGTAGCACATTGCCTATGCTCCGAGTTCTGACAGAATTTTTTTCATGCAAGCCTCAGTCGCTTCGACATCATTGAACGCCATGAGTGGCGCGAATTCGAGCGAAAGCTCTTGGTTCTTGTCCGCAATTTGGAAAAGTAATCGCGTCACTGCATCGAAGTCGGCATCAAGCTGCTCCCAGCTGATCTTAGCTTCGTCAAAGAGCTCTCGATGCTGCTCGCGCTGCGTCGAATTATGAGAGAAGAGCTTGTTGCGAAAGACGCGATATTTCTCGTAGATCACAGCAGCCTCTGCTTCTAGCTCTGCCGGCACTTCTGTGCCATCTGCTCGGATCAAGCGAGCGAGCTCGGGGATCGAAGCACTCCCCTTGCTGTCTTCTAACACTGCCACTAGCCCGACGAACGTTGCGAGCTGGCATGACCAAAGGATGGGCAGCGTGACGTCCTCCAAACCGCTGAGCCGGTCGGTCAGTCGCCTGGGGCTGTCTTCAGCCAATGCAAGATTGAGTGCTTTGCTAATCGCGTAGGCCTGCCGTGTATCTACGAGCCTGGAAGTGATCAGGCGATAGACCACCACAGTCTTCGATTCTTCCATGTCCATACGTGCGCCCTCTTCCCTAGACCGCCTAGCCCGGCTCATCTTCCAAGCCGATGCCATGCCTCCTAAGCATGGCACTGATCCGTTGAGCGACCAACTCCTGATGAGCTCCCGCCTTGTCCTCAATGACGTCTGCCAGGCCTGCGAAGACTGCCCAGAAGTCGCCCGAGCTGGAGTGGGCCTGGATCAGCAAGGGAAGGTCGGTTTCAAGCGCGTTGAGTTGAGCTTCCAGCGTATTCAGGTTCGCAGGCATCGGGCCGGTCCTTCTTCATCAATGACTTAGGGAATTTGTTAGTAATTTCACTAACTCAGTTCTAAGCTAGCGCCGTAGCAGCATGCTGAGGCCTGTCAGTCTCAGCCCGTGATTCAGCTTTCTCGGACTCTCCCACTATGCACCCCATCGCCCCTCCAAGCCTCCTGGGCGCTTTCAGCGCCACCGCACCTACCCATGCACTGCCCGTCCTGCGTATGCGCGTCTCTTGCGGCTTCCCAAGCCCTGCGGAGGACTTCTTCGGGGCTGAGGACACGCTCTGCCTCAATCAGCATTGCATCAGCAATCCGGTGGCTACGTTCTTCGCTACAGCGGAAGGGGACAGCATGACTGGGCTCGGGATCGACCAAGGCGACACCCTCGTCGTTGATCGCAGCTTGGAACCCAAGCACGGGGACATTGTCCTGGTGCTGTGGGAAGGGGGATTCATGGTCAAACGGCTTGCGATGAGCCGGAATCGTCTGGCGCTCCACTCGGGACACCCGGACCACCCTCCGATCTTGGTGTCCCCAGACATCGAGCTTGATGTCTGGGGTGTTGTGACCTGGTCTTTTAAAAAGCAGCTGAGGCGTTAAGCCATGAAGACGATAGCGACCAACTTCATCACGCTTCACGGCGAAGAAGAGCGTCTTCGAGGACTTGCAATCCAGGCCATTGAGAACACTCCCGACTTGCTGGTCCATCTCGAAATCACTCATCGAGCGATGGACGTGCTGGACATGCTCCGAAAGCACTTCACTGCTAACAGCGATGAGCTGGCGATTAGTCACCTAGGAATTCGGGTGTTCAACGCCTTTGCATCTGCCATCAAACTTTCCCTCTCGGGCTACTACCAAGCCGGCGTGATGGTCATGCGAGACGTTATCGAGACCTCGGAGCTCGTCGAGCTTTTCCAACTAGACATGCAACAGCTTGAACGCTGGAAAGTCGCTGATCAGGCAACGTTGATCAGGGAATTTACACCGGGAAAGGTGCGCAAGGAGCTGGACAAGGCGGCGGGCAAGGGCAAGAGCCGCAGAGAAGAGATCTATAAGAAGTTCTCTCACTACGCCGCGCATCCAAGCGTAGATGGCTTTGCAATGCTTCGCCCAAAAGGCATGGACAGTAGGTGCGGTCCATTCCCGGACATCACAGCTCTTCGAGCGGTGTTGGAAGAGATGGGTGAGCTTGCAGTGCGTGCTGGGTTTGCCTTCGCCATCTTCCTAGACAGCAGCATCGGCGAGTGCAACGCCGTCAATCATAAATTCCTGCGGACAGCAATGGACTTCGCTGAGCGCTATCACGGAAAAATCTACACCGATCAGGATCGCCTGGAAGTAGATCGACTCTTCGGCGACACGCCCCAATGAGCGATCAACATCAGCCGAATAGCTCCATTGCCCTGCAAGATGGAAATAATTTCTACTGCTCTGTTGAAGCAAGCTTCGATCCGAGGCTTCGCGGTAAGCCTGTGTGTGTGGCAAGCAGCGGGGATGGCTGTGTCATTGCCAGAGATGCATTGAGCAAAAAGCTCGGTGTGCCGATGGGTGCGCCGATCCACCAGATCCCACCAGAAGTGCGCCGGCAGATCACTTTTCGGTCTGCAAATTTCGCGCTTTACGGTGACATCAGCGGCCGGATCGCTTCGATCTTGAGAGACCTCTTTCCTGCCATCGAGCAATACAGCATCGATGAGAATTTCATTGATCTGACTGGCATCCCGTCGAAGGATCACGAGCGTCTCGCAGCCGAAGCCCGTGCTCGTATCTTGAAGTGGACCGGCATTCCCTCATGTGTAGGCATTGGACCGACGAAGACGCTGGCGAAGCTCAGCAACAAGAGGGCCAAGTCCTCCATTTCGGGTGTCGTTACGACGATGCCTGACGACCCTGCCCTGCTCACATACCCAGTTGAGGATGTTTGGGGTGTGGGAAGGAAGCTCACTGCAAGATTGGGTGCGGATGGCATCCTGACCGCAGGTGATCTCGCTGCCACTGACGTAGACACTCTGCGTTCTCGATATGGTGTTGTGCTGGCACGCACGCAGCGTGAATTGCAAGGCATCTCGTGTGCAGATCTCGAAGAACACGAGCCGCAACGCAAAGAAATTATGGTGTCTCGCACGTTTGGCAAAGACATCACGTCACAAACCGAGCTGATGCAAGCCATTTCCACTTTTGCCCAACGGGCTTGCGAGAAGCTTCGTTCAAGACAGCTGCAAGCAGCGGGTGTCTGGGCCTTCATCCAGACCAACCCTTTCAAGCAAAATCTGCCGCAATACAATCCATCAAAGTCGTTTCTTCTGCTGATGCCGTCTGCTGACACCAGGGAAATTTTGATGGTCGCCCAGGGGCTGGCCAAGGCCATGTTCCGTCCAGGCTACGGCTACAAGAAAGCAGGTGTCAGCTTGCTCGATCTGAGCCATATGGATGTCCAGCAGGGGGATCTGTTTGCAGGGATCGACCAGCGCAGCAAGGCCATTATGGAAGTGATGGACCGGACTAACCAGAAGTTCGGCCGGGGCTCTATGGGCTTTGCTTCTACGGCTTGGAGACCCAAGAACAAGACCCTTGAAAAGCCCGCCTGGTCAGTCAAGAGGAACATGCTCTCACCGGCTTACACCACTGATTGGAAGCAGCTCATTCGCGTGAGGTAGGATCAGCCTGAAATGGCCCGGCCGCCCCATCGATCACAACTTCCCCGATGACGGCAACGGGTCAGATAGACCCCACCCCAAAAGCATAAGGTGCTCATGATGGATGACATGGAACGCTTTCGTATTCGCAACCTGGTGCTGAATGAAATTGACTCTCAGCTACATGGGGCTGACAGCTTTCAAGTTGCGAGATACAAAATGTTCTTGGCCATCAGGCATCACATTCCGCAGCTCGCGCACGCACCTTATTACCCACCCTTTGGTAGCTTTGAGAGCATCCCAGGGACAGCCATGGTGCTCGATAACGCCCTATCGAGGGCCATGAAAGAAATTGCAAACCAGATCAACAGTTTCGGGCAGATGATACGCAATCTTGAAGCATGGGATCTGGTGATAGAAGGCCTAGATTGCAAGCAGATTTTTTCCCTCGCGATTGCGCACATTGAGCCGCTTGCCAATCTCGCCATTTCGGCAACACAAGCAATCCGAGGGCAAATGATCTACGCCACGGTCGAGTGTGGCGCACTCACCAATAGCATCATCGGGCAGCCGCTTCGCTGGGACGGCAGCACCCATGTGACCATGAAGGTTGCAAAGTCCGTGGCTGAGAATTGGAAAGCGTGGCCGGAATTAGCAGAGAAGCTGACCCTCCTTGAGGCCCAGGAACTCAACGAGGCAAGCGGACACTTCCGGAACAGCTTTCAGCACGGCGCGCCTCGCCAGCTCGTCATTGGGCTGACGGAGCACACTGAGTGGACCAAGCATGCTGATGGTTCCTTTTCATGGGGAATTGGGACTCAGGATCCCATCAAACTCAAGGAGATCATTCCCCACTTGAAGAAGGCTCACCACGACCTTCTCACGGCACACGAAGCGCTAGTAGAGCTTTCTAAGGAATGGGAGTCTTCTGTGATGAATCCAGTTCCATAGATGCTCCATTGATCACCGCTCGCCCGACTTAGCGGCAAGAAAATGGTCAATGATCTCGGATGCCACGATGGGAATACCGCTTGCCAGGTTGAAGTGGCGATAGCTTGAAAGCGTAGGTTCGCGAGATGAACCGTCATCAAAAGATGCGGTGACCACCTCTGTCCCAGGCCTAATGCGCTCCTCAACAAATTTCCACTGGCTCGTAAGCTTGGAAGGATCAAAATATAGAAGCACGGCCATCGATGACGGAAACAACGAAGAAATCGTGTTGTTGGATCGGAAAGCGGCCTGATTTCTAACCTTGACCAAGCGCCCGTGCCCAACCATCGTCACCTCATCAATAAATCGAGAGCATTCTCCTTCGCCGATTTCGTTGCAGATGATGTCGAGCATCCCATCTACCCACTCACGAGCACCGATGGCCTGGGGCGTGAGTTCATCCTTCAAGTAACAAGCTTCAACCAAGCGCTTCCCTGTGGGCGACAGACTGTCTTTAACCCACAGGCCCAACTGCTCGATTTGCAGCTTGTCATGCTCAACAAGTGATGCAAGGAAGTCCTTTGGCACCATCCTTCCGCTACCAGAACCCGGATGGAGATTGAAGAGCGTGGACACATGTGCGCTCCTGAGCTGCTCGACTTGGTGAAAGCTCAACTCGCGTAGGACTTTGATGAAATGCCGCCGCTCTGACAACACTATTCGCCCAAGCGCAATAGTTCGTGCAAGACGACCATAAAGAACAGATTTTTCTGCTTCCATGTCCTGTTCGAGGGATCGCATGATTGCTACCAAATCCTCAGCAGTCATGGCTTCCGCATTCTCAGGAAAAACATCCCCTACGCGTGCCGCATCGATGAACTCTTGGTATCGCTTCTCGCGTCTTTGATCCATCCATTCTGCAAGGACGCGGGGTCCTTTAACGATCAGGGCGAACGGGTCTCTCGCCGTCTCCAATGCTTCGCCAAGCCAGTCTGCCACTGCCCACCCCCACCAGTTGTAAGTTCAAAAGAACTGAAAAAACTTCCTAGAAGATTAAGGATAGCCTCTAAAGTGGACTAGGAGTGGAAGTTGATCACAGGGAGGTCTTGCAGATTCTTGATGCTCTCAACCATTTCTTCTGAAAACTGAAAGAACTTGTCAGGGTCATGGACTCGATAGCAGAGCTCAAAGAACATGCCATAAGAGATCACGTAGCAAGGGATGCTGCGCTCCACCATCAGCACATTGAGGATATTCGCGTATTCTTCGCTCTCTCGCTCAAAGACTTCTTTGATGATCGTGATCGCAAAGAGCTGCTTCTGACTGATATCGATTGACTTCTCTTCGCCATTGAGGACGTATCGAAGCGTTCCGTTGCCTGCTTTGATGTAACTTTGTGCACCCCGAACCTGTGCCACAGCTTTCTTGAAAGCGGTCATCGCATTGGTTTGCTTCCGACTGAGCTTCTGCTTTGCGATGCGCTCAACGTTTGGACTGTCCTTGGCTTGGATGATGAGCACTCGATCATCTGTCACCACCAAGACGTCACAAATCTCTTCCTTGTCAGTTGTTCGTAGTGGTCCGTGGTAGATCTGGCTTTGGGGAAAGCACATCGCCAAGCACTTGATGATGTCTTCCTCCTGAAAGTTCCCAGGTTCTTCCCTCTCTAACGTGGAGATGCTGTATCCCTTTGCCCCATGATGTTGATGGAGCGGATACCGAGCATCCTGGATGGCAAGACTCTCTCCAAACGGGGCGTGGGCAAGCCTGACTGTCAGTGCCTCTTCGTCGTCCTGGGAGGTTCGCAGGCCGAACCAGTCGCCGACTCCATGCAGCATGTTCTGAGCCTCGACGAAGTCCGAGCCAAGCAGCCTCAGCCCATCGAGCCGGCCCCTTGTGACTTCTGGGACAACAATCTCCGCTTCGTAGACCAAGAACTCGCGCCCATGCTCATCGAAGAAGTGGACGTTGACGGAAGGACTCTTCAGGGCCGCCAGCAGCTGGCGACTCTCGACGTCATCGACCAGCGGCGTGAGGATATTCAAGGGCTCGTCTTCGTCGTCGAAGAACGCGAAGACCAATGCCAGTGTCTCTCGTCCGCCAAGGTCCGCAGGACACACATAGACCTTGATGAAGCCGCTGATCTTGGCCGCGAGAAGGAACTCTTTGTGAGCCTTGACGATGAGGAAGGGATTGCCACCATCAGGATCAGGCGCAGCCATGATGCCGATTGGGTAGCTCAAGACCTGGTGGTAAAGCTCGGGATGAAGGACGGTTAGCATCGGGCGAGCTTAGCGGTGCGGACCCAGTCCGTGAAGTGGGAACTTAGCGTTCAACCACTTCACTTCTTGACCGTTAGTCTATTCCAATCCCCTCCTCAATTTTGCTCCATTGCAGGAACTCTATGTCCGAACGCTCCCAGTAGATGCCATCCAGCGTGAACTGAACTACACCTGGCTTCGTGCCATGAACAATCAATACAACAACGTTCTTGTCTAGCAATGTTACTCGATACTCTGTTCCCAACGATAATTTTATTTGCATGTAGTGCTCCTTATATTAATTGGACTACATGCTTATTTATAGCTCGTGCAATAAACTGTCGAAGCACACTTTTTAGCGACCTAATCTAAGCAAGGCAGTGTGGACCACCTTCCAGACCCGCTGGCTCATTGGCATTCTTGGATCAGGCCACCGCAGGGTCTTCGCGAGCTTTAAGCTATTAGGCGTCTGCTGACGCCTGCAATCCACAACGATCCCAGGTGGCTTGCCAAAGATCTGATGCCCGTGTGAGGCTGCAACATAGCGCCAGGCCCTCTCGTGATCTTCAGCGTCAAGCTGGGTGCCCTGAATCGTCGATAGGTGTTGGAACTCGAAAGCGCTTGGCCAACCACCAGCAATTGATTCGTGCTCCTTGCGCCTGCGTTCCATGTCAACCGTCTGGTCGATGTAGACTGCACCATCTTTAAACTTGAGAGCGTATAGATGCCGCTCTCTTGCATGATATTTCTGATCTCGCTTATACCGCACTGGATCTCCTGACTTGCTGAGTTAGACCCAACAAAACAGAAAATCCAGAATTGGCAATAATTTAGGTATTTATAATTCCGTCACACCTGGTGTCAACCAGAAGAACTTGGGTAGGTGCAACTAGCTTCTTGCCGTTGAAGCATCAAGCTCAGCCCGATCAGCGAGCGACTTACTTTGCGCCTGCTTTCGATCCAGCCATAGGAGCTTCTCCCGATGCTGGGCTTCAAGATGCTTACGATACGCCTGGATATACGCAGCCTTTTCCTGATGCACCGACCAGGGCTTTTCGATAGCCTTCTCCGGCGCAAGGGCGACGATACGACATCCAGTCCGCAAGGTGTCTGACAAGAGCTCGTCTGAGACAGAAGTGATCAAGCTATTGCAAAGAACAACCGGCCTACCCGTCTTCTTATCTTTGAACACAATGAAAAGATTCGGACTGGGATGAAGATCGAGGCCAACGCCACCTTCAATCTCCTCAACTACCCCGCTCTTTTTCTTTAAGACCGTGGCCCACCATCGCAAGATTTGATCTTTGCGAGCCGAGTGGCTTTTTGAAACGGAGAACGGATCGTCACACTTCTTACGGGCTTCTCGTAAAGCGCTGCTTGTGATGCCCCGGAAGAATGCTGTCATTGACAGAGTGAATAACGCATCACCGCTCATCGCATGAAGCTTCCTGCGCACCGACGCATAATCCTGTTTAGCCAAGATCTCTTCGCGCTTTTTGGGATCGGCAAAGAGCGACTCCAAGGCATTTTTAAAGCCTTCTTGCTCAGCCTTCTCGTTCGTCATTCGCGGCATATAAAAAAGCCGACATTGCTGCCGGCTTTCCTAGGTTCAATGAGACATCAGGACTTGTGCGGGTATGCCGGATATTCGTGATCCGGATTCGCTTTCTTCCACTCCTGGAAGGCAATCGGGGTGCGGCCACGACCGCTCCACTTCTCGCCGGTCGGCAGCTCATATTTGGGCTGCACACTGCCCTTTTCCTGGGACTGCTTACCGCCCTTCTTGGCTCCGCGCACCTTGTCAGACGGGAAGAACGACTTCAATTCAGCCTTTTGTTCGGCAGTGAAGTGCTGGAAGAACTCAGACATCTTGCTGTGGATGTCTTCAAAGTGCTTCGTTGCCTCGGCAGCCAGCAACTTTTCCTTGTCCTGCTCAAGCTTTTGCAGAGCATCACGAAGTTCTTTTTCTTTTTTCTGGATTTCGGCGTAAGCGTTGGCGTAGATGCACCGTTGTCGCGAAGGTGCTGATACCAGCGCGCCAGGTCAGGTCGGGACACAGTGTGGAGCTTGGACTTCGGTCCAAGGAAAGAAACCAACGATTCCACTGCCGCAAGCTTGATCGTGTATGTCTTCGGTAGCGTGCGCGGTTTGATGCTTGCAAGCCACGCATCGCGAGCCTTCTCGAGGCTAATGGTTTCGGTGACTTGGGGTCGAGAAGCGTGTGTCCGCCGAACGGGAGTGGGATCAAGGACGCCGATTGCTGCGACTTCCGCAGCATTCGCCTGGGCTTGCGCCTGACGGAAGAGCTTTACGTCTTCCTCGCTATCCATCTGCCACCGCTCTGTGATCGTGCCATCGGCGGCTTGAGTCCGATGCAGAGTGAGATCTTTTCGATCTGCACCTTTGCTCAGCCGCTCAACAAGATCTTCCAGATCCTTTTTACCGAACTTCTCCACACTTCGTTCTCTTAGCAAGTCATAGGCCTGAGCATAGCTTGACGCGAGAACGGTTGCGCGCATACGAGCGCAGCTAGTGTCGGCAGTGTTTAGAGCGCGTTTGATGAGCCTAAGACCCACAACTGCGTGTAGATCACCAGTAACACGCTGACGGAAAGAGTAGTGGCCAGAGGCAGCTCGAACGAGATTGTGAGGGATGCGCATGCGGGAGATGTGTCCCGACTTGCGTCCCATTTAACAATCAATCAAATCATGCAAATAATCATATAAATCAATTACTTACGATGATATGGCGGAGAGAGTGGGATTCGAACCCACGGAAGGAATGACCCTTCGCCGGTTTTCAAGACCGGTGCCTTAAACCGCTCGGCCATCTCTCCGGTGTGCGGTCCGGCGCTTGGCCGGGGCCGCATTCTCGCATGACAGGCCCGGTTTACCCAAGACCCGCGCGGCTCACCCCGCATCCACCGCCAACGCACCCAAGGCACTGGCCTTGATCTTCTCCTTGGCCCGCTCGCATGCCCCACCGCAGTCCAGGCGCGAAGCCTCCAGCTGCGGCGGCAGGTGTTCGGCCAGGAAGTCGATGAACACGCGCACCGCCGGCAGCAGGCCGCGGCGGGAGGCGAACACGGCGTGGCAGATGCCCTGCGGCAGCGACCAGTCCGGCAGCACCACTTCCAGTTCGCCATTACGCACGGCGTCGGCACAGACGGTTTCCGGCAGCATGGTGATGCCGAAGCCGTCCTTGACCATGCTCTGCAGCAGCGGGAAATCGAAGCCGGCCACGCGCGGCTGCAGGTCCACGCGGCGGACCGCGCCTTCGGGGCCGTGCAGTTCCCAGCGCTGACGGGCTTCGTCTTCGCTGATGCTCAGGGTGACGTGATTGGTCAGCTCGTCCGGGTCTTTCGGGCGGCCGGCGCGATCGAGGTATTTGGGGCTGGCCACCAGCAGTTCCTGCACCTGGCCGAAGCTGCGCATTACCAGGCTGCCATCGTCATCCAGGCGCGAGCGCACGCGCAGGGCGACGTCGTAGCCTTCGTTGATGATGTCCACGCGGCGGTTGCTGATGTTCAGCTGCAGCCGCACCTTGGGGTACTGCGCCAGGAAGATCGGCAGCAGCTTGGGCAGCTGCATCTGCGCCAGCGAGACCGGCACGCTGGCGCGCACGAGGCCCCGTGGCTCGGCGCTGAGGCGATCCACCACCTCACGCGCGGCCTGGGCCTCGGCGAGCATGGTCTGCGCGTGGCGATGCACGCTGGTGCCGACGTCGGTCACCGCGAAGCGGCGCGTGGAGCGCTGCAGCAGGCGGACGCCCAGGTCGGTTTCCAGCTGGCTGATACGGCGGCTCAGGCGGGATTTGGGGATGCCGAGCGCGCGTTCTGCAGCGGCGAAGCCACCATGATCGACCACCATGGCGAAGTAGTAGAGGTCGTTGAGGTCTTGCATACCGAAGTTCCAGATATAGAACAATACGTGGTATTCAACCACCTTTATTCCAAACAGGCAACAACCTAACCTGATCTCCGTCGGCGGCGCCTTGCCCCGCCCCTCCCTCAGATAACAGGTGATTGCCATGAAGCTTCTTCACATCGATGCCAGCGTGCTTGGCGACAACTCGGTTTCCCGCCAGCTCTCCGCCGCCGTGGTCCAGCAGTGGCGCGACCAGGTGCCGGGCCTGGAAGTGAGCTACCGCGACCTCGACGCCCAGCCCGTGGCCCATCTGCGCAGCTCGTCCCTGGCCCAGTCCGACCCGGCCGAAGTGGCCGACGCCGAACAGGTGCTGGCGCAGTTCCTGGCCGCCGACGTGGTGGTCATCGGCTCCCCAATGTACAACTTCAGCGTCGCCTCCACCCTCAAGGCGTGGATCGACCGCCTGGCGGTGGCCGGCCGCACCTTCAAGTACACCGAAAATGGCCCGGTGGGCCTGGCCGGCGGCAAGCGCGTGATCGTGGCCAGCAGCCGCGGCGGCCTGCATACCGGCGCCCCGACCGATTTCCAGGATCCGTACCTGCGCCAGGTGTTCGCCTTCTTCGGCATCGACAACGTCGAGTTCGTGCGGGCCGAGGGCATCGCCTACTCGCCGCAGCACCGGAGCGATGCGATTGCGCAGGCACTGGCCGCACTGCCGCAGCCGGAAGCACTCGCCGCAGCCTGAGCTGTCGCGCGCCACACCGCCCCCTCCCCCTCGTCGTGACGGTGTGCGTGCGTGCTGATGGCCCCTCTCGGGGCCATCATTTTTTACCTGCGATCAACGAAGCTCGCAGTCCCGCGCGACCGGTGAGTTCAGCAGCATCCCGTTGCCTGTGCAGGCGGCGATCACGGCGTCCCCTTTGAGGAGCGCCCCTGCCTCGTCCCGCGACAGGCCGGAGATTGTCACCTGCTCGTTGCTTCCGGCCTTGAGCTGCACCTGCGGTTTGTCCATGAAATCCGTCTGGATGGCCGCCACTTCGCCCGTGATCAGCAGCTGCTTGCCTTTATAAAGGACATCGGCCGCGACCTCGTTGGCCTGGTAGTCCAGATACAGTTGGCGCGCGCCGACTTCCACGGCATCGGCCTGCGCGATATTGATATCGCCGTCACTCCGCTCGTCGGCAGGCGACGGCTCCGCGAGCGGCTCAACGGCTGACCTGCTCATCGAGCTGACCGTGCCGGCAAACACCACCCCGCCCACGAAGTAAATCAGCGGCGACGCGATCAGCGACAGCACCAGCGGAACGATGCCCTTCCACGCGCCGCCCTTGGACATCGCGACGATAGCGAGGATGAAAGCGACCAGGTTGAGTGGCCAGCCAACGAACATGCCGAGCCCCGGGAACGGGATCAAGAAGCACAGCCAGGCCATGATCAGCAGCAGCCACGCGGCGGCACCGGCAGGGTTGGATGGCGGGGTGGGTGTGGCCGCTGCATTCATTGGGGTGTCCTGTGAAAGATTGACGTTGACGACAAGTCTGTTGGCGTTGTCTGGCCGTAGATGGACGGCGGTCACAGCGCACCTGTCGGCGGCTGCGTGCCTCGCTCTGCGTGCTGGACCGGGCAGCGTTGTGCGCGAGGTGTTTGATGGTCATCGCCGTCCCCGGCGACGTTCGTCACGACAGCTGTACCGACAGGACGGCACTCCCATTTCCCACATGCCGTGCTGCCCTCTGGGAAGCGACTGAGATGTCGTATTCAGCACAGTCATTCCATCGCATCCGCCGGTAAGCTGAGCGCCCTTCCAAACCGGCCAGATACGCATGGACTATCGCGTCACGGCAATGCACCGCAGCGAATTCCCGCACCCGATCACTCTGCACCCCGGCGACGCACTGCAGGTCGGCGAGCGTTATCAAGGGCCCGAAGGGTGGGACAACTGGTATCTGTGCCAGACGCCCGGGCAGGACGCTGGCTGGGTGCCCGCACAGGTGATCGGCAGGAACGCACAGGGCGATGCCGTGGCAGCCGAGGCGTATTGCGCGCGCGAACTGGATGTCGACGTGGGCCAGCTCGTGCGGGGTGAGCGCGTGCTCAATGGCTGGGTGTGGTGCGAGGTGGTGGGCGGTGATACGTCTGGTTGGGTGCCGTTGGGCGTGTTGACGCCGATGACGCCCCGGTAGCGCCAACAAAAAAC
This sequence comes from Stenotrophomonas sp. TWI819, assembly GCF_039673075.1. Lineage (NCBI taxonomy): Bacteria > Pseudomonadati > Pseudomonadota > Gammaproteobacteria > Lysobacterales > Lysobacteraceae > Stenotrophomonas > Stenotrophomonas sp. TWI819. The sequence goes on along the minus strand of NZ_JBDJKY010000001.1, from coordinate 58,258 downwards.
CCGCCTTCCGGCGGGTTTTTTTCAAGCGTCACGGCGTTGGATCAACCGATGATCTCGACACCGCCCATGTAGGGCTTCAGCGCGTCCGGCACGGTGATGCTGCCGTCGGCGTTCTGGTAGTTCTCCATCACCGCGATCATCGCGCGGCCGACCGCCACGCCGGAGCCGTTGAGCGTGTGCAGCAGCTCGGGCTTGCTGGTTTCCGGGTTGCGCCAGCGGGCCTGCATGCGGCGCGCCTGGAAATCACCGCAGTTGGAGCACGAGGAGATCTCACGGTAGGTGTCCTGCGAGGGCAGCCACACTTCCAGGTCATAGGTCTTGATGGCCGAAAAGCCCATGTCGCCGGTGCACAGCAGCACCTTGCGGTACGGCAGGCCGAGCTTTTCCAGCACGACTTCCGCACAGCGGGTCATGCGCTGGTGCTCTTCATCGCTCTGCGCCGGGGTGCACGCGGCGACCAGCTCCACCTTCTCGAACTGGTGCTGGCGGATCATGCCGCGCACGTCGCGGCCGCCACTGCCGGCTTCGGCACGGAAGCACAGCGAATGGGCGGTCATGCGCAGCGGCAGCTGCTCGGCGTCGATGATCTCATCGCGCACGATGTTGGTCAGCGGCACTTCCGAGGTCGGGATCAGGTAGCGCGTGGACTCGCCCACGGCGGTCTTGAACAGGTCGTCCTCGAACTTCGGCAGCTGGCTGGTACCGCGCAGCGACTCGGCGTTGACCAGCGCCGGCACATTGGTTTCTTCATAGCCATGCTCGCCGGTGTGCAGGTCGAGCATGAACTGCGCCAGCGCACGGTGCAGGCGCGCGATCGGGCCACGCAGCACGGTGAAGCGCGAGCCGGACAGCTTGGCCGCGGTCTCGCCATCCAGCCAACGGTTGCGGGCGCCCAGCTCGACATGATCAAGCACCGGGAAATCGAACGCGCGCGGGGTACCCCAGCGCTTCTGCTCGACATTCTCCGACTCGTCCTTGCCCGCCGGCACATCCTCGGCGGGCAGGTTCGGAATGCCCAGCGCGATCGCTTCAATCTTCTCGCGCAGCGCATCCAGGGCCACTTCCGAGGCCTTCAGCTCATCGGCAAAGGCGGCCACCTCGGCCATGATCGCCGTGACGTCTTCGCCCTTGGCCTTGGCCTGGCCGATGGCCTTGGAACGGCTGTTGCGCAGGCTCTGCAGCTCCTGCGTGCGCACCTGGATGCGCTTGCGATCGGTTTCCAGCGACTCCAGCCCGGAGACATCCAGCTCGAAGCCGCGCGAGGAGCGCAGGCGTTCGGCAAGGTCGGCGGGCTGTTGGCGGAGCAGGGCTGGATCGAGCATGGCGGCAGAGGGGTCTACGGATTCGGAGGGGGATTATCGCCTGTTATGCGTTTTTCTGCCGCCGGTTCATCCCGGGCGTGGCAGAATCGCGGTGATCCATACGGTATGCCCCATGTCTGCTTCCCGCTCGACTTCTGGCAAGAACATCACCTTCCACCTGCCCCGCCGCAGCCTCGTGATCGCCGCGATCGCCTTTGGCGTGGGCCTGCTGCTGTTCCTGGTGGTATGGCTGAGCAGCCGCAACAACGACTTCTACAAGGCCGACCCGGCCGCGCAGACCCCCGCCCAGGTGGCCGAGGTGGTGCCGCTGCCGGAGCCGCTGGCCGCGGCCGCCGGCTCCAGCGACATGCCCGACGCCAAGGCCCCGCCGGTCAACGAGGAAAAGCCGCAGCTGGTGGAAACCGCCCCGCCGCCACCGCCGGCCGCCCCGGCTGCACCCGCCGCGCCTGCCGCGCCGACGGCCATGGCGCCCAGCGACCGCCCGCAGCCGATCGCCGACCAGTCGCCGCCGCCGAGCTACCCGCCCGCCGCATTGCGCCGCGGTGACCGCGGCACGGTGGTGGTCCGCGTGGATGTGGATGCTACCGGCTATCCCTCGGCCGTAACGTTGATCCAGCGCAGCGGTTCACGCGATCTTGACCGCGCGGCGTCCGATGCGGTGCGTCGCTGGCGTTTCCAGCCGGCGCAGAGCAACGGCGTGCCAGTGCCCGGCAGCCTGGAAGTACCGTTCGACTTCACGCCGCAGTGATTCATCGCCGCCGGGTGCGGCGATTGTGCAACGGCTCAGCAAACTGAACCCCGATGGGAATGCAGTCATCGCGTTGACGTTGCGCTGACACATCCACAACCGCACACGGGCAAGACTGCGGGTGTCACATCGACACCAGGAGTCAGCCATGAGTGTTACCCATGCCCCGGACATGCCCCACTCGCCGCAGCACCAGCGCGACGTGATCGATGAACCCCGCAATCGCCGCTCCTCACCCTGGTTGTGGGTAGCGTTGATCGTGGCGATGTTCGCCGCCGCGCTGGTGTGGTTGCGGTATGCCACCCCGGGCGATACGAATGACGCGCCAGTGGGCCAGCGCATGTTGCCGACGACCGAGACTGCCCCCGTGGCGACCGCGCCCGCCCCGGCTGCGCAACAGGCGGCCCCGGCCGCGGCGCAGCGCAAGGCAACCCCGGCCGTGCGCAACCGTGAGGCCCGTCCGCTGGCAAGCAACGCCAAGCCGGCCTACCCGCGCACTGCCCTGCGTAGCGGCGTGCAGGGCAGCGTGGTGGCCAGCCTCAACGTGGATACGCGTGGCCAGGTGACCGATGCCAGCATCGTGCAGCGTACCGGTACGCGTGACCGCGATCTGGATCGCGCCGTGCTGACCACCGTGCGCGACTGGAAGTTCGAGCCGGCCATGAACAATGGCCGCGCCGTGGCCAGCGTAGTGCGCGTGCCGGTGGATTTCCGTACCGAGCGCTGAGGTGATGCGCTGACGCGGGAACGAAAAGGGAGGCCAATGGCCTCCCTTTTTTGTGCCGCATTTTTTTCGTGCCGCAAGGAGCCGGACCGAACGCGGCGCTACCTCAGCCAGCGCGAAGCCCGAAACCCGCGCCGGTCGCCAGGCCATCGAAGTCGGGGAAGGACGTCGCTACGTTGGCGATGTCATTGACGCGCACCTCGCCGCTGCTGAGCTGGCCGGCAATCGCGAAGGCCATCGCGATGCGGTGATCGCCGTGGCTCTCGATGGTGCCGCTGCCAAGCACGGCGCCGCCGTGGATCGTCGCGCCGTCATCGGTTTCATCCACCTGCACGCCCAGAGTGCGCAGGCCGGTTGCCATCGCAGCCAGACGGTCCGATTCCTTGACCCGCAGTTCGGCTGCACCGCGCACCACCGTGTTGCCCTGTGCCGCGGCCGCTGCGACGAACAAGGCCGGGAACTCATCGATCATGTCCGGCACCAGCGCTTCGGGAATCTCGGCACCGTGAAGCGGTGCGTAGCGCACCACCAGATCGGCCACCGCTTCCCCACCCTGCTCGGCATGGTTTTCTTCGGTGATGTCCGCGCCCATCAGGCGCAGCGCCGCCAGCAGCCCGGTACGGCGCGGGTTGAGGCCCACGGCACGCAGGCGCAGTTCGGAACCCGGGATGACGCTCGCCGCCACCAGGAAGAACGCCGCCGAGGAGAAATCGGCCGGCACCACGATATCCGTCGGGCGCAGGCGCTGGCCACCGCGCAGGCGTGCCTTGCCCGGCGAAAAGTCGATCTCCACGCCGAATGCACGCAGCATGCGTTCACTGTAATCGCGGGTCGGGTGCGGCTCGGTGACAGACGTTTCGCCATCGGCATACAGACCGGCCAGCAGCACGGCGGATTTGACCTGCGCGCTGGCCACCGGCGAGGCGAACGTGATGCCGTGCAGCGCCTGGCCGCCATGCACGCGCAGCGGCGGCGTGCCGTCAGCCTCGGTATCGATCTTCGCGCCCATCTCGGCCAGCGGACCGGTCACGCGGCGCATCGGGCGGCGCGACAGCGATTCATCGCCGACCATCACCGAATCGAAGGGCTGTGCAGCCAGCAGCCCAGCCAGCAGACGCATGCCAGTGCCGGCATTGCCGCAATCCAGCGGGGCGCTCGGTGCCTTCAGGCCATCCACGCCGACGCCGTGCACGATGCGCTGCGAGGGCGACGGGGTGTCGATGCGCACGCCCATCTGCGAAAAGATCGCCGCGGTGGCGCGGGTGTCTTCGCCTTCCAGGAAGCCATCGATAAGCGACACGCCATCGGCCAGCGCGGCAAACATCACCGAGCGGTGCGAGACGGACTTGTCACCGGGAATGGTCAGGCTGCCCTGCAGGGGCTGGCCCTTGTGGGCGATCCAGTACGGAGATGCGGTCATGGGAAATCCTAGGGGGCGGGCCGCCGCAGCGGCGATGCAACGGTGTACGGGAGAAGCCGCAGCGCCCCTAGGGGCGCCGGGCCGGGCGCAGCGCGCGAGGCGGCTACGCCGGTCGGATCAGGGCACGGCGACCGGATAGGAGCCGAGGATCTTGATCTGCGCCGAGTGGGCTTTCAGTTCGGCCAGGGCCGCCTGCATCGCTTCGTCGTCGACATGGCCGGCCAGATCGATGAAGAAACCGTACTCCCACTTGGCGTTGTGCGAGGGGCGCGACTCGATCCGGTTCATGCTGATGCCATGCCGCGCGAACGGGCTGAGCACATCGAACAGCGCACCGGGCTTGTCGTGGATGAACACCAGCACCGAGGTGCGGTCATGGCCGGAGGTCGGGAAGATGTTGCGGCCGATGACCAGGAAACGCGTGGTGTTGTCCGCGTCGTTCTGGATCGGCTTGGTCACCACTTTCTTCAGGCCGTACACATGCCCGGCGCTCTCGCCACCAATCGCGGCGGCATCATCGGCATTGCGGGCGCGGCGCGCGCCTTCGGCATTGCTGGAGACCGGCACCTTCTCGGCCTTGGGCAGGTTGGCGCGCAGCCACGAGGAGGTCTGCATGAACGACTGCGGGTGGCCGTAGACACGCTCGACATCCTCCAGCCGGCCGCTACGCGACATCAGGTACTGCTGCACGCGCAGTTCCACTTCACCGCAGATTTTCAGGTTGGAGGTCAGGAACATGTCCAGGGTGATCTGGATGGTGCCCTGCCCCGAGTTCTCCACCGGCACCACGCCGAAATCGGCGTTGCCCGCTTCCACTTCCTGGAACACTTCTTCGATGCTGGCCAGTGGCAGGCCCAGCGCCGAGCGGCCGAAGTGCTTGAGCACGGCCTGCTGGCTGAAGGTGCCTTCCGGGCCGAGGTAACCGATCTTCAGCGGCTCCTGCTGGGCCAGGCAGGCGGACATGATTTCGCGGTAGACGTGGACCAGCACTTCATCGCTGAGCGGGCCCTCGTTGCGGTCCACCACCATGCGCAGCACCTGCGCTTCGCGCTCGGGGCGGTAGTAATCCACGGCGGCAGCGAGCTTGCCCTTGGCCTTGCCGACCTGGTGGGCGAAGTTGGCGCGCTCGGCAATCAGCGCCTGGATGCTGCGGTCGATATGGTCGATCTTGGCGCGCACATCCGACAGCACGGGCGCGGCAACCGCCGGCGCGGCATCGCGCTTGGCGGCCTTGGCCTTCTTCGCGGGGGCAGCCGCCTTGGGCGGGGTCGGTGCCGGCTTGGCAGCCTTGGGCTTGGCGGGTTTGGTGGCCATCTGGGTTCCAAGTGCAGTGGGGCGGCGAGCGCCCCGGGAAAAACGAATGCGTCAGCCGTTGCGTTGCTGGAAATCGCGCATGAAGGCGGCCAGCGCCTGCGCGCCCTCCACCGGCAGGGCGTTGTACAGCGAGGCACGGATGCCGCCGACCGCCTTGTGGCCCTTCAGCGCCAGCAGGCCGGCCGCTTTGGATTCACTGACGAAACGAGCATTGAGCGTGTCGTCGGGCAGGAAGAAGGGGATGTTCATGCGCGAGCGTGCGGCCGGCACGACCTCATTGCGGTAGAAGCCGCCGGACTGGTCGATCGCCCCGTAGATCAGGCCCGACTTGACCGCGTTGCGGCGCGCGAATTCCTCCACGCCGCCTTCGGCCAGCATCCACTGGAACACCAGGCCGGCCAGGTACCAGTTCCAGGTCGGCGGGGTGTTGAGCATGGAATCGCGGGCGACGTGCGAGCGGTAATCGAAGATGTCCGCGCGCGGTTGACCGCTGCGCTCGAGCAGGTCGCGGCGCACGATCACCACCGACACGCCGACCGGGCCGAGGTTCTTCTGCGCGCCGGCATAGATCAAGCCGTACTTGCTGACATCCAACGGCTCGCTGGCGATCGAGGAGCTGAAATCGGCGAACAGCGGCACAGCGTCCACGTCCGGGGTGTCACGGAACTCCACCCCGTGGATGGTTTCGTTGGCGGTGATGTGCACGTAGGCCGCGTCATCGGAGAGCTGCCAGCTGGCGCGCGCCGGGATGTCATGGAAGCCATTGGCTTCGCTGCTCGCGGCGACATTGACCGTGACGTAAGGGCTGACCTGCTTGATCGCGGTCTTGCCCCAGTGCCCAGTGAGCACGTAATCCACGGTCTGGCCGGGGTGGGCGAAGTTGAGTGCGAGCAGGGCCTGCTGGGTGGTGGCGCCACCGGCCAGGAACAGCACCGCGTAGTCGTCCGGGATGCCGATCAGGCGACGCAGATCGGCCTCGGCCTGAGCGGCGACGGCCATGAACTCCGGGCCGCGGTGGCTCATTTCGACAATGGAGGCGCCCGCGCCGTTCCACTCCAACATCTCTTCCTGCGCCTGGCGCAGGACCGATTCCGGCAACGTTGCAGGGCCGGCACTGAAATTGAACGCGCGCGTCATGTCACACCTATGGGGCAAGACCCCTAGTATGCCGCAGCGCACCAGCCTTTAGGCCTTGCAGCACAAGGCGAATTTGGTTGCAAACGAATCTAATGGCCCACCCGAGGCGTGCCTGGTTGCCGGCCAGCGGCCGGCACTACCTCGCGCCAAACCAGAGCAGCCCGCTCAGCGCTGCGGCCAGCAGCAACGCACTGGCCAACAGCCACGGCCAGCGACTCACCCGCTTGGGCGCAGCCACCGGTTCCGGGCGCTGACGTGCGTCGAAGCCGTCGTCCTCTTCTTCGATCACGATGCGCTTGCGGCCGTCGTGTGGGACTTCGAGCACGAAGCGATGCTGGGCATCGAAGACCAGCTGGTCGCCCGGCTGCAGCCAGCAATGGCGAACGGTGACGCCATTGACCCGCGTCGACTCGCCAGCGCCCAGGTCGCGCAGCAGCAGGCGCTCCCCGTGCTGCTCCAGACGAGCGTGCTGTTCGGCGAAGGCAGGGTCGTCGATGACGATGTCCACCTCCGGCCCCCGCCCGATCACGCGCGGGCGATCAAGGGTGAAGCTGCGCCCGTGGTGCTGGCCGCCGACCCCGCGCAACAGGCGCTGGTCGTCGCCGCCCTCATCGCTGCGCGGCGGCGCATGGACGACAGCCTCGCAATCGCCCTGCACCACCATCTCCACGCCGTCAGCGTAAACGGCGTCGCCGGCGCGCAGCAGCGCCATCCGGCGCACCGGGCGACCGTTGACGTGGATGCCACGGATTCCGTTGGCGACCTGCAGCCACAGGCCACGGTCGTCCAGGCAGAACTGGGCCAGCAACAAGGTGCCGGGCGTGTCATCGCCAAGCCGGACGGTGCCCGATGCATGACGCACGATGCGCTGCACCCCGGGCCGCAGGGGCTGGTCGGGATGTTGGCGTTGAGTAAAGTGAACTAGCAGGTTCTGCACGCGGCGCAGCCTAGCAGGTTGAATGTCAGGGAAGAAGAAGTGTGACGCAGACCTTGGAGTTGTGCCTGAGGATGCGCACAATGCACGCCCAAATCCGCGCCGTTGCCCGCCAGGAGCCCGCATGTCCACCATCGATATCCGTCACGCCCACACCCTGCCCGCCGAAAACGCGCGCAAAGCCATCGAAGAAGTCGCCGCCAAACTGTCCGAACGTTTCGGCCTGCAATCGAACTGGGTCGGTGACGTGCTGAACTTCAACGGCTCCGGTGTGGATGGCGCGATCGCGCTGCAGCCCGGCCAAGTGCAGGTCACCGCCAAGCTCGGCTTCCTGCTCTCGGCCATGAAGGGCATGGTGGAAAGCGAGATCCAGCGCGTGCTCAAAGAAAAGCTCGGCTGAACCGACGCCCGGCCCGGCGCCACAACGGCGCCGGCCATCACATCGCTTGAAGCCGGCGATGCATACGATCCAAGGGTGTCCACCCAAGGGATCGCCCCATGAATGCACCCAACGATTTCGACGATCGCATCCCCGGCGAGAAGCCCTCGCTGCAGGATCAGGCCGAGCGCTTCTCGCGCAAGCTGACCGATTCGGCCCAGCAGATCTGGCTGGCCGGCCTGGGCGCCTTCGGGCGTGCGCAGGCCGAAGGTAGCCGAGTGTTCGACAACCTGGTCAAGGAAGGCGAGAACATCGAGGCCCGCAACCGCGAACAGACCGGCGATACGCCGCGCTGGCGCGACAATGTCGAGGAACACCTCGGCGAGGCCCGCGAAAAGGCCAGCGGCACCTGGGACAAGGTCGAGAAGGCGTTCGATGATCGGGTCCAGGGCGTACTCAAGCGCCTGCACATCCCGACCGCCGAGGACGTCGCCGCGCTCAATGCCCGGATCGACGCGCTCAACACCCGGGTCAACCGTGCCGAGGCCCGCAATGCCTCGCCGTCCGGTGCGCCGTCCCCGGGCACTCACCAGTCGCCCACCTCCGACGCCTGACCGCCCCCATCGATTGTTGCAAAGCAGCACAACTTTGTTGACAATCGAAACCGACCCGCCAATCGCTTCCACCGCCGTTTGTTCCCTCCCCTCACGGCTCTGGATTGGCGGGTTTTTTGTGGGCGCTGCTACCGCAAGGACCCGCAAAGTGAGACGGCCGTCACCGACGTGATCGCCGGACACACGGCAAGTGCGAAAACGACGCGCCGCAGACGTGCAAAGGCGCATATAAACTGTCTATCGCACTTCCCTGTTCATATCCCCCTGCATGCTCTCCTGGATTCTGGCCCTGCTGTTGGCCCTCATTGTCTGGTTCCTGGCCACGGCCTACTTCTGGCTGATCAAACGGAAGCAGAAGGAGACCCAGCTCGGCCTGAACGCCTTGGCAGGGATGCACTGGCGCGAGTTTTCCCTGATCGTCCGGCGGGCGATGCACGAGCGACGCGGCCTGCAGGATGTGCCGGACGAGACTGCAGACAGCCGGGAGCCGCGCAGCGATTTCCTGATGCACGACGGTCCGCAGCGCTGGCTGCTCTCCTGCAAGCACGGCCGCGCCTACCGGATCGGCACGGCGGCCGTGAACGAACTGGGCGCCGCCGCGCGCCTGGCCGGTGCCCGTGGCGGCATCCTGATCACCGAAGGCAAGGTTGAGCGCGACGGTCGCATCGCTGCTGAAAAACAGAGCGTCGAGGTCCTCGATGGCCCGCTGCTGTGGCCGTTGCTGAAGCCCTACCTGCCGGGCGACATGGAAGCCCGTGTCGAGGCCGGTGCCCGTGGCGAGGCCCTCCGCCGTATCTCGATCGCGGCACTGGGCGCGGCGACGTTGGGCCTGATGGTCGGGCTGGGCTCGCTGACCGCCGGGCTGGAAAAGGAGTGGGCCGAGGACGAAACCACGGTGGCCCCGCCGGCTGCCGCCACATCTGCCGCAGCGCAAGCACCGGCCACGGCTGACGCACGGCCCACTGCGGCTGCGACGCCAGCCCCGGCAGCCCCTGGGACCGCTGAAAATCGCGCTGCCGACGCCGCCTTGCCTGCAATGGAAGCGAACCCGGACAACGCCACGCTGGACCGCTATCAGCAGGAATTGTCGCGCAAGGTCGCCACCCACCCCGGCGTGGCCAGTGGCATCTGGCTGACCCGCCAGACGCTGGCGATCAACCGCACCGGCGAGATCGACACGATCTGGCCGCTCATCTGCGAGGAAGTGACCCGCTACCCGGCGCTGCGCACCGTGCGCATCCAGCTCAACCCACGCCCCGGCGTGGATGAGCCGGTCCGCTGGCGGCAGTGCACCACGCTGTAAGGCTCAGCGCGCGCCCGGCGAGAACCGGGCGACCAGATCGTAGGCATCGCCCAGGAACATCTGCCGCACGCAGGTGATCGGCTGCTCGCCGCGCCATGTAAGACGGTCGATGACCAGGCACGCCGTGCCGGGTTTGACCTGCAGCAGCGTCGCTGCCGCCTCATCCGCGCCCCAGGCGCTGATCCGATGCTGAGCGCGCGTCCAGGAGACGTTCTGCAGCAGCCAGCTGCCCGGTGCCGTGGTCTCGAAATTTACCTCCAGCACCTCCGGCACACCGACCGGGCTGATCAGGCGGTGCTCCAGCGCCAACGGCCGGCCGTCGGCCAGATGCAGGCAGCGGATCGCCAGCAGCTTCTCGCTCCCGGACAGCGCGGTTTCTTCGGCCACGTGCTCACGCGGCAGCCGGTAGGCGCGCTCCAGAAGCTGGTAACCGTAGACATGGCCACGCGCCTGCACCGCCATCGCGATGTCGGGAATCTCCAGCGCCACCTGTTCCAGGTGCGGCGGCTGGCGCGCGACGAACGAGCCTGCACGGCGGCGGCGCTCGATCATGCCGCTCTCGGCCAGCGCGGTCAGCACTTTGTTCACGGTCATCCGCGAGCAGCCGTACTGCTCCATCAGTTCGTGTTCGTAGGGGATGCGGAAGCCAGGCTCCCACTGTCCACTGAGGATGCGGCTTTCCAGATCAGCACGGATGCGCTGATTGAGGGTTGCTGCTTTCTTGCCCGTCACTCTGGATTCCTGCATGGGAGGGTCGGATCAGACCCTCAACAACGGTCGAAGTGCCGCGGCAAACCGTGCGGCCACCGCCTCGCGTTGCGGGTGGCGACCATCACGGACCCACTGGCGCCCCTGGCGCCACACCGATCGCACGGCGCCATTACGTGCGGCGAACACCCAGCTGTCAAGCAAGGCATCGCCATCGCGGGCGATCAGCGCCGGGTGGTCCGGATCGAGTTCAACGATGTCGGCCGGTGCGCCTGCCTGCAGTCCGGTGGTCACGCCCAGGGCCTGCGCGGCACCGTTCAACGACTGTTCGTACAACCAGCGGCCGGTGGATTGACCATCGCCCGGGGCCAGCACATTGCGCCCGCGCAGCTGCAGGCGCTGGCCGTACTCGAGCAGGCGCAGCTCTTCGGCCACGTCGATCAGCACGTTGGAGTCCGAGCCGACCCCGAACCGGCCGCCGGCACGCGCGAAGGCCTGCATCGGGAACAGACCATCGCCCAGATTCGCCTCGGTGATCGGGCACAGCCCGGCCACCGCACGGCTGGCGACGATCTGCTGCATCTCCACCTCTGTGATGTGGGTGGCATGCACCAGACACCAGCGCGCATCCACCGGCGCGTGTTCGTACAGCCACTGCACCGGGCGCATGCCGCTCCAGGCGACGCAGGCATCGACCTCGCGGGTCTGTTCGGCAATGTGGATGTGGACGGGCCCGGTGGTGAGCGGCAGCAGCGCCGACAGTTCCTCGCCGGTCACCGCGCGCAGGCTGTGCGGGGCAAAGCCGAGCATCGCATCGTCCTGGTCCTGCAGCGCGCGCGTGCAGGCCTGCAGCAGTTCCGCAAAGCCGTCGACATCGTGGATCAGCCGCCGCTGGGCCGGATTCGGCGCGGCGCCGCCGAAATCGGCATGCGCGTAGAACACCGGCAACAGGGTCAGGCCGATGCCACTGGAGTGGGCAGCGGCCGCGATACGTTCGGCCATTTCGGCGCGATTGGCATAGGGCACCCCATCCAGGCCGTGGTGCAGATAATGGAACTCGCCGACCCGGGTGAAGCCGGATTCCAGCATTTCCACATAGGCCTGCTCAGCGATCGCCTGCATGGCTTCGGGCTGCAGATGCGCCAGGAAGCGGTACATCAGCTCGCGCCAGCTCCAGAAGCTGTCGCCGCTGTTGCCGCCGATCTCGGTGAGCCCGGCCATGCCGCGCTGGAAGGCGTGGCTGTGCAGGTTGCCCAGGCCCGGCAGCGCGATCGCCAGCGCGGTATCGCCCGGCTCGGCCGACACACCCTCGGTCACCTCGAGGAGCGTGCCGCCCTGGCTGAGGATGCGCACATCGCGCGCCCAGCCATGTGGCAGCAGTGCATGAGCGGCGTGGAAACGAAGGATCGGTGCGGGGGTGGCTGGCATCACTGGACATCCCGGAAGAGGCGCCTATATTGTATAGACATATACACCGATGTGGTTGCTGCCATGCACTGTGACACCCTCTGGTACCACGCCAACCTGATCACCGTCGACGGCCCGGGCCTGGGCGTGATCGAGAATGGCGTCATCGCCGCGACCGATGGGCGCATCATGCATGTCGGTGCGGCCGGTTCTGCCGATCACCTGCAGCCCGCCCAGCGTACCGACTGCGCCGGGCGCTGGATCAGCCCCGGTCTGATCGACTGCCACACCCACCTGGTCTATGCCGGCAACCGTGCCGGGGAGTTCGAACAGCGCCTGCAGGGCGTGAGCTATGCCGACATCGCCCGCGCCGGCGGCGGCATCGTCTCCACCGTGCGTGCCACCCGCGCCGCCAGCGAGGCCGACCTGCTCGCCGCCAGCCTGCCCCGGCTCGATGCCATGCTGGCCGAAGGCATCACCACGCTCGAGATCAAATCCGGCTACGGGCTGACCCTGGCCGACGAGACCAAGCAGCTGACGGTCGCGCGCGAACTGGGGCAGCAGCGCGCGGTCGAGATCGTGCCGACCTTCCTCGGCGCGCACGCGATCCCGCCGGGCCGGCAGGCGCAGGAATATATCGACGAGGTCTGCAACGTCATGATTCCGGCGGTCGCGGCGGCCGGGCTGGCCGAGGCGGTGGACGTGTTCTGCGAGAACATCGCCTTCAGCGCCGCACAGGCCGAGCAGGTCTTCCTCGCCGCGCAGCAGCACGGGCTGGCGATCAAGATCCATGCCGAGCAGCTCAGCAACCAGCACGGTGCCGCCCTGGCGGCACGTCACGGCGCACTGTCGGCCGACCATATCGAACACCTCGACGCCGACGGCATCGACGCCATGCGCAGCGCCGGTACCGTGGCCGTGCTGCTGCCGGGCGCGTTCTATTTCACCCGCGATACCACCCTGCCCCCGATCGCCGCACTGCGCGCCGCCGGCGTGCCGCTGGCGCTGGCCACCGATTCCAATCCCGGCACCTCGCCGCTGACCAGCCCGCTGCTGGCGATGAACATGGCCGCCACCCTGTTCCGCATGACCGTGGCGGAGTGCATCGCCGGCTTCACCCGTGAAGCGGCGCGCGCCCTTGGCCGCCAGGACCGGATCGGCCGGCTCGCCGTCGGCCTGGACTGCAACCTCGCCCTGTGGGACATCGAGGCGCCTGCCGACCTCGTCTACCGCATGGGTTTCAACCCTCTGCACAGCCGCGTGATGCGCGGCCAACCCGTCTGAATCTAGTGATGTCTGGAGATTTCATGAGCACTACCCTGACCCTGCACCCCGGCGCCGTCACGTTGGCGCAATGGCGCGCGATCCATGACGGCGCGCGGGTGCGGCTGGACCCGACCTCGGCCGCGGCCGTGCTGCGCAGTGCGCAGACCGTGGCCGACATCGTCGCCAAGGGCGCGCCGGTGTACGGCATCAACACCGGCTTCGGCAAGCTGGCCAGCGTGCGCATCGAGCGCGACGACCTGGAAACCCTGCAGCGCAATATCGTGCTCTCGCATGCGGCCGGCGTCGGCGAGCCCATGCCGGCCCCCGTGGTGCGCCTGATGATGGCGTTGAAGCTGGCCAGCCTGGCGCAGGGCGCCTCCGGTATCCGCCCGCAGACGCTGGCCTTGCTGGAAGCCTTCCTGCAACACGATTTCATTCCGGTGATTCCGTGCCAGGGCTCGGTCGGTGCCTCCGGCGATCTGGCCCCGCTCTCGCACCTGGCCAGCGTGATGATCGGCGTCGGCGAAGCCTTCGTGGCGGGCGAGCGCCTGCCGGCGGCCGAGGCGCTGGCCAAGGTCGGCCTGGCCCCGCTGGTACTGGGCGCGAAGGAAGGCCTGGCCCTGCTCAACGGCACCCAGTACTCCACCGCCTATGCACTGGCTGGTCTGTTCGCGATCGACACCGTGTTCCGCGCGGCACTGGTCACCGGTGCGCTGTCGGTGGAAGCGGCCAAGGGCTCGGACACCCCGTTCGACCCGCGCATCCACAGCATCCGTGGCCAGCGCGGGCAGATCGCCACCGCGGCGGCGCTGCGCACCCTGATGCAGGGCTCGGCGATCCGCGAATCGCACCGCGACAACGACGTGCGCGTGCAGGACCCGTACTGCCTGCGCTGCCAGCCGCAGGTGATGGGCGCCGCGTTCGACGTGATGCGCCAGGCCGCCACCACGCTGGCGATCGAAGCCAACGGTGTGTCCGACAATCCGCTGGTATTCACCGATACCAACGAGGCACTGAGTGGCGGCAACTTCCACGCCGAACCGGTCGCGTTCGCGGCGGACATGCTGGCGATGGCCGTGTGCGAGATCGGCTCGATCAGCGAGCGCCGCACCGCGATGCTGGTCGACCCGGCCCTGTCCGGGCTGCCGGCCTTCCTCACCCCGAAGCCCGGCTTGAATTCCGGCTTCATGATTCCGCAGGTCACTGCCGCGGCGCTGGTCTCGGAAAACAAGCAGCGCGCCTATCCGGCCAGCGTCGACTCGATCCCGACCTCGGCCAACCAGGAAGACCACGTCTCGATGGCCGCACACGGTGCGCGCCGCCTGATGGCGATGGCCGAGAACGCCGCCAACGTGATCGGCATCGAGCTGCTCGCCGCTGCACAGGGCTGCGATTTCCATGCCCCGCTGCGCTCCAGCGATGCACTGGAAGCCGTACGCCAGCGCCTGCGCGCGCAGGTGCCGACGCTGGAAGACGACCGTTACTTCCACCCGGACATGGTGGCCGCGACCGACCTGGTGCGCAGTGGCGTGCTGGCTGCCGGGCTGGACGACATCCTGCCGCCACTGGAGCCGCTGGCATGACTTCCCAACCGGATTGGCTGCAGATCCACCGCGGCGATGTGCCGTTGATCGTCAGCTTCCCGCACACCGGCACCGAGCTGCCCGATGCACTGGCCGCGCAGTTCGTGTCGCCGTGGCTGGCCCGCCGCGACGCCGACTGGTGGGTGCATGAGCTGTACGGCTTCGCGCAGCAGATGGGCGCCACGACGGTGCGCACCGCGGTGTCGCGCTCGGTCATCGACGTCAACCGCGATCCCAGCGGCACCTCGCTGTACCCGGGCCAGAACACCACCGGCCTGTGCCCGCTGACCACCTTCGACAACCAGCCGCTGTACCGCGATGGCCACGGCCCGGACGAGGCGGAGATCGCGCGCCGCCGCGATACCTGGTTCGCGCCTTACCACGACGCCCTCGCCGCGGAGATCGCGCGCCTGCGTGCCCTGCACGGCACCGTGGTGGTGTACGACGCGCACTCGATCCGCTCGCACATCCCGCACCTGTTCGATGGCCAGCTGCCACAGTTCAACCTCGGCACCAACGGCGAT
This sequence comes from Stenotrophomonas sp. TWI819, assembly GCF_039673075.1. Taxonomy (NCBI): domain Bacteria; kingdom Pseudomonadati; phylum Pseudomonadota; class Gammaproteobacteria; order Lysobacterales; family Lysobacteraceae; genus Stenotrophomonas; species Stenotrophomonas sp. TWI819. The sequence continues at coordinate 42,875 of NZ_JBDJKY010000001.1, read as the reverse complement.
ACCACCTGCGACAACGCGTTGACCGACGTGGTCGACAATCTGTGCGCGATGAGCGGCATGAGCCATGTGCGCAACGGCCGCTTCAAGGGCGGCTACATCACCCGCCATTACAGCGACATCCCCGGCGGCGTGCACACGCTGCAGATGGAGCTGGCCTGCCGCGGCTACATGCACGAGCCCGAGGCCGTGGATGAGCACAGCTGGCCCACGCCATTGGATCCCGATCACGCCGACCCGCTGCGCGCCACGCTGCAGCAGGTGCTCGATGCCTGTCTCGACTTCGCTACGTCCCGGAGTGCTGCATGACCCGTCTCGATTCCACCCGCACCATCCTCGCCCCGACCGGCACCACGCTGACCTGCAAGAGCTGGCTGACCGAAGCCCCGCTGCGCATGCTGATGAACAACCTGCACCCGGACGTGGCCGAGCGCCCGCAGGAGCTGGTGGTCTATGGCGGCATCGGCCGCGCCGCGCGCGACTGGGAAAGCTACGACAAGATCGTCGAGACGCTGCAGCGGCTGGAGGATGACCAGACCCTGCTGGTGCAGTCCGGCAAGCCGGTCGGTGTGTTCCGTACCCACGTGGACGCCCCGCGGGTGCTGATCGCCAACTCCAACCTGGTGCCGCGCTGGGCCAATTGGGACCACTTCAACGAGCTCGATAAGAAGGGCCTGGCCATGTACGGCCAGATGACGGCCGGCAGCTGGATCTACATCGGCGCGCAGGGCATCGTGCAGGGCACCTACGAGACCTTCGTGGAAATGGGCCGCCAGCACTACAACGGCAGCCTGGCCGGCAAATGGCTGTTCACCGGCGGGCTGGGCGGCATGGGCGGCGCGCAGCCGCTGGCTGCGGTGATGGCCGGCGCCTCGTGCCTGGCGGTGGAGTGCCGCAAGAGCAGCATCGAGATGCGCCTGCGTACCGGCTATCTGGACACCTGGACCGACGACCTCGACGAAGCACTGCGGCTTATCGAGGAATCGTGCACCGCCAAGAAGCCGCTCTCGGTGGGCCTGCTCGGCAACGTTGCCGACGTGCTGGACGAGCTGCTGATCCGCGGCGTGAAGCCGGACCTGCTGACCGACCAGACCTCGGCGCACGACCCGGTCAACGGCTACCTGCCGCAGGGCTGGACGGTGGAAGAATGGGACGACAAGCGCGTCTCCGCCCCGAAGGAAGTGGAAGCCGCCGCGCGCGAATCTATGGCCAACCACATCCGCGCCATGCTCGGTTTCCACTCGCTCGGCGTACCGACCGTGGATTACGGCAACAACCTGCGCCAGATGGCGCTGGAAGAAGGCGTGGAAGATGCCTTCGACTTCCCCGGCTTCGTGCCCGCCTACATCCGCCCGCTGTTCTGTCGCGGCATCGGCCCGTTCCGCTGGGCCGCGCTGAGCGGCGATCCGGAAGACATCGCCAAGACCGACGCCAAGGTCAAGGAGCTGATCCCGGACAACCCGCACCTGCACCGCTGGCTGGACATGGCCGCCGAAAAGATCAAGTTCCAGGGCCTGCCCGCGCGGATCTGCTGGGTTGGCCTGGGCGATCGTGATCGACTGGGCCTTGCCTTCAACGAGATGGTCGCCAATGGCGAACTGAAGGCGCCGGTGGTGATCGGCCGTGATCACCTGGATTCGGGCAGCGTCGCCTCGCCCAACCGCGAGACCGAGGCCATGCAGGACGGCTCCGATGCCGTCTCCGACTGGCCGCTGCTCAACGCCCTGCTCAATACCGCCAGCGGTGCCACCTGGGTATCCCTGCACCACGGCGGCGGCGTCGGCATGGGCTTCTCGCAGCATTCGGGCATGGTCATCGTCTGCGACGGTACGGAAGCGGCGGCCAAGCGCATCGCGCGCGTGCTGTGGAACGACCCGGCCACCGGCGTGATGCGGCATGCCGACGCGGGGTATGCGATCGCGGTGGACTGCGCTAAGGAAAAGGGGCTGGATCTGCCTGGGATTCTGGGCTGATGCGGGTCGGCCCCGGCCGACGGTCGGGGCCTTTCACGACCGGGGGTGACTTCCGCCGCATTGACCGGGGTGCCAGCGCTTCCTACTGTGCGGGCTCACCCACGAGGATGCCCGCAATGCGTCGTTTCGCCTTTGTCGCGGTCCTGCTGCTCGCGGTATCGACGCCGTCCGGCACCGTGCGCGCCGCGGAGTTAGACGCCCGGATCACCCGGCAACTCCACACAAACGCAGAGCGCTATGGCATCGCCGGGCAGTCGGTGCTGATACGGCACAACGGCGCGCTTCTCGTGCAGGCCGTCGCCGGAGAGGCCGACGTCACCACGCATCGGGCGGTGACCGCCGAAACGGTGTTCAATGCTTACTCCCTGGCCAAACTGCTGGTCAGCACCCTGGTCATGCAACGGGTGGAGGCCGGCAGAGTCGAGCTGGATGCACCGGCCAGCCGCTATCTTCCCGATCTGCCCGAGGCTTGGCAGGCGATCACCGTGCGGCAGTTCCTCAACCATGCGTCCGGCGTTCCCGAGTACTTCCAGTACCGGGATGGTGAGGTGATCACCTCGCAGGGCAACCGCTTCCCGGCCACGCCGGCGGAGGTGTTCAATGCACTCGCAAGCACGCCACTGCAGTTCACGCCGGGCACTGCCAACCGGTACACGCAGACCAACTATCTGGTCCTCACCGCGCTGTTGGAAGCGCAATACCAGCAGCCCTATGCGCAGATCGTACGAGACCGCGTGCTGCGACCGCTGTCGATGACGCATACCTCGCTCGGCCCGGCGACGGATGCGCGCCACGAGATCGCCATCGCCTACATCGGCAAGCAGGGCGCCCTGCAGCGCGAAGACGACATCGCCTGGCCATCCTATGCCTACGGGCATGCCGCGCTGCATACAACCGTCGGTGATCTGGACCGCTTCCTGCTGGCCCTGACCCGTGGTGAGCTGGTGGGTCGTGCCACGCTGCAGCAGCTGTGGCAGCCACAGCTGCTGAGCAGCGGACAACGCAGCGGCTTCTCCACGGGTTGGGAATTCGAAGAAAGCGGCGACTACCGCTTCGTGGGGCATGACGGTGGCACGCGGGTACGGGCGCGGATAGCCTTCACCGACGGCCTGGCCGGGGACACTTACAGCTTCATCTACCTCACCAACGGCAGTGCGAAGAATGTGTGGTCGCGCACGCTGGTGGACAGCACCATGGCAGTGGTGGCCCCGATGCAGTTCCCTCGCGAGGCCCTGTCGGAAAGGCTGATCACCTACGCACTGGAGCCCCAGACGGCCGCACGCACAACCGCGTTGAACCAGTGGCTCATCACTACCGGGCGCGGTGATCAGCCGATGCTGGAGCAGGACATCAACCGCGTGGGATACGCGGTGGCCGAGAACCTGGGCCATGCTACCGCGCTGCCGCTGTTCGCCTTCAACGCGACGCTGTTCCCGCGCTCGGCCAATGCCTGGGACAGCCTGGCAGAAACGTATGCCGCCTTGGGCGACGCGAAGCAGGCCGAACGGCTGTACGCCAAGTCGAAAGCGCTGGCAGCGGCCCGGTAATGCCGGCCGCTGGCCGGCAGTCACCGAAATAACACGTAGTGCCGGCCGCTGGCCGGCAGCCAGGCAATCATGGTTCTCACGCGACGGGATCGCGTAGATCCTGGCGAGCCGGCCAGCGGCCGGCACTACGGACATCCCGCCGTCGGCGTTCGTCACCCATACGCCCCACAAGGGTGACGAACACCCCCACATCCTGTTAACTTGCGCGCCCCACATGAAGTTGACAGGGTGCCGCGGCGACGTGGGCCGTGTCCGCACTGATACCGCGCACGAATGACTGCTCTCCCGAATCGCTCCACCGCCCCTGCCCTGTCCCTGCTCGCCGCTGCCTTGCTGGCCAGCCTTGCCACCACCGACATCGCCCATGCCGCGCCCGCCGGTCAGGCGGTCACCCTGGATGCGGTGAACGTCACCGCCGCCGACGCCACCGAGGCTGCGCGCCGCGCGCTCGACCGGGTCCCCGGCGCAGGTAACGTTGTCGATATGACGCAGGTCGGCCAGGGCCGCGTTGCCGGCACGGCCGATGTACTCGCCTACCAGCCCGGCATCAGCGCGCAGAGCGCCGGCAATGAAGGCGTCAAGGTCTCCATCCGCGGTTCGGGCCTCAACCGGGCGCCGGGTGCGCATGCCTCCGGCCTGTCGGTCTCGCTGGATGGTCTGCCGCTGACCGGCCCGGGTGGCACGCCGTACGAGCTGCTGGAGCCGCTGTGGCTGAGCCGCGTCGAAGTGCTGCGGGGTGCCAACGGGTTCGAGCGCGGCGCGCTGGCCTTGGGCGGTGCGATCAACTACATCACCCGCAGCGGCCGCGATACGCCCGGGCTCGAGCTGCACTACGAAGCCGGCGCACGCGGTTACCAGAAGCGCGCGATCAGCCTGGGTGGCGTGCGGGACGCGGTCGACTACTTCATCGCCTACAGCGACACCGAGTACGACGGCTATCAGCAGCACGCCACCGGCAAGGGCAAGGGTGCGGTGGCCAACATCGGCTGGCAGCTCACGCCGCAACTGGAGACGCGCTTCTTCCTGCGCTACCGCGAGACCGATCACGAAACCCCGGGACGCCTCACCCGCGCGCAGATCCGCAACGCCCCCCGCGCCGCCAATCCGGCCAACGTGGCCATCGATGCGCGCCGCCCGCAGCCGGGCAGCACCTGGTTCGGCAACACCACTACCTACACGATCGATGACGATTCATCGCTGCAGGCGGGCCTCGTGTATCACAAGTACCCGATGGACTTGAACGAGAGCCTGTACCGCCAGCAGCTGAACTACGCCAACCTCAACGGCACGCTGGACTACCGCCGCCGGCACGCGCTGTTCGGGCATGACAGCGTGACTACGATCGGCCTGCGCGTCACCCACGATCTGGATGCCAACGTGCGCGAGACCCTGCGCTTTTCCAGCAACGGATACGCGGCCGGCACGCACACCCGCGACTTTGAGCATTACGGCACCGACAGCGTGCTGCACATCGGCAACGATCTGGCGCTGAGCGACACGCTGCGCCTGCAGACCGGCCTGGCGTTGATCCACACCCGCCGCGATGTGCAGGTCAGCTGGCCGACGACGGCAGAGAAATTGTCCGAGCGCCAGTGGGATTACGCGCCGCGGCTGGGCTTCACCTGGCAGCAGACGCCGCAGACGCAGTGGTTCGGCAACCTGAGCCGCTCGGTGGAACCGGCCCACCCGTGGTCGATGATCTGGGGCTCGAACAAGTATTTCGCCGCCGGCAACGGTGCCTCCACGGGCCGCCAGCGCGCGCCGGTGGAACTGGACAACCAGACCGCGACCACGCTGGAACTCGGTGCGCGCGGCGACAGCGCGCTCGGCCGCTGGGAACTGACCGGCTATTACGCACGGCTCAACCACGAACTGCTCACCGTGGAAGTGCAGCCGGTGCCGAACCTGTTCATCGCCGAATCCAACGCCAGCCCGACCGTGCACCGCGGCATCGAAGCCGGCCTGGACAGTGCGCTCTGGCAGGGCATCGGCGGCCGGCTGTCGCTGCGCCAGGCCTACACCTTCAGCGACTTCCGCTACCGCGATGATGCGCGCTTCGGCAGCAACCGCCTGCCCGGCCTGCCGCGTCACTACTACCAGGCCGAACTGCGCTACGACCACCCGGCCGGCTTCTATGCCGGGCTCAACACCGAGTACGCGTCGAAGATGTTCGTCGACTATGCCAACAGCATGGCCGCCGACAGCCACGTGATCTTCGGCACCCGCATCGGCTACGACGCCCCCGGCGGTCGCTGGCAGGCTTGGGCGGAGTTGCGCAACCTGACCGACCGCCACTACGCCGCCACGGTCACGCCGGGCTACGACGATGCGGGCAAGGATGTCGCGCGCTCGACGCCCGGTGATGGGCGTGGTGTGTATGCCGGCGTACGCTGGCGCTTCGACTGACGTCGTCGCGCCGTAGCTGGGCCAGCCGGCTGGAACCCGGCCTCAGCGCGCCAGTGCCTTGGTGACGGCAGCCTCGGCCAGCGGCACCATCTTCGCGTAACCGGTCGGCGTGGGATGCACGCCATCGCTGGCCAGCTCGGGGTCGAGGCCGCCGTCCTTGTTGGTCAGGGCCGTGTGGTAGTCCAGATAGACCACGCCCTGTTGCTCCGCATACGCCCGCAGGGCCTTGTTGAGCGAGGTCACTTTGCCGGCGGGCTGCACGCCCGGCTGCCACGGGTAATCGCTGACCGGCAGCACCGAGGCGAGCACGATGCGGATGTTGTGCGCCTGCGCCAGTTCCACCATCGCGTGCAGGTTGTCTTCGATCATCGCCTGCGTGGTCGGCCCGGTGTTGCCGGCGATATCGTTGGTGCCGGCGAGGATCACCACCAGCGCCGGTTTGAGTGCGATGACGTCCTGTTGGAAGCGCACCAGCATCTGCGCTGTGGTCTGCCCGGAAATACCGCGGTTGACGTACGGCTTGCCCGGGAAGAAACGATCACTGCCGGTCGGTCCCCAGCCTTCGGTGATCGAATCGCCGTAGAACACCACCCGCTTGGTCCCAGGCGCGACGGGTGCCAGCGCGGCGTTCTCGGCGCGGTAGCGCTGCAACTGCGGCCAGTCCAGCAGGCGCTGCTGCATCTCCGTGATCTGTGCGGGCGTCGCCTTGTCGGCAGGCACCAGATACAGCGGATTGATCGCAGGACCATCCTGCGCCTGGGCCAGTGGGTGAAGCGCGCACAGCACCAGGCCGGCGGCAAGGGCGAAGGGACGGGTCAAGGCTGGCACGGTGCGGCGCTCCGGTAAGGGCAAGCCAGCAGTCTCAGCGATCCGCCACCAGCGATTCAAGCTGCAGCGCGACGCGATCGAACGGGCCGATGTCACGCATCGCCCGGCACATCGCCACCGCGCCCTCCACGCTGGCGATGATCATCGTCGCCAGCGCGTGCGCCTGCCCGGGCGTACGGGCGTCGGTGCACAACGCCTCGCTCAGCCGGGCTTCCCAGCTGGCAAACACAACGGCGGCCGCCCGCTGAGCATCGTCGGGCGCCGCATCGATCGGCTCTTCGACCGCAGCCGCCAGCACCGGGCAGCCCGCATGGAAGTCCGAACGGATCAACCGCTCGCGCCACATCGCCAGAAACAGCGACAGGCCCTCGGCACCACCGGCCTGCAGGCAAGTGGCCAGCACGCTATCGACTTTTGCGCCGGCCAACGTGGTGGCCTCGGCCAGCACCTGTTGCTTGCCGCCCGGGAAATGGTGATAGGTGGACCCGAACGGCGCCTGCGCACGCTTGGCGACCTCGCGGACACTGGAGGCATTGAGCCCATACGTGGCCAGCATTTCCGCTGCCGCAGCCACCACGCGTTGCGGGGCATCGGAATGGCGTGCGCTCATGGCCGGATTCCTTGCTAAGACAGGTGTCATAGACTAGCGTATTTGCATTATGACAACTGTAATAGAAACGACGGCCCGCTCATGAATCTCTGGTTCCGCCTGCTGCTCCTGCTGCTGTCCACCCCATTCAAGCCGAAACTGGCCGCGCCGTTTGCGGTGTCGCGACTGAACTTCCGGGTGCTGCCCAACGACATCGACAGCAACCTGCACATGACCAACGGGCGCTACTGGACGATCTTCGACCTGGGTCGCCTGGACCTGGTGTTTCGGATGGGCCTGGGCCGCGTGGCCTGGCGCTCGAAGTGGGCACCCATCGTGAGCGGCGGCACCATCCAGTTCCGGCGTGAGCTGAAACCGTTCCAGCGTTTCGTGCTGGAGACCCGCATGGTCGGCTGGGCCGGCACGCGCATCATCATGGAACAGCGCGTGTTGATCGGCGAGGAAGAGAAAGTCGCCACGCGCGCGCTGCTGATCACCGGCGTCTACGACCGTCGGCACCGCCGCTTCGTCTCTACCGATCAGATGATGGAGGCCATTGGCGCGCCTGTTGTGCCCTCACCGGAGCTGAGCAAGGCGGCGCAGGCATTGCTTGCCGCAGAGACAGCGATGAAGGAAGACTGATGCTGACGGCTCGCAATCCACGCAACGCATCGAGACTGGATCTTGGATAGAATTCATCTACAGGGGAAACAGCCAACAACCTATGGATCACACCGTACACGGACAGAACGGCATGACGTGGGCGCAATGGAAGCGCATGCATGTTGAAAGGCTCCGTCATCCAGCCAATTTTGAAGCGCTGTTCGTAGACCGCGTTCTTTCGCACATTGCATTGATTGACCCTGAGGACGTGGTACCGCAGTACGCGTTCGTCGATGACGCCGGAAAACGGCGACGTATCGACTTCATGATTATCAATCCTCACAAGGGCTATCTGCTTCCGATCGAGCTGGATGGCGCATCCAAAGACCCGACTCCGGGCAAGTGGGTTGATTTCCTTGATCGCCAGAATGCCGTCGTCAGGAGCTTTGGAACCATCCTGCGGTACGCCAATCTGAAGATGCTCAACAATCCAGATGAGATCATCAGGGAGGTATCCGAGCAGCTCTTGTCGCAGGCATCCAGAATGTCCGCCCGCGCAGTTCAGATCGATGCCACGCACGCAATCGCTGCTCCACCGGATTCAGCGCCATCGCCTTCGACCCGTGCGTCCCCTGCTCCCGCCGGGAGTGCGTCCGCGCAGATGCGTGCCCCAGCAGCGATAGGGATGCGTGCGCTGCTTGCGATCTGCGCCTTGATCTTCGGTGGAGTGAGCATGTTGGTTGTCGCTCGTCACCTGAGCTCCGGCGAGCCACCCACGGTTTCCCCCGGCACTACTGGTGCCGCTTCTTCCCACGCAGCGGTCCCCGTATCCGCTGCGAACCGGGACAGGCCCGCACCCCATTCAATAGCCGCATCCGAGGCCGGCGCACACGTTGGCCAGTTCCGTGTCGTGTGCGGACGACTGTCCGGCATCCGCCGGATATCGTCCGGGATGTTCATCAACTTCGACTACCCCTATCCGGATGAAACGCTGAGTGCCGTGATATGGGCGGATCATCTGCAGACTGTCAGCCCCCCATCCTTTGCGACGGGAGCGCATCTCTGTATCGAGGGGACCATCAAAACCTACCGTGGCAAGCCACGCATCGAGATCGAGAAAGATGAGCAGATTCTCCGTTGATTCAAAAGTGGTGCGCGGCCTTTCGCTGCTGATGCTCGCGTTCGCCGGCATGACTCCCGTCAAGGCCGAGGACCGAATTGAAGCCAGCAAGGCACCGTTCCACGTGGGCAAAACGGTGCTCGCCTGCGGCAGCGTTGCGCAGGTCACTCAGCAGCCGAAGGTCATTTACCTCAATCTTGACCGCCGCTTCCCAGACCAGACGCTTGGCCTGGTCGTATGGCAAAGCGACCGTGCTGCCTTTGAATCGCGCCTGGGGTCACTTGCCTCTCTGCAGGGAAAGCGCGTCTGTGCACGTGGCAGGATTGAAGACTTCCGCAACAAGCTTCAACTGGTGGTCAAGAATCCACAGTTCCTGAGATTGATGACCAACTGAGCGGAGAGCCCCGCACCGCATCAGTAAGGGCTGGTGCGACTGACTGCCCACGATACTGGCGACACTCAGGGCACACGCCAACGCAGAACATCCGCCTTGGTAGTCATCGCCAGTTCGATCATGCGCAGACACTTCTCCCCCGGGCTGACCAGATACCACTGCTCGCTGTTGCGCAGCAGCGGCAGATCGGCGCGGTGATCGGTGTAGGCCGTGCGCCACGGTGGCGGATAACCGCGCTCGGTCAGCATGGGAATCTTGTTCTCACCAATGCAGTGGTTTTCGCTGACCCAACCGCCGACACACGGCCGCAGGGTCGAGGCGACCAGCGGTACGTCCTTCAAACCTTCGCGTTCCAGCAACGCGCGCGCCAACGGCTCCCAGCAGCCGGTGGCGATGACAACCTCGTCGCCCTGGGCAAGATGGTGGCGCAGTCGTTCGACGCCCTCAGGCAGGAACACAGGCTCCGGGCCGGCGAATACCTCGTCGGCATGCACCACGGCAAGCCTGGCCAGCGCCTCGCGGCTGCGTCCGAACGTCGCCATCCACACGGCGAAGCATACCGGCCTCCGTCGCGTGCGCGGTAATGCCCAGAGCGGCGCCAGCACCGGCAGCGCGAGCATGACACCGGCGATCCGCCACGGTTGGCGGCGCAGCAGACCTTTGAAGAACCGGCTTGCCGTTTCCCAGCGGGTCAGCGTCAAGTCGAAATCAAATACCACCACAGTGCGGTCTGACATCCGTATCAGCTCCTTTCAGAAGACGCCCTGCACCAGCAGGTTGTCGTCATCGGTCGGTGTGAGCACCAACCCATAAGCCTCGTTTCCCAGATGGAAGCCTGCCGAGCAGATCGCGTCCCAGCCCTGCCCGCAATCCACTTCGGGATGCGCGGCAAAGACGGGCGTGCCCTCGTTGTCGGGCGCGGATGCGAGCCATCCGGCCTTGATGAGCAGCGCCTTGGCCTGCGCGTACGGCATGCCGACGGTGATGCCGATCTGCGTCCACGCGGCGGGCAGCGACGGTGCATCAGCGGCATGCACGTGGCCGGCAGACAGCAGGAGCACCACAGCCAGGAACATCGATTTCATCGGCATCACATCAACACCATGGCTGCACAGGATAAAGCGCAGAACCCATCAGAACCCATCCAGTGTCCGCAGCAGTGAGCCAAAGGTCAGATAGAACGAAGTGTGCCCACCGTGCGCGCGCCCATACCCCAGGAACACCGGCCCCAGGAACGTATCGGCGCCGACGAACAGGCTGCCTGCGGTCTGCATGCCATCCAGGCTGACATCCTCGCGGCGCTGCCAGAATCCGCCCCACTCCACACTGCCGCCGACATACAGCGGGATGGTCAGCAGCGAATCGGCGTGCGCGACGCGACGGTAATACACCACCCGGGCCAGCGCGGTCTGCGGCGCGAAGATGGATTCTTCCGGATAGCCAGACAGATTTCCCAGCCCACCCAGGAAGCCGTACGTGGCCAGCAGGTCATCGCCGCCGTGTGCGGAGGACGCGCGCAGGCCGCCCAGCCAGCGGTTGTGACCGTGCGCCCATGCCCCATCCCACTGCACCCGCGTGACCGCCGCCGAATTGTCGGTGCCCAGTGCATCGAGATAGTGCTGCCGCGTGAGCGACAGGCGCTGGCCGCGACCGGGGAAGGCCGAGCTGTCGATCGAATCGTGGCGCAGCTGCCAGCCGACGCTGCCCATGTCCGCGCGATAATTGCCCAGCTCGGTGGGGTTGCCGACGTCCAGGCGCAGGCGCTCACGGCCGCGCTCGCCGAACAGCGCGATTTCCCAATCCGGATGTGGCGAATATGCCCAACGCAGTCCGCCCAGCCACTGGCTGTAACGGAACTCGGCGAGTGCGCCGCCGCGCATCAGCGCCAGGTCCAGATCGGTGGCGCGGTACTTGGCATAGGTGGACAGCGCATGCCGACCACTGCTGCCGAACGGCCGGTAGTACTCGGCGAACGCCTCTTCGACTTCGCCCAGCCCCACACGCAGCTTCAGCTCCGCGCCCTGCTCGCTGAGGCCGGTACGGGTCAGCTCCGTGATGAGCTGGTAGTTGCTGCTGCCGTCGAAATCATCGGACAGGCGCAGCGCGAAATGCAGGAAATCCGGACCCCAACGTTTGTCCTGCGGTGCGAGCACCAGGCCCTGTTGCCCGTCACGCTCTTCCAGCCGCCACTGCACCTGCTGGTAGCGGCCCTCGCCGTAGGCCGTGGCCACGTTCTGCTCCACGCGGTCCGGTGCCAGCGGCTGGCCGACCTCCGGCTTCAGGCGCTGCTCGATATAGCGCGCGGTACGTGTCTTATCGCGCAGCACATCGATGAAGGCCACGATCGGCGCTTCATACGCCGGCGGCCGATGCTGGCGCTGGAAGGCGGCGTAGCGAGTATCGTCCACCTGGAAGCGACGAACCGCCGCGACCTCGGCCTGCGCGGCCTGCTCACCGACGCCGACCGCCTGTGGTGAGCGGTTGAAGTCCTGGCTGCCCATCTCGCCCAGCGGCGGTGTGATCAGCAGATCCTGTGGCCCGAGCGTGGCCAACTGCGCGAGTACTTCGCGCTGCATCAGCACGCTGGCCATCTGGTGGCTGATCGCCAAGGGTGAATCCAGCTGCGCTTCGGTCATCAACGGCGAGCCGACCCGCGACACGATCAGCCGCTGCGCGCCCAGCCGCCGCGCCTCATCGATCGGCACGTTGTCGACCACCCCACCATCCACCAGCAGATGGTCCTCATAGCGGACCGGCGCGAACACGCCCGGCACCGACATGCTCGCGCGGATGGCCAAGGCCAGATCGCCCTGTGCGAACACCACCTTCTCGCCGCTGACGATATCGGTGGCGATGGCCCGGAACGGAATCGGCAGATGATCGAAGTCGCGCACCTGCCAGGTCGGCAGCAGCAGGCGGCGCAGCAGCATCTCCAGCTTCTGGCCCTGGATCAGCCCCTGCGGGAACGCGATCTTGCCGTTGCTCAGGCCGACTTCGACGCCGCCCAGCAGGCGCAGGTCATCTTCCTTGCGGCGCATGCTGCGCTCATCGCGTGGCGGTTTGTCGCGCAGCACCTCGGCCCAGTCGATCCGGTCCAGCACTGCCTCGATCTCGTCGGCCGTGTAACCGGAGGCATACAAGCCGCCGACCACCGCGCCCATCGAGGTGCCGACGATGCAGTCGATCGGCACGCGCTCGCGCTCCAGCACCTTGAGCACGCCGATATGGGCCGCGCCGCGGGCACCGCCACCGCCAAGGACCAGGCAGGTGCGGGGGCGGTCGGGAACCTGCGTTGCGGAATCAACGGGCGCGGGAGCGGTCTGCGCCACCGCCATGAGCGGGGCGAACGCCAGCGCTGCCAGGACGAACAGCCAGCGGCTGCACCGACGCCGCGTGGCGGGACCGGTGGGTTGTAATGGTGTCTGCTGCATTCGATCCCTCGCTCCCCGGTACCCGGCATCCCCTTGAAGCGCACTTTGCCTGCCGGGCCGGGCGAGGTCCACCCGTCGCGCGTCGGTCCGCCATCTCAACGGCCGATGGGAAGAAAGCCCACCAGTGCCACGACCAGACAGACCAGGCCGCCAGCCAGCGGCAGATAGGTGGCCCATACCGGCGCCCCTTGGCCGATCGCGAAGGCGACGAACGCTTCCCGTATGCTCCGGCCGGTCAGGAACGGAATGACGACCAGTGCCAGCAGGGGCAACAGCGAGGCGAGCCCGAAGCCGAGGAATGCCGGCCGGTGATCGTTGCTGGCAAATCCGCCCAGCGGGTACAGGGCCAATCCCACTAGTAATCCCACGAAGAACAGGGCGTTGGCGACCCGGATCGTGGTGCGATGACGGCGCCGCAACACGGCCCTGGACCAGCCACGGAAGTGCGTCTGCAATCCCCTCGCCCAGTACGCGACGAACCATGTGGCGATGATGCCGCCGACGACACCGCTGCCCGCCGGTCCCCAAGATTGGATATCCATGCCTGCGTCCTTGTGGTCTGACCCGAGTGTAATTCCATCACCGGCCCGGAATGCAGAACGGCCGCCCATTGCGGGCGGCCGTGGGTCTGATGCGTATCGCGGCTCACTGATGAGCGGCGATACCGATGTCTCGCCTCAGCGCTTGGCCGGCGGCGCATTCTTCACATAGGTATCAAACCAGGTCAGCATTTCCGACACTAACTGCTCGTTGGATTCCAGCGCGGTGTACCAATGCGGTTCGTGCGGCAGCATCACCAGGCGCGTGGTGCCGCCATTGCCGCGGATCGCCTGGAACAGCTTGCGCGACTGGAATGGCTCGGTGCCGGGGTTGGCGTCATCCTCGCCGTGGACCAGCAGCAGTGGCAGCTTGATCTTGTCGGCATAGAAGAACGGCGAGGCCTTCAGGTACACGTCCTGCGCCTGCCAGACCGAGCGACGTTCGTTCTGGAACCCGAACGGGGTGAAGGTCTTGTTGTACGAGCCGCTGGTGGCGACCCCGGCCTTGAACAGGTCGGTATGCGCGATCAGGTTGGCGGTCATCAGGCCCCCATGGCTGTGCCCAGTGACGCCGATCCGGTTGCGGTCGACCACGCCCAGCTCCACGGCCTTGTCCACCGCGGCCTTGGCATCGGCTTCAAGCTGTTCCAGATACGTGTTGTAGGCGGTTTTCGGGTCGCCGACGATCGGGAACGAGGCATTGTCGATGATCGCGTAGCCGGCCAGCAGCATCAGCCGGTACGGTGCCAGGCGGGTGAAGGTCTGCTGCGAACCGGACACCTGCCCCGCCTGCGCGGCGTTGGCGAAATCGGCCGGGTAGGCGTAGAGAATCGCCGGCACGCGCTGGCCTTCCTTGTACCCCGGCGGCGTGTACAGGGTGAACGACAGGTCCACGCCATCAGCACGCTTGTAGGTGACCAGGCGCTTCTTGATCTGACGCACTTCGGGGGTCGGGTCCACCAGGTGGGTCAGTGCATCCGGCTTGGACGCGAACTGCGCTTCGCCCGGCTGGGCGGCGGCGACCGGTTCGCCCAGCAGGCGCACGAACGCATTCGGCGCATCGGTGACCGACTGGTGCCACGTCAGCAGGTGGCCCGGCGTGGCGCTGAAGCCGATGAACTGCTCATAGGCATCGGCATCGCTGCGGAACAGGCGCTCGGTTTTCAGGCTGCCGAGGTTGAGTGCGTCCAGGAAGGGACGATCGCCCTGAGGCGACGCACCCTGCCCGCGCAGGAACACGTTGTTGCCGTCCTGGCGCACCACGTAGGCGCCGTTGAGCAGGCGCTGGTAAACGAAATTGCCCGGGTCCTCGTACAACTCATCGCTGGAAAGATCCCACAGCAGGCGACCCTCCTGCTTCGGGTTGTCCACGTTGACGATGCGGGTCTGGCGCCAATGGCGGTTCTCGTCGTTCTCATCGAGGAAGGCAACGTCCGGCTGCGCCGTCCACCCCAGTCCTTCGAAACGCTGTGCGGTGCGCGCGATCTCGGTGGGCTTTGCGGTGAACGGGGCCTTGCGCATCAGCACGCGGTCACGATGCGGGACGGTGACTTTCCAGTCGCCCTTGTCCAGCGCCTCGGCGTAGACCAGCGTGGCTGGATCGGTGGCGCGCCAATCGAAATCACGCGGGCCTTCCGGCACGCCGTGCACAGGTACGCGGTCGGCCAGCGGCAGGCTGGCAATCGGCGTGCTGCGGCCGCTGGCGATATCCACTACCGCCACGTCATTGGCGAAACGCTGGTAGGTCACCGCATGCGAGAACGGTGCCTTGAGCGTCGTGGTGAGCACATGCACGCCATCCGGTGCGGCCCCGACGCTGTCCAGCAGCGCCGGGGCACCCACGGTGCGCACGGTGTTGGAGGTGGTATCCACGACCGCCAGCTGCGACTGGCCGTAATAGGCGAACAGCGCTTCATCGTAGGCACTGGTCAGCGTATCGCGGGCTTCGTAGGTGCTGCTTTCGCCGGCCGTGCCCAGCGACTCCTGGATGTCCGGGCCGATCGCACCGTCCGCAGACGGTGCCGGGCCCTGCGTGGCAGGCACCAGCTTGACCAGCAACTGCTGGCTGCCGCCGAGCCACTGCACGGTGCTGCCGAAGATCGGATTGAGCGCGACGTTGGGAACCTGGCGGACCTGACCGGTGACCGCATCGCCGACCCACAGCTGCACGCTGTCATCGACCACATTCTGGAACGCGAAGCGCTGGCCGTCGGCCGACCACTGCGCCATGCCGGCACACCCGTTGGGCAGCGCCACCTTGGTAGAGCGGCCGCTGAGGGTCTCCACCACGGTGAAGTCACCGACGCACGGTGGAATGCCGTAGCCGCCCGGGGTGTCATGGCGGCTGCGGTTCTTCGGCTCCAGGCGCACACCGGCCAGCTTCAGGTACGGCTGGGCAACGCGGGTGATCGAGGGATAGGTCTGCGTGGTGGTCAGCAGCAGGCGCTGGCCGGTCGGGTCGACACTGGGTGTCGGCGGCGGCGGCGCCTTGAGCACCTTGAGCAAGCCCTCCGGTGGTGTGGCGTAGCCGGCGAAGGCCGGTGCAGCAAACACAAGGCCGAGGCTGGCAACGGCCGCAGCCAGCGAGGTACGACGAACGTGCATAGATGCTCCCCTGCATTGTCGGGACTGCCCGATCTCGGACATAGAATGTACCACCGCCTAACGCAGAGGAAATCGGCCCACGGGTCCTTTCCATAGGGGCGCAAGTGGCAACCCTGCCGTTCAGATGACGACGTAATCATTGCGCGGACTCTATCGACTCAGACACCGTTGCACCACGAAGATGAACTCCAGCACGCAGGTCAAATCTCTACTAGCATGGGTTCCATAGAGGCATAGCCACACAAAAATAATTACTGGAGAGCCGTAATCGTGAAGCCCCTCCTTCAATATTGCAACGGCGCCATCCGTGCGCTAGCGGCTCAGTATGAAATGAGTAAAGTCTTAGGGCATTCGCCAACAGCAGGAACCGTTCGCGAGAATCTTATCCACGACTTTTTGACCTCTCACCTGCCAGAAATGACTAGCGCTGTAAGCGGCGTAATTGTGGATTCAGACGGAAATCGTTCCAAGCAGCAAGACATCGTCCTGATGTTAAAATCAATGCCTAGATTGCGCTTCAACAGCGGACACGACCTAATCTTCCAAGAGGGTGTTGTTGCGACGATTGAGATAAAAACGCAAGTAACCGCCTCAATTCTCGCTGAAATCGCCAGGAATATTTGTAGCGTCAGAAAATTAAAGCCAACCAGTCTCGGCGGCACGCAGATGGGTAACATCGATTGGCCCTGGTGCAGAATTCTCCACTGTGCCGTGAGTTATGGAGGATCTGAGCTTGAAACAATCGCCCACGCGATCAGCATCCTTGATGATGACTCCAAGCCGGACATCTACTTGGATCTCAGCAAGGGGATCCTCTTAAGGAATGAAGGACTGCTCTTCGAGAAGATTGGCGAAAGTGAATACGTTGTCTTCAATGACCCCGGAGAAGGGTTGGCGAGGTTGCTTTTATCCTTGTCTCTCGTAACGAGCTCCTACTCTGTGAGAGAGATCGCCTGGAAGAACTATCTTTCAGAGGCATCCAAGTAGGTTGTGACGCCTTTGGAGGTTTCGGCTACGGTATCCTTGCATCGTTCAACCGCTCCCGGACGCACCATGCGAACCGTGCACGCCCTCCGTTATGTCACCCCGCTGCGCGAAGGCGGCTCCCTGCCCGCCGTCGTCGAGACCGACGACGATGGCATGGTGGTGCTCAAGTTCCGCGGCGCCGGCCAAGGGCCCAAGGCGCTGATCGCCGAACTGATCGCAGGCGAAATCGCCCGGACGCTCGGCCTGCCGATTCCGGAAATCCTGTTCGTCGAGCTGGACCGCGAGTTCGCGCGGACCGAGCCGGACCCGGAGATCCAGGACCTGATCCGCGCCAGCGAAGGCTTGAACCTGGGCAGCGATTACCTGCCCGGCGCGATCAACTACGACCCGGCCGCGATGCAGCCCGATGCGGAACTCGCCTCGAAGATCGTGTGGTTCGATGCGTTCACCAGCAACGTGGACCGCACCGCGCGCAATCCGAATCTGATGGTGTGGCACCGCAAGCTGTACCTGATCGACCATGGCGCAGCGATGTATTTCCATCACGATTGGGCCAGCGCTGGCGAGGCGTGCAAGAAGCCGTTCGTGCTGATCCGCGATCATGTGCTGTTGCCGTTCGCCACGCAGATTGCCGAGGTCGATGCCGGCCTCGCGGTGATGCTGCCCGATGCGGAGATCGAGCGCATTGTCGCCCTGGTACCGGACAGCTGGCTGGTGGACGAACCCCTGTTCGACAGCCCGGCGGCCTACCGCCAGGCCTATATCGACTACCTGCAGCACCGCCTTCGCGTTCGCGCGGCCTTTGTACAGGAGGCCGTCCGTGCCCACACTGCACACGTATGACTATGCGGTGATCCGCGTGGTGCCCCGCGTCGAACGCGAGGAGTTCATCAACGTGGGCGTCATCGTCTCCTGCCCCGGTGCCAAGCATCTGGAAGCGGCGATCGAGCTGGATCTGGAGCGGCTGCGTGCCTTCGCGCCCGCCCTGGATATTGAAGGCCTGCAGCCGTGGCTGGACGCCATCGTGGCAATCTGCCGCGGCGACGCGAACGCAGGCCCCATCGCGCAGTTGCCGGCGCGTGCACGCTTCCATTTCTTGACCGCCAAACGCAGCTCGGTGGTGCAGATGTCGAGCACGCATGTGGGGCGCACGGCGGATCCAGCCGGTGTGGTGGAGCATCTGATGCGTAAGATGGTGCGGGTACCGACGTAGCTCACACCGGCCAGCGGCACCACGCGAACGGATAACCGTGCAGGCCGCTGGCAAGCCCCGCGCGCACGGGGGTGGAGAGGATGTCGGTGGCGCGGGCCAGCAGTTGGCGTTCATCGCACTGAGACTGGTCGTAGCAGCCCGGTTGCCAGATCCGGCCCCGGGCTGCGTTGCGCTGATGCAATGCGTGGGCCGACCGTTCCTTCAACGACCTCACGACGCTGGAGAGTGGATGTTTGCGAAGACGGAACAGCCACTGGACCTGGTCGGGCATGACGACCCAGGCCAGCGATTCGGTACGCTTTTCAGCATCGGAGGCGCGCAGCCAGCGCACGACTTCCTGCGCGTTGGCGTGATGGTTGAAGAAGGGAAAGTGGTGGGTGGTGATGGCGGTGACGACGTAACAGGCGCCTGGCGGCGAACATCGCCCGTCTGAAACAGATGAACTAGGCATCCGCCCATCATGGCAGCGGATACCGGCTCGCTTAAGCGGGGGAAAACACCGCCGATTGTCAGGTTTTTTCGTGGAATGCTGTAGTCAGGCGACGAGAGGTTCGACAGGGATTGGCCCCGCATCATTGACGCAGGGCCGCGATCCGCACCGCTGTCTTCATTGCTTCGGCAGCGCGTAGGCGATCACGTAATCGCCCGCCGGCGTCTCCATGAAATGGTGACCGCCGGCCATGATGACCACGTACTGGCGTCCACCGAATGCATAGATCATCGGGTTGGCCTGCCCACCGGCCGGCAGTTTGGCGTGCCAGAGTTCCTTGCCGGTCTTCAGGTCGATCGCGCGCAGCAGATCGTCGGTCGCGGCCGCAATGAAGATCAGTCCGCTGGCGGTGACCACCGAGCCACCGTTGTTCGGCGTGCCGATCTCGATCGGCAGGCCGGAGCGGATGCCGAACGGGCCATTACCGCGCGCACTGCCGAACGGGCGATCCCACAGCGTCTTGCCGGTGCGCAGGTCGACCGCGCGGATGCCACCGTACGGCGGCTGCTTGCACAGCAGCTTGGTGAACGGCAGGCGCCACCCCGCATTTACATCGATGGCATACGGCGTGCCCACCTGCGGATCCCCCGCGCCTTCTGCGCCGCCCTTGTCCGCTTTGACGTCCTCGCGCGGCAGCCAGCCCAGCTTGTCCGCCTTTTCGCGCGGCACCAGCCGGTTGTAGTTGGGCATGTCGTTGTAGTTGGCCACGATCACGCCGCGGCGCGGATCAACAGCGACGCTGCCCCAGTCCGAACCGCCGTTGTAACCCGGGTATTCGATGGAATGACGGTCCGCGGTGGGCGGCGTGTAGAAGCCTTCGTAACTGGCCTTGCGGAACTGGATACGGCAGACCAGCTGATCGATCGGGGTCATGCCCCACATGTCGCGCTCGGTGAGGTCCGGCTTGCGCAGCGTGTGATACAGCGAGAACAGCTGGGTCGGGGAACGCTGTTCCGGCTCGACGCCACCGCTGGGCACCCTGCGTTCCTCGGCCGGGGTCAGCAGTTTGCCGGTGCGACGGTCGAGAATGTACATGTCGCCCTGCTTGGTCGGCAGCAGCAGGGCCGGGACCTTGCCGGCGGCGGTCGGGTAGTCGATCAGGGTCGCCTGCGAGCCCATGTCGTAATCCCAGACGTCCTTGCGCACCGCCTGGAAATGCCAGGCCGGCTTGCCGGTGTTGACGTCGATGGCCACCAGCGAGGTGGCGTACGTGTTCTCGTTCTCGGTGCGTGAGCCGCTCCAGTAATCGCCTGCCGAGTTGCCCATCGGCAGGTAGACCAGGCCGAGTTCGTCGTCACCGGTCGCGGTGGTCCACATGTTGGGGGTGCCACGGGTGTACGTCTCGCCCGGCGGCGGTGCGCCGTTGCGATCGGGGCGGACCATGTCCCAGGCCCAGCGCAGCTTGCCGGTGACAGCGTCGTAGGCCTGGATCACGCCGGAGGGCGCATCCCGGCGCTGGCCATCCAGCACCTGGTGGCCGGTCACGATCACGCCCTGCACGATCGCCGGCGGCGAAGTGATGGAGACATACCCGGCCGGGCTGTCGCCCATGCCAACGGTGATGTCGACCTGGCCGTTGTTGCCAAAGCCCGTGCACGGCTTGCCGGTGGCGGCATCGACCGCGATCAGGCGGCCATCCAGGGTGCCTTCGATGATGCGGGCGGCGCAGGCCCCACGCGGCACCTGGGTCAGCACCGGCACGCCGCTGGGGACGGCAAGATCGGCCGCGACATCGTTCATCGCGGTGTCCTGCGCGGTAGCCGGCACTTCGTAGTAGGAGACGCCACGGCAGGCCGCGGTGTACGGAATGGAGGTGTCCTTGACCTTGGGGTCGTAGCGCCAGCGCTCGGTACCGTCAGCGGCATTGAGCGCGACCAGCTGGTTGCGGGCGGTGCACAGGTACAGGCTGTCGCCGACTTTCAGCGGCGTGGTTTCCGCGCCCCATCGCTTGTCCGGCAGGTCGCCCGTGCGGAACAACCAGGCCTGCTCCAGCGTGGCCACGTTGTCCGGGGTTATCTGCTGCAGCGGCGAGAAACGCGTGGCGGCATTGTTGCGGCCATAGGCGGCCCAGTCGTCATCCACCGGCCGGTCGGCCGGCTGCAGCGGTGCATCGGCGGTCGGCGCCAGCCCGGTGCTGGTGACCGGCTCGGGGAACGCGCCCTCGGCGGCGGTGACGCCGTGCGGCACGAAGGCCAGCGTGAAGGCGGCGACGAACACCAGCGCAAGCACGCCGGCGATGCCGCGCGAGACCTTGCGCGAGACCGGACGATCCAGCGTGGGCAACAGCAGCGACAGCACGAAGCCGATGGCCACGATCAGCCCCAAACGCGGCACCCAGCGCCAGTAGTTGCTGCCCGACTCCCACCACGTCCACAACAGCGTTCCGATGAACACCAGCGCGAACCAGATCGCCCCGCTGTAGCGGCCGCGCCACAGCTGTACACCCGAGATCAGCAGGCCGATACCGGCCAGGACGTAGTACCAGGAGCCGCCCAAGCTGGCCAGCCAAGCGCCGCCTACCGTGAAGACAACGCCCAGCAGCACAATGACAATCGCCAGCACTGCCACCGCCCCATGGCGGGGGTGGCGGGGGTGGCGGGTCTGCGTCGTGGTGGACATCGGTCTCTCCTGCGCGCGAAGATCGCCGACGTTGCGGCCGGCCCCGCGGCCCTTATCCCACCGGGGTCGTGAACGTTGCGCGTTCTTTGCAACGAAAAACGCCAGCATTCGCCGGCGTTCTTCGTGTGACTCCTGCTGGGTGGGCTTACGCCTCCGGCGGTGCCACCACCGGGCTGGCCTCGACGGCCGCCAGTGTTTCTTCTTCAACACCCTCGTCCAGCGAGGCATCCATGCGTTCCACCGCCTGGAGCTTCTCTTCCTTGGACAGACGGATCAGGGTCACACCCTGGGTGTTGCGGCCGACGCGCGAGATTTCCGAACCACGGGTGCGCACCAGGGTGCCACCATCGGAAATCAGCAGCACTTCGTCGCGCGGCCCCATCAGCACCGCACGCACCAGCTTGCCGTTGCGCTCGGTGGTCTGGATGCCGATCACGCCCTGCGTACCGCGGCCCTTGCGCGGGTAATCCGGCAGCGGGGTGCGCTTGCCGTAGCCGTTCTCGGTCGCGGTCAGGATGTACAGCGCGTTGTCGTCGTCAGCCCCGTTCTCGATCACGGCATCGCCGCTGTCGATCACGGTCTCATCGACCTGGCTCTCATCCTCGTTCTCGTCTTCACCGCCGCCCGCACTCTCGGCCACGATCAGACTGACCACTTCCTCGCCCTTGGGCATCTTGATGCCGCGCACGCCGGTGGCGGTACGGCCCATCGAGCGGACCTTGTCCTCACCGAAGCGCACGGTCTTGCCATTGGAGGCGAACAGCAGGATGTCGCGCTCACCGTCGGTCAGGCCGACGCCGACCAGCGCGTCACCCTCATCGAGGTTGATCGCGATCTTGCCGCGCGCCAGACGGAAGGCGAACTCGCTGAGCGGGGTCTTCTTGACGGTACCGTTGCGGGTGGCGAAGAACACGAACTGGCCTTCGGCATACTCGCGCACCGGCAGCACGGCCTGCACCCGCTCCCCGGTTTCCAGCGGAATCCAGTTGATGATCGGGCGGCCACGGGCGTTGGAACCGGCTTCCGGCAGCTGATGCACCGGCAGCCAGAACACCTTCCCTGCGCTGGTGAAGGTCAGCAGCGTGTCGTGCGTGTTGACCAGCCACAGCTGTTCGATGAAATCCTCTTCCTTGGTCGACGCGGCGCTGCGGCCACGGCCACCGCGGCGCTGGGCCCGGTAGGCACTGACCGGCTGGCGCTTGGCATAACCGGCGTGCGACAGGGTGACCACCACGTCTTCCGGGGCGATCAGGTCGAGGATGTCCAGGTCTTCTTCGCTGTGGCGGATCTCGGTGCGGCGTTCGTCACCGAACTCGGTGCGCACGTTGATCAGCTCTTCGCGGATGACCTGCAGCAGACGGTCCGGATCTTCCAGGATTTCGATCAGCCCGGCGATCACTTCCAGCAGCTGCTTGTACTCGTCGGTCAGGCGGTCCTGCTCCAGCCCGGTCAGGCGGTGCAGGCGCATTTCCAGGATCTGGGTCGCCTGGATCTCGGTCAGCTGGTAGCCGCCCTCGAGCAGGCCCACACCCTTGGGCAGATCATCCGGACGCGACGCTTCGGCACCGGCGGCGCCCAGCATCGAGCCGACCAGGCCCGGCTCCCACAGGCGGGCGAGCATGCGTTCGCGCGCTTCGGTGGGGTTCGGCGAGGTCTTGATCAGTTCGATCATCTCGTCGATGTTGGCCAGCGCGACGGTCAAGCCTTCCAGCACGTGCGCACGGGCACGCGCCTTGCGCAGCTCGAACACGGTGCGGCGGGTGACCACTTCGCGGCGGTGACGCACGAAGGCCTCGAGCATCTGCTTGAGGTTCATCAACTGCGGGCGGCCATCGACCAGCGCCACCATGTTGATGCCGAACACCGACTCCATCTGGGTCTGCTGGTAGAGGTTGTTCAACACCACTTCCGCCGACTCGCCGCGCTTGATCTCGATGAAGATGCGCATGCCGTCCTTGTCGGACTCATCGCGCAGTTCGCTGATGCCTTCGAGCTTCTTTTCCTTGACCAGCTCGGCGATCTTCTCGATCAACCGGGCCTTGTTCACCTGGTACGGAATCTCGGTGACGATGATCGATTCGCGGCCGTTGTCAGCCACTTCGACCTCGGCCTTGGCGCGGATGCGCACACGGCCACGACCGGTCCGGTACCCGGCAACGATGCCGGCGGTGCCGTTGATGATGCCCGCGGTCGGGAAGTCCGGGCCCGGGATGAACTCCATCAGGCCGTCGACGTCGATCTCGGGATTATCGATCAGCGCGATGCAGGCATTGATCGATTCGGTCAGGTTGTGCGGCGGGATGTTGGTCGCCATGCCCACCGCGATACCGGCCGAACCATTGACCAGCAGGTTCGGGAACCGCGTCGGCATGACCGTCGGCTCGAGTTCCTTCTCGTCGTAGTTGGGCTGGAAATCGACCGTTTCCTTCTCGATGTCCGCCATCAGCTCATGGGTGAGCTTGGACATGCGGGCTTCGGTGTATCGCATCGCGGCGGCGGAGTCGCCGTCAACCGAACCGAAGTTACCCTGGCCATCGACCAGCATGTAACGCAGCGAGAACGGCTGCGCCAGACGCACCAGCGTGTCGTACACCGACTGATCGCCATGCGGGTGGTACTTACCGATGACGTCACCGACGATACGCGCCGACTTGAAGTAAGGCTTGTTGGCGTGCGCGTTGAGTTCACTCATCGCGAACAGCACGCGGCGATGCACCGGCTTGAGGCCATCGCGCGCATCCGGGAGTGCGCGCCCCACGATCACGCTCATCGCGTAATCGAGGTAACTCTTGCGCATCTCGTCTTCCAGGTTGACCTGGATGATTTCCTTGGCGGTTTCTGCCATTCGGGTTCCGTTGTCTGGTAGCGGTCCAGTCCGTCACGACCGCCCTTTCGGGGCGGTTGCGCCGGAATCTCGATTAACCGTTGGATTCTACCACATCGGGCCATTTTCCGCCCGCTTTTACGGGGGTTTTACCAGCAAGAATCAGGAACTTACAGGAGCGTTGCCGGCCGACGGGCGGCACGGCCGCGGGTATCCGGCGGGGAGCCCCTTGGGCAAGGGGCAGCCGCAACGCGCCAGTGCCGCGGCTTATCCGAATGCAGCCTGCATATTGGCCACAGTCGGGTTCAGGATGACCCCGCGCTCGGTCACGATGGCATCGATCAGGCTGCCCGGGGTGACGTCGAACACCGGGTTCCAGGCGGCGATGCCCTCGGCCACGGTCCGGGTTCCGCCCACCCCGTACAGCTCGCCCGGGTCGCGCTGCTCGATCTCGATCTGCTCGCCATCGGCGGTGTCCATGTCCACGGTGGAGGACGGCGCCACCACCATGAACTTCACGCCGTGGTGGCGGGCGGCGATGGCCAGCTGGTAGGTGCCGATCTTGTTGGCGGTATCCCCGTTGGCGCAGATGCGGTCGGCGCCGACGATCACCCACTGCACCGCGCCGGTCTTCATCAGGTGCGAGGCCGCCGAATCGGCGATCAGGGTGGCGTCGATGCCATCCTGCTGCAGTTCCCACACCGTCAGGCGCGCGCCCTGCAGCCACGGCCGGGTCTCGCCGGCGAACACGCGGGCGATGCGGTGCTGGGCCATGCCGGCACGGATCACGCCCAGCGCGGTACCGAAGCCGGCGGTGGCCAGCGAGCCGGTGTTGCAATGGGTCAGCACGCCGCTGCCAGCCTCGATCAAGCCAGCGCCCAGCGCGCCCATGTGACGGTTGGCGGCCAGGTCCTCCTCGGCGATCGCCTGCGCCTCGGCAGCCAGCACCTGCTGCCAGTCGGCACCGGCCGGGGCCAGCACGCGGCGCATCCGGGCCAGCGCCCAGGCCAGATTCACGGCGGTCGGGCGGGATGCATTGAGGCGCTGCAGCGCAGGTTCCAGCTTCAGCAGCGCCTGGGCGCCATCATCGGCCTGCACCTCGTTGGCCGCCAGCACCACACCCCAGGCGGCCGCAATGCCGATGGCCGGCGCGCCGCGCACGGTCAGCGCGTGGATGGCCTCGGCGACCGCGTCGCTGTCGCGGCACTCCACGTGCTCGACAATGAACGGCAGTTTGCGCTGGTCGAGCAGCTGCAGGCTCTCGCCGGTCCACAGGATCGGGCGGATATGGTCGTAACGGGCGTAATCGATGTCGGTGGATGCGTTCATCGGCCCATTGTAGCGGCGCGCCGATGCGGGCGGAATCGCGTGCTCAGTTGACCGCGAACTCGGCCCGGCAGCCCTTGTCCACCCAGACCCCGCGACTGTCCCAGCCCCAGCTGCTGCCCTGCTCGCAGGGCGTGCCGGACAGCTGCTTGTTGAGCGTGACACCGTGGGTGATTCCCGCACCACAGAAGCGGCGCTGACGGGATTTGGATTCGCAGACGAGAATGCGTGGCACGTTGAGGAAGCCACTGCCATCGGCGGCCCCCACTTCAAACTCGCCCTGGCAGCCACGGGTCACCCAGATCTCGTTGCGGCGATAGCCCCAGCTGTGACCTTCGCGGCACGGCAGCGAGGTGAGCTGGCGAAGCAGACGCACCGGCGCACCCTGCAGCACGACCGGGCAACTCTGCGGGCGACCATTGGATTCGCAGCGCACCACACGGCGGGTGCGGCGTTCGCCATCGGCACGGGTGGCAGCGACGGCAGTCCGCGCGCGGAACTCGGCGCGGCAGCCCAGGGTGACCCAGACGCCGGAGCGATCGGTGCCCCACTCCGAGCCACGCACACAGCTGTTGTCGGACAGCTGGCGGATCAGATCGACGCCGCGTTCGGTCGGGATGTCGCAGTGCACCCATTCCATGTCGCGTGACTCGCAGCGCACCACTTCGCCGGCATAACCGCCCGTCTGCGCCAGCGCCGTGTCAGGCAGCAGCGCAGTCCACAGCAATACCGGCCACAGGGGCACGCCCGCGCCTACCAACAGCTTCATCAACACGATCCCCGCCACGCCTGAACGATCACACGACCACCTTCGGACATCCCGTGTGATCAGAGCATCATCATGCATCCCGTGCAAGACGCGAATGCGTCAACAGCACCTCACGCCCGGGCGAAATCGAAGGCCAGCACATCGGCGATCCGGCCGGTGCAGTTCATTGCCATCAACAGGCGGTCCACGCCGACCGCGACGCCCGCGCAGTCGGGCAATGCCGGCAGTGCCGCCAGCAGAGGTTCATCCAGCGGTGGCAGCACGCCGCCACGAGCGGTGCGTATCGCATGGTCGCGCTCGAAGCGCGCGCGTTGTTCAGCCGCATCGTTCAGCTCGTGATAGCCGTTGGCCAGCTCCACATCGCCCAGGTAGAGCTCGAAACGCTCGGCCAACGCGGGCGGGCCGGGGCGGATCCTCGCCAGTGCCGCCTGGGTGGCCGGCCAGTCGTGCACCACCGTCATCGTGTCGTCACGGAAGTGCGGCTGGATGCAGTGGGTCATCAGTAGATCGAGCCAGTCGTCGCGGGTGAGCCCCTCGGCATCGATGCGGATCTCGGCCAGCGGCGCCTGCAGCTGTTCCAGGCTGGCCTCGAACGGGTCCAGCCCGATGTGCCGCTGGTAGAGACCGCGGTAATCGATCACCTCCAACGTGGCCTCGCGCTGGACCAGCTGCAGTGCGGCGCGCACCAGCTCGGCGGTCTCGCCGATCAAACGGTGGTGATCCCAGCCGACCCGATACCACTCCAGCATGGTGAACTCGGGGTTGTGGCGACCACCGGCCTCGCCATTGCGGAACACGCGGCCGAGTTCGTAACAGTCCCCCACCCCGGCGGCGAGCAGCCGCTTGAGGGGAAACTCCGGCGAGGTACGCAGCCAGCGTTGCGGCGTGCCTGCATCCACGTGCCCGCTGAAGCGGGTATGGAAGCTGTCGATGTTCGGCTCGGTATTTCCCGCGGCGGACAGGATCGGCGTTTCCACCTCCAGCACATCGCGCGTGGCGAAGAAGCTGCGGATCAGCGCATTGAGCGCGGCGCGCTGGCGCAGCGCGGCAATCATGCGCGCGCGTCCTTCAGGCGCTGGGCCAGCGGCAGGGTCAGCAGATCGCGGGTGTCATCCACATAGCCGGTGGCCAGGTACAGGCGCCGTGCCAATTCGTTGTGATGGTTCACTTCCAGGCGCATGCGTTCCACGCCCCGCGCATTGGCACGCTGCTCCAGAATGGCCAGCGCCTGCTTGCCGCGCCCCCGCCCGCGCGCGGCATGGCTGAGGTACAACTCATCGAGCAGCGCGAAGTGACCGCCCTGCTCCAGGCTGAAGCCCATCGCCAACGCGCCGTAGCCCACCACAGCGCCGGCCTCGTCCAGCCACAACAGCACTTCGCCATTGCGCGGATCTTCCAGCAGTGCCGCCAAGGCATGGCGCACACGGACGTCTTCAAAATCGAGTTTGTCTTCCGCGTAGAAATCACGCATCAGCCCGATCAGCAACTCGGTGTCGGCCACGGTGGCCAGGCGGAAATCGAGGGGAACGGTGTGCATGCGGTCTCTCTTGTTCAGTGCTTCGCGAGGAAGGCGATCAGCTGGTCTTCGTCCCAGACCGGCACGCCCAGCTCCTGCGCCTTGGTCAACTTGGAACCGGCTTCCGCACCGGCGACCACGAACGAGGTCTTCTTCGACACGCTGCCGGCCACCTTGGCACCGAGCGCTTCCAGCCGCGCCTTGGCCTCGTCGCGATTCATCTGCGTCAGCGTGCCGGTCAGCACGGCGGTCTGGCCATCCAGGGGCCCTGCGACCTGGTCGGCCTGCTCCGGCGCCAGTGCCAACAGCTTCTGGCGGTACGCCTCGGCCTTGAGCAGCATCGGGCCGTGGCCCTCGCTGTCCAGCCAGTCCGCAAGGCCCATCGCGACCTCGTTGGGCAGACCGGCGGCCACGAAACGCACCGGCTCGGCATCCAGCACCGAGGCGGCATCCGGCAGCATGGCGACCAGCTTTTCGGCGCGCAGGCGGGTGATGCCCGGAATCTCTGCCTCGACCAGCAACTGCGCGAAATCCAGACCCTCGCGCAGCTTGGCGATCGGCGGGTGCACATCGCTGATGCGCACCTGACCGACCTGCAGCAGGGCATCGATCGCCTCCTGGTTGCCGGCCTGCTCGAAGAAGTGGCCGAGCGAACGCGCGACTTCGCCGCCGATATCAGGCACGCGCTTGAACAGCGGCCACGGCAGGTGGCGGATCAGCTGCAGATCGCCGAACCAGGTCGCCAAGGCCTTGGCGGTGCTTTCACCGACATGCTCGATGCCCAGCGCGAACAACAGGCGCTCCAGCGTCGTGGTGCGGCTGGCGTCGATCGCGGCGATCAGGTTGTCGGCCCACTTGGTCGCGATCTTCTTCGTGTTCCAGGTGAACGTGGCCGGCATCGCCAGCGCCTGCGCGCGCCACGCCTCGTCGCTGCCATCAAGCTTCAGGATGGCCCTCAGATAGTCGCCACTGCCTTCCGGCGGCAGGTGCAAGCCGATCTGGCTGGCTAAGGCCTCGGGCGACTCGGCATCCAGCACCAGCTTGAGCTGCAGCAGCTGGTCGCGCTGCAGGCGATACAGATCGGCCACGCCACGCACGATGCCCGCATCGACCAGCGTCTCGATGTACTTGCCGCCCAATCCATCGATATCCATCGCACGACGCGAGGCGAAGTGCGCGATGGCTTCCTTGCGCTGCGCCGGGCAGCTCAGCTCACCCGAGCAGCGCCAGGCCGCCTCACCCTCTTCGCGGACGATCTCCGAACCGCACACCGGGCACTGCGAGGGCATCTGCCACGGGGTAGTGCCGGCGGGGCGACGGTCGGCGATGACGCTGACCACTTCCGGGATCACATCGCCGGCGCGGCGCACGATCACCGTATCGCCCACGCGGACATCCAGACGCGCGATCTGATCGGCGTTGTGCAGCGTCGCGTTGGACACGATCACGCCGGCCACGGCCACCGGTGCCAGGCGCGCCACCGGGGTCGCCGCGCCGGTGCGGCCGATCTGGATCTCGATCGCCTCCACCGTGGTGGTCTGCTCCTGTGCCGGGAACTTGTGTGCGATCGCCCAGCGCGGCGCTCGGGCGACGAAGCCCATCTGTTCCTGGCCGGCACGGTCGTCGAGCTTGTAGACCACCCCGTCGATATCGAATGCCAGGCCATCGCGGCGCTCGCCAATGTCACGGTAATAGGCCAGCAGCCCGTCCGCACCTTCCACCACCTGGCACAGGTCGCTGACCGGGAAGCCCCATGCACGCAGCTGGGCCAGCGTGGCCGAATGGGTGGGCGGCAGTTCACCGCCGTCGACCTGGCCGATGCCATAGGCGTAGAAACTGAGCTTGCGCTTGGCGCTCATCTTCGGATCCAGCTGGCGCAGCGAGCCGGCCGCGGCGTTGCGCGGATTGGCCAGCACCTTGCCGTCATGCAGCCGGGCATCGGCGTTGTAGGCCTCGAAATCGGCGCGGGCCATGTAGACCTCGCCACGCACTTCCAGCACTTCGGGCCAGCCTTCGCCGTTGAGCGTCTGCGGGATCACACTGATCTGGCGCAGATTGGCACTGACATCCTCACCGGTGGCGCCATCACCCCGGGTTGCGCCCTGGACGAAGCGGCCATTCTCGTAGCGCAGGCTGATCGCCAAACCGTCGAGTTTGGGTTCGGCGGAAAAATGCAGCGTACTGCGGCGCAGGCGCTCGCCGATGCGGCGCACGAAATCCTGGACTTCCTCATCGCTGAAGGCGTTGCCCAGCGACAGCATCGGCACTGCATGGCGGACCTCGGCGAAGCGCGAAGAGGCCTTGCCACCGACCTGCCGGGTGGGCGAGTCGGCCGCGGCCAGCTCCGGGTGCGCCTGTTCGATTGCCTCCAGCTCACGCACCAGCAGGTCGTACTCGACGTCGGGAATCAACTGCTCGTCGCGCTCGTGGTATGCCTTGCCGGCATCCTCGATCTGGCGGCGCAGGACGTCGGCACGTGCGGCGGGGCTGGGGGTCATGCGGAAGGCGATCCTGGTGGGGCATTCAATTTTACCCCTCCCCCCGCTCCTGCGCGCAGTGAAGAACGCTTGCCGCCACTTCGCGGTGGCGCTAGGTTGCGCGGAACCCCTCTTTGCCCGGTGCGCCGTGACCCCTGCCCTTGCCGCTTCCCGTCGCTCGTTCCTGCAACTGGCCGGTACCGGCCTGGCGTTGTCCGGCCTGGGTGCACTGCCTGCATCGGCCTCGCCGTCGCGCACGCTCCCCGCCAGCGCAGGACCGGTGCTGCTGAACTTCAACGAATGCCCGTATGGGCCATCGCCCGCCGCGCAGGCCGCGGCGCGCGACATCGTCGCCGGCAGCGGGCGGTATCTGTTTGCGCTGGCCGGCGAGCTGCGCGACCTGTTCGCCCAGCAGGAAGGCATCGGCAAGGATCACGTGCGGCTGTATCCGGGCTCCAGCGAGCCACTGAACCGGGCGGCAGTGCTCTGGACCTCGCCTGGCGCGGGGCTGGTGGTCGCCGATCCCACCTTCGAGGCGCTGGGCGATCTTGCCGCTGCGCGTGGGGCCACGGTGGCCAAGGTGCCGCTGCGCGCCGACGGGGCACACGACGTACGTGCGATGGCGGCGGCCGCCGCGACGGTCAATGCCGGCCTGTTGTACCTGTGCAACCCCAACAATCCCACCGGCTCGATCACCCCGGCGGCCGACATCGCCTGGCTGCTGGCCAACACGCCTGCGCAGACCCGGGTGCTGGTCGATGAGGCCTACCTGCAGTACAGCGAACAACGCTCGGTGATCGCCCAGGTGATGCAGCGCGATGACGTGATCGTGCTGCGCACCTTCTCCAAGCTCTACGGCATGGCCGGACTGCGCCTGGGTGTGGCGGCTGCGCATCCGGATCGGCTGAAGGAACTGGCCAGCCTGGGCGACAACCCGTTGCCGGTCACGGCGGTGGCCGCCGGGCTGGCGAGCCTGCGCGATCCCGGGTTGATTGCACAGCGCAACGCAGAGAATGCCGTGGTGCGGCAGGAGACCATCGGCTGGCTGGGCAAGCGCGGTTTTACCTGCGTGCCTTCCGAAGCGAACTGTTTCGTGGTCGATGTGCAGCGTGACGGCGCAGCGTTTTCCGCGGCGATGGCCGAGCGCGGCGTGGTCATCGGCCGCAGCTGGCCGATCTGGCCGCGGCGGGTGCGGGTGACCGTCGGCACCGCGGCCGAGATGGCACGGTTCCGTGAGGCGTTCGAGGCGGTGGTCAGCCGCAACCGGTAAATGTAGAACCGACCGTTGGTCGCCCCTACGTAATCACCAACGCGGTGCTTTGGTGAGCGGCGGGGCCTGGTGCTGGCGGTCGTAGGCACGCAGCTCATCGCGGATGTGCGCGATGCGCTGGCGGCCCAGTGCGTTGCGGCTGTCATCGAGCACCACGCCATCGAGCAGTTCGCCCATGCGCTGCACGGTCGGCAGCATCTTTTCCCAGGCGTCCAGCGCGGTCAGCGGCGCCGGCAAGGTCAGGAAGAAGGCGATCGCCGGCGTTTCCATCTCGCGGATGTTGGCCATGTCGAAACTGCCCGGCTTCATGATGCTGGCCATCGAGAAGATCGGGCCGCGCTCAGGATGGCCTTCGACCAGACGGTGGAAGACATTCATGTGGCCGAACACCAGGCCGGTCTTTTCCGCAGCGACGACGATGTCTTCGCCACGCAGCTGCTCACCGGCACGGGCGGCCACGAACAGCGAGACGATCTTGTCGAAATCCTGGGTGGTGCGCTTGCCAAGGTCACTGGCCGGACCGGCATCCACCTCGGGCAGGCCGAGTTCGGGCTGGGTCACGCCGTCTTCGCCCACCACGGGCGCGGCGCCGTCGGCCGGGGTCTCGCCCTCGCCCAGTACGGGCTCGCGGCGCTGGCCGTTGGTGCCTTCGGCACCCTCGACGCGGCGGCCCTGCACTTTCTTTTTCGGACGGCCAAACAGGAAGATCGCAGCGATCAACAGCAGGCCGGCGGCCAGGATGCCGATGCGGAGCAGTGCCATGTCGGACATTCGGGAGGTTCTCCGGCTAAATCATTCAGGTACTTAAGGATGGCACGTCACGCCGCGCCCGCCAATCGTGCGGCTTCCTCCAGGTCGACACTGACCAGTCGGCTGACGCCCGGTTCGCGCATGGTCACGCCGGAAAGCTGGTGCGCTGCCTCCATCGTGGCCTTGTTGTGGCTCACAAACAGGAACTGAACCTTCTCGCTCATTTCCTTGACCATGTTGGCCAGGCGGCCGACGTTGGCCTCGTCCAGCGGCGCGTCCACCTCGTCCAGCAGGCAGAACGGCGCCGGGTTGAGCTGGAAGATCGCAAACACCAGCGCCACCGCGGTCATCGCCTTCTCGCCACCGGACAGCAGCGAGATGCTCGATACCCGCTTGCCCGGCGGCCGCGCCATGATCGCAACACCGGTGTCGAGCAGGTCTTCACCCGTCAGTTCCAGGTACGCATGGCCACCACCGAACAGGCGCGGATACAGCTGCTGCACGCCGGCATTGACCCGGTCGAAGGTGTCCTTGAAGCGGCCGCGGGTCTCGCGGTCGATCTTGCGGATCGCGTCTTCCAGGGTTTCCAGCGCGGTGGTGAGGTCGGTGTTCTGCGCATCCAGATACTCCGAACGCTGCGAGGCCTCACCGTATTCCTGGATGGCGGCGAGGTTCACCGGCTCCAGGCGGCGCATGCGGCCGTCGATCTGATGGACCGTCTGCTCCCAGTCGGTGATGCGCGCATCCTCGGGCAGGCCGTTGATCACGTCCTGCAGCACGAAGCCGGCCTTCTCCACCGAGGCCGACAGCTGGTCGGCGCTGAGCACCAGCGCCTGCTGGTCGAGCTTGCGCTGGGAAATCCGCTCGCGCTGCGCAAGCGCCTGTTCGTCGCGCTGATGGCGGGTCTGTTCGAAGGAGCGCAGCTCGGCATCGATGCCATCCAGCAGCGTGCGCGCCTCGCCCAGCACCCGGTCGGCGCGGACGCGCTCGCCGAGCGCGTTCTGATGTTCGGCTTCCAGCGTCTTGACCGGTGAATCGCCCTCATCGAGCTGCGAATGCAGTTCGCCCAAGCGCGTATCCAGCTGCCCGCGCTGCGTGCTCATGCGCTCCAGCGCCTGGCTCAGCGAGGCGATCTGTGCCCGTTGTGATTCCAGGGTCAGTGCCAGCGAGTGCGCCGCTTCGCGTACGTTGCGGGCCTGATCACGGGCCTGATCACGGGCATCGGTGAACTGTCGGCGCTCGCCTTCCAGCGCGGCGCGGACGGATTCAAGATCGCCCATGCTGGTGACCGCATCGTCCAGGCGCGAGCGTGCCTCGCGCACCTGCTCACGGCCGGCATCCAGCGTTTCCAGCAGCTGCACCAGTTCGCCTTCGATGCGATCGATGCGGGTGCGCGCGGCCTCCACCTTGCCCTGTTGGCTCTGCAGCTGCCCACCGAGTTCGGAGACGCTGCGATGGGCCAGGTACAGCTGGCGCTGCGCGTCTTCGCGCTGCTGCTCACCGGCCAGCAACTGGTCACGGAACCCGGCCAGCTGCTCTTCCAGTGCGGCTTCGCGGTCCTGAAGCGTGTCGATCTGCTCGCGCAGGGTGACGATCTCGCGCTCACGCAGCAGTGCGCCCTGCTTGGCCGCGCCGGAGCGCGACACGCGCACCCAGCCCTCGCCCAAGCGCTCGCCACCGCGGGTAATGACCGAGTCGCCCTCACCCAGTGTGGCCTGCAGTGCACGCGCGGCCTCGAGATCCTCGGCGGCATGCAGGCGCGCCAGCAAGCGACGGATCGCCGTCGGGCCCTGCACTTTCGCGGCCAAGGAGGTCGGGGCGACGTCCAGCGCGGCCTGCTCGGCAGAGACCAGCGCGATGCGGCCTTCGCCGAGTTCGCCCAGTGCGTCCACCAGCGATTCCGGTGCATCGACCAACACACCTTCGATCAGCTGACCGAGCGCGCTTTCCACGGCGTTTTCCCAGCCACTCTCCACGGTCAGGCGCTCACCGACGCGCGCGCCGGAATCCAGCCCACGTGCCTTCAGCCATGCCACCGCAGCGCCCTGCTCCTGGCCAAGCGCGGCCTGCTGCAGGGTTTCCAGCGAGGACAACCGGCCGCGTGCGGCCTGGGCCTGCTTGCGGATTTCGGCCAGTTCGGTCTGGCCGCTGCGCTGGCGATCCTGCAGCCCGGCCACGACATGCTTGCGTTCTTCGACCTGCTCGTTGAGGGTGTCCAGCGAGGCCTTCTGGGTCTCGTGCTGGATGTGCAGCTCCTCGAACACCTCGGCCAATGCGTCCAGATCCAGCCCGGCGCGCTCGGCCTGCAGCGACTCGCGGCGGCGGTCGGCTTCCAGCACCTGGCGGTCCAGATAGTCCACGCGGGTACGTTCAACTTCACCGGCGCGCGAGGCTTCCGAGGTATTGCGGGTATGGGCTTCCCAGCGCTGCTGCCAATCGGCCAGACGGGCCTCGGCGTCGCGCAGGGCTTCCTGTTTGATTTCGTTCTCTTCCTGCAGCTGCTCCAGGCGCGGCTCGGCGTCATCGACCGCCTCGCGCAGCACCATCAGCTTGGCCTCATCGCCACTGATGTGCTGCCCCAGATCGGCCAGCGCCTGCTGGGCTTCGTCGCGCGCCTTGTTCAGTCGCTGCGACATTTCGCGCTGATGCTGGATCTGCTGTTCCAGGCGGGCCAACGTGCTGCCGACCTGGTACACCTCGGCCTGCGCGGTGTTGAGCGCATCGGAGGCCTCTTCGCGGCGCAGGCGGCCGGTTTCAATACGGGCTTCGGCGTCACGCTGTTCGGCGATCAACTGCTGCAGGCGCGTTTCCTCGCGCGACAGCGCCTCGCGCAGGCCGCCCAGGCGCCCATCCAGGCCGCGGTACTCCAGCGCCTTCCACTCGGCATCCTTGACCTTGCGCTCTTCCTGCAGCGCCTGGTACTGCTCGGCCTGGCGCGCCTGGCGCTTGAGGTGCTCGAGCTGCTTACCGATTTCCTCGCGCAGGTCGCCCAGGCGATCCAGGTTTTCGCGGGTATGCCGGATGCGGGTTTCGGTTTCCTTGCGGCGCTCCTTGTACTTGGAGATGCCGGCGGCTTCTTCCAGATACACGCGCAGATCTTCAGGCCGGGCCTCGATGATCTTGCTGATCATGCCCTGCTCGATGATCGAGTAGCTGCGCGGCCCCAGGCCGGTGCCGAGGAACAGATCGGTGATGTCGCGGCGGCGGCACTTGGTGCCGTTGAGGTAGTAGTTGCTGCTGCCGTCGCGGCTGACGGTACGCTTGACCGAGATCTCGTTGAACGAGGCGTACTCACCGGTGATGGTGTGGTCGGTATTGTCGAAGATCAGTTCGACGGTGGCCTGCGAGACGGGCTTGCGGGCGGAGGAGCCGGAGAAGATGACGTCGGTGAGCGAGTCGCCGCGCAGGCGGCTGGCGGAGCTTTCGCCCATGACCCAGCGCACGGCGTCGATGATGTTCGATTTGCCACAGCCATTGGGCCCCACCACGCCGGTCATGTTGGTCGGCAGGTGCAGCGTGGTCGGATCGACGAAGGATTTGAATCCGGACAGCTTGATCGTGGACAGACGCATGGCGTGATGGTTTTCCGGGCGAAGGCCTGAAGCGACCCCCACCATGGTGGATTACGGAGCGGATTTACCCTTCAAGCCATTGATGTTGCAGGGTTTCAATGGCCCCGGGGGCGACGCGATAGCCTGAGTATAACGGGGCAGGTGTTCGGCGGGCTGCGTGGCTGGTGTTGGCCGTGTAGCGGTAGGCAGAGCCAGAGCAGAAGCGGCATTTCAGGTTCGTGCGTGGCGGGACGGCATGGGTGGGGTCGCGGGACCCGCCGTGAACCCGTCCATGGGGGCTCGAAATGCGCCATCCATGGCGCATTACGGTCCCGCAACCCCACCCATGCCATCCCGTAGACACATGGCTGGTGTGCAGGCTGAGAGCCAAGGCATGGCAGCCTTGGATTGACCTGGCCTGGCCTGACCCGAGCGGAATGACTCAAATCGAGCTGAGCCGCCATCGTCTGTGCGTCGGAACGGCGCGGGAGAGCCACGCCATGCGTGGCTGGGGGACGGGGAAGCAAGAACATCCACGCATGGCGTGGATCTACCTGGGCCTGGACCCGGAGCATGCCGGCTTGGGTACCGCCCGCCGCAGCCGGCGGACGCCAGCTCTTCCAACCGCCCGGACTGGATACTTGGCTGGAGGGTGCCGGGTAGCCTGGGCCGGGACCGTAATGCGCCATGGATGGCGCATTTCGAGCCCCCATGGACGGGTTTACGGCGGGTCCCGGCCCAGGCTACCCGGCGCCCTCCCACCGATGTCATCAACGCGCCAAGCCGTTGCCGTTGCCACAAACAAAAACGGGCACCCTCGCGGGCGCCCGTTTCAGTGACTCCCGCCTTTCGGCAGGGATCAGGCCTTTTCGGCTTCCACAACCACCTTGACGGTGGTTTCCACGTCGGCGTGCAGGTGAACAGTCACCTCGTACTCGCCCACGTTGCGGAAGGCGCCTTCGCCCAGGATCACTTCGCTCTTTTCCAGCGGCAGGCCGGCAGCGGTGAAGGCTTCGGCGATATCGCGCGGGCCAACCGAACCGTACAGCTTGCCTTCGGTCGACGCGTTCGCAGCGATCGTGACGCTCTTGCCTTCCAGCTTCGCCTTGCGGGCTTCGGCGTCAGCGTGGATCGACTGGGCCTTGGCTTCGTAATCAGCGCGCTTGGCTTCGAACTCAGCCACGTTGGTCGCGGTGGCCGGAACGGCCTTGCCGGTCGGGACGAGGAAGTTGCGGCCGTAGCCCGGCTTCACGTCGACCAGATCGCCCAGACCGCCGAGGTTGGTGACCTTCTGAAGAAGAATCAGCTTCATGGTGTAGCTCCAAATATGTATTCGTTAGCGAGGCTCAGGCCCCGCAGCGGATGGCTGTCCGAATATCCGAACGGCGAATCCTTAAAACCGCCCGACGCTTTACAGCGCGGGCGGCCGGATCCGCGAAAGCGGCGACCGGAAGGCCGCCCGCCTTCATCAGACGTCGTGGTTGTCGGTGTACGGAATCAGGGCCAGGAAACGGGCGCGCTTGACGGCCGTTGCCAGCTGGCGCTGGTACTTCGACTTGGTACCGGTCACGCGGCTCGGCACGATCTTGCCGTTCTCGGTGAGGTACTGGCGCAGGGTGTTGAGATCCTTGTAATCGATCTCCTTGACACCTTCGGCCGTGAACTTGCAGAACTTGCGACGACGGAAGAACTTGGACATGTCAGTGCTCCTTAAGCGGCCGAAGCGGCGTCATCGCCGGCATCGGTGTCAGCGGCGGCGGGGGTGGTTTCACCTTCTTCGTCATCACGACGACGACGCTCGCCACGCTCGGGCTTGTCACCCTTCTCGTCCTTGCTCTTCATGATCAGCGACTGCTCGGTGTCAGCTTCGTCACGCTTGATGACGAGGTTGCGCAGCACGGCGTCGTTGAAGCGGAAGCTTTCCACCAGCTCGCTCAGCACGGCCTGGTCGCACTCGATGTTGAGCATGACGTAGTGGGCCTTCACCAGGTTCTGGATCGGGTAAGCCAGCTGACGACGGCCCCAATCTTCCAGACGATGGATGGTGCCGCTGCCGTTCTCGACCAGCGCCTTGTAGCGCTCGATCATGGCCGGGACCTGTTCGCTCTGGTCCGGATGGACCAGGAACACGACTTCGTAATGACGACTCATGTGTTTTTACCTTTCGGATGTGGCCCTTTGAGGGCCGGACAGCCCCCCGCAGGTGAACGCGGTGGGGCAAGGGTCCTGCCCGGAATCAGGCAGGAAGCCGCGCATTGTGGCAGCAGAAGGGGTTCCAGGCAAGCCGGGCGGGCTGAACAGGCCCGGCGCGCGGGCAGTCAGGCCTTGTCGGCCTCGGTCGTGAAGCTCTCGCCGCAGCCGCATTCGGCGGTCGCGTTCGGGTTCCTGAACGTAAAGGTCTCGCTCAGCCCGTGCTTGCCGAAGTCGATCTCGGTGCCGTCGACCAGGTCCAGACTGGCGGCATCCACATAGATGCGGACCCCGTCCTGCTCGAACACGGTGTCGCCTTCGCGCTCATCGCGGGCCAGATCGGTGATGTGCCCCCAGCCGGAACAGCCGGTGCGGGTCACGCCGAAACGCAGGCCCAGCGCACCGGGGGTCTGCTCGACGAACTTCTGCACACGGGCAAAGGCAACAGGGGTAAGGCTTACGGCCATGACGGGCAACTCCAGCGGATCGTGATCATTATAGAGGGTATGGCGCGGCCCGGCCTCGGCGGCCGCAGCTGCGGTTCACGCGGCGCGCAGCCCCCGGGGGACGCGAGAAATGCCTCGCAAGCCGAACACCGCACCCGTTAAACTCCGTGTTCAGAGATCGAGTCGATCAATAGAGGATTCAAGTCATGACGGTGGTCAGCGTTGAACATGCGCTTGCCGGGAAGATCCCGGAAGGCGGCGAGGCAACAGTACGCGGATGGGTCCGCACGGTGCGCGGCTCTGCGGCGCTTGCCTTCGTCAATGTCACCGATGGCTCCTGCTTCGCCCCCATCCAGGTGGTGGCCAATGACACCCTGGCCAATTTCGACGACATCAAGAGCCTGACCCCGGGCTGCTCGGTGATCGCCCGCGGCACCCTGGTCAAATCCCAGGGCAAGGGCCAGTCCTTCGAGATCCAGGCCAGCGACATCGAGATCGTGGGCCTGGTCGAAGACCCGCTGACCTACCCGATCCAGCCCAAGCCGATGAGCCCGGAGTTCCTGCGGGAAGTGGCGCACCTGCGCCCGCGCACGAACCTGTTCGGTGCGGTCACCCGCATACGCAACTGCCTGGCCCAGGCCGTGCACCGCTTCTTCCACCAGAACGGCTTCAACTGGATCAGCACCCCGATCGTGACCACGTCCGATGCCGAAGGTGCCGGCCAGATGTTCCGGGTCTCGACCCTGGACATGGCCAACCTGCCGCGCAACGAAAAGGGCGAGGTGGATTTCAGCCGCGATTTCTTCGGCAAGGAAACCTTCCTGACCGTGTCCGGCCAGCTGAACGTCGAGGCCTACTGCCTGGCGCTGAGCAAGGTCTACACCTTCGGCCCGACCTTCCGTGCCGAGAACTCCAACACCACCCGCCATCTGGCCGAGTTCTGGATGATCGAGCCGGAAATCGCCTTCGCCGATCTGGCCGAAGACGCGCGCCTGGCCGAGCAGTTCCTGAAGTACCTGTTCCGCGCGGTGCTCGATGAGCGTGGCGATGACCTGGCCTTCCTGGCCGAGCGCGTGGACAAGAACGCGATCACCAAGCTGGAAGGCTTCATCAACGCCCCGTTCGAGCAGATCGACTACACCGAAGCGGTGAAGCTGCTGCAGAACTCGGGCAAGAAGTTCGACTTCCCGGTCGAATGGGGCCTGGACCTGCAGACCGAGCACGAGCGCTGGCTGACCGAAGAACACATCGGCCGCCCGGTGGTGGTGACCAACTACCCCGAGCACATCAAGGCGTTCTACATGCGTCTGAACGACGACGGCAAGACCGTCGCGGCGATGGACGTGCTGGCCCCGGGCATCGGCGAGATCATCGGCGGCAGCCAGCGTGAAGAGCGCCTGGATGTGCTGGATGCGCGCATGGCGCAGTTCGGCCTGGATCCGGCGCACTACGGCTGGTACCGCGATTTCCGCCGCTACGGTTCGGTGCCGCACGCCGGCTTCGGCCTGGGCTTCGAGCGCCTGGTGGTCTACGTCTGCGGGCTGAGCAACATCCGCGATGCGATCCCCTACCCGCGCGCACCGGGCAGCGCCGAATTCTGATCGACCTACGGAGGCACTGAACCATGACCCTGTTCTTCGCGCTGTGTTTCGTCGGCGTGGCGATCGCCGGGTTCAGTGCCTTCGTGATCTTCTGGCCGCTGACCCTGGTCCACATCCGCGACCGCCACCCGGCGCTGGCGGATCGTTTCGGCACGGGCGCATTTCTGCGCCCGGATGCGCTGCGCTGGCTGCTAGGCCGCGACTATCGCCAGAGCCCCGACCGCTCGCTGACCGGCCTGGCCGCGCCGGCCTGGCTTTCCCTGCTTACGCTGCTTGCTGGACTGGGCATGGCTGCCCTGCTCTGGCTGCTTTCGATGGTAATCACATGAACGACGACACTTCCCACCACGACGAGTGGTTCCTGGCCAGCCTCGGCAACACGCTGATCTGGGCCCGTCTGCGCGTGCGCCCGGCCGGCACCGCCGAGGTGCTGGACAGCGACGGCAACACGCTCAGCTATGACAGCGAAGACACCGCACGCTCGCAGCTGTTCGACGCCGAGTTCGTCGCCTACGACGGGCTGGATGAAGAAGACGCCCTGGTGCGCGGCTTCTCGCTGCATGAAGTGCAGCCGCCACAGGCCGACAGCGATGACGCACTGCACGGCCGCATGATCCAGAGCCTGGGCGCCCGCGCGTAACCGACGATGTTCATCCCGTCCGCCTTCGTCGAGACCGACCTGATCTGGCTGGACCGGCTGCTGGCGCGCGATGCGTTCGTCACCCTGGTCACGACCGGGGTCGACGGCCTGCCGCAGGCCACGCGGATGCCGGTGCTGTACCGGCGCGATGCCGACGGCATCCTGATCGAAGGCCACTGGGCCAAGCCCAACCCACAGGCGGGCCACGCCGGCCCTGCATTGATGCTGGTGCACGGCCCACACGCGTATGTGTCGCCGGGCTGGTACCCGGACAACGCCGTCAGGAACGGCGTTGGACAGCCGAAGGCTGGCCCGCAGGGTGAGCCCCAGGGACGGGGTGAACACAAGGAAGCACAGGCACGCGTCCCGACCTGGAACTACGCCGCGGCGGAACTGCGCGGGGTGCTGGAACCGACCACCGATCCGGACACATTGATCGCCATGCTGGACGGCCTGAGCGCACACTATGAAGCACAGGTCGGCGGCGACTGGGACCTGCTGCCGATCGAGCCGCGCCAACAGCGCATGCTCGCCGGCATCGTCGGTTTCCGCTTCCGCCCGGCGCAGGTGCAGATCAAGCTCAAGCTCAGCCAGAACCACCCCGAGGCCAACCAGTCCAGCGTGATCGACGCGCTGTCGGCACTGGACGCCCCGGCATCACGCGAGCTGGCGCAGTGGATGCGCTGGCGCCGCGAGGGCGGCACTGCCGCCGACTGACCCTCCCCACTCCTGCGACGACGCGGCCACCCTGGCCGCGCCTTGCCCCCACCCGACGTCAGGGACCCCGCACGATGAAAGACATCCACAAGCTGCTGCAGAACAACCGCGAATGGGCGGACCGGATCGAGAAAGAAGACCCGGAGTTCTTCCACCAGCTGGCCAAGCAGCAGCACCCGGAATACCTGTGGATCGGCTGTTCCGATTCGCGCGTGCCGGCCAACCAGATCATCGGCATGGCACCGGGCGAAGTCTTCGTGCACCGCAACGTGGCCAACGTCGTGGTGCATACCGATCTGAACTGCCTGAGCGTGATCCAGTACGCCGTGGATCAGCTGAAGGTCAAGCACATCCTGATCGTGGGCCATTACGGCTGCGGCGGTGTGCACGCCAGCTTGAACAACACGCGCGTGGGCCTGGCCGACAACTGGCTGCGCCATGTCGGCGACGTGGCGCAGAAGCACTCGGCGATCATGGAGGCGATCGAGGACCCGGCGCTGAAGCATGCGCGCCTGTGCGAGTTGAACGTGATCGAGCAGGTGGTCAACGCGTGCCGTTCCACGATCGTGCAGGACGCCTGGGCACGCGGCCAGAAGCTGATGGTGCACGGCTGGGTATACAGCCTGAAGGACGGCCGGGTGCGCGAGATGGGCATCGATGTCGGCGCACCGGAAGAGCTGCAGGCGGCCTACGAAAAGGCCCTGTCCTACGTGCCGCGCCACGGTCGGCGCGACTGATTCTTCCTTTTACGGACATCGCCCATGCTTGCCTCGCCCATCAATCTGCTCGGCTGGATCGACGAAAACCGGCATCTGTTGAAGCCGCCGGTCGGCAACAAGATGATCGAGAACGGCGATTTCATCGTGATGGTGGTCGGCGGCCCGAACAGCCGCACGGATTTCCATTACGACGAGGGCCCGGAGTGGTTCTATCAGCTTGAAGGGGAGATGACGCTGAAGGTGCAGGAGGATGGCGCGGTGCGCGACATTCCGATCCGCGCGGGCGAGATCTTTCTGTTGCCGGGCGGTGTGCCGCATTCGCCGCGCCGCCCGCCGGGCGGTGTGGGCCTGGTGGTGGAGCGCAAGCGGCTGGCGCATGAGCGCGACGGGTTGATGTGGTTCTGCGAGCGGTGCAATCACAAGTTGTACGAGGAGTTTTTCGCGCTGGAGAACATCGAGACGGATCTGCCGAAGGTGTTCGATCGCTATCACTCTTCGCTGGAGTTGCGCACGTGCGATGCGTGCGGACACGTGGATCCGTTGCCTGCGAAGGTCGCTGTTGAGGGGTGATGGCTCGCAAGCTTGGAAGCTTGAAAGCTTGAAAGCTTGAAAGTCAGCCGTTGAGTGGACTGGGAGTGGGCCGGTGGGGGCGGGGTTGCGGGTAACCCCCCCAATAAGTGCAATTAGGCGAGGATTGGCGCCGCCAAAGCCCCCCCCGGGCCCGGAACCCCCCCCCCCC